>JBEKWB010000035.1:0-56146 GCA_049513455.1 Acidimicrobiales bacterium
TTGCCTCCGCACGCGCTGATTTCCTCCGACAGCTGGGACGGAGCAGTGACGCGCGTATGGCGTACGAAGAGGCGCTGCTTCTGAGCGAGAACGCAGTGGAGCGGGCCTTCCTCCTGGACCGTCTCGGTCAACTGGAGCACTGAGCAGCAAGGGGCCGACCCGGGGCTCGGGAACGGGCTCGGCCTACGCCGCGAGCCCGTCGATGATCTCGATGTGGGGGAGTCGGCCGAGCAGGCTCCCGGGGACCAGGATTTTGGAGCGACGTACGCCGGATCCGAGCACGACGATCTCAGTCTCGGTGACGCGACGGTCGATGAGCACCGGCCACTCGGAGGGTAGCCCGATGGGCGTGATCCCTCCGTACTCCATGCCGGTCAACCCGACGGCTCGATCCACCGCGAGGAACGACGCCTTGCGTACGTCGAGGAGGCGTCTGACGACTCCGTTGATGTCGGCGCGGGAGTCGGCGAGTACCACGCATGCGGCGAGGCGTTCGTCCCCTTCGCGCTTGCCACCGACGACGACGCAGTTGGCGAGGGTGTCGGGTTGCAGCCCGAACTCCTGCTGTGTCGTGGCGGTGTCGGACAGCGACGGATCGATCTCGACCACACCGACCTTTTGCAGCAGGCCGGCGCGAGCCAGCGTGTGGTGGGTCGGCTCTGCCAGCAGATCCGGACGGAGCGACGCCGGGACGCTCGACAGCGCGCCGAGTTTGAAAAGTTCCATCGCCGTCATCCTGTCAGCTTCGAGCGCTCCGGCGGCCGTACAGCGCCGTGCACCCCTTCGTAGAGGGTTCTTCCTGGTCGAGCCCTTGAAAAGTCGCTGACGGTCGTGTCCCGCCAAGAACGACCTCTCCAAGTCCCAGGTGATTCTCAGCAGGAGGAGAAGGCCGGCACAAGTCTGATGGCACTCTCGGTCCTTTCACAGTCCCGACTCAGCGAAATTGGCCATTCTTATGAGTGGTGAACGAGTCCGATGACACAGACAAGAGGCTCTTGATGGTGCGCCATGGTGAGAGCACGTGGAATGTGCTCGGCCTCATCCAAGGACAGGCGGACGGACCCACCTTGACCGACAAGGGTCGTCGGCAGTCCGCGCAGCTGGCAGAGCGGCTTCGGCCGGGCCGGGCTGGGGCAATTTACTCGAGTGACCTTGCCCGCGCGCGGGAGACGGCGGCATTCGTGGGGAAGGCGCTCGGGCTTCCCGTCGCAACCGATCCTGCGCTGCGGGAGCGCTGCTTCGGGTCCTATGAAGGGCTCCCGCTGCGCGCGCTCGACACCGTGGACTCCGGAATATGCGGGGACCAGGTGGTCGATCCATCTGCCCGACCCGACGGAGGGGAGTCGCTCGACGAGGTCTACGAGCGAGTGGGCGACTTTCTCGAGCGGCTGCAGGGCGAGCGTCACCTTGGCGATGTCATCCTCGTCAGCCATGGGGGAGCCATTCGTGCCATGCGCGCGTTCTGCGCCGGCGTCCCGATGGGTGGAACGCCGTGGGACGTCGTGGCCAACGGCAGCGTGTCCACTGTCCATCCATTACCCCGTCACGGAAATAACAGCGAACCACGAGAGCACGGAGGGTTACATGCGTTCAACAGCCCTACAGCTTCCTGAGAGAACAGAGAAGCCAAGGTCGGCCGGCATCACCATGGTGGTCGACGGTGGCCTTCCGACCCGGTATTTTCAAGATGTCGTTGAGAGCGGTGCGGAGTTCCTCGATTTCGTGAAGTTCGGGTGGGGCACCGCGCTGGTTACCAAGGATCTTCCCCAGAAGATTGCGATCCTGCAGAACGTCGGGGTGAACTTCTATTTCGGCGGGACGTTGTTCGAGAAGTTCGTCCTCCAGGATCGGCTCGACGACTTCCGGGATCTTTGCGAGACGAACTCGTGCCAGTTCGTCGAGGTTTCCAATGGGACGATTGATCTGACCAATCCCGAGAAGGCCGGGTATATCAGGAAGCTCTCGGACGAATTCCAGGTCATATCCGAGGTGGGCTTCAAGGACGCGGAGCGTTCGGAGAATCTCCCGCCCAGCCGTTGGATCGAATGCATTCACGAGGACCTGGACGCCGGAGCATTTCTCGTCACTCTCGAGTCGCGGGAGAGTGGCCGTTCAGGCATCTGCCGTCCCAACGGTGAACTCCGCTTCGGGCTCATCGAAGAGTTGTTGTCGAGCGGGCTTGACGACGAGATCCTCCTTTTCGAGGCACCGTCGACAGAGCTGCAGAATTACTTCGTGAAGCGCGTCGGGCCAAACGTCAACCTCGGCAACGTCGCCGCCACCGCGGTGCTGGGGCTCGAGACCATCCGGCTGGGCCTTCGGGCCGATACACTCACCCGTTTCGAAGGTGGGGGTGTATGAGAGAGACCAGGGACGCCTTTCATCTGGCGATACCTGCGTACAACCTCGAGGATACCGAGGACTTCTATGTCCGTCAGCTCGGGTGCAAATTGGCCAGGCGGTACCCAGATCGGATCACGCTCGACTTCTTCGGCGACCAGCTGGTGTGTCACCTCAGCGAGCCCCCGGTCGAGCCCCGCCAGACCCCCGACCTCTACCCGCGGCACTTCGGTGTGACCTTTCGTGAAGCCGAGGACTTCGAGTCGGTACATCATCTCTGCGTGCAACGCAAGATCGAGATGTTCCGCGAGCTCGGCACCCGTTTCGAAGGGTTGGTGGAGGTGCACCGGACCTTCGTCCTTCGCGATCCGTCGGACAATCTGATCGAGTTCAAGCACTATGCCGACCCGCGGATGATGTATTGATGGCCGCTCTTGCATCGGAACTCTCCGTCCCCCCTGTGCGCCGAACGGCGGGGGGTCAACTCTCGGAGCTGATCCGGGCCCGATCCTCTGCGCTGGGTGCGCAGTCCTACATTGAGCACGCGCGCGAAGACCGGGGGCTCACGTTCAGGGACCTCGAACGCGCGGTGGAAGGATGGGCGGACACCCTCGAACAGAGCGGAGTCGTCCCCGGCTCCACGGTTGGCCTGGTGATCGCTGATCCCATCGACTTCTCGATCGCATTCCTCGGGACGATTGCCTCGGGGTGCTGGGCGGCGCCGCTCGACCCGAGCACTCCCGCGCCGGGCCTGGATGCTGCGCTCGCCCGTGTGCAGGCTCACCTCGTGTTTTCCGACCCGCCCACATCGCCCGGCGGGCTCCGGGCCGAATGGATGGACCGCGCGCGCACCCCGTCATCCGAGTGGAGCGATGAGGAGGTTTGCGGCGGTGCGGTGCTGGCGTCATCAGGGACGACCGGCGTGCCCAAGGTGATCCCCCTGCACCAGGGGCGTCTCCTCCATACGGCGTGCCGCGTGGCGGACCACCATCGCCTCACGCCGAGCGATCGGGGATTCAACCCGTTGCCGTTGTTCCACATAAACGCCGAGGTCGTCGGCCTCCTGGCGTCGCTCGTCGCCGGATCGTGCCTGGTCCTCGACGACCGTTTCCACCGCACCCGCTTCTGGGCCTTGATGGCAGAGCGCCGCATCACGTGGATCAACGCGGTGCCGGCGATCATCTCGCGGCTGGCCACCCCCGACCTCGACGAGGTCATTCCGTCGCGCATCAGGTTCATCCGATCCGCGTCAGCTCCGTTGCCGGTGGCGACGTCGACCCGCTTCGAGGCGAACACCGGCATTCCCGTGGTCGAGACCTACGGCATGACCGAAGCGGCCAGCCAGATAACGGCCAACCCGGTCACCGGCGTCCGTAGGCCGGGATCGGTGGGCCTGCCGGTCGGCGTCGAGGTGCGCGTGGTCGTGGCGGAGTCGGCGACGGCAGAGCGCCCGCCGGCACGGGGAGCCTCCATCGGTGAGGTCGAGATCCGTGGGCCCTCGGTGATCGCGGCGTACGCCGGTCATCATCATGAGGACCGGATCGACGCGCAAGGTTGGCTGCGGACGGGCGATCTCGGGCATTTCGACGAGGACGGGTACCTGTATCTGGACTCCCGAACTGACGATGTCATCAACCGGGGTGGGGAGAAGGTCTTTCCCCGTGAGATCGAAGAGCTGATTCTGGCCGACCCTGATGTCGCGGGCGTCGGCGTGGTCGGCTTGCCCGATCACGAGTTGGGGCGGGTACCCGTGGCGTACATCGTGCTCCGCGGTAGTGAGGATGACGCCGACATCGACATCGACGTGGCGGCGCAGGTGACGGCGCGGATTCGGGATCACCTCGGTGCAGTGCTCGTGCGCAGCAAGCGACCGGTCTCCCTCCGCGTCGTGCGCTCGCTTCCGGCCGGGGCGACGGGCAAGGTGCAACGACGTGTCCTGCGCGACAGGGACATCCCGGTCGCCTATCACCTCGACTGTCGATGACCGTCACGGACGCGGACGCGGACGCGGACGCAGACGCGGACGCGGACACGGAGTCGCCACTCGCTCCATCCATTCCCGTGAGCGGCACGCGCAAGCGCCTCGACCACGTCGACGCCATGCGCCCGGTCAAGCAGTTCGGTGTCGTCTCCACGCACACGCTGCTGTTCTTCGCACCGGTAGGGACGGGCCTGAGCGTCGGGGCGGCATTGCAACTCCTGCACGTCACACGCGAGGCCTTCCTGTTCATTTCGGCCTGCATGATCGCCTACAGCTTCCGGGACGTACTGCACTTCGAGCTCCGCCCCTACTGGCGCCGTCGCTTCACCTCGGTCGGCATTCCGTACCTGTGCTGGACCCTCATCTACTTCCTCATCACCCTCCACGGCACCACCGGGTCGGTGGCGTGGAGACTCGACCATCTGGCCTACCTCGTGGGCACGGGGTACTACCAGCTCTACTTCCTGGTGGTCCTTCTCGAGTTCTACGCCGTGTTCCCCCTCCTTCTCGTCCTGCTGCGGCGCACCGTGGGGCATCACGGCCTTCTCCTGGAGGCCAGCGCCGTGCTGCAGGTACTCATCGTCTCCCTCATGCACTGGGGGGTGCTCCCGCACTGGATGCGGGGCTTCTGGGCCACGCGCGAAGTGACCTCGTATCAGTTCTATCTCATCGCCGGGATGGTGGTTGCCTTCCATCTCGACGAGGTGCACCGGTGGCTGTGCGCGCACGTCCGGCTCGTCCTCGGGCTCACCCTGGCCGGCGCGGGCGTGGCCGAAGGCTGGTACTACCTCGCCGTGTACCACGTCGTGTCGTGGCTCGGCTCGAGTTCGGACCCTTTCCAACCGGTGGTCATCCCGTGGAATATCGGCGCCATCGCCAGCATCTATCTCTTCGGCGTGTGGTTGGTCGGTCACCAGCGCTCCGCCCGGACGCGCGTCCTGACCAAAATGGGGTCCGACGACTCCTACGGCGTCTATCTGTCCCAGCTGGTCTTCATCACCGCGTTGGGCTGGTGCGGCTGGCGACAGCTCAATGCGTACATCCCCTGGCCGATCCTCAGCCTCATCACGGTGGTGATCGTGTTCACCGCATGCGTCGTGCTGACCGAGCTCCTGGCCCGGACGGCACTGGCGAAGGCACTCACCGGACGGTCTCGGATCGTCGGGAATGCGTCCGACGTCGGGACGGGCCGATCGGCGGTCCCCGCCGCGCGCACGTAACGGCTGGACGAGTCCGCCGACGCCGACGACGCCGTCCACTCCGTAGGGGACGGAGCGGGGGTCGAATTGGGCGATCTGCCTGCGCTGTTCCCATCCGGGACCGGGGACGTCCGTGCGGTCCGGTCGCGGGGGTGCCGTCAGCTGCGCCACACTGGATGGCATGGCAGCCCAATTCATCTACACCATGCGCGATCTCAAGCGGTTCTATCCCCCCGATCGGGAGGTGCTCCGGGGCATAAACCTGTCGTTCTACCCGGGAGCGAAGATCGGGGTCATCGGTTCGAACGGTTCCGGGAAGTCGTCCCTCTTGCAGATCATGGCCGGGCAGGACGACGGGTTCACCGGCGAAGCCCGCCTCACCCCGGGGTTCACCGTGGGTTACCTGGCCCAGGAACCGCAGCTCGATCCCAGCAAGGACGTCGCGGGCAACGTCGCCGACGGCGTGGGGGAGATCAAAGGACTGCTCGACCGCTTCAACGACGTCTGTGCGGCCTTCGCGGAGCCGGATGCCGACTTCGACGCCCTCCTCGCCGAGCAGTCCGACCTGCAGTCGAAGATCGACGCCGCCGGTGCCTGGGATCTCGAGCGGACATTCGAGATCGCCATGGACGCATTGCGGCTCCCACCCGGTGACGCCGATGTCACCACACTCTCGGGTGGGGAGCGCCGGAGGGTGGCCCTGTGCCGGCTCCTGCTCTCCAAGCCGGATCTGCTGCTCCTCGACGAACCCACGAACCACCTCGATGCCGAGTCGGTCGCCTGGCTCGAGCGCACGCTGCAGGACTATCCCGGCACGGTGGTCGCCGTCACCCACGACCGCTACTTCCTCGACAACGTCGCCGGCTGGATTTTGGAGTTGGACCGGGGGGCGGGCATTCCCTGGCAGGGCAACTACTCGTCATGGCTGGAGCAGAAGCAGGCCCGCCTGGCCGGCGAGGAGAAGGCCGATCGATCGCGTCAGGCCGCGCTGGAGCGGGAGCTCGAATGGATCCGGATGTCGCCACGGGCTCGCCAGAGCAAGGGCAAGGCGCGCATCACCGCCTACAGCGACCTGGTGGCAGAGGCGGAGGCGTCCGAGCGCCGCGCCGAAAAGGTCGAGATCACCATCCCTCCGGGACCGCGGCTGGGCGATCGGGTGGTCGACGCAGACGGCCTGGTCAAGGGATTCGGCGACCGTCTGCTGATCGACGGGCTCTCGTTCCTGCTCCCCCCCGGTGGGATCGTCGGGGTCATCGGCCCGAACGGGGCGGGGAAGACAACCCTGTTCAAGATGATCGTGGGCGAGGACAAGCCCGACAGCGGTTCGCTGGAGGTGGGGTCCACGGTGGCCCTGGCCTACGTCGATCAATCCCGCGACAGCCTGGCCGCCGATGCCACCGTCTTCGACGAGATCACCGGCGGGCAGGACCGGATCGTCGTCGGCAACCGTGAGCTCCACGGCCGGGCCTATGTTGCCAGCTTCGGCTTCAAGGGAAGCGATCAGCAGAAGAAGGTGGGTCAGCTCTCCGGCGGTGAGCGCAATCGGGTGCAGCTGGCGAAGGTCCTCAAGAGCGGGGGGAACGTCCTCCTACTCGACGAGCCGACAAACGACCTCGACGTGGATACCCTGCGTGCCCTGGAGGACGCGCTGTTGGGGTTCCCGGGTTGCGCGGTGGTGATCAGCCACGACCGCTGGTTCCTCGATCGGGTGTCGACCCATGTGCTGGCGTTCGAGGGCGACTCCGAAGTCGTGTGGTGGGAAGGGAACTTCACCGACTATGAGGCCGATCGGAGGAAGCGCCTCGGCATCGACGCCGACCAGCCCCACCGCCTCCGCTACAAGCCCCTGGTACGGGGCTGACCGGAGGCGACGAGGGCGTGGCGCCGGTCGACCACGCGGGCATAACCGTCTCGATTCTCGGGCAGTGGGCGCTGTCGCGGCACTCCCGGTGGCACGGCCGCGGTGGACCGCCAAGGCTCAGGCCGCGACGAGCTCGCTCGGCTGGTTCGACTCCTGCGGCGCGGGTATCGCGCGCGCGGAGCGGCCGGGGAGGGCGAAGCGGAAGATCTTGAAGATGACCGACCCGAACTGCCGGGACAGGCGGCCGGTGTTGTACGGGATGCCGTAGCGTTGGCAGATCTCGCGCACCTGGGGTGCGATCTTCTGATAGCGCCGGGCCGGGATGTCGGGGAAGAGGTGGTGCTCAATCTGGAAACTCAGGTTCCCGGACATGATGTGGAAGAGACGGCTGCCGCTGATGTTGGCGGACCCGAGGATCTGCCGGAAATACCAGTGACCCTTCGACTCCCCCTCGCACTCCTCTTCGGTGAACTCCAGCGCGCCGTTCGGGAAGTGGCCGCAGAAGATGATGATGAAGGACCAGATGTTGCGCACCACGTTGGCCAGCGCGTCGGCCGCCAGCGTGGACAAGAACAGTGGGCCGGTGAGTGCAGGCCACATGACGTAGTCGCGGAAGGCGAGCTTGCCTGACTTGCGCAGCCCGTTCTTCAGGGAGAGCTTGGCCTCGGCCCAGGGCTTCTTGCCCTTGCGCACGTGCCCGAGGTCCACATCGTGGAACATGATGCCCCAGTCGAAAATAAGGGCCAGCCCGAGTGCGTACAGCGGGTTGCCGAGGTTGGCGGGCGACCAGTCCGACTCCCCGCTGATCCTGATGACCCCGTACCCGAGGTCCCGGTCCTTCTCGGTGATGTTGGTAAAGGTGTGGTGGAGATAGTTGTGGTAATGCTGCCAGCCCTTGGCCGGACACGACGAATCCCATTCGAACTGGGTCGAGGAAAGGGCGGGGTCCTTCGTCCAGTCGTACTGGCCGTGCAGGACGTTGTGGCCGATCTCCATGTTGTCGAGGATTTTCGAGAGCGAGAGCGCAGCGGCGCCGGCTAGCCAGAACGGGGGGAGAAAGCCGAGGAACAGCGAGGCCCGCCCGCCCACTTCGGCCCATCGCTGTATGCGGATCAGCCGGCGGATGTAGGCCACATCGTCGGCTCCGAGCTGGGCCGCGACCTCGGCCCTGAGGTCCTCGAACTCATGGGCGAGCGCCTCGAGCTGTTCGGCGGTGAGGCCATGGGCTTCGGCAACGGTGGTCATCAAGGGTCCTTTTCGCGCGAAGTCCGACTACAGATCGATCTCGACGTCGCCGACCGGAACGCTCACGCAGATCCGGATGTTGGCGTCGGGGCCGGTGGTCAGTTTGCCGGTGACGGCATCGCGCACGGTGCCCGTGCACAGCCGGCGAGTACAGGTGTGGCAGATGCCCATCCGACATCCCGAGAGGGGAGCGAGACCAGCCGCCTCGGCCTGGAGTAGTAACGGCGTGCCGTCGCTGGCCACCCCCATCTCGCTGACCCCGAAGCGCACGGTGCCGTCCACCGGGTCGGCCACGCCGAACGCGGTCAGGGTGAACGACTCGGTGTGGAGATGGTCGCCCCGGCCGCGGTGCGCGAAGAGGTCCCGGGCCGAGTCCATGAGAGGCGCCGGGCCGCAGACGAAGGCTTCCGCCTCGGCCCACTGCGGCGCGGCGAGGTCGAGCTGCTGGAGCGACAGGAAGCCGTCGAGATCGCCCCGTCCGGGCTCATCGGTGAAGATCCGGACCAGACGCACGCCCGGCGCCGTGCGCGCCAGCTCCTCCAACTCGTCGCGGTAGAGCATGTCGGCTTGGGTGAGGGCGTAGTGCACAAACGTCAGCGGGTTTTCCCACCCGAGCGCGCAGCGTGTCCGTAGCATCGACATCACCGGCGTGATGCCGCTCCCTCCACTGATGAGCAGCAGGTGGCCCGGTTCCGTTTCAGGCAGCGTGAACGTCCCCTGAGCCGAGGTGAGGCCGACGGTCTGCCCTCTCTCGGCGAACCGACGGAGGTGCTCGCTGACGCGCCCTTGCGGGTGGGCCGTGACGGAGAGTTCGATCAGGCCATCCGCCGCCGTAGCGCCGTTGGCCATGGAGTAGCAGCGGGTGTGGCGCACCCCGTCGATCTCGACGGAGAGCTGGGTGTGCTGGCCGGCGCTGAAGCCCCTCCAGTTCCCGTTGGGGCGGAGGGTCACCGTCACGCTGCGGGGCGTGGTGCGTGCGACCAACATCACCTTGGCGCGTACCTCGGTGGACGACCACGAGGGCCGCACCAGCTCGACGTAGCGGTCGACCCCATAGGGGGTGGCCACGACGTCGGCCACACGGAGGGCCCGGCGGAGGACCCGACTGGCGAGCGGGTGGGACGGGACAACGCCCACTGGCATAGGAGAATCGTAGCCTACGCGGGAGTCCCTGGTCAGGCAGGCCCTTTTGCTTCTGGTGCCCCGTGGGACTGTCCCGGCGCCGCGTTGACCGGTCGCCCATGGAACGGCCGGCGGGGCAACGTTGGCTGATCAGCCGGGGTGTCCCGGCGAACGAGGTCCCCGCGCGGCAAAATCAGGGATGCCCGGCAATAGGTGGATAGCGGGTGACGCGCCCCGGGGGGAGGCGTACGACCGCCGGTTCGAGGAGCTGGCCGCCCAGGGCGTGGACATGCACGGGGAGGCGGACCTTATCGACTCCTACCACCCGGCCTCCGTCCTCGACGCCGGGTGCGGCACCGGGCGGGTGGCGCTCGAACTGAGTCGCCGTGGCCGTGCGGTGACCGGCGTCGACCTGGACCCCCGCATGCTCGAGGTGGCCCGCCGCAAGGCCCCCGGCATCCCTTGGGTGGAGGGGGACCTGGCGGATCCCGCGCTCACGCTCGATCGGCAGTTCGAGGTCGTGGCGATGGCGGGGAACGTCCTCATCTTCGTGGCTCCCGGCACCGAAGGGTCGGTCGTGTCCAACATGGCCCGGCGGCTCCTCCCGGGGGGCCGCCTCATCGCCGGGTACTCGCTACGCCCCGATGGCCTTTCGGTGGCGCGCCACGACGAGCTGGCCGAACGAGCCGGCCTCACCCTCGAGAGCCGTTGGTCGACCTGGGATCGCCGGCCGTTCGCGCCCGACAGCAGCTACGCCGTGTCCGTGCACCGGCTCGGTTAGCCGGCGACCGGTGAGCCGGCCATCGACGGTTGGTCGGAGCCGGTGAGCGCGGCGAGTTGTCGGGCCGCCTCGGCCCGGACCCTGGCGATGCTCGCCCGGCGCACGTGCGCATACCCGTGGACGTCGTTGGCAAGGTCGACCACTGCACGGACCGCGTCGGCGGTAGCGGGCGTGAGGTGCCCGAGGGCGATCGCTACCCAGGACAGGTACTCGTCTTGGAACCCCCGCTCGCCGCGCCGTTCGGCCGACCATCCGAACGGGTCCCACGGAGTGCCACGGAGGCGCCGACCGGCGCGGAGGAGGCGGAACGCCGGTCGTGCCGCGCGGACCAGCTTGATCTTGCGCTGCAGGCCCAGGCTGGCCAGCAGGGGCGGCTTGAGCATGTAGACGCGCCGGGCCCCCGGGAAGGCGCGCGCGAAGGCCTGCTGCTCCTCGTCGAGGAGGTGGAGGCGGGCCACCTCGTACTCGTCTTTGACCGCCGTAAGGGCGTAGAGCCCGCGGGCGAACGACCCGGTCACGACGAGCTGCCGGTCGCCGGTCGCCGCCCGCTCCGTGCCGGCCACGTCGGCCACCCGCCTCAGGTAGGTACGGGCCACACCCGTGCTCTGGAAATCGATGAGCTCGGCCACCCTCGACCGGACCAGCTGGCGCAGTGCCGCGGGCCAGTCGGCGTCGGGCTCGAGGTCGGCCGGCACCTCGGGCGCCGGGCGTGTCACCTTGTCCATCGTGGGAGAGAGGGCCTCGGCGAGGGCCTCGGGCGTGGCCACCGCGGTGCGCCCCCAGGCGAGGGCCGCCAGGCTGGCGGGCACATCGACGCCGTTGAGCCGGATCGCACCAGCCAACGCGTCGGCGCCGAAGGGCAGGAGACCGGCCTGGAAGGCGGCGCCGACGAGGACCAGGTTGGCGGCCAGGTGGTCGCCGGTCAATCGCTCGGCGATGGACTGGGCATCGAGGCACACCATCTCATCGGCACGGGTGGCCCGCGCGATGCGGGTCCGCAGCCCCGCCGACAGCGGATAGGAAGCGCCCTGGTGCCGCAGCATCGTGGCCGTCGGCACCTCGGCGACGTTCACCACCGCCACGGTGCGCGCCGGGGACACCACCGAGAGGGCATCGTCGCCGGCTGACCCGAGGAGGTCGAAGCCGAGGAGCAGGTCGGCTCCTCCCGGGCTGGCGTGGACGTCGCCGACGATCGGCGACGACGAGATCCGTACGTCGGAGGTGACGGGGCCACCCTTTTGCGCCAGCCCCGTCTGGTCGATTCCGGCGGCGTGCAGACCGTCGAGGTGGGCGGCCATCTGAATGATCCGCGACGCGGTGACAACGCCCGTCCCCCCGATCCCGGGCATCCGGATGACCGTGCTGCCCGACCACGCTCGTTGTGGGGGGTCGGGCAGGGACCCGGGTGGCGCGGCATACGACCGGGGCGCCGCGGCGGCGGCCGCGGGAGGATGGCGGGCGATGACGAAGGAGGGGCACTCCCCCTTGACACAGCTCATGTCGAGATTGCAGCTGCCCTGATGGACCGACATCTTCTTACCGAACTCGGTATCGATGTGGACCAGCGACATGCACGTGGCCTGTTCGGCGCAGTCGCCGCACCCCTCGCAGACCCGGCTGTTGATCCACACCGACTCGGTGAGCGCCGGGCGTTGGCCCCGGTTGCGCAGCCGCCGTTCCTCGGCGGCGCAGGGGTCATGGTGGATGAGTGCGGTCACCCCCGCCGTGGCGGCCAGCTCGTGCTGAGCCTTCGTCGTGTCGTCCCGGTGCATGACCGTCGCGATGGGGTGGATGTCGGCGTGGGCGAGCTCGTCGGGGTCGGGCGTCGTGATGATGACCTTCGTCACGCCCTCCATGGCCAGCCAGTGCGTGAGCTCGGGGACGCCCACCTTCCCGATGGGGGTCTGTCCCCCCGTCATGGCGACGGCGTCGTTGTAGAGGATCTTGTAGGTCATGGTGACACCGGCCGCGACTGCGGCCCGGACGGCCAGCGAGCCGGAGTGGAAGAAGGTGCCGTCGCCTATGTTTTGCGCGTAGTGCGTGTCGTCGGTGAACGGTGCCATGCCGATCCACTGGGCACCCTCGCCGCCCATCTGCGTCATGCCCACCTTGTGGCCCCGCCCCTCGTCGTCGAGGGCCGCCATTATGTGGCAGCCGATCCCGAGGCCGACCAGCTGGTCGTCGTCGGCGCGCGTCGAAATGTTGTGGGGGCAGCCGGAACAGAAGTACGGGGTGCGTGGAGCCGGGGCATCCGCAGCCAGGTCGATGCGGATCGGGGGAGCGGCGCTGCGGCGGTCGAGCGCGGCGCGGACATGGGGCGGGAGCGCTTCGCCATGCCACAGGCGCGCCAGCGCCCTCACCACAATGTCGCTCGTCACCGCTCCGTGCCGCGGGATCAGGGCCCGACCCTCACTGTCCTCCTTCCCGTAAATGCGCGGTTGGGAGGGTTGGCGGTAGAGGGCAGCTTTGAGCTGCTCTTCCACCACGGGTGCCTTGTCCTCAATGACCAGGACCTCATGCGCCCGGTGGACCATGGCTCGCAGCGCGAACGGGCTGAGCGGCCAGGGCAGGTCGATCTTCACCAGGCGCAGGCCGAGGTCGTCCTGGTCGTGCGCGTTGAGTCCGATATCGCTCAGGGCGCGCTGCGTGGCGGCGTACGACATGCCCGAGGCCAGAATCGCCCAGCGGGGGCGGACCGGCTCGCTCGTGATGCGGTTGAGCCCTGCCAGTTCGGTGTACTCGTGGACCCGGGGGATGCGCACGTCCACGAAGTTCTCCTCCGCCTCCAGGGCGCCCGGTCCGACCAGGGCGCGCGGATGCCAGACACGGGACTGGTCGGGCGGCGGAATGCCCAGGGCCCCCAGTGCCGGGATGGCGACGGTGGCACTGGCGTCGGCGATGTCGGCCACTATTTTGAGGGCACCCCATAGACCGGCGTAGCGCGAGAGCGCCACGGCATGGAGCCCCAGGGGGATGATGTCGCCGACCGAGGACGGAGCGAGAACCGGCACACCCAGCGCCCGCGCCATTTGCTCGCACGAACTGGGCAGGGTCGAGGATTTCGAGAGGGGGTCGTCGCCCACCAAGGCAACGGCCCCGCCGAGTGGCGCCGTGCCCGAGACGCTGGCATGGCGGATGGCGTCGGCCGCCCGATCGAGCCCGGGATTCTTGCCGAACCAGAATCCCACCACCCCGTCGAAGCGCCGCCCCGGCAGTTCTCCGGTCAGCTGTGTCCCTGCGACCGCAGTGGCGGCCAGCTCCTCGTTGAGGCCGGGGGCGAAGACGACGTCCGCCTCGACGAGCAATGCGTGCGCGCGCTGCAGCTGCTGGTCGAGACCGCCCAGTGGCGACCCCTCGTACCCGCTGATGAACGCGGCGGTCGAGAGGTTCCGCAGGCGGTCGAGACGGCGCTGGGTCAACACGAGCCGGACCAACGCCTCAATGCCCGAGAGGAGGACCGTGCCCTCGGTCGCTTCGTAGCGGTCGCTGATGCTCACGGTCCGCACCGGGTCCTCCTCGCTCAATCAGGAATGGTGACGCTACGCCCCAGCCGGGCCGAGGCCCACTGCTCGGCCACATGGAGGGGCAGGGCGCGGGTGGCCGCCGCCTCGTCGAGGAGATCGAAGGTACGCCGCCCGATGGCGGCGAGTGAGAGGTCGAGCCGATCCGCATCCCATCCGGCCCGTTCGGCGTGGATCTGCAGTACGCCACCGGCATTGGACACGAAATCGGGGACATAGACGATGCCCCGTTCGGCCAGGGTCTCCGCACAGGACCGTTCGGCCAGGACATCGTTGGCCGCACCGACAACCAGCCGGCAGCGGAGCTCAGCGATCGAGTCGTGGTCCAAGACACGCGCCGATGCGCAAGGTGCGAAGACGTCAGCTGCGCGCACGTGCGCCTTCTCGGGCGCCACGACGACACCTCCCACGCTCCGGGCCACCGCGTCGGCGCGGCGGGCATCCACATCGGCCACACCGACAACGGCACCCCGCTCTGCGAGAAGGCGCGCCAGAGACGATCCGACGTGCCCGGCCCCCTGCACGGTCACCCGCACTCCCGTAAGGTCGCGGCCCAACGCATGGCGGACCGCGGCGGCGATGGCGTGGAACACCCCGAGGGCGGTCGCCGGTGACGGGTCTTCGTGGTTGCAGCTCACCCACGGAGCGACGGTGGCGATCACGGCGAGGTCGGCCACCGTGGTACCCATGTCGACACCGGGAATGTAGGAACCACCCAGCCGGCTGACGGAGGTGGCGAAGGCCCGCAACTGGGCTTCGCGCCACGCGGGTTCGCCGCCGTCGCCCTCCCGGCGCATGATCACCGACTTCGCCCCGCCGTAGGGATGTCGGCCAGAGCGTTCTTCAGCGTCATCACGCGCGAGAGGCGGCATGCCTCTTCGACGGCGGCATTGAAGGAGTGATAGGGCATCCAACGGACGCCACCCAACCCTGGTCCGAGCGTGGAGTCGTCGACTGCGATGACGGCCGAGAGCCCGGTAGGCCGGTCGTGGCACAGCAGCAACGTCTCGCCGAGGGGGGCGCCCGTACCGGGGACCAGCTCCGACGTGCCCTCCAGCTCTGTCGTCCAAACCCGGGGAACCGTCGTACTGCTCACCTGATCAGTCAACACCCCGAGGTCGTCTTGGCGTGCAAAGTACCGTGTTTTTCCTGCTCTCACGCAATGGAGGCAGGGAGGAACGTGCATTGGGCGCACGGAACATGCAGAAAGGCGCCCCACTACTTATGCTTGCTCCATGAGCGCCGTCGACCTCGATCAGACCGATCACAAGATCATCGAGCTGTTGTCCCAGAACGCCCGGCGGACGATGGCCGATATCGGCGAACGGGTCTCGCTGTCCGCCTCGGCCGTCACCCGGCGGATCGAGCGGCTCGAGCGGTCCGGGGTGATCGCCGGGTACACGGTCGTGGTCGACCATCGCAAGGCCGGGCGCCCTATTCAGGCCTTCACCGAGGTCCGCTACGCGGGCACGGCCGATCTCAAGGAGATCAAGGAGACGGCGATCCAGCTTCCCGAGGTGCAGGCGGTGTTCACGACGGCCGGTGATCCCGATGCCCTCGTCTGGTTGCAGGTGCCCGACGTGGAACGCCTGGGCCAGGTGATCGAGCAACTTCGCCGGCGCGGCAGGGTGACCGGCACCAAGACCCTCATCGTGCTCGACACGTGGTCGCGCCATCGCGCCTTCGAGCCGGACCGCTCGGCGGCCGCCCGCCGACCGTGAGCCGGCGCGTCTGAACAAGCCCTCCGCCGCGGCGGCCGCGGCGGCCGCCCGCCGCGGCACCGGGCCGTGACAACGGGTGCCCAATAACTCGACAACATTTCGGTGATTCGGCGTTTGGGGGGCACCCGCGCCGTACCATTCGAGAGGGAAACCCGGGTGGACCGCACCAGGCGGCCGCACACCCGGGCGCACGCGAGGTTCCGCCACCGAAGCGGGGGCAGCGAACCGGGAGCCGCGTCTATGTCGGAGGGTAGAGCAGGGGCATGTCGTCAGCAGCACAGGAGGACCAGGAAGGCCCCACCGCGGGTGGGCCGGGCTGGGGCCCCGCCCAGCCGGTGGTGCCCGATGCTCTGACACACGACCCGGGGGCGGCCGGCCGTGCGCGCCCGTGGCACCTGCCGATGCTGAGCGTCTCGGCGCTGGCCTATCTCATGGGGCCCATCGCCTTTGTGATCATCCTCCTCCTGATGAAATTCAACGTGTTGGCGCGGGAGTCGACATGGCTCTGGCTCGCCGTCTTCATCGCCATCCCGTTGGTGAGCCTCGTGTGCAACCGCCTCTTTCTCCTCGCCCCGACCCCTCGGCGCCTCCACCTCCGGATCGCCGCCAGCGCGGCGTCGGTGACGATGGTCATCTATCTCACCGGCTGGGGTCCGGTCCTGGTGCTGGCCTTTGCATTCTTGGTTCTCGAGAACATCGCAGTGGGCGGATCGCAGGTCTGGCGCACCACGGCCTCCTGGAGCCTCGTCGGCATCGTCGTCGGTCAGGTCGCCATCTGGCAACACTGGGCTCCGTCATTCCTCTCGACGTCGCGGGCCAATGCCCTCGCCTTGATGGGAGCCGTCGTCCTTCTCTTCGTCATCCGTATGGCGGGTGTGGTGATGGAGCAGAAGGAGACGGCCGAGACGTCGATGCGGCTGAGCGAGGACCGGTTCCGATCGTTGATCCAGAACTCCTCCGATGTCACCATCGTGGTCGATGGGGAGGGGCGCCTCTCGTACGTCAGCCCGGGCGTCACCCAACTGCTCGGGTTCGAGCCGAGTGAGCTGGTCGGGCGGCGCGCCACCGAGATCGTCCATGCCGATGACCACGAATACGTGAGGAGCCGGTTCGCATCGGTCCCCAGGACGAGTGAGGACCCGTCGTTTCTCCAGCAGTTCCGCATGGAGAAAAGGGACGGCACCTTTCTCAACGTCGAAGCGGTGATCACCGATCAGAGAGATCGGCCTTCTATCGGAGGCTACGTCGCCAACGTGCGCGACATCACCGAACGCAAGGAGTTCGAGGCCCTTCTGGCGCACCAGGCGCTGCACGATTCGCTCACCGGGCTGCCCAACCGGCAGCTGACGGTGGACCGGGCCGAGCAGATGCTCGTGCGGGCCCGGCGCGAGCAGGGTGCGGTCGCCCTGTGCTTCATCGACCTCGACAACTTCAAAGACACCAATGACTCGCTCGGCCACGAGGCGGGGGACAAGCTCCTGTGCGCCGTGGCAGAGCGCCTTACGCACATGGTGCGCGCGGGCGACACCGTAGGGCGCCTCGGGGGGGACGAGTTCGTGATACTGACGGAGGGCGCTTCCCTGGCGGACGGCCCGCTCTTGGTGGCCGAGCGTATCCGGGGGGCCCTCCACGAGCGCTTTTTCCTGGAGGGCTACGAGGGCCTGCCCATCACGGTGACCGCCAGCGTCGGTATCGCCACGGGCGACCGCCCCTCGGCGCAAGAGTTGCTCCGCGACGCCGATGTGGCCCTCTACCAGGCCAAGGCGGTGGGCAAGGACTGCTGTGTGCTCTTCGAGCCCGAGATGCAGTCGGCCGCCGTCGACCGCCTGGCCCTCAAGTCCAACTTGTACTCGGCCCTGGCGAATGACCAGTTCTTCTTGCACTATCAGCCCATCTTCGAGCTTGACTCCATGGCGGTGCGCGGGGTCGAAGCGCTGTTGCGTTGGCGGCACCCGACGCGGGGCGTCATCTCGCCCGACGAGTTCATCCCCGTGCTGGAGGAGAACGGCCTGATCCTGGGCGTCGGCGCGTGGGTGCTGCAACAGGCCTGTGCCCAGGCGGCCGGCTGGCACCGCCAGGGCTACCGCGCCCAGATGTCGGTCAACGTCTCCATGCGCCAGATCGCCTCGCCCCAGTTGGTCGGCCACGTGGTCGACGCCCTGGCGGCCAGCCGCCTCGATCCGGACGCCTTGACCCTCGAGGTGACCGAGTCGGTCCTGATGCGCGACGCCGAGGCCACGGTGGCGCACCTGTGCCGGCTCAAGGAGCTGGGCGTGAAGATCGCCATCGACGACTTCGGATCGGGGCAGTCCTCGCTGACCTACCTGCGCCGCTTCCCCATCGACGAGCTCAAAATCGACCGCTCCTTCATCGGGGCCATCGACGGCTCGCGCGAGTCGACGGCCGTCCTGCACACCTTCGTCGAGCTGGGCCGGAACCTGGGGCTGTCGATCGTGGCCGAGGGCATCGAGACCTGCTCGCAGCTCGACGGGCTTCGCAGCGAGCACTGCACCTACGGCCAGGGTTTCATATTCGCCCGCCCCATGACCTCTCACGCGGTGGAGCCCTACCTCTTCAAGGAGGCTGCCGGAACGGCGGAGGTGGCGCCGCAAGTCGGCGTGCCACGCGTCGTCGGCGCGCGCGGCTGAGCAACCCGAGTCGGGGCCGCCGTCACCTCGCCGGCGCCCGTCAGGTCGCCGGTATCACCGACTGGGCGTCGAGCATGTCGGCCATGACGGCGCGGATGAACGTGTCGGCGTCGTCGGTCATGCCACCGGCCACCCCGCCGTAGATCGCCCCCGATTTCGGCGCCTCCGCGGCGTGCTCCTTGGCGTAGTCCACGGCATCGGACAGGTCGGCGGCAAAGGTCGCGGCCACATCGGGCTGGGTCTGCGGCCGGGTGACGGCCATGTGCAGGCCGTTGGGGTACTGCTGCCCGTTGAACCGCCACCCGCGGGTCCGCATGAAGTCGTTCACGTGGTAGACGTCGAACGCGTCGGAAGTGAAGGAGAAGAGGAACGTGGGGTGGCCCATCATTCTCAGCTCCGGGTGGCTGCGGACGGCATCCTGCATGGCAAACGACGTCTCGAAGATCTCCGCGGCGTAGCCCAGGTAGCCCTGGTGGCCGAGCTGCACCATGGCGGCCCAGGTGGCGGCGATCAGCCCTCCGGACCGTGAGCCCTCCATGCCCGGCGAGGTGTACTTTCCCCCGCTCCAGTCGGTCAGGTAGAAGTACTGCGCGTTGCGCAGTTCCTTGGAGCGGAAGCTGAGCACCGACGAGCCCTTGAATGCGTACCCGTACTTGTGGGTGTCGGCCGAGATCGACGTCACCCCGGGGATCCGGTAGTCGAACACGGGGATGTCATACCCGAGCTCTTGGCCGAAGGGGAGGATGAAGCCGCCCAGACAGCCGTCGACGTGCAGGCCTATGCCGCGCGCGAGGGCGACGTCGGACAGGTCGTCGATGGGGTCGACCGTGCCGTAGCCGTAGTTGCAGGCCGAGCCGATGAGCGCGACCGTCTGGTCGTCGACGTTGTCCCGGACCCAGTCGACGTCCACCTGCGTCGTCACCGGGTCGACAGGGGCGCGCCGCAACTCCACGCCGAAGAGGTGGCAGGCCTTGTCGAAGGCCGGGTGCGCGGTCTCGGGCTTGATCACGTTCGGGAGGGTGACGCCCCGGGTCTGGGCCGCGTGGTCGCGATAGGCGAGGATCGCGTGCAAGATGCTCCCCGTTCCCCCGGTGGTGACCAACCCGCACGGGTCGTCTCCCGCGGCCGTTGCGGCTTCCCCGTGGTGCAGCCCCAAGGTCATGGAGATGATCTCGGCCTCGAACTTGGTGGCGCTGGGGCACATGTCGCGCTGGAGGACGTTCACGTGGGCGAAGAGGCCGAACGCCTCGTTCATGAAGTGATAGTGGTCGTGATCACCGCAGTACATGGTTCCCGAGCACTTGCCCGTCTCCCAGAACGCGTCCTCCTCGACCGCCATGGTGCGCAGCTGGGACAGGACCTCCTCGCGGGGCAGGCCCACCTCCGGCAGGTTCCGATGGATCTCGAACCGGTCGGCGTAGGGGTAGGTGCTCATGGACCTCGTGTCCTCCTTCAGTTGGCGGCTGGAGTCAGGGTGCGGCCGGCTCGGGTCCCGGCCACCGAGGTGACCGCGGCGGCGGTGCCCCCGATGACAAAGGTCCGGTTGCCCGCGGGCGACCCCCGGAGTTGGCGCTCGAACCCGAAGGCGAAGGCGGGCGCGCAGGCGAGAGTGACCAGGGCGAGCAGGTGGATGTCGGTGTGGAACACGAGGCGATTATCGCAGGATCAGTTCGGCGCGCACCGGGCGATGATCGGAGCCCGCGGCGGGGAGCACCGACGCGACACCGACCCCCACGTCGCCGCGGACCAGTATGTGGTCGATCTGGCTGTGGGGGTTCCAGGCCGGCCAGGTGCGCCCCTTCACCGCCCGGCGCCAGTCGGGCAGGAAGGCCCGTACCGGGGGCCCCCAGAGGTTCATGTCGCCCAGCAGCACGGCGTCGGGTCTCGCTTCGCTGCGCAACAGCGCGTTGAGCGTGCCGTAATGGCGGTGCGACCCGTACTCCAGGTGCGACATGTGGGTGCCCACAATGGACAGGGGCACCCCCTCCGCCGTCACGTCCACCACAATGGCCGCCCGGCGCACCCGGTCCCGCCGGAGCGAGGGGAGATGCAGTATCTGCGAACCCTCCACCACCAGGTCGCCCCGTGTGAGGACCGCGATCCCCCAGCTCCCCGGCTCGGCCCCCTGGTAGCGGGCCGACGCCAGCTCACGGGCCCGCAGGGGGCGCTCGCTGTCGAGGTAGAGCGCCCGCATCTCGGCGCGAAAGCCCAGGCGGGGGAGCCAACTGGCGGTCGCGTCGGGGTGGGGAGGGGCCAACCGCCCGCTGGCGAGAGAGCACGTCACCACCTGGTACCCGAGTGCGGCGGCGATCCGTTCGGCCTGTCCCGACCCCGGCCCGTCGGCATCGTTCGTCCAGGACTCTTCGAGCACGAGGATGTCGGCCTCGAACGTCGCGCACACGGCGATGGGATCGAACGGCCGCCCCCACCCGTCCACCCCGGCATGCATGTTGAAGTTGGCAACGGTCAGCACGGTTCGGGCAGACGATAGGCCACCGGTACCATCGGGTGCGTGCCGGTCCGAGCCACGAACGTCCTCGCCGAGCGGCTCCGGGCCTTCACGACGACGATCTTCTCGGAAATGTCCGAGCTGGCACTGGCCACCGGATCCCTCAACCTCGGTCAGGGATTTCCCGACACCGACGGTCCGGCCGAGCTGGCTCGGGTGGCGACCGGGGCGATCGCCGCCGGGCGCAACCAGTACCCGCCGAGTCAAGGCGTGCCCGAGCTGCGGGCCGCGGTGGCGGCGCACCAGGCGTCCTGGTACGGCCTCGAGTTCTCCCCCGAGGACGAGGTGCTGGTGACCACCGGCGCCACCGAGGCCATCGCCGCGTCGTTCCTCGCGCTCTGCGAGCCGGGCGACGAGGTGGTGATGTTCGAACCGTCGTACGACTCGTACGCCGCCTGCGCGTCGATGGCCGGGGCGGTCCCGCGCCTGGTCCGCCTCCACGCGCCCGACTGGGCGTTCGACGCCGACGAACTGGCCGCGGCCATCGGCCCCCGTACCCGCATGCTCCTCCTCAACTCGCCCCACAACCCGACCGGAAAGGTGTTCGACCGCCTCGAGCTCGCACAGATAGCCGAACTGTGCTGCGCCCGTGACATCCTGGCCGTGACCGACGAGGTCTACGAGCACCTCGTGTTCGACGGCGCCCACGTTCCCCTGGCCACGTTGCCCGGTATGGCGGAGCGGACCCTCTCCATCTCCTCGGGCGGCAAGACCTTCTCCTTCACCGGCTGGAAGGTGGGCTGGGTGAGCGGTCCGGCGCCACTGGTGGCTGCGGTGAGGGCAGCCAAGCAGTTCCTCACCTACACCTCCGGCGCCCCCTTCCAGTTGGCCATCGCACGCGGGCTCGCCTTCGAGCCCGCGGTGATCAACGGCTTCGGCGCGCAATTGCGGGCCAAACGCGACCTGTTCTGCGACGGGTTGCGCACGCTCGGCTTCACGGTGCACCGCCCGGCGGCGACGTACTTCGCCACCACCGACATCGAGACGGTGGCCCCCGGCATGGACGCACACGACTTCTGCCGCGCCCTGCCGCAACGCTGCGGTGTGGTGGCGATCCCCAGTTCGGTCTTCTACGACCCCGGCGATCCGGTCGCGGGGCGGACCCTCGTCCGCTGGGCTTTCTGCAAGCGCACCGAGGTCTTGGAAGAGGCCCTGGCCCGACTCGCCGCGTGGGGTTGACGCCCGGACGCCACGTCCTCGCTCTCCGACGGCGCGACGCCCGCCACTAACATGAGGGCATCATGTCGGTCATGTCGGTCTCTCTCACCTGGGTCGATGCGTTCACGGACACGCCGTTCGCAGGAAATCCCGCGGGAGTCTGCCTGCTCGATGCGCCCCTGCCCGCCGCGACCATGCAGTCCCTCGCCGCCGAGTTGGGTATCGCCGAGACAGCGTTCGTGACCCCCACCACCGCGCCGGACACCTTCGACCTGCGCTGGTTCTCCCCCCTGGTCGAGATCGCCCTGTGCGGGCACGCCACCCTCGCCTCGGCCCATGCCCTGCGCGCCCATCGCGTCATCGACGGCGCCGCACCGGTCACCTTCGATACGAGGAGCGGTGCGCTGCGGGCCGCTTTCGCGGGCGATCTCATCGAGCTCGACTTCCCGGCCGACAGCATGGCCGAAGCCCCCCTCCCCGACGCGCTCGCGGGCGAGTGGGATGCGGGCGTGGTCCTCGGTGCCGGCACCACCTCCTTCTTCGCCGTGGTGGTCCTGTGCAGCGAAGCGGCGCTGCGCCAGTACCGGCCCGACCTCGCCGCCATCGCGGCCACCGGCCACAAGGCGCTGCTCGTCACCGCCGCCGCCGACCCCGGATCCGGGGCCGACTACGTTTTGCGGGTCTTCGGGCCCAATGTGGGGATCGATGAGGACCCGGCCACCGGGTCGGCGCAGAGCGTGGCCGGCCCCTACTGGTCGACCGTCCTCGGTCGGCGCGAAATGGTGGCGCGCCAGCTCTCGCCCCGCGGTGCGGTGCTCTACGTGCGCCCCGACGGCGACCGGGTGCACATCGGGGGGAATGCCGTCACGGTGTTCACGGGTCATCTGTGCCTAGGGTGAGCCGCATGGCCGCGCCGTCCGTGCAGGTCCGGGCTCTCGTGGACGAGCATCGACCCACCTCTCGGAGGGAGGCGGAGGCCAAGGCCCGCTTCCTGGCCGAGTTGGACCACCTCGTCGACCCCTATGACGAGCACGCCGACCCCACCCACGTCACGGCCTCGGCGATCGTCGTGGGCACGCGGGGAACGGTTCTCCACCTGCACAAGCGTCTCGCCCGCTGGATGCAGCCCGGGGGGCACATCGACCCCGGCGAGGAGCCACCCGATGCCGCCCTCCGGGAAGCCGTCGAAGAGCTCGGGCTCGACGTGGCGCATCCCCGAGGGGGGCCCCGTCTGATACACCTGGACGTCCACGAGGCGGCCCTCGGCCATACCCACCTCGACCTGCGCTATGTCCTGTTCGGATCGGCGGACGACCCGCACCCGCCCCCGGGTGAGAGTCCCGAAGCGCGCTGGTTCGAGTGGGGGGAGGCGTCGGCCATAGCGGACGATGCCCTCGCCCCCGCGTTGCCGATCGCCCGTGCGGAGTGGGACGCGTCGGTGGCCGGTGCCGGCGAGTGAGGGACCGGGCGGGGGGGTATTGGACATGGTGATCGCCGATGAGTGACGGCACGCTGGACCGGCTGCTGGTCGTCCAGGACCTGGACACGTTGATCACCCAGCTGACCCACCGGCGGGCCGCGCTGGCCGAGCGGGTCGGGTTGGTCGCGCTCGACGTCGAGCTGGGTGCGCTGGCGGCGGAGGAAGCGGCCCTCATGGCACGCCGTGGTGACCTGGTGGCGACGCAGAAGGACCTCGAGGCCCAGATCGCCGTGGCCGACCAACGCCGTACCGGCATCGAACAGCGCATGTACGCCGCCCGCGGCTCCTCCACCCGTGACCTGCAGGCGATGGACGAGGAGGTCCGGCACCTCAACCAGCGCCGGAGCGAGCTCGAAGACGAGGAGCTGGTGGCCATGGTCGACCAGGAGCCGATCGATGCGGCACTGGCCGCGCTGGCGGGCAGGAAGGCGCCGATTGAGGAGAAGGCGAACATCCTGCGCGCCGAGGTGGCGCAGGGCCGGGCCGAGATCGATGGTGAGCTGGAGGCCGCACGGGCGGCGCGGGCCGGCGAGGCGGCGCAGCTCCCGCCCGCACTGTCGGAGCGGTACGAAGTGCTGCGGGCCCGTCTCAGGGGGACCGGGGCGGCACGACTGGTCGGCCACCGCTGCAGCGGCTGCCATCTGGAGCTGTCCCCGGTGGAGGTCGACCGCATCCGGGCCATGTCCCCCGACACCGTGGTCACCTGCGACCAGTGCGGGCGCATTCTGGTCCCGACCTGACACCGGCAGGGCCGGCATGCTGATCCTGGTCAGGCACGGGGAGTCGTCGGCCAACTCGCAGGGCCTGCTCGTGGGCCGTACCGACGTGGAGCTGACCGAGAAGGGACGGGCACAGGCCGCCTCGGTGCGCCGGCTCTTGTATGGGCCGGTCCACTCGCTGCGGACCAGCCCTCTGCGGCGGGCGCGGGACACCGCAGAGGCCCTCGGCTTCGGCATCCCGGCGTTGGTGGATGCGCGCTGGATCGAGGTCGACTACGGCGAGTACGACTGCCAACCTCTGCGCGACGTCCCGGCCGACGTGTGGCGCGAGTGGCGCCGCAGCCCCGACTTCCGCCCGCCCGGTGGCGAGACGCTGGCCGAGGTCGACGCCAGGGTCACCGCCGCCTGTGACGAGCTCTTCGCAGACGACGGTGCGGGGGCCAGGGCGACCTCCGGCGACGTGGTGGTCGTGAGTCACGTCACGCCGATAAAGGCGGCTGTGGCCTGGGCTCTGGGGGCCGGGAGCGAGCTCTCCTGGCGGCTCCATCTGCAGACGGCGTCGGTGACCCGCATCGGGTGGGGCAACGATGTTCCGGTTCTCCACGGATTCAACGAGGTGGCGCCCGACCGCCATGACACGTCACAATCACGCCATGTCTGAATCGTCGGGGCCCGAATCCGCCGGGGCTGTTTCCTCGCCCACGCTCGCTGCGCTGCGGCCATCCGCCGACTCGTCGGAGCCTCCGGTGCATCGACGCACCATCGACCTGCAGGTGTTCGAGCGGGAGGGCCATCTCGTGGTCATCGGCATCCTGCACGACCAGCGCCCGTGGGCGGCGGGCGAGTTCGGGCCCCGTAGCGTCCACCGCATGGAGTTGGGCATTGTGGTGCGACGATCCGACCTGGTGATCGTCGATGCCGAGGCCATCATGCACACTTTCCCGCACGCCGAATGTCCGAACATCGAGGGGTCGTTCTCCGACCTGGTCGGGTTGTCGATCTCCCGTGGTTACACCAACGCCGTGCAGAAGCGCTTCGGGCGTGAACGCGGCTGCAGCCATCTGGAGTTCCTGGCCCGGTCCCTCGGTCCGGTCGTGATCCAGGCCCTCAGCGCCTCGGCGGCGCGCCGGCTCGAGAACGGCGAGGATGAGGGTGGGGTGCTGGCCGACGGCGGGGTGCGGTGGCTCACCAACACCTGCCACCTCTGGGCCGAGGGTGGCATCGGGGAGCAGAAAGTGGCGGCGGGATGGCGCCCGGCCAAGGAGACCTATCCGGCCCCGTCGCTGGTCGAGATCCGTCGCCGGGCGGAGCGGGTCGACGAGTGACGCGGAGGCCCCTCGGCTGATTCGGTCTCAGGGGCCGGACGTCTCGCCTGGCTCGAGCACAGTCGCCGTCGATCGGTGGGGACGTCTCTGACCGGTGTGACTACCACTACCCGGCGCGCGCCAGATAGCCCCCTTGTGGCCGGGCGCCCCAATGTGCGACAACGGAACCGTATGGTCGGCACGGGCGGAGGGGCTACGGGGGAGCTGCGCTGAGGTGGGGAGCGTCCTGCGGCTCTCCTGGTGGCGATTCCGGATCACGTTCGGCCGCCGTTGGTCCGGTTACCTGGCCGTCGTCCTGCTGGTGGGCCTGGTGGGCGGGCTCTCGATGGGCGCCGTGGCCGGCGCCCGGCGGACGCAGTCCTCGTTCCCCGTCTATTTGGCCAGCACCAACCCGTCGGACGTGCAGTTCTTCACCGAGTTCGCCCCCAGCACGAACATCGGGTACTCGGCGCGCGTCGACCGCGCCATCGCCCGGGTGCCCTACGTGAGGCGATCGGTCGTGGTCGTCGGCTTCGACGGCACCCTGCAGGTGCTCCGGTCGCTCCCCAAGGACGCGGTCCCGGGGGAGGCGCCACCGGCGTTCGAGGGGAGCCTCAACGGGGAGTACGGCGCGGTGGACCGGGTCACGCTGCTGCGGGGCCGGCTGGCCGATCCCCGGCGCGAGGACGAGTTCGTCATCTCGGCCGGCGGGGCCCAGGAGTACGGCCTGCACATCGGCTCCACCCTGCCGCTGGGCTTCTACACGGACCAGCAGGCGAGTTCGCCGACATTCGCCGGCTACCCGACCGACAAGCCCCACTTCTCCGTCGACATGAAGTTGGTCGGCATCGTCGAGGCGAGCCAGCAGGTCGTGCAGGACGACGACGCCGCGCTGGGCGACCAGCTCGCCGTGATCACCCCGGCCCTGACCCGCCGGCTGGCCACGTGCTGCGCGTTTTACACCTACGCGGCGTTGCAGATCGACGACGCCGCCCGGCACGAGGCGGCGGTGGGCGCGGCCGTGGACAAGATCGTGCCGAGCACGAGCCTGGGCGGCAGCGCGGGCGGCCAGACCGACGCCGCCATGGTGGCGGAGGCGGAGCGGGTCATCCGTCCCGAATCGATCGCCTTCGGGGTGTTCGGGCTCGTGGCGGCGCTCGCCGCGCTGCTGATCTGCGGCCAGGTGATCGCCCGCCTGGTGCGGCGCAACGCGGAGGACGGCGAGGTGCTGCGGGCCCTGGGCGCCGGGCCCCTCATGACCGCGTCCGACGGGCTCATCGGGATCCTCGTCGCCCTGGCCGCCGGGGTGGTACTGGCGATGGCGGTGGCGGTCGGGTTGTCGCCGCTGGCGCCCATCGGCGCCGTACGGCCTGTTTATCCGGATCCGGGCGTGGCCTTCGACTGGACGGTGCTCGGGTGCGGTGCCGCGCTCCTCGTCGTGGTGCTGGGTGCCACAGCGGTGGTCATGGCTTACCGCGTCTCGCCGCACCGCGCCGCGTCCGCGCGCCGCGGTCGTGTGGCGCCCGAGTCGCGCCTGGCCCGAGCCGCCACCGCCTCGGGCCTGTCCCCGGCGGCGTCCACGGGGATCCGCTCGGCCCTCGGGGCCGGCGCGGGCCGAGACGCGGCGCCGGTGCGTTCCGCCGTGCTCGGCGCGGTGTTGGCCGTCGTCGTGGTGGTCGCGTCCTTCACCTTCGGCGCCAGCCTGAACTCCTTGGTCTCCCAGCCCAAGCTGTACGGGTGGAACTGGAACTACGCCCTGCTGGCGGGCTTCTCGGCCGCCGAGGACCTGCCTGCTGCCCAGACGACAGCGCTGCTGCAAGAAGACCCGGACGTGGGCCACTGGAGCGGCGTCTACTTCGAGAACGTGGAGCTCGACGGGCAGTCGATACCCGTCCTGGCCGAGCGCCCGGATGCCGCCGTCGAACCGACGCTCCTCTCGGGTCACGGCCTCGAGTCAGACCGCCAGGTGGTGCTGGGGCCGGCCACCCTGGCCGCCCTGCACACGCACATCGGCGACACGGTGGTGGCCGACACGGGAGGGAAGTCCAGGGTCCGGCTGCGCATCGTGGGGACGGCGACACTCCCCACCATCGGCAGCTCCGGGGATCCCGAGCTCCAAATGGGTACGGGTGCCGTGCTGGCCACCTCCCTCTTCCCCGCCGCCGCGCTGAACCAGCAGGGGAGCCCGATACCGGGCCCGAACGCGGTGTTCATCACCGTGCGCCGCGGGGTGAGCCCCGTGGTCGCGCTGCGCTCCCTCAATCGGATCGACGGAGATTTGAGCCATCCCTCGGGTGGGGAGGCTCCGGCCAGTGGGGTGGTGTCCGTCCTCCGCCCGGCCGAGATCGCCGATTACCGCGCCGTCGGGTCGACTCCTTCGATTCTGGCCGGGATCCTGGCCGCCGGGGCCATGGGAGGGCTGGCGCTCACCCTGGTCGCCTCGGTCCGGCGCCGGCGGCGGGAGTTCGCGCTGCTCAAGGCTCTCGGCTTCACCCAGCGGCAGCTGGCGGCGACGGTGGCGTGGCAGTCCTCGGTGTCCGCCGCCGTCGGGGTCATCTTCGGCGTGCCGCTCGGCATCGCCCTCGGGCGGTGGCTCTGGACCTTGTTCGCCCGGGGGATCTCTGCCGTCCCCGAGCCCTCCGTGCCGGTCCTGACCGTGGTGCTCGTGGCGCTCGGGGCGCTCACCTTCGCCAACCTTGTGGCCACCTTCCCCGGGCGCATCGCCGCCCGCACCCCCACGGCGCTCTTGTTGCGGGCGGAATGAACGCACCGCACCACGTCCGCGGTGCCTCATTCGTAACCGCTCCCGAGAACGGGCCCGGGTCAGGAGAAGACGGCGGGGACGTAGGTCTGGTCTTCGATGGGCGGACGTACGTATCCGGTGCCCGCGGGCCGGGGCGTCAGGTCACCCGGAGTCGGCGGATCGTGGTCGGCGTAGGGGATGATGCTCAACAAGTGCGCGATGCAGTTGAGGCGGGCCGCCCGCTTGTCATCGGACGGGACGACGAACCACGGTGACTGCCTGGTGTCGGTGTAGGTGAACATCTCGTCCTTGGCCTGCGAGTACTCGACCCAGCGCAGGCGAGCCTCCAGGTCCATCGGCGACAGCTTCCAGCGCCGGGTCGGATCGGCCAGGCGCGACTGGAGCCGCCGCTCCTGCTCCTCGTCGCTGACCGAGAACCAGTACTTGACGAGCTGGATGCCCGACCGGATCAACATCCTTTCGAACTCCGGGCACGAGCGCAGGAACTCCTGGAGCTCCTCCCCGGTGCAGAACCCCATCACCCGTTCCACCCCGGCCCGGTTGTACCAGGAGCGGTCGAAGAGGGCGATCTGGCCCGCCGACGGGAGGTTGGCCACATAGCGCTGGAAGTACCACTGGGTCCGCTCCTGCTCGTTGGGTGCCGCCAGTGCCACGACCTTGCAGACCCGTGGGTTCATGCGCTCGGTGATGCGCTTGATCGCTCCCCCCTTGCCGGCCGCGTCCCGACCCTCGAAGAGGACGACGATGCGCGCGCCCGTTGTCTGCACCCAGTGCTGGACCTTCGCCAATTCGACCTGGAGCCGCTGCAGCTCCGCCTGGTACTCCTTGGGGTTCATGCCGCCAGTGTGGTCGTCGCCCCCGGGGAGGGCAAGCGGCCAGCCCGCGCCAGCCCGCGTGGTGGTACCACCGTCGGCGCGGCGCGACGGCCGGGACGTCGGGGACGACGACCGGTACTAGGAGACGACGCGTCCGCCTTCGAGCGTGACGACGGCATCGCACCGTTCGGCCTCGCTGGCCCGGTGCGTGATGAGGAGCACGCTGCGCTCTCCCGCCGCCGCCAGCACGTCACCGATCAGCAGGTCGGCCAGCGGTGCATCGAGGCCGGCCGTGGGCTCGTCGAGCACCAGCACCGAACCGCCGGCGAGGAGGGCGCGGGCCACGGCCAACCGTCGCCGCTCGCCGCCCGAGACCGTGACTCCCTCGTTGCCCACGGGCGTCTCGAGCCGGGAGGGAAGTGTCGCCACCCACCCGCTCAGTTGGGCCGCGTCGAGGGCGGCTTCCACCTCTTGCTCCGTGGCGTCGGGGCGCCCGAGTGTCACGTTGGAGCGCACGGTTCCGGCGAAGAGCTGGGCTCTCTGGTCGACCAGCGCGCAAACCCCCCGGACATCGGACTGGGAGAGGCGGGGTACGGGGATGTTGCCCACGGTGAGCACCCCTTCTTCGAGGGGCCAGAACCGAAGGAGCGCGCTGACGAGGCTCGACTTGCCGGCGCCGCTCGAACCGGTGACCGCGATGCAGGCCCCCGGCTCCACCGCCAAGGTGACATCGTCGAGGGCACGGGGCCGGTCGGGCGCGTAGCGCAGGGAGGCATGCGAGAAGGAGATGTCGGGTACCCCGCCGGGGAGGTGCTCGGCATCGACCGGATCGGTCACCGGGATGGGCACGGCCTCGAGGTCCAGCAGCCTCCGTGCCGCCGCACCGACCGCCCGGGAGCGGGCGGCCGCCTGGGCGATGCCGGGAATAGGTTCGAATGTGCCGAGCGCGGCCAGGGGTAGGACGGCCACCATGACCGGGTTCAGGTGGTGGGCGTGCACGGCGCTCACGGCCACCGCCAGGACGGCCACGAGGGCAGCACCCAGGCACGCCTGCGTGAGCAACGTGGCGGAGGCGTTGGCCCGGGCGTGCCGCCGATCGAGGGCATCGACCCGGGCGCTGAGCGTCTCGATGCGGTCGAGCACGGCGGCGTCCGCGCCGAAGGCGAGCAGGTCGGGCGCCCCGTGAATGGCGTCCACGACCTGGGCCGAGAGTGCGCCGCCCAGCGCGGCCGCCTCGTCGCCCGCGGCCCCCCTCCAGGCCAGGAAGGGGGGCACGGTGCAGGCGATGGCCAGGGGGACGCCGAGGGCGACGGCGCCCACCGGGAGGATCACCCCCGTCACCACCAGCCCGAGCACCGCCGACCCGAGTGCGATGGCCAGGGGCAGCAGCGTGCGCAGGTACAGGTCAGAGAGCGTGTCGACGTCGTCGATGGCCCGGGTCAGCAGGTCGCCGCTCCGCCAACCCGCCAGGGCCGCCGGGACGCGTGGGGTGAGGCAGTCGTAGAGCCACACCCTCCAGCGCGCCAGCGCCCGCAGGGTCGCATCGTGGCCGACCAGCCGTTCGGCGTAGCGCAGCGGCCCGCGCAAGAACGCGAGGACCTCCACCCCCGCCAGTATCCCGACGAGTGCATCGAGCCCGGGTCGGGACGCCGCCCGTCCGACCACGTAGCCCGAGCCGGCCAGCAGCCCGATGGTGGCTGCCGCCGAGGCGAGTCCGAGCAGGCCCGATCCGGCCAGCCGCCCGTAGGGCGTGCCCGGCTCGGCCAGCACGCGCCGGATCGGCCTCACGGGGTCACCGCCGTCAGCGGCGAGGCCGCCACCTCGCACACGACGTCGAAGTGGGGGAGCAGGAGTGGTTCGTGGGCCGCCACGATCACGGTGCGGCCGGCCAGCCAGGGCTCGATCGCTCCGGCGATCCGGATGACGGCGGGGGGGTCGAGCGACGCGGTCGGCTCGTCGAGCAACAGGATCGGGGCCGGGCACAAAAGGGCGCGGGCCAGCGCCACCCGTTGGCGCTCACCCGCGCTGAGCGTGAGCCCGTCCTGCCCCAGCGGGGTCTCCAGGCCGCGGGGCAGATGGGCCACGAGGCCGTCGAGCCCGACGACCTCGCATACGGCGAGCAGCGCCTCGTCGGTGGCGGCGCCGGCGCCGAGGCGCAGGTTCTCGGCCATCGATGCGGTGAACAGATACGGACGCTGGGGCACCCAGGAGAAGTACGCCCGCCACTCCCGCGCCGGGACCCCCGACGACTCCCGGGCGTCGACCGTCATGGTCCCGGCGGCGCGCGGTGCGAACCCGAGCAGGGCGTCGAACACGGAGGACTTGCCCGCTCCCGAGGGGCCCACGAGCGCGATCCGCGAGCCGGGCGGCGCGTGGAGGGTGAACGCGGTCAGAGCGGGCGCGGCGCGGTCGTCGTACTCGACGCGGAGTCCGTCTATGCGCAGATCGACGGGGTGTCGTGGCAGTCGGGGCGGCGCGGGTCCCGACCCGGCCGGCCCGCCCGACGCGGCCGGCCCGTCCGCCGCGAGAGCCAGGACTTCGAGCACCCGGGTCGCCGCGGCCTGCCCCTCGGTGCTGGCGTGGAACTCGGCCCCGGCGCGGCGGAGCGGGATGAAGATTTCCGGGGCGACCAGGAGCACGGCCAGCGCGGTGTGGAGGCTGAGCTCCCCCCAGAGCAGGCGCAGGCCCAGGACCATGGCCACCAGGCCGACGCCGAATCCGGCGATGACGTCCATGGCGAGGGCGGAGAGGAACGCCACCCGCAGCGTCCGCATGGTGGCGACGCGCACCCCCTCGGTGGATTCGATGACCTCACGGCGACCGTACCCGTCGCGCCCGAATGCTCGCAGTGTGGGAAGTCCCTCAATGAGTTGGAGGAAGCGCCCGGCCAGCGAGCCGAGGCGGCGCCACTGCCGCGCCGTGCGCCGGTTCGCCTCCCGTCCGAAGTAGATCATGGTCACCGGGACGGCGATCACCAGGGCCACGACGACGACCAGCGAGAGCCAGTCCTGCGTGGCGACCCAGATCAAGAGGACACACGGCACCACCGCGGCCATGGCCGCCTGGGGGAGATAGCGGGCGAAATAGGTATGGAGCGAACGCAACCCGCGCGTGGCGGTGAGTGAGAGCTCACCGGGGCGCTCCCCGGCCAGCCAGGCGGGCCCGAGGGAGAGCACCTGGCGCAGGAGCTGCCCCCGCAGCACGGCGACGACCGACTCGGCGCTGCGGCGCGCCAGGTGCTCGCCGAGAAGGGTGAGGCCGGCCCGGGCGAGCACGGCCAGCGCGACGGTGATGAGCTCAGGACGGACCGCCGCCAGCGCACTGTGATGCAGGATGGACCGGTCGATGGCCGTGGCCAGCGCCACGGCCTGGACGACGATCGAGACGGCGATCAGCGCACCGATGACCAGGGCTCCCGCGGTGGCCGATCGGATCGTCGGCACGCGCCCCGCCAGTTCGGGCGGGACGAGATGCGGGCGACCGGCGCGGGAAGGGCTCACAGGGAGAACGACGTGCGCACAACGTGGACGGTCCGGCCGATGAGGCTTTCGGAGAGGGCGGAGAGGGCGATTGCTGCATCATCGCAGGTGGCGGCCGTCCGGGTCCCGTCGGGCAGGTCAGCCACAATCGCCGTCCGGGCCGGCCGCAGTGGATCGGCGGCGTCGTAGGTCACGGTGAACGAAGCCACGACGGCGGGGCCACCGGGACTGTCGGGCGGCGCCACGGGCCGGCTGGGGGTGTCGATCTCTGGCGTTCCGGCCAGGTCCGCCACGAACGACCCTGCGTCGGGGGGCGAGGCGGACCACACGGCCAGGCCCGGCTTGGACAGCATGCCCGACACCGTGGTGGTCAAACCCAGCTCGGAGGGCTTGGCCCGGAGCAGCGCGGCCACGGTCGCGGTGCCGTTCAGCACGAAGTTGTTGAAGGGCCCTCCGGCGAACGACATGCCGCCGGTGACGGTCGGGGTCCCGTCGGGGTCCAGGCCAAGCTCCCGCTGCTGTACCCGGACGGCGGCCGGGAAGCACGAGTACACCTCGGCGATCGACAGCTCGGCCAGGGGCCGGCCCAGGCGTGCCGCGGCGACGTGACCCAGCGCTCCCATGGCGGGCCAGGCGTGCATGTCCCGCCGGGCCGTCAACGTGACCGCCTCGGACACATGCAGGGCCACGTGGGGGAAGATCCACCGGTCCGTGGGCACGCCGGCGGCCTGCGCCCGCTCGGCCGAGCAGAACAGGAGCGCGGCGGCCTGGTCGACGGTCCACTGGCTGACGTGCCACTTGTTGTACGGATAGGCCAGCGGGCGGTTCTTGGGCCCGGGGGTGGCGATGTCGGTGGCCGAGCGCGGCAGGGGGAATGCGGCGAGAGGGTTTCGCTGCGCCACCTGGTTGAAGCGGGACCAGAGCGCCGCCACGTCCTGGCGATGCGCCTCGACTCCCTGCTGCTCGTGGTGGGCCAGGGAATTCTCAATGAGCGCATACTGCTGCACCGGCGGCCAGACAATGCCGGCCGAGATCTCGATCGGGGCCACGAAGTCGGGTGGGCGTGTCACGGTGACGTCGGGCGGACGGGACTCCGTGTCGACCTCCAGGCCCCCGTCACGCTCCCATGCCCTGGCCTCACCTCCGACCACCAGGATCACCTCGGCCTCGCCACGCCCGATGGCGAGGAGCGCCTCGTTGATGACCTCTTGCTGCGAGACGCCGAGCTCGTAGCGGTACGTCCGGGCCCCTTCGGCCCCGATCCGGGCCGCAATCGTCCGGGCCGGATCGGTCAGTGACCAGGTTCCCTGGGGCAGCGCCACCCGGTCCACCTGGCGGAGGAGGGACGGCCGGCCGGAATCGTCGGCGGCCGCCAGGACCGCCTCGAGCATCAGGTCGGTGACGGGCACGCTCGAAGAAGCCGTGGCGAAGCCGACCAGGACGGGTGTGCGCGGAGTGGGGTTGTGACGGGGGGGATTCACGACTGGCGATGCTACGGTCCGGAAATGGCGAAGAGCGATACGGCCCGGTGGGAGGCCGCCCTGGAGGGATTCACCAAGGAGTCCTTCGAGGCGGACGGCAAGCGGCGGGACGTCTACCGGGCCGGCCACGGACCCGCCGTGCTCATCATCAGCGAAATGCCCGGCATCACCCCGCTGGTCGCCGAATTCGGGAGGAAGGTCGTGGCCGCCGGCTGCACGGCGGTGATGCCCCGTCTCTTCGGCGATCCCGGTCGACCGGCCTCAGGTGTGTACGCGCTCCAGTCGATGGGTCCGGCCTGCGTCTCCCGGGAGTTCGCGGCGTTCGCCTTGAAGAAGACCAGCCCGATCACCGTCTGGCTGCGCAAGCTGGCGGCCGCGGAGCACGAGCGTTGTGGTGGACCGGGGGTCGGCGTCGTCGGCATGTGCTTCACGGGCGGCTTCGCGCTGGCCATGATGGTCGACGACATCGTGCTGGCGCCGGTGCTCAGTCAACCGTCCCTCCCTCTCCCGCTGACCAAGAAGCACAAGGCGGATGTGGGCATTTCCGACGCCGACCTGGCCCGGGTCAAGGAACGGACCGCCCAGGGTGCCTGTCTCCTCGGCCTGCGGTTCAGCAACGACCCCTTCTGTTTCGAGGAGCGTTTCGCCACCTTGCGGCGTGAGCTCGGGGATGCCTTCATCGCGGTGGAGATCGACTCGTCACCGGGCAACCCGCACGGTCACCCCAAGAGCGCGCACTCGGTGTTGACGGAACACCTGCAGGACCGGGAGGGCACGCCGACCCGGGCCGCACTCGACCAGACGTTGACGTTCTTCCGCGAGAAGCTCGGGGTGGGAACGGGACCGGGGCCGCGTCCGGGCGAGTAGGGGTCATTCGCTGCGCAGCAGTTGCGCCGTCGGCGTGTTGGCCGCGATGCGACCCGGCACGGCCGCCACCAGATTGGCCAGGATCAAGGCCCCCACGCCGATCAGGACGATGGACGCCGTCGGGATGGTGGGCTCGGGCACGGCGTAGATCTGGCGCACGAAGAGATCCCACAGGAACCGGCCGAGCGCGAGGCCCAGCGGTATGCCGATGACGCAGCCGATGCCGACGGCGATGCTGGCCTGCCAGGCGATGGCCGAGGCCAGTTGCCGCCTGGTGAAGCCGAGGGACTTGAGGAGCGCCAAGTCGGTCCGCCGCCGCCGCACCGAGCTGACCAAGGTCAGCCCCAGGGCGATCACCGCGCCGGCGGCCAGGGCGACACCGAGGAGGGTCGGGGTGGTGCCCAGGGTGCGGTAGTTGAGGATCTCCGCCGGGCGTTCCACACCCTCCACGAATCCCCCATCGCCTTGGATCTGCGGGTTCTTGCGGACGATCGACTGCAGTGACGCGGTCGCGGTGGCCGCGTTCGCCCCCTTCGTGAAGCGGACCAGGATCGCGTTCGGTCCGGGTTGCTGCACGTCGAAGACGTTGCGGGCCTTCGGCGGGATCAATGTGTATGACAGGAGCGCGCCCGTCCCCATTTCGAGGTGGGAGGAACCGGCCACGCCGATGGAGGGCAGCGTTGCCGTCCCGACGATCCGGAGTGTCGTGAGCCCCCTGCCGGTCCCGCCCACCGTGACCGTGTCACCGACGTGCTTGTGCAGCTGGGCCAGCGTGCCGGCTCCGAGCACGACCTGGTCGACCCCGTCGAAGGAGTGCCCCGACAGAAGGGGTGGTCCCACCGCGGCGTTCGGGCTCCCGCCCATGACGGGCACGTTCATGCCGTCGATCTGCAACGTGGAGAAGTAGACCCCGGTCCATCCGCCCACCGACGGGTCGGCGTCGAGCAGGCGGGCCACATTGTGGGCGGGGATGTCGCCGAGCCCGCCGCCCCCGTTGATCTCATCACTCCAGTTCCACCCGTAGAGGGCCGGGTGGGAGACCAGCGTGTTCATGCTCGAGCCGAAGGTGATGGTGCCGATCACCACCACGACCGCCAGCACGGCCCCGAGGATGGCCGACCGGACAGGCACCGCGTTCCGGCCCGCACCGGGTTCGAGCGCGAAGCGGATCCCGGTGACGGCGGCCGGCGATGCCCGATGCCCGTTCCCTCTCGAGTCGGGTCACCACGCGATGGGGTGCCGCCCGGAATGCCACCACCACCGCGACGGTTCCAAGAGCGACCGCCAGGACGGCCATCCCGAGACCGACGACGGTCCAGTCGACCCGCAACGCCAACGGGACAAGGGGCCCGATGGGGCCGAGCGGGCCGAGGGGCGAGAGCCCCACGGCGACCACACCGGCCAGCACCGTCCCCAGGACCACGGCGCCCAGGGTGCCGATGAGCCCGTCGCCGACGGTCATCCTGGGGTCGGCGCCCAGGGCGCGCAGCACGTCGAGCTCGTCGGTGTTGAGCCGGACCCGCCGCCCGATCACCTGACCGGCTATGAGGAGCGCAGCCAGGCCGGCGATACCCCCGAAGACCCCCAGGGCGATGGACTCCGGCTTGAGCGTCCTCTCGTCCCGGGCCAGGAAATCGGTCGCCTGGACGTAGGTGAACGGCACCCCCTTGGGCAGCACGGCGCGGAGCTCGGATTCGACCTCGGGGAGGTACGGGCTTTGATACCCACCCTGAACCGTGATCGCGCTCAGCATGTCGTTGGAGCAACATTCGAGGAGCCTGCGGGTGAACGCCGGGGTGAAGAACTCGATCTGACTGCTGTCGGCCGAGTCCTGGTCCTGGAACAGGGCGTCGGCATCGACGGCACCGACACCGACCAGCTTCATCTTGATCTGCTGGTTTCGCGGCACCTTGGCATTGATCGAGTTGTCTCCCTGGGTGTTGCCGACCCAGCCGATCGTCACCGTCTCGCCCAGGTGAAGCCCGAAGGCGCGGGCCGTCGCCGAATCCATGACGAACTCGTCGGCTGTGCGGGGGTTCGCCGGCCTGCCCTGGGTCACCACGATGCGGTCCTCGTTGAAGCCCAGCCCGTCCACGCTGCCGTCGGCGCCGACGCCTTCGGAGGCGGGGAGCGGCTCGTCGTTCTTGCCGACTGGCCCCGCGTTGATCCCCACTTCGGACTCGACCTTCACCACGTGGGGGAGGTGGGCGATCGTGCGGAGGAGCTTCGGGTCGTAGCCGTTGAGCCCGGCGGCCGGGTTGTAGAAGCCGTCGAGGACGAAGATCTCCGAGGCGTGGGTGCTGGCGGCGAAGTCGAGGGGCGACGACTCGGTGGTCCGCGCCGCCTCGATCGCACCCATCGAGAGCCCCCCGAGCAACCCGGTCAGGAGGACTATTGAAAGCAGGCCACCCCAACGGCGCCCGAAGGTGGCACGGAACCGGTACCAGGCGAACGCGAGCGCCTGGTTTTTCACGGCCGGGCGCTTTCCGCGAGGCCTTTCTTGCTGTGGCCGCCCCAGCCGAGATCGTGCAGCGCGCCGCGGGCGGCCCCGTCACCACACATGCCGTGGACGCCGCCACCGGGTGGGGTGGAGGCCGAGCAGAGATACACGCCCTCGATCCCGGTGCGGTAGGGGTTCCATTGCACGGTGGGCCGGAACACGGTCTGCCACAGGGTGGCCGCGCCCGCGCCGATGTCGCCGCCGACGTAGCTCGGGTTGTGGGCCTCGGCGCCGCGTGCAGTCGTGGTGACCTGCGCCAGGATCAGGTCCCGGAAACCCGGCGCGAAACGCTCGATCTGCGCTTCGATGCGCTCCCTCATGTCGACGTTGGAGCCGTTGGGGACGTGGCAGTAGGCCCACAGCGTGTGCTTGCCCTCCGGTGCCCTCGTCGGATCGATGACGCACGGCTGGGTGACCAGGCAGAAGGGGTTCTCGGGGTGGTGACCGGCCGAGACGTCCGCTTCGCCCCGCGCCACCTCGGCAAAGGTGCCGCCCACGTGGACGGTCACCGCCTCGCGGCACTGGTCGGCCTCCCAGGGGACGGGCCCGTCGAGCGCCCAGTCGACCTTGCACACGCCGGGTCCGTACCTGAAGTGCTCGAGTCCACGGCGGTACCTGACCGACAGTCGGTCACCGGCCAGGCCGAGCAGTTGGCGGGGTGTCACGTCGAGGAGCGTCACGCGGGCGGGAGGGAGGTCGTGCAGCTTTCGCACCCATTGCCCGGTGATGATGCGCCCGTCCAACGATTCCAGCTCCGCCGCGAGGGCATCGACCACGCGCGCGCTGCCGCCCTCGACCACGGGCCACCCCAGTGCATGCCCCAGCATGGTGAAGAGCAACCCGAACGCGCCGGAGAGCGGCGCCGTGAAGGGCAGCATGGAGTGGGCCGCCGCCCCGGCCACGATCGCTCGTGCCTCCTCGGTGTCGAAGCGCGAGGCCAGCCGCTCCGCCGACGACAACCCCTTGATCCCGAACAGGGCGGTGGCGAGAGGGTCGCTGGGGATCGAACGCAACGGGGCCAGGAAGTTCGAGAGAATGCCATCGGCGTGGCGCACCAGCGGTGCGAAGGTGCGCAGGTAGGCCGGTGCGTCTCGCCCGAGGGCCGCCGCGGTCTCGGCGACCGTGCCCGCGACCGCGGCGGCGCCGCCTCCGTCGAGCGGGTGGGCGAAGGCGACGCGCGGGGTGAGCACCTTGACGCCACCCGCCGAAAGATCGACGCGCGCGAAGAAGGGGGACGCGGCGAGCAGGGGATGCACGGTGGAGCAGACGTCGTGATGGAAGCCGGGAAGGGTCAGCTCCTGGGTGCGGCATCCTCCGCCCGGTGTGTCGGAGCCCTCGATCACGTCGACGACCAGGCCGGCGCGGGCCAGCGTCACCGCGCCGGCGAGGCCATTGGGGCCCGAGCCCACCACTATGGCGTCGGCCCGTCTCACAGCGCCAGCTCCAGGCCGTCGGCGGCTCCGCGCACCGGCACCGGAGAGGCGGAGAACCGGGCCACGAGGCCGTCGAGGGCATCGTCGCTGCGATCGGGACGGTGATGGAAGAGCACGACCTGGCGCGCCCCGGCCCGGCATCCGAGCCCGACGGCGTAGTCCGCGGCGGCGTGCCCGAAGGAGGCCTGGGTGGCCACCTCTTCGGGGAAGAGGTGCGCATCGTGGATCAGCACATCGACGTCGCGCGCCAGTTCGAGTACCGACGGATGGTATTCGCCCCAGCCCTCGGGACCCGGCCCCATCTCCGTCGGGCAGTGGTCGGGGATGTAGGCGATGGTGGAGTGGCCGTCGCTCACCCGGTACCCGACCGTCCGCCCGCCCTTGTGGGGGACGTCGCTCGCCCTGACCACGAACTCGCCGACCGCGACGCCGCCGTCGCGGAAGGCATCGGGAGGCAACACGTCGAACGTCCAGCTCCCGCGTAGGTTGCGGGGACGGATGGGGAACAGGGGCGGCGACATCATCCTGGCGAGCACGCTTTCGGCGTCGGCTCCGTCTTCTTGGGGCGGCAGGCGCAGCGTGACCTCGGAGTCGGGATGGTCCCCGCTCTCGAAGAATGGAAGCCCCTGAATGTGGTCCCAGTGCAGGTGCGTCAGCAGGATGGCGCCGGCGAAGGGCCGCTGCCCCAGGAGGGCGGAGACCCTACGGATGCCGGTTCCGGCATCGAGCAGGAGGGTGGGCGGCGACGCGCCGGATGCGGGCGCGTCGCCATCGGCCGAGAGCGCCACACAGGACGTGTGCCCCCCGTAGCGAACAAATTCGGATCCGGGAGCCGGTGTGGATCCGCGAGTACCGCAGAAATGGACCCGCACCCGATCAGTATCGCGCCTGGTCTTCGCGGCGGTGCCCCTCCGACAGCTCCTCGAGATCCGATCGCTCGAGTTGATCGGCCTCGACGACCGCCACCCGGCACGGGGTCACGGCCTCGAGTGTCGACGTGCGGGCGCCCTCCTCGAGGTGGGCCCGCTCCCCGAGCAGGGCGCCCGGCCCGTACTCGGCCAGGCGCTCACCGTCGTGCTCGACCCGGATGACCCCGTCGAGAACGAGGAAGACCGTGGTGCCCGGTTCCCCCTGCTTGGCGAGGATGCTGCCGGCGGGGAACTTTTCGATCGACACCTTGTTCCCGCCCATGACCCGGGCCGAGAGGGACCGTTCCAGCGCCGTCTCCACTGCGGTCACGAGCGCCTCGGAATCCTGGTCGCCCCAGGGGGTGTGCCGGCCGAACGACTGGCGGTACCAGTCCTTGAAATCGGTGAGCCCCGACTTGTGCGAGAGGGTCCCCGTGCCGTCGTAGACCCAATGGCGGGGGAACCGGCTGGCTCCCGTCAGTGCCCGCTCGCACGTGCCGTCGGCGTGCAGCGTGAGTGACAGGGTCGTCCACACGAGTGGGGCCTGCCACTGAATGTAGGGCCGGCGTCGCACCCGTCGAGGGGCGGGAAGGCCGGTGCGGCCACCGGTGGTCTGTACGAAACGCACCCATCCGTCTCCGAACTCGGGATCACGCTGGATGTCGGGGAGCTGCACCGCCTCGAACTTGTGCCGGAGCCCGGCCACCTTGACGGTCGTCGAGCCCATCTTTCCGCCGCCGCCGTAGCCACAGTTCGTGATCCGTCCCGCACCATCGACGTCGATCCAGGCCCGCAGCTCGTTGGCGAAGCGAAAGCGGTCCGCAATGCGGAGCTCTTCGAGGTCGATGTCCTCGGACGGCGGAGGGGTGTCGTAGTGCGTGATGCCGGAGTCGAAGGCCAGCCGTTGTGCGCCCTCGATAGCCTCCGAGGGGATCCACGACAGTGACGTCACGAGCCCCTCGTAGCGGGTGGTGTTCTCAGTCATGGTGCCAGCATCTCCCCTCGGCCAACGGTTGACGAGTGTGCTGACAGGCGTGATGTGGTGTGCCTAGCACCACCTCATCACGGGAAGGTTGCCCCCTTCCTCCCCTCGCCGGATTGTGCGAAAACTAAGAGCGATGAATGAGCCCGACAACCGCTCTGCCACGTCTGGCCCCCCGGGCACGATCGATGTCCTCCTGGCCGACGACAATCTGATCGTGCGTGAGGGGGTGCGCGCCCTCATCGCACGGCACCCGGACCTACGGGTGGTGGGGGTGGCGGCCGACTACGACGAGGTGATCCAAGGTGCCCTCACCTGCTCCCCGCACGTACTGGTGACCGACATCCGCATGCCCCCCTCGTTCAACCGGGAGGGCATCGATGCGGCGAAGGAGGTTCGGCACCGCCATCCGGGCACCGGCGTGGTCATTCTCTCGCAGTACGACGATCCCGAGTACGCCGTCTCGCTGCTGGCCGAAGGCTCGGCGGGCTACGGGTACCTCCTCAAGGACCACATCGCCGAGGGCAACCAGCTGGTCGACGCCATCCGTGCGGTGGCCACCGGAGGTACGGCGCTCGATCCGTCCATTGTGGAGGCGCTGCTGCGACCGGTCACCACCCATGGCGGGCTGACGCCGGCGGAGGAGGCCCTCTTGAGCATGGTGGCCGAGGGCAAGCCGATCAAGGCCATCGCTGTGGCCCGCCACCTGCCCGCCTCGGCCATCGACGCCGAGGTGGAGGCGGTGTTCGTGAAACTGGCCGAGGGAGTGTCGGCGGGGACCCAGGGGGCGCTCCAGCGCCTCCGCCTTCTCCACAAGGCCATCGTGGATCGGGAAGAACAGGGGGAGACCCTGTCCCGCTTGCTTCCCGGCGGCCTGGCGGAGAAGCTTCGGCGTGATGGGCGGCACATCGGTGAGACCGAACGCGTGACGGTGACGGTGCTCATGAGCGATATCCGGTCGTATTCGACCATCGCCGAGCATGCCGACCCCAGCCAGCTGGCCGGGCAGCTGAACGTCCATCGGGCCGCCATGAACGACGCCATTCTGGGGGAGAACGGAACGGTCATGCAGTTCGTCGGCGACGCGGTGATGGCCGTGTTCGGGGCGCCGTTCGCGCAGGAGGATCACGCCGACCGGGCGGTGGCCGCCGCCCTGGGCATGCATGCCAAGCAACACGCCATCAACGCGCAATGGGAAGCCGAAGGTCTTCCGGCGTTCGGATTGGGTCTCGGGCTCTCCACCGGCGAGGCCGCGGCGGCGCTCCTCGGTTCCGAAGAACGGTTGGAGTACACCCTCGTGGGGGACACGGTCAATATGTCGCAGAGACTCCAGCAGCTGGCCGCGGCCGGAGAGACCGTGTTGTCGGAAGGGACGCTGACCGCATTGCGGGATCCGGTGACGACCGTCCCACTTCCGGCACAATTGGTGAAGGGACGCGACACGCCGGTCGTCGCGTTCAGATTGATCGATGAGGCGGACCCGAGCACGGTTCTGGCTCCGAGCGAAAGGCTGTGAGATGGACGCTCTGGCTGTAGACAAGGTGCGCAAGACATTCGAGGCTGAGAACGCGCCCGTACGCGCGCTGCGGGGAGCCAACCTCGTTGTCCCCTCCGGCGACTTTGTGGCGCTCATGGGACCGTCGGGTTGTGGAAAGTCGACGCTGCTCAATCTGGTGGCCGGTCTCGACGTGGCCGACGAGGGAACGATCACGGTGGCGGGCGAGCTGGTGACCGGGCGAAGCGAGGACGAGTTGTCCCTGCTCCGGCGCAAGCACATCGGCATCGTCTTCCAGTTCTTCAACCTGCTCGAGGGCATGACCGTGCTTGAGAACGTCGCCCTGCCGGCGGTCATCGCCGGCCGCAAGCGGCGCATGGCCGAAACCAGGGCGCGCGACCTGCTCGACCTGCTCGGTATCGGGGACAAGGCGTCGACGGTTCCCGGGATGCTCTCGGGAGGGCAGCGTCAACGGCTCGCCATCGCCCGCGCCCTGGCCAACGAACCCACGCTCCTGCTGGCGGACGAACCGACGGGTGCCCTGGACTCGGAAGGTGGCCAGGAGGTCATCGAGCTCCTGAGCCGCCTCCACCAGGGCGGGCAGACCATCGTCTTGGTGACCCACGACGCGGGAGTCGCCGCGGCGGCCGGTCGTGTGGTGCGCATGCGTGACGGGCGCATCGTCGAGGAGAACGCGGATGTTCCCGTCGGAGTGCGCTAACGGTGAGGCGGGCTGGGGCTCGGTGGCCACGGCCCGACCCACCCAGACGTCATTCCCCCGGTACGCGGCCAGCACCGACCCAGCTGACCAACAAGGCATGACCCCGTTTGTGCATCCCATGCCGGGTGCCGTAGCGACCGCACTGTTGCTGCGGGCAGAGTGAGGAGCACGGAGGGTATGGACGTCGTCGTCGAAGACAATGTGATCGAGTTGGGTGTGCCGAGGGTGAAGCCCTCCGCGGAGCAGCTCCTCCTCAACGGACTGCTCTTTCTCGTCACGGTCGTCGTCGTGGTCATCGGGTTGCACGCACACGTCCACGAGGGTCTGACTGCGGTGAACGGCGTGGCGTTCGGACTCGCCATCGTCTGGGGAGTGACGGGCATGGTGGCAGCCAGGTTCTCCGATCGTGCCGCCGCCCGGCTGGATGTGTACGCCACGCTCATTGCACTGGACGCGCTCTTGGCCTCGATCGCCCTGACGGTCGGCCGTCTGGCCCAGAATCAGCCTGCTCACTCGTACGGTGCCGAGAGGTCGATTGCCACCATCACCGCCCTCCTGGTGACCGCTGTCTCGTTTCATTTCCTCCTGGCGCTCCCCGACGGTCAACTGCCCGGAAGGGCTCGCCGGACAGCTGTGATCCTCGTCTACGTGGCCGCCCTGGCGACCGGACTGTCCTTTGTCATCGACAAGCAGCCGTTCTCGCTGCTCGAGGGCGGTGTCAGCTGGTCGGTCGCCGCGCTCTGCGCACTGATCCCGGCGCGACTTCGCTATGCCAGTGCAACGGGCCAGGATCGCGATCGACTGCAATGGTTCGCGGTGGGTGCGGTCATGGCGGCCTCCGTCGCGCTGGTCGGGGCCGTCCTGCACGTGCTGCTGAATCACCCGGGACCGCTGGGTGCCGTCGCGGCCGCGAGCACGGTCTTCATTCCGGTCTCCCTCATGATCGGGGAGGCGCGCCGACTGGCGCCCCAGAGCGGACGCATGCTCGTCAGAACGTTCACGTTGTTCGGGTTCGTCGCCCTGGTGTCGGCCATCTATCTGGTGGTGGTGCTCGGCCTCGGTCACAAGCCGGACGACTCGTCCGAGCGGACGATCCTGGGACTCTCCCTGTTGGCCACGGCAATCGCCGCGATCGCCTTCGTGCCCGCCCGCGCCCGCTTCCTGAGCTCGGCCACGCGCTTCGTCTACGGTGCCCGGCAGGCGCCGGACGAGGTGCTGCGCACCTTCGGAAGTCGATTGACGCGGGCGATCCCCATGGACGAGCTCCTCCTCCAGCTGTCCGAGTCCTTACGCAAGACCATGGGACTGGTGAGCGCCGAGGTCTACACGGGAATGGGCGAGGTGCTGGAGCGGGCGGTGTCGGTTCCCGATGCCGGTCCGCTGTCCCTCGTGGTCACCGCGCGAGAGCGCCCCGTCGTCACCCGCGCCGGGGTATCGGGCAGCGCGTGGGCGTCGGTGTGGTTGCCGGCCCTTCTCGACGGGCGGGCACAGGCCCAGTTGCGGGTGGCACCCATCAGCCACGGCGGGGAGTTGTTGGGGCTTGTCGTCGTCGAACGGGCCGCCGGGGACGACCTCTTCTCCGAAGAAGACGACCGCGTGCTCACCGACCTGGCCCGCCAGGTCGGGTTGGCGTTCCACAATTCGCAGCTCGACACGGCGCTCCAGACCACCCTCGACGAGTTGCGGAAGCAAGCCGACGCATTGCGCGAGTCCCGGGCGCGCATTGTGGCGAGCGGCGACGCCGAGCGCCGGCGGGTCGAGCGCAACCTCCATGACGGCGCCCAGCAGCACCTGGTGGCCCTGGCCGTCAACCTGCGCCTGGCGCGCGACGTCATTGTGGACGATCCTGCCGCCGGAGCAGAGATGCTCGACGAGCTGGCGGGCGAAGTGCAGGAGACGATTCAAGAACTCCGGGAGCTCGCCCACGGGATCTACCCCCCGCTCCTCGTCGACAGTGGCCTGGTCGAGGCGTTGCGTGCCGCGGCCGCCCGTAATCCCCTGCCGGTCGATGTCGTGGCGGAGGGAATCGGACGCTATTCGTCAGAAACCGAGGCCGCAATCTACTTCTGCTGCCTGGAGGCCCTGCAGAACGCCGCCAAGCATGCCACCGATGCCAGTGTGGAGGTGCGGCTGCGGGAGGAGTCGGGAGGTCTCCTGTTCTCGGTCAGCGACGACGGTCCGGGGTTCGACGTGGAGAAGGCGCAACGCGGGCACGGCTACGTCAACATGGCCGATCGCCTTGGCGCCATCGGGGGCACGGTCCGCTGGGAATCGCAGCCCGGAAAGGGCGCCCGGGTCACCGGTTCTGTTCCGCTGATCTGAGCGCCGGAGCGACCGGCGCCGGGGCGCACGCCCTCAACCCGACACGAAATCTCCCGAGTCTCGCTCTTCCCACAGCCGGCGCAGGGTGTCCGCACCGAGATGTTCCTTGTTTATGTAGGCACGGGCCCCGCTGGTTGCCGCATCCGGGGGTAGATCGCCCACCTCGTAGGTGGAGCACAGCACGACGACCACATCGGGGTGGGAGGAGACGATGCGACGAGTTGCCTCAATCCCGTTCATCTCCGGCATGTTGATGTCCATGAGGACCAGTGCAGGGTGGAGCTCTTCGGCCATCGAAATGGCCTCCGATCCGCTGGCCGCCTCACCGGCAAGCTCGAACTCCGGCGAACGCTTCAAGACGGCCTTCATGGCAGATCGAAAAGGCGCCTGATCGTCCACGACGAGCACGGGGAGCGGTTCACTCATGATGCAATCATCGCATGCAACCAGGCTGACCAGGGTGGTGCTGGCACACCATGATCGGTGGGGTCACCCACCCCCGGGCTCGCTCAAGTAGACCAGCACGGCTTTGACGCGCCGGTTCACCTCCCTCTCCTCGGTCAACCCGAGTTTGGAGAAGATGGAGTTGGTGTGTTTCTCGACGGCGCGCTCGGACACCGCGAGAGTGGAGGCGATGGCGGCGTTGCTCTTGCCCTGCGCCATCTCGCCCAGGATCTCAGACTCCCTCGGCGTGAGCCATGACAAGTCCGAGGTACGGCGGGTCGATCGCGCATCGATGAGCTCGTCCACCACCTGGGGATCGATCATCGACCCTGCTTGTGCCACCGTGTGTATCGCCTGCGCCAATTCGTCGGACCCGGCCACCCGCTCCTTCAGCAGATAGGCGCGGCCGGCGGACCCGGTCTCGAGGAGTGCCAGCGCATACGCCGGCGCCGTGAACTGGCTGAGCACCACGACCCCCACGTGCGGCCGGTGCTCCCGCAACCACGACGCCGCCTGGATGCCCTCGTCCGTTCCGGTCGGGGGCATCCGTATGTCGGTGACCACGACGTCCGGATCCTCCTTCTCGATCAGCTCGAGGAGCTGGGGGAGGTCGCAGGCGGTCCCCACCAGGTCGAGGTCGTCGCGCGCCTCGATAATCCGGGAGATCCCCTCCCGGAGAAGCACGTTGTCCTCCGCCAATGCAACCCGGACATTCCCCATGTGAGCAATCACGGTAGCGCGACCGCGCCCCCAACCCGTGTTCGAGGACGGATCGGGGGCTCTGACAGCGTGGTACTGGCACGAAATCAGGGTGGATGCTGGCACCCTTGGCGGCCCCCCTGGGCCCGATAAGACTGCTTTTCAATCGCGAGAAGACGGCGTCTTCGTGGAGGTTCACGCCAGTGGGGAGACCAGCGCGCCCGGGGCGCACGGCGTGAGCGGACACGTGCTGAGCGTCGCCCGGTACCGGTTCCGGGCCACGCTGGGTCGCCGCTGGGGCAGTTATCTGACCTTGGTCCTCCTCATCGGATTGGTGGGCGGCCTCGGCATGGGAGCGATCGCGGCGGCCCGGCGGACCCAGTCGTCATTCTCCACCTTCTTGGCCAGCACGAATCCACCCGACCTCACCGTCACCGTCTACGGCGCCAATGCCAATAACGCATCCTCCAATCCGAGCTACTCAAAAAGGCTGACGGGGGAGATCGCGCGGCTTCCGTACGTTCGTACCGTGCACGTCGGGGTCCTGCTCACCGCCGCCCCCTTGGACCGGTCCGGCGCCCCCCGGATCAAGACGGTTGCGTTGGCCTATCCGATTGCCAGCGTCGATGGCCTCTTCTTCACCCAGGATCGCGTCGCCGTGACGCGGGGCCACATGGCTGACCCCAGCCGGCCCTACCAGATCATGATGACCGCTCTGGCGGCGCACCAGCTCGGCTACCACCTCGGGCAGTCCATCCCTTATGGCATCTATTCGCAGCGGCAGGAGGAGTTACCCGGCTTTGGCACGTCCGCCGTGCGGCCGACGATCGCCTTCCGGGCCAAGCTCGTCGGCTTTGCCTCACTGAGCTCCGAGATCATTGAGGACGACATCGATCGGGTGCCGAGCCTCATCATTTTGACGCCGGCACTGACCAAAGAGGTAGTGGCTCGCTCGGGTCTGGACTTCACCGGTGCTGAGATCTTCTCGATTCAGACCGACCACGGAAGTAGCGATGTGGCGCACGTCGAGTTGGAGATCGCCCGGCTGATCCCGTCGAATGCGATCGCCTCCGTGCACGCCACGGCGCCGGTGGCGGCCAAGGCGGACCGTTCGCTGAAGCCGATCGGCATCGCTCTCGGGGTCTTCGGGGCGATTGCGCTCCTCGCCGCCCTACTGATCGCCACCCAGGCAATCTCCCGCCGCCTCCGCGAGGGGGGTGACGATACGGCGATCCTGAGAGCACTGGGTGCAAATCCGGCCATGACGGCTGTCGACGGGCTTCTCGGCATATTCGGAGCCATCGTGCTCGGATCGCTGTTGGCCGCCGCCGCCGCCGTTGCCCTCTCGTCGCTCTCGCCGCTCGGTCCGGTGCGTTCGGTCTACCCGACCCCGGGCATTTCGGCTGATTGGACCGTGCTCGGCCTCGGGCTCCTCGTCCTCATCGGTGGTCTCGGCATCATCGCCGCATTCCTGGCCTACCGGGGGGCGCCGCACCGCGTGGCTCGTCGCGACCGACTCGTTCTGCAGGCCAGTTCCAGGGCGGCCCAGGGCTTCGCCACGGCCGGGCTTCCTGTCACGGGCGTCGTGGGACTGCGCATGGCACTCGAGCCAGGTGGAGGTCGAACGGCGGTACCGGTGCGCTCCGCCCTTCTCGGGACCGGACTGGCGATCTCGTTGGTGGTGGCGACCGTGGTGTTCGGGAGCAGTCTCGGGACCCTGGTCTCTCACCCCTCTCTCTACGGCTGGAACTGGAGTTACATGTTGAGCCAGGTCGGCTCGGGGGGTGGCAACGTCCCGCCGCAGGCGTTCGCCCTCCTGGCCCACGACCCCGATGTGGCCGCGTATACCGGAGTCTCGTACTTCGACGGTGAGATCGACGGCCAGGGGATCCCTTTCCTCATCGGGGACACTCACCCGGCGGTGTCCCCTCCCATCCTTTCGGGTCACACCGTCGACAAGAAGAATCAGATCGTCCTCGGTGGGGCCACCATGGCGGCGCTGCACGAGCACCTGGGAGGCACCGTCACCTTCTCCTACGGGGCCCCGAAGGACGCCCCAATTTATGTACCGCCCACGCGGCTCACCATTGTGGGGACCGCCACCATGCCCGCCGTCGGCTTTGCCAGTGCCGTTTCGGATCACACCTCCATGGGGACCGGAGCGCTGCTCTCCAACGACGCCCTGCCCGAGTCGTTCCTCGAGGCGATGAACAGTCCGGACCCGACCCTCAACGGGCCGAACCTCGCACTGGTAAGGCTGCGCTCCGGGGTGGACGCCGCCGCCGGTCGGGCCAACCTGCAACGGATAGCCGGCGCGGCGAACCGGGCGTTCGCCGAGGTCCCCGATGGTGGAGGCAGTGGAGACACCATCGCCGTGGTGGGGGTCCAGCGCCCGGCCGAAATCGTGAACTACCGCACCATCGGCGCCACGCCGGCCCTACTCGTCTCGGGACTCGCGCTCGGGGCGGTGTCCGGGCTCGCCCTGACGTTGGTGGCGTCGGTGCGCCGTAGGCGACGCGACCTCGCGCTGTTGAAGTCGCTCGGATTCACCCAGCGGCAACTCGGAGCAGCCGTGGCGTGGCAGGCGTCGGTCAACGCCGTGGTCGGGATCGCCATCGGGGTGCCGGTCGGCATCATCGTGGGGCGATGGCTCTGGGTGCTGTTCGCCCGCCAGATCTATGCCGTTCCCGAGCCGACCGTTCCCGTCGTGTCGGTGATCCTTGTCGCGGTCGCGGCCCTGGCGCTCGCCAACGTCGTGGCTGCGGTGCCGGCTCGTATTGCGGCGCGAACGCCCACGGCCCTGATGCTCAGGGCGGAATGAGGCGCCTCAACAGCCGTTCGACCGTCTAGAGCCGCTCATGCGACGCTCCGCCGGTCCCCATTGAGTCGCCGCAGGTCTTCTGGGATGATGGGAAGGGGTCAATCTCGACCCCCGGGGGGACGGACCCCTGACCATGAACATGCAACTGGAGCGTCATGTCTGACTATGTGATGACCGTCGGGGGCGAGACCATCCCGACCGCTGAGTCGTTCGGAGTCCGCAACCCCGCCACCGCTGAGGTGTTCGCCCAGGCGCCGGAGTGCGGCAAGGAGCAACTCGACGCCGCCTTCGACGCGGCGGCCAAGGCCGGGCGCGACTGGAAGAACGATGAGTCGGCCCGGCGCGCCGCCCTCTTGAAAGTGGCCGATGTACTCCTCGCCTCGGCCGCCGAGATAGCTCCCGTTCTCACCTCGGAGCAGGGCAAGCCACTGGCGGACGCGAACATCGAGGTCTTCGCGGCCGCCATCTGGTGCCAGTACTTCGCCAATCTCGAGACCCCGACACAGATCATCCAAGACGATGAGCAGGCCTTCGTCGAGGTGGTGCGCCGCCCACTCGGCGTCGTGGCGGCCATCACCCCGTGGAACTTCCCACTCGCCCTGGCCTTCTGGAAGATCGCCCCCGCGTTGCTGGCGGGCAACACCATGGTCCTCAAGCCCTCGCCCTTCACCCCCCTCTCCACGCTCAAGGTGGGGGAGCTGTTGCGCGACGTGCTGCCTCCCGGTGTGTTGAATGTCGTCAGCGGCGGAGACGAGCTCGGCGCCTGGATGACCGGCCACCCCGTTCCCCGTAAGATCAGCTTCACCGGATCCATCGAGACCGGGAAGAAGGTGGCGGCCTCGGCCGCGCCGGACCTCAAGCGGGTCACCCTCGAATTGGGGGGCAACGACCCGGCCATCGTCCTGGACGACGCCGACCCGAGCGCGGTGGCTGCCGCCATTTTTGCCGGCGCATTCAACAACAACGGGCAGGTCTGCTCGGCCATCAAGCGGGTGTACGTACCAGAGGCCATGTACGACGAGGTCGTCGATGCTCTGGCTGCGCAGGCCAAGGCCATCAAGGTCGGCGATGGCGCAGATCCCGATTCGAAGTTGGGCCCGATCAACAACGAGCCTCAATACGAGCGCGTCAAGGAGCTGGTGAGCGACGCGCTGTCGCAGGGTGCGAGGGCCGCTTCGGGCGGTCATCCCATCGACCGGCCCGGATATTTCTTCGAGCCGACCATCCTGGCCGGACTGAGCGATGGCACTCGGATCGTCGACGAAGAGCAGTTCGGTCCGGCGCTCCCGGTGATCTCGTATCGCAACGAAGGCGACGCCGTGGAACGCGCCAATGCCACACACTTCGGTTTGTCGGGTTCGGTATGGAGCGCTGATCCGGATCGGGCCACGGCAGTGGCGGCACAGCTCGAGTGTGGTACCGCGTGGGTCAACACGCATCTGGCCCTCTCACCGCAGCAGCCCTTCGGGGGCTTCAAGTGGAGCGGGGTGGGCGTTGAGAACGGCCCCTGGGGTCTCGCCGAATTTACTGAGTTCCAGGCCTTGCACCGGTCAAAGGTCGCCCTCGGCCCGCAAGACTGAGCTACCGGGGGACGTCCCGACCGTCTCGCATCACGACGCCGTCGTCGGCGTGGTGCTCTGTGCGTTCGCGGCCGGCTTGAGGACAGCCGCAATCTGCTTCAGATCGGCACGTGCCTTGGCGATGTCATTGTCGGCGGACCGAACTGCGGCCCGTCCCGACGTGAGCAGGTCGTGGTTGGCGTTCCATTCGGGCGGCGTGTAGGCCAGCACGGTGGCGGAAAGGCCGGTGGTGGCGTTGGTAGCCGCGGTGATCTGCGCGTTCAGATCATTGAGGAGCGGCTGCAGGACCGCCTGATTGGACGAGTTGACGTGTGACGCGGCCTTCGTGGCGAGCGCGGTGAGCTTCGGGACGGTCGTCACGTCGATCTGATCGGCCGCACCGGCGATGTGGGCGGCGGGAAGGACGAGGGCGAGCACCCGGTAGTCCGTGAAGATCGTGGCGTAGTCGGCGGCGGCCGTCGACTCGGTCGTGTCACCGGCGATCTTCTGTCCCAGCGCCTGGAGCGGTGCGATGTCCGCCTGGAGGTACGCGGCCAGTGCGGCGTTATCGCTTCCGATCCGCTGGTCGGCGTTCACCTTCGAAATGGCCGCGTTGAGATCATTCACCCGTAACGAGATGGCCGCGGCGGCCTTTGCTTGAATCCCCGAGAGGCTCCGGGGAGCGGCGGAAGGGGTCGCTGCCCCCGCAATGGCCCCGCCGGCTCCGAGTACTGCGGCCGAAGCCAGTACTGCCGCACCTACGCGCCTTCCGTTCTTCGACATGGCCTGCTCCTCTCTCGGGGTCATCGTTGACCCCTCTTTTCCTGAGGTTCATGCTGGGGCCTGCCGGTCATGCTTGTGTTCGGCAAAGATCAGGGTTCTGTAAGGGATGCCCGGATTTCGCCCTAGACCGTCTTCCGAAGTGCCAGGCTAGGGAGCGTGACTGCGCAAGCCGGAACTGTCGTGGTGATTGAGGACGATCCACACATTGCTGACCTCGTCGATCTGTACCTGCGCCGCGATGGTTTTCGGGTGCTCTTAGCCCGGGATGGTGAACAAGGACTGATGTTCGTGAACCAGGAGGATCCGTGGATCGTCATCCTCGACGTGGGCCTCCCCGGTCAGCTCGATGGTTTCGACGTATGTCGCCGGATTCGGGCGAAGGGCAGCATTCCCGTTCTGTTCCTGACGGCCCGCGACGACGAGGTGGACCGTATCCTCGGCCTCGAGCTCGGAGCGGACGACTACCTCGTCAAGCCCTTCTCACCCCGGGAGCTGGTCGCCCGCGTGCACGCCATCCTCCGTCGCACGCGGGAAAGCGCGGCGCCGCAGGAAATGGTGAGTGTCGGGGACCTCGAGGTCGATCTCCGGCGACGGGAGGCGCGGCGGAGTGGCGAGGTGGTGGCTCTCACGACGCGCGAGTTCGATCTACTCGCCTTCCTCTCTGGCAATATCGGGCTGGCCCTCTCACGCCAACAGCTCCTCGACGGCGTGTGGGGTGCGGATTGGTACGGCGACGAGCGCACGGTCGACGTCCATGTGGCCCAGCTCCGCAAGAAGCTCGGCGACAGCCTCCCGCTCGCCACCGTCTGGGGTATCGGATACCGGTTCGGATGAGGAGGTGACCCCTTGCGACGCCGATTGATGCTGGCCTTCGTCGGCCTCATCCTGGGTGTGCTGGTGATCGCCGGCGCCGGCAGCATCATCCTGACCGACAATGCTGCTCGGACGCAGGCGATCCAACAGCTCTTGACCGAGGCGAAGTCCCTCACGGGCCATCCCGAGCGTCCGATAGCGCTCAGGGAGGCGCGCCGGGTTCTGAAGTTGGAGGATGCCGAGGTAATCCACGTCACCGTCGCAGGAGGGATCCTCCCGACGGCAATACCTCCCGGACTGACCGCGGAGGACCTGATGCCACAGAGTCTCCTCGACGGGGACAGTGTCTCGGGCCAGGACGGTTCGTTGGCCTTCGCTGCTGCGCCGGTCACCCTCACCCTCACCCCCCGACAGCGTGCGGCGTCCAGGGCCAGGGGACAGTACGTCGTCGTCCTGACCCGCGATGTGGGCGACGTGGGCCCGGGCTGGGGCTACTTCTTCATCGCAGGAGGAGGGGCGCTTCTCATCGCGGCGTTGGTGGCCTGGCAGCTGAGCCGTCGCATGTCCCGCCCGCTGGTGGAAGCGAGGGACGCCACGGCGCGCATCGCGGCGGGGGACCTCGAGAGCAGGGTGCCACTGCGGGACCACGACTACTCCGAGTCGACCTCGTTGGCCCGCTCCATCAACGAGATGGCACAGAGCCTCGAAGAGGCGCGAGACCGGGAGCGTCATCTCCTGTTGTCCGTCTCGCACGATCTCCGGACGCCACTGACATCGATCCGGGGCTTTGCGGAGGCCATCACCGACGGGGCAGTCGAGGACACCACCCAGGCGGCCGGAGTGATCATTGCGGAATCCCGGCGACTGGAGCGACTGGTCGGAGACCTGCTCGATCTGACCAAACTCGAAGCCAATCAGATGTCGATCTCCGCCCGGCCAACGGATGTGGCCGAAGTGGTGAGCACCACGGCGGAGGGATTTCGCCCTTCGGCCGAGCGCAGCGGTGTGCAGCTGACGGTCCACCTTCCGTCGGATGCGCAACCTCTCGCCATGATCGACCCCGATCGCTTGGCGCAGATTCTGGCCAATCTCGTGGAGAACGCGCTTGCATTTGCCCGCACATCCGTGGTCGTCACACTTTCGGGCCCCGCTTCGCCAACACCCTCCGGGGGGCAGGTCATCACGGTGGAGGACGACGGTCCCGGGATTGCGGCTGCGGACCTCACCCGGGTGTTTGATCGCTTCTATCAGGCCGATCACGGCCGCAATCGCCCGCTCGGATCTGGACTGGGCCTGGCCATCGTGGCTGAGCTGGTGTCGGCCATGGGTGCGAAGGTGCGGGCCGAATCACCCGTCTGCGCACAAGGGGGAGCCCGGTTTGAGGTGACGCTCGCGGGAGGCGACAGCCAACCGCAGTCGTAGTTCCTCCGGAAAGTTCTCCGTGGCGATGGTGTCGCCGAAAGGGGAACGGCGAACTCCGACTCCGACGCCGACGTTATGTCACGTCGTGACAGCAACCTCGCTGCCACAGAACTTGCACTTCGTCGCAGCCAGAGGCAGGCCGTCGGAGAGGCAGCTCGGACACACTTTGGTCGGCTCGGGGTCGCCGAAGACCGACGTGCCACGCCGCTTCATGTAGGCCCGGTAGGGCACGACAAGGACGAAGTAGATCACGGCCATGAAAATTATGAAGTAGACGATCGCTGCGATGAACGCGCCCAGATCGATTCTCTGTCCGCTGATGGTCCAGCCGAGCCCTTTCGCACCGGCGCCCCCTCCGCCTGCGGCATTGATCAGTGGGGTAATGACGTTGTCGGTGAAGGCCTTGATGAGCGTGCTGAAGGCGAGAGCAACAACGAGGCCGACGGCAATGATGATCAGGTCGCCCTGCATCAGGAAGTTCTTGAAGCCCTTCAGCATTCACCTCTCCTTGTCGTCACTTCCTTGGAACCCGTGGGGACCAACGGACGCCACCCGGCGCGGGAGAAACCATAACCCGTCATGGAGAACGTTGCATCGATACGCACCGACGTGACGCTCACCCTTGAGATAGCACGGCATTACGTGTAATTGGCATCACCGTCGGGAGAACTGCAGCACCGTCATCCATGACAACGGCACTACGTTGCTGGCGGCGCGTCCGTCGCGTTCCGCGTCGTCAGAAGTTCGTCGCAAACCGGTAGCGACGACAACGAACAGCGCGACACGCACCGCGCCCGATGTGGTCGTTGCTGATCACTTGGGTGATTTGCACAAAAGTTGCACAACGCTGCACGTAGTCACGTCGCGGTCCCGTTCCACTGCAGGTCAGAGACCTCTCGTCACACTCTTGTCATCGTCGTCGTAACGAACGCACGCCACGGCGCTTCAGTTGCAGCGCGGTTGCTGGCACCGTCAATTGGGTCATCTGCATTGACATGTGATGCGAAAGCGACGAACATTTCGTGACAGCAATCGAAAAGGCAAACCTCTCGTGAGAGAGGGACGCAAAGCCACGGGACTCTCTGAGTGAGCCGGGCCGCCGAAATAGCCAAGCTCTTCTCGCTATTTTCCCAGCGGCCTCCTCCTCAGGCTGAAGGGGAATAAATGCGGAACTTCCAGAAGCTTCGAACAGCCATACCGGCGCGCACGCGGTGGCTTCTTTGCACTCTCGCCGCTCTCGCCGGAGTGTTCGCAGCGACGGTCAGCTTCGGATTGGGTGCTTCCGCGCGGGCTTCGGGTTCGAATAGCACCGACGTGACCACCCATCGTGTCATCGACACGATGGCCCGCACCACGGCCGAGACGACAGCAGGAACGGTGCCTTACAGCGGCGGTCGCCTCATGACTGCTGATCCGTCGGGCGGCTACTGGACAACCACCTGGCTCGGTGCGATCACCGCACACGGAGGTGCCCCCACGTTCGGGTCACCCGCGCAATCAGGGATCAAGCTTGCGAAGCCCATCGTCGGCATGGCAGCCACCCCCGACGGTCTGGGCTACTGGCTGGTGGCCACCGACGGCGGCGTCTTCTCTTACGGTGATGCCAAGTTCTACGGATCGACCGGTGCCATCCACCTGAATCAACCGATTGTCAACATGGAAGCCACCCCCGACGGTCTGGGCTACTGGCTGGTCGCCAGCGACGGCGGTGTCTTCACCTACGGCGACGCCAAGTTCTACGGATCGACCGGTGCCATCCACCTCAACAAGCCCATCGTCGGCATGGCGGCCACACCCGACGGTCTGGGCTACTGGCTGGTCGCCAGCGACGGCGGTGTCTTCACCTACGGCGACGCCAAGTTCTACGGATCGACCGGTGCCATCCACCTGAATAAGCCCATCGCGGGCATGGCCCCCACGCCCGACGGTAAGGGGTACTGGCTGGTGGCCTCGGACGGTGGCATCTTCACGTTCGGCGATGCACAGTTCTCCGGGTCGGCCAGCGGGTCCGGCGGAAGTGTCACCGGCATTGTGGTCGACCCCTCAACCGCGGCATACACGTTTGTGGAAGTCAACGGTACGGCGGTCGTTCCGACCCTCACGCCCGTCGCGGCCGGGCTGGCACCGACCACCATCCCCACCCCCACGGCGTCGAGCAACGGCGCCGTCCCCAACGCCCCGGCCAGTCTCGGCGCCCCCCCCACCATGGTGCTCGACGACGAGTTCGACACGGGCGCGTTGAACACGAG
>JBEKWB010000036.1:0-69853 GCA_049513455.1 Acidimicrobiales bacterium
TTTTGGAGCGGAAGACGGGATTCGAACCCGCGACCCTCACCTTGGCAAGGTGATGCGCTACCGCTGCGCCACTTCCGCGTGGGCCACGATCCTAGCGTGGGCCCGGGCGGGGTGGGAACCGAGGTGATTCCTCTCGCCTACCTGCCCGTTCACGTTCTGGGGACCGGGAACGGTGGGCTCTGGGGGTTCAGATGGCCTTTCCGGGATTGAGGATCCCCAAGGGGTCGAGGGCATGCTTCACGTCGCGCATGACGCTCAGGACATCGGTGCCGATCTGCTCTTCCAGCCACCCGCGTTTCAGCGTCCCGACACCGTGCTCGCCCGTGATCGTGCCCCCGAGGGAGATGGCGAGGTCCATCACCTCGCCGAACGCCAACTCCGCCCGGGCCACCGCCGCCGCGTCCGCCCGATCGAAGACGACGAGCGGGTGGAAGTTGCCGTCGCCCGCATGCCCGATGGTGGCGATGAGGGTGCCGCGTTTCTCCGCCACCCGCTCAACTCCCGTGATGAGGTCCGCGACCCGCTTCAGGGGCACCCCGACGTCCTCGATGAGGACGCTGCCCATCTTCTCGACCGCCGGGATGGCCGCGCGCCGGGCGGCCATGAACTGGGATCCCTCCTCCTCGTCCGCCGTCGAGTACACCTCGTCCGCCCCGGCCTCCCGGCAGGCGTCGATCATGGTGGTCACTTCGGCCATGCCCTGGGCTCCCCCGACGTCGGACTGACCCAGAAGGAGCGCGCCGCAATCGGCGAGTCCCATGTTGAACTGGCGCTCGACGGCGCCTACCGAGGTGCGATCCATCAACTCCAGTACGGCGGGATTCCCACACGCGGCGATCGTCGAGATGGCATGGCCCGCACGCTCTGCGTCCGGAAAGGTCGCCACCATGGTGGTCGGTGCCGGCGGTGGCGGCCGAAGACGAAGGCGTACTTCGGTGATCACCCCCAGCGTCCCCTCGCTCCCGGTGAAGAGCCGCTTGAGGTCGTAGCCCGCCACGTCCTTGATGGTGCGCCCTCCCAGTCGCAGCGCCCGGCCGTCGGCCAGCACCACCTCCAGGCCCAGGACGTAGTCCGTGGTGACGCCGTACTTCACACAGCACAACCCGCCGGCGTTGGTCGCCACGTTCCCACCGATGGAGCAGATCTCGAAACTCGACGGGTCGGGTGGGTACCAGAGCCCGTGCTCCCGCGCCGCCATCTTGACCTCCACGTTCAGCGCTCCGGGCTGGGCGATGGCCAGGCGGGCCGACGCGTCGATCTCCACCCGCCGCATGCGCTCGGTCGACAGGGTGACACACCCGTCGACGGCGACCGATCCGCCGGAAAGACCTGTGCCGGCGCCACGGGTGACAACCGGTACCCGGTGCGCGCTCGCCCAGCGCAGCACGGTCTGCACCTCTGCGGTGTCCGAGACCCGCACGACCGCCATGGGCCGCCCGACCTCCGCCGTGTTCGAGCGGTCGAACCGGTACCCCTCCATCAGGTCGCCTTCGCTGATCACCGTTCCGAGCGGGAGGGCGAGCTCCAACTCCTCGACCAACGATGGCAGCGTGCGGCTCACCCGGTGGCCCCCTGGGCGTCGAGCGCGCAGCCGACGAGCTCACCGAGGGCATCGTCGATCGACACGGCCAGGTCGTCGAGCTCGGGGAGCAGCTTGCGGCAGGCCAGCAACCCGAACTGGAGTTGATCGAGGTAGGAGAAGATGGTCACGTTCAACCCCACGCCCTCGGCGATCGGGCCGACGGGATACATGGCCTCCACCCGGCTCCCCGCGCAGAAGAGCGGGAAGTCCGGGCCCTTGATCCCCGACACCATCACGTTGAAGGGCGGGCGGACCCGGTCGAACAGCCGCGTACCGGCGACGGCACGGGCCACCCGCGACACCAGACCCGGGGCCGCGATCTGTGCCACGTCCCCCACCAATCGCCCCCGGTGAAGTTGTTCCTGCTCCTTGGCCACCCTGGTCGAGCGGGCGATGGCACCCAGCCGCTGCACGGGATCGTCGATGTCGGTGGCCAGCGACACCAGCATGGCCGAGAGCTGGTTGCCCAGTGCTTCACCGTCGACACCACGCTCTTGCCGGGTCGACACCGGCACCATGGCCACCAGGGCCCGCTCGACCAACTCCCCCCTCGCCGACAGCAGGCGACGGAGACCGCCGGCCACCCCGGCCAGGAGCACGTCGTTCACCGTGCCTCCGAAGACGCGGCGGACGAGCTTGGCGTCATCGAGCGGGATCGACAGGGACGAGAACCTCTTGCGATTGGACACCGCGCCGTTTATGGAGGTCCGCGGCGCGGAGAAGAAAGCGGGCGGCGGCGACTCTCCCCGGCTGCGCAATTCGCGATTGTGCATGCCGAGGTCTGCGACGACCTCCACCCCGGCGTCGAGCGTGGTGAGGATCCGCGCCGGTTGGTGTGACAGCGACGACGCGGCATAGCGCAGCATCTGCGCGCTACCCGGCAGCGGGGCCGGCTCCCACGGCTCCGGCGGGGCGGCCACGATGCGGGCCCGGGGACTGAGGTCCAAGAACGCGGCCAGAATCGAGGCGCCGCTGACACCGTCGAGAATGGCGTGATGCACCTTGGCGATCAGCGCGGTGCGACCCCCGGCCAGCCCTTCGACCACGAACATCTCCCACAGAGGGCGATCGGGATCGAGCGGGCGGCTCATGGCGGCGGCTACGAACACATCCAGTTCGGCCCGGCCCCCCGGTGAGGGGAGGCTGGCGCGGGTGAGATGGTCGTCCAGTTCGAAGTCCGGGTCGTCGATCCAGACCGGGTGATGGAGGCCCAGCGGCACCCGCAAGGCCCGCTGGCGCAGCTGGCCGACCAGATGGAGTCGCTGCGCGATCACGCGTCGAATCTGGGCGTACCGCGTGGAGGGCGAGAAGAGCGAGCGAGCGCCCTCCGGGGGGTCGAGCACCAGGACCGCCCCCACGTGGAGGGGGGTCGTCGGTGTCTCGAGAGACAGGAATGCCGCGTCCAACCCTTCCAACGGTTGCATGCTCAGGTCCCGGTGTGGCCGAATCCGCCCGCGCCGCGCGTGGCCTCTCCCAACCCCTCGGCGGGCACCGGGTCGAACATGGCTTCTTCGACGCGCACGATGACCAGTTGGGCGATCCGGTCGCCCCTGCTCACCGCGTAGTCGTCCACGGGATCGTGGTTCACCAACAGCACCTGGAGTTCACCCCGGTAGCCCGCGTCGATGAGGCCAGGCGCGTTCAGGCAGGTCACCCCATGCCGCAACGCCAGTCCACTCCGGGGCAGGACGAGACCGGCGTGTCCCTCGGGGATGGCCACCACGACACCGGTCGGGACGAGGGCGCGGCCGCCCCGGGCGGCCAACACGACGTCCCGGCTCGCCATGAGGTCCGCCCCGGCATCGCCGGGCCGAGCGTAGGTGGGCATTCCCAGCTCCGAGTCGAGTCGATGGAGCGGCACACGGAGCATCGTTGGACATTACAAGGAGCGCACGCCCCGGACCGAGGCCGGTAGCATGCCCGCCCATGCTGGCCTGGATGGATCTCGAGATGACCGGACTGGATCCATCCCGGCACGTCATCGTCGAGATCGCCAGTCTGGTGACCGACGACGATCTGGCCATTGTGGCCGAGGGCCCCGACCTGGTGGTGCACGCCACGCCCGCACAGCTGGCCGAAATGGATGACTTCGTCACCGCCATGCACACCCGATCCGGGCTGCTCGAGGCGATCAACACTTCGACCCTGACGCTCGAGGAGGCGGGCGCCCAGACGCTGGAGTTCCTCAAGTTGCACATTCCCGAGGCCCGCACCGTCCCTTTGGCCGGGAACTCCATCGGCACCGACCGGCGCTTCCTGGCCACCCAGTTGCCCGAGATCGAGGAGTACCTCCACTACCGCTCCGTGGACGTCTCGACCCTCAAAGAGCTCTGCCGGCGGTGGTACCCGCAGGTCGCCAAGACGGCCCCGGAGAAGAAGGGCGGACATCGGGCCCTGCAGGACATTCAGGAGAGCGTGGCCGAGCTCGCCTTCTACCGCTCCGCCATCTTCATCCCGACACCTCCTTCCACTCCCGCCACGCCCGACCCGTGACCACGGAGAAGGACCCGCCGTCGGTTTCCCTCGCCGAAGCCGACGCGACCTTGACGGCGCCCGGGCAGCTGTTCGAAATGGAGGAGCGCACCATCCGGGGCGTCCCCACCCGCACGTGGAAGAACGCCCCGGTGTCACTGCGCGCCGTCCTCGATCTGTCCCTCGGGTACGGCGACGCCACCTACCTCGTCTACGAGGACGAGCGGACCACGTTCGCCGAGCACTACCGGATCGCCTGCACGCTGGCCCACCGCTTGGTCGACGAATTCGGCGTGGGGCAGGGTGACCGCGTCGCCATCGTGATGCGGAACCTGCCCGAGTGGGTGATGGCGTTCTGGGCCATCACCCTGACCGGCGCCATCGTCGTGCCCCTCAACGCCTGGTGGTCCGGTGAGGAGCTGCGCTACGGGCTGGAGGACTCCGGGTCCAAAGTGGCCTTCGTCGACACCCAACGAGCGGAGAGCATCCGCCCCTTCCTGGGCGGCCTCGACGGGTTCACCGCACTCATCGTCACCGATGAGCACCGCACCGTGGCCGACCCGCCGCCCTTGGTGCGCCACGCACCCGAGGGATCTGCTCCGGTCACCGAATGGCCCTTCGCCCTGGCGCTCGGCCCCGTGGACGCCGGAGCGGTGCCGCCCGACGTCACCATCGATCCCGACGACGACGCCACCATCTTCTACACCTCGGGCACCACGGGACGTCCGAAGGGTGCCGTGGGCACGCACCGCAACATGTGCACCAACTTGATGAGCCTGTTCTTCCTCACCACGAGGGGCCAGCTCCGGTTCGGTAAGTCCCTCACCGACCCCGCAGGCACGCGGCAGATGGCGTATCTGCTGTCCGTGCCCCTGTTCCACGCCACGGGCTGTCACTCGGTCATGGTGGGGAGCACCGGCGCCGGCGGGAAGATCGTCATGATGCACCACTTCGACCCCGCCCGCGCGCTCGAGCTGATCGAGCGGGAGCAGGTCACTACCTTCGGCGGCGTGCCGGCCATGGTCATGCAGGTCCTCGACTCGCCCGCCTTCACCAAGTACGACACCTCGTCCGTCCGCAGCGTGTCCTACGGCGGGGCGCCCGCACCTCCGGACCTGGTGCGGCGGATCCGGGAGGCTTGGCCGGTCGGGCAGCCGTCCAACGGCTACGGCCTGACCGAGACATCCTCGGTCACCTCCATGAACACGGGTGCCGATTATGTCGCCAAGCCCGACAGCGTCGGGCCGCCGGTTCCGGTGAGCGACGTCGCGATCATCCCCGAGGGGTTTACCCGCGCCGAGCCGGCGGACACGCTCCCCCGAGGCCCCGAGGTGCGGGGCGAACTGTGGATAAAGGGACCACAGGTGGTCCGCGGCTACTGGAACCGCCCGGTCGAGACGTCCCAGGTCTTCACCCGGGGCTGGCTCCACACGGGCGACATCGCCCGGTTGGACTCCGAGAACTTCATCTACATCGTCGATCGGGCCAAGGACATGATCATCCGGGGCGGCGAGAACATCTACTCGGTGCAGGTCGAGGCAGCGCTGTTCGAGCACCCTGCCGTGGCCGATTGCGCCGTGATCGGCATCCCCGAACCCACGCTGGGCGAGGAGGTGGGCGCGGTCGTCGTCCTCCGGCCCGGCCACAAGGTGGGTGCCGAGGAGCTCTCCATGCATGTCCGCCAGCGGCTGGCCGGCTTCATGGTCCCGACCCATATCTGGTTCAGGGACCAACCCCTCCCCCGGAACCCGGCGGGCAAGATCCTCAAACGCGAACTACGTCAGGAGCTGCTGGGGCCGGCTCCCTCGTAGCGGCACCGGTCCCCCCCACGCGACGATGCCGGCCCCGGGGCGGGCCGGCATCGTCATCGCGGCGTGCAATCCGCCAGGCGAAGGGTGCAGGACCTCTCAGCGGTTGGGCTGCGGGGTCACCCGAAGGTAGGGCTTGAGAGCCTTCCAGCCCTTGGGGAAGCGGTCCTTGGCCTCGTCGTCGCTCACGGCGGGCACGATGATGACGTCCTCGCCGTCCTTCCAGTTCACCGGCGTGGCCACCTTGTAGTCAGCCGTGAGCTGCAACGAGTCGAGCACCCGGAGGATCTCGTCGACGTTGCGGCCGGTGGAGGCCGGGTAGGTGAGGGTGAGCTTGACCTTCTTGTCCGGCCCGATGATGAAGACCGAACGCACCGTCAAGGTGTCGTTGGCATTGGGGTGGATCATGTCGTAGAGGTCGGCCACCTGGCGGTCCTCGTCGCCGATGAGGGGGAACGCCAGGGCCGAGCCCTGCGTCTCCTCGATGTCGCCCGCCCAACCCTTGTGAGACTGGACCGAGTCGACCGAGAGGCCGATCAGCTTGGCGTTGCGCTTGTCGAACTCGGGCTTGGCCGCCGAGAACGCGCCCAGCTCGGTGGTGCAGACCGGCGTGAAGTCCTTGGGGTGCGAGAAGAGGATCCCCCAGCTGTCGCCCAGCCATTCGTGGAAGTTGATCGTGCCGTCGGTGGTGTCGGCCGTGAAATCGGGAGCTGTGTCCCCTAGTCGAACTGCCATGGTGAGCCTCCTGTAGATGTCGCGCGCGGTTGTCGGGCACTAGACGTTAGCGGCTGGCTGCCCAATTGTCGACCGGGTGAGTCACCTTTTAGTGAGCGGTCGGTGATCCGCCTGTCATCGGGGTGACGGAGAGGGCCCCGTGAGCCACTGACCAGGCAGGTCGTGCGAGAATACAGGGGTGGCGCCCCCGTACACCCCCTACCGGGCCGACACCGTCGCGGTGACCCACGACGGTCCGGTCACCGTCGTCGAGATCACCCGGCCCGAGCGGCGCAACGCCGTGGACAGCCTCTGCGCCGACCAGTTGCGCCAGGCGTTCGTCGACTTCGATCAGGACAGGGGGCAGTCGGTGGCCGTGCTCACCGGTTCCGAGGGGACCTTCTGCGCCGGGGCGGACCTCAAGGCGGTGGCCGAGGGTGATCGCCGCCCCATCGCCGACGACGGGCCGGGGCCCATGGGCCCGACCCGACTGACCCTGTCCAAGCCGGTCATTGCCGCCGTCGAGGGCTTCGCCGTGGCAGGAGGGATCGAGCTGGCGCTGTGGTGCGACCTCAGGGTGGCGGCCGACAACGCCGTCTTCGGGGTGTTCTGCCGGCGTTTCGGGGTGCCGCTGTGCGACCTGGGAACGGTCCGGCTGCCCCGGATCATCGGGCACGGGCGGGCCATGGACCTGATCCTGACCGGGCGCGCCGTGGAGGGGCCCGAAGCGCTGCAACTCGGTCTGGTGAACCGGATCGTGGCCCCTGGTGCGGCGCGCCAGGCCGCGGTCGACCTGGCGCGCCAACTGGCCCTGCTGCCGCAGTTCTGTCTACGTTCTGACCGCATGTCGACGATCGAGCAGTGGGGACTCACCGAAGAGGAAGCCGCCGTGAACGAGGCCCGCCGCGGGCGCGCCGTGGTCGACAGCGGAGAGACGCGCGAGGGTGCACAGCGCTTCGCCGCAGGGGCGGGGCGGGGTGGGGCCACCCTTGCCTGACCCGGCGGTACGCCCGTGACCAACCACCCAGCGCGGGATGCCTCTGTCGCCGCCGCCCGGCCGGCGGGCAAAAGACCCGTGGCGGCGTTCGACTTCGACGGCACCCTCACCAGCGGAGGGAGCGTCCTCCCGTTCCTCGTCGCCGTCCGGGGGTTCTGGCCGGTGCTGCGCGCCGTCGTCGCGCTCTCCCCCAAGATGCTCCGCGCCGCGTTGGTGGGAGGCACCGCGGCGGACACCGCGAAGGAGAAGCTCTTCACCCGCCTACTCGGCGGCCTCCCGCTCCGGGCGGTGGACGAGCGCTCCGTCGCGTTCGCGGAGCGCCATCTGGCCCGCCACCTCCGGCAGGACACCCGGTTGCGCCTGCAGTGGCACCAGCGCCAGGGGCACCACGTGGTCATCGTCTCCGCCTCCCCGGAGTGCTACGTGCGCCTGGCCGGCGAGCTCCTCGGGGTCGACGGCGTCCTCGCCACCCGTCTCGCCGTCGGCGGGGGCGGGCTCCTGACCGGCAACTACGAGGGGAAGAACTGCCGGGGGGCCGAGAAGTACGCCCGGCTGGTCGTCCATCTCCGGGCCAACGGGCTTCTCGGCGGTGGCGACGACCAGCCCGAACTGTGGGCCTACGGCAACAGTCGCGGCGACCTCCGCCTCCTCCGCGCCGCCGACCATGGCGTCGACGCCGGGCTGTTGGGGCCTCTGGGACGCCTGCGGAAGTTCCCCCGGCTCGCCGATGTGGTCAGGGAGTCCGAGGCGCGCGGTCAGCTCGGACTGACTGCGATGCCCACGACCCTCCCCGAATAGCCCGGTTGGGTGGACGCGACGTCCCCGAAGTAGGGGGCGTCGCCGAAGCTGAACGCCTGCCCCCCGCTGTCGACCACCACATACCCCAGACCGTCCCCCGAAGAGTCGATGGACGTCATGGGACTGTCGGCCGAGGAGATGAGCGGCGAACCGGCCGCCGGCGCAGCCGTGGGCGCGCCGCCGAAGGCCTCTACGGTGCCGTCCGCCTCCAGCATCCAGTAGCCGTCGCCCCCGGCCGACGGCGTCATGCCCACCACGGGTGACGCGGGCGGCGTCGCGCCAAGGGACCCGTAGAACGCCGCGTCGCCGAAGGTGAAGATGCCCCCGTCGGAGGCCACCAGCCAGTACCCGTGCCCGTCGTTGGTGGGCACCATGCCCACGATGGGTTTGTTGAGCACGAGGTTGCCCGTGCTGCCGTAGAAGCGGGCGTCGCCGAAGCTGAAGACGCCCCCGTCGGAGGCCACCAGCCAGTACCCGCCCCCGTCGGGGGTCGACGCCATGCCGACGATCGGTTTGTTGAGCACGAGGTTGCCCGTACTGCCGTAGAAGCGGGCGTCGCCGAAGCTGAAGACGCCCCCGTCGGAGGCCACCAGCCAGTACCCGCCCCCGTCGGGGGTCGACGCCATGCCGACGATCGGTTTGTTGAGCACGAGGTTGCCGGCGCTGCCCTCGAAGGTGGCACCGCCGAAACTGAAGGCCCCGCCGTTCGAGGCATCGAGCCAGTAACCCCCCGTGCCGCCACTGGGCTGGTCGGCCAGCGCGAACCAGTTCGACTTCAGGTTGAGCGCGGCCGCGAACGCCGACCCGGTGACCGTGATCGAGCCGGCCGTGCCGGTGAGGGCCAATTCGTCGACCCGTCCGCCCAGGTCGCCGTCGCCGTTGCGCGCCGTCACATCCAGCGAGGAGAAGGTGCCGATGACCGGATAGGCGGCCTCGATGGCCGAGTCGGGCAGCGTCACCGTCCAGTCGTGATTCGGGTTGCAGACCGACCCGCCGATGCAGATGGCGTCGCCGGCATCGACCACCGCGGGGAACTGAGCCCCGGACGAGTAACCACCCGAGGAGGCCGAGTACTCGGTGGTGGCCACCGTGGACGTGCCGTTGACGACCATGACCTGCCCCGCCGTGTCCTGCGCGGCCAGGATCGACAGCGCGGTCTCGTTCTGCATGCCCGGGTAGGACTGGCACGTCTGGTCACAGGTGTCGGCATAGCCGCCGTAGCCCAGCGGGTTGGCCTCGACATAGGACCGGGCGGCGACGGTCTGGGCCTCTGACTGCTGGAAGCCCCAGTTCTCTCCCTGGGGCCCGGCTGCGCCGAGGGTGCCCCACGGCGAGGGCGACTCCGACGGTGCCACATCGGCCACGTACTGCTCGAGCGGGAGGGTGTTGACCGTCCGGGCCTGCCCCGCCGACGTCGCCACCGCACTCAGCGATCCGTGCATCTCGATGCTGGGCCCGGGCTGGCACAGGTCGACCGGACCCCCGTTCGTGGCCACCGCCGTCGGCTCGGTGATCGCGGTGCCGGTCAGTTGCCAGCCCCCTTCGCCGGCGCACCCCCCGCTCACGTACACGTCGTAGAGCGAGCCGGGACCGCTGAGATGGAAGAGGACCGCCGCGGCGCCCGGGGTCACGCCGGCGACCGACACGGTGCCCGAGGCGGCGGTGGCGATCAGGTCGTCGCCGTTGTTCTGCGTCATCGCCACGATCACGTCACCGCCGTTGATCGACGGCGGAGCGGGTGCCGTGCCCAGGGTCTCGAGTGTCGTGCCTTCGTAGTAGTGGCTGAGGATCTCTCCGTAGGTGTAGTTCCCGGCGCCCGCGTCATCACCCAGCGCGTAGCCCAGCGATCCCCACTGCCCCATGCCGATGCCATGCCCGTACCCGTGGCCCACGAGCACCACGTTCGTGGTCGTCGCGGCGGCCGCCGCTACTTCCGTGGCCATCAGGGTGAGTGGCGCGCCCACGACGAGCGTGGCGGACAGCACGGTCGCGCACGCACGCCAACCGCGGCGGCGGTCCGGCGCGGGACGGCCGCGGGGCGAGCGCATGCCGGAGTGGACGGCCATCACAATGGGGGAACCCTAGTCCCGCCCGACGAGACGGCAGGGAAACCCGGGTGACAACGGGGCACCGGTACACTGCACGCCCGTGCGCGTCGATCAGGTCATCCCCTCGCTGGCCAGCCGTGATGCCATCGGCGTCCACACCATGCATTTGCGCGACGGGCTGCGCCACGTCGGTATCGACTCGGACATCTTCTACGGCAGCGTCACGCCCGACGTGGCGCACGAAGGACGGTCGGTGACCGAGCTCGGGAGGTCGGGGCGCGATCGGTGGTTGCTCTACCAGTCCTCCATCGGCAGCCCGGTCTACGACATCTTCGCGGCGCGCTCCGAGCCCAAGTTGGTGAACTACCACAACATCACGCCGGCGAACCTTTTGCGCGACTGGGAGCCCAACGTGGCCTACGAGGTCGCACTGGGCCGCACGCAGCTGGCGCGGCTGGGACCGCAGAGCCGTCTCGCCGTGGCCGACTCCGCCTTCAACGAGTCGGAGCTGCGCGCCTTGGGCTACCGGGACACGGCGGTGGTGCCCCTCCTGATCGACATGCAGCGCAAGAGCGAGGAGGCCGACCCCGCGGTCGCGGCAAGGCTGGCGCAACGCAAGGCGGCATCGGGCGGGGCCGACCTCATTTTCGTGGGCAAGCTGGCACCGCACAAGGCGCCGCATGATCTGGTCAAGATGCTGGCCGTCGTGCGGCGTCTCTACGATCCGGCGGCGCGCCTGCACCTGGTCGGCTCCCCGCTCGGGGAGACCTACGAGCCGGCGTTGCGGGCCTTCGTCACCGATCTCGGCCTCGACGACGCGGTCAACTTCGCCGGGTCGGTGTCGGAGGCCGAGCTCGAGGCGTACCTGCAGGCGTCCGACGTGTTCGTGTGCGCCTCTGATCATGAAGGCTTCTGCGTGCCCCTGGCCGAGGCGATGGGGCACGGCATTCCGATCGTGGCCTACGGGGTCACGGCGGTGCCCGAGACCGTGGGGGACGCGGGGCTCCTGCTCTCGGACAAGTCGCCCCTCCGCTTCGCCGCGGCCGTCGGGCGGATCCTCAACGACGACACGCTGCGCCGGCATCTCGCGGCGGCCGGCCTCGCCCGCGCCGCCGCGTTCAACCTGCCCGATTCGCAACGACGATTCGTGTCGTTGGTCCAGCGCGCCATCGGCGCCCCTCCGGTTTCGTCCTAATCGGATGCGCAGACCTCGTCAGCGCAACGCGCAGACCAGGTCGACGAACCGGTCGCCCGCACCCTCCAGGTCGAGCGCGGCGAGTTGCCGCCGACCCGCCTCCGCCAACTCCTCACAGCGGGCCTGGTCGGCCAGCAGCTCGGCGATGGTGGCGGCCAACCGGTACGGGTCCACGGAATCCACGAGGACCCCCGCCCCGCCCAGGACCTCGGGGATGGCACCCTGCGCGTACGCCACCACCGGGAGCCCGACGGCCATGGCCTCGGTGACGGGAACGCAGAATCCCTCGTGTGCCGAGGTCACCACCAACACGTCGGCCTGCGCGTACGCCGCCGCCACGGTGGCGTCGCTGGCATGGCCGGCGAAGGTCACCGCCTCCGCGAGGCCCATCTCCGCCACGTAGCGGTGGAGCGCGTCGTCATAGGACGCGATGGCGGGCTTGCCGACGATAGACAGGGTGGCGTCGGGATCCCAGTGGGCGCGGGTCACCGTGAGCGCGATCACGGTCTGGTCGACGGCCTTGTTCGGCGCCACCCGCCCGACGCTGAGCCAACGGGCGCCCCGTTCCTCCACCGCACGTGCGGGCGCACCCTGCCGGGCGGCGTGGAGCAGATCGCGGCCGAGTGCGGCCGACGGGGGCACGACTACGCTGTCGGCGAACCCTGCCGCCACCAGATCCTCCCGGTTGTACGCCGAGTCGGCCACGGCCAGCGAGGTGCGCGGCGCCAGGAGGCGCAGCTCGGCCTGGGCGCGCAGCTGGCCGCGGGCCAAGGGGTTGTTCCATGAGGCGACCAGTTCGGGCGGCGTGATGTTGTGATAGTTGACCACCAGCGTTTCCGATCGGGCGGCCAGCCACGGCGCCATGGACGACGCGGTGGCGAACTGGTAGACGGCGACGTCGCCTGGCTCCGCGTGGTCGGGGTACGCGGTGGCGAGTTCGGTTTCGGCCGCCGTCTCCGGATCGACCATCTCCACATAGATCCGCGAGACGATGCCGCGGGCCGCGAACAGGTCGCGCAACCGGCGGGTATGACGCCCGACCGCGTCACCGCGGTGCAGCATGGGCACGAACTGATGCACGCCGCTCATGGGCGCGTCGAGTGGGACGGCGGGGTTACAACGCCCGTTCCGGCACGGTTCGGCCCCGCAGTGCCGTCGTGGTAACAATTGTCCCGAGGGGGAAAGGGGCCGGACACGCCGCACGATGTTATCGGTCGTGCTGTCGTCTCCCCGGCTCTCCTCACAGACGGGCGGACACACGTCAGGGGCGACCTGGAGCCGGACGAGACGACGGGGAGTGGCGGCCATTGGGGCGATCGATGTACGCGCTTGTGAGGGCACGGTGAATCTCTCGACCACACGCCGGCGGATGTTCCGCCCGCTGCACATGGTGGCCTGGACCGCTGCGGTCACGGCCGGCGCCGGGTTGATCGCGGTCGGGAGCGCCCCGTTCAGTCCACCGACCGCGTCGACATCGCCTCTGACCCTGACGCAGACGTGGATCCACGACCTGAACGACGCACCCTGCGGCGTGGCCGAGGCCTCGCCGGTCGAGGTCTCCCTGGATCAGTCGGGTCCCTCGGTGGAGGTGGGTGATCGAGCCGGTCAGCTGTACGCGTTCGGACTCTCGGACGGATCGGTGCCGGCAGGCTGGTCGACGTCGCCGCCGTCGGCCACCATCGGATCCGGCCAGGCGTGCGGCGTCACCGGGAACGACAGTGCCACCACATCGGCGGCGGTCGGGACGAACGGCATCAGTGTGCCGGGCAATCCGCCGATCGACTCCACCGCATCGGTGGTGCCGACGTCCGCCGGCAGCGACGTGTACTTCGACGCCGGGAATGCCGCCGATCCCGCCGTGGGCGGCTACTACGCCTACGGGCCCGGCGGCACGCTGTTGTGGAACGCGGTCGCCACCGACCCTTCGACCGACGCCGTTCCCGATACCGGCGTGCAGGCCTCGCCTGCGGTGGGTTCCGCCGCCGGTGTCCCGTTCGTCGTCGCCGGATCGCTGGGGCAGCAGACCGACGCGTTGCGCACGGCGGATGGCACGCCTCTCAGTGGGTGGCCCTTCTTCTCGGCCGACAGCGTGTTCTCCACGGCGGCCGTCGGCGATCTCTACGGCACCGGCCAGGACGAGGTGGTCGTCGGCGGTGCATCCACGGCCGGCGTCGCCTACGGCCGCCGGTACCAGAACGGCGGCCACCTGCGGATCCTCAACGACCATGGCGGCCTGATCTGCGCCGCCAACCCGAACGAAGAGGTCGATTCCTCCCCCGCGGTGGGCCCGATCCTTCCCGGTGGCGCACTCGGCATCGCCACCGGCACGGGAACCTTCTACTCGGGGAGCGACGAGGACACGGTCAAGGTGTTCGACACGCAGTGCAACGAGGTGTGGAGCGACACGCTCGACGGCGCCACCGGCGGGAGCCCCGCCCTGGCCGACGTGCAGGGGAACGGTCAGCTCGCCCTCGTCGAGGGCTCCGACCGGGGCGACGGAACCGGATCGGTGTCGGCCCTCGACGCCGGCACCGGCGCCGTCATCTGGAAGGTGCCGGCGATCGGCGCGGTCATCGGCGCGGTGACGACGGCCGATCTGAGTGGGGACGGCTACCAAGATGTGATCGTCGCCACCACCGCAGGGCTCGAGATCCTCGACGGGAAGACCGGGGCCGAACTGGTCGATGTGGACGACGGGTCCGGCAAGGGCGGGGTGGCGGCCGGGCAGGTGTTCGGATTCCAGAACGCGCCCCTGGTCACCGATGACCCCGACGGCGCCATCGGCATCACGGTGGCCGGGTACTTCGCCGTCCCCGACAGTCCCGACCACGACGTCCAGGGCATGGTCCAGCACCTCACCGTCGACGGCTCCAACGGTGCGCTGGTCGACGAGGCCGGGGGATGGCCGCAGTTCCATCACGATCCGCAGCTGAGCGGGTTCGCCGGGCCGGCCACTTCCCCCCTGGCGGGATGCCAGATACCACCGGCGGCGTCCAACGGCTATCTGACCGTGGCCTCCGACGGCGGGGTCTTCTCCTTCGGGGGCCAGCAGTTCTGCGGCAGCACCGGCGACATCGCCCTCAACAAGCCGGTCGTGGGCATGGCCATGGCGCCGGACAACGGGGGCTACTGGTTGGTGGCGGCCGACGGCGGGGTCTTCTGCTTCGGCGACGCGCAGTTCTACGGGTCCACCGGGGCTGTCCACCTGAACCAGCCCATCGTCGGCATGGCCGCCACGCCCGACGGTCGCGGGTATTGGCTCGTGGCGGCCGACGGCGGCGTGTTCAGCTTCGGCGATGCCCAGTTCTACGGCTCCGGCTCATCGGTGCCCAACGCGCACGTCGTCGGCATCGCGCCGACTCCCGACGGGGAGGGCTACTGGGAGGCCACCTCGAACGGGACCGTGCTGGCGTTCGGCGACGCCGGGTTCTTCGGCGATGCGCGCCGCCTCGCGTTGGCCGCGCCCATCGTGGGCATCGCACCCGATCCGGTCACCGGGGGCTACTGGCTGGTCGGCGCGGACGGCGGCGTGTTCGCGTTCAACGCGCCGTTCTTGGGCTCCACGGGTGCACTACCCCTGCACGAGCCCGTGGTGGGCATGGAGGCCACCGATGACGGCGGCGGCTATTGGATCGTGGCCGCCGACGGCGGGGTCTTCACGTACGGCGACGCGCCCTTCAGCGGTTCGGAGGGCGGCACGCGGCTCAATGCACCGATGGTCGGCATCGCCGGTTTCTGATCCCGTCCGAGGGCTTCGGGTCTATGCCACTCTATAGCGCAGTACCTATAGAAGGGTCACCCGGCCCTACACCCCTTCCAGCAGGGGTCTGCCCCGTCAGAGCAGTCCCGGCGTGCCCCGGCCCCGCGCCACGACCTTCGTCAGGAAGTCGGCGTAGCGCTCTATCAGCACGGGCCAGCGGTAGAAGCGATCGACGTAGGCCCGACCGGCATCACCCAGCACGGTCCGGAGTGCGGGATCGCCGACGAGGCGGTCGAGCGCGGCCTCGAACTCCCGGTACGAGGTGAACCACAGGCCGCCCCCCGAACGCTCGCAGTGCTCGCGCGTCGGGCCGCAGGTCCCATTGACCACGACCGGCACCCGGTCCACCCACGCCTCGAGCACGACCAGGGAGAACGACTCGAGCGCCGATGGCGACACCGCCACCTGCGCGTCGCGGACGATGTCCCACTTGTCGGCCTCGTCGACCACGCCGGTGATCACGATGTCGGGGTGGGGGTCGAGCTCGACCGAGATCGGTCCCACCAGCGCCAGGGCCAGCGGTCCGGGGTGCCGCTCCTTGTAGGTGGCGAAGTACGAGGCCAGCATTTTGGACCCCTTGTGCTCGTCCACCCGGCCCACGCTCACGATGTACGGACGGTCGCCGAGGCCGAGGACGTCGCCCCCGGGCCGCCCGGCGCCGGCGGACTCCCCGACCCCGAGGCCGAGAACGATCTGCGGCTTCTCGGCTACGGGATACGTGCGCTCCACCAACAGCCGTTCGGCCGCCGTGTGGAAACAGAAGGCGTCGGCGTCACCGAAGGTCCCCCGGAACACCGGCAGGTACAGACACGGTTCATCGTGGGCAGCCGGGTGCAGCACGGCGGGCACGCGGACCTTCCCGATGGCCGCCACCGTCGGGTGGTAGAGGTACGGGTAGAAGGCGATGACATCGGCGTCCGCCGTGCTCACCGCCTCGATGAGATCGGGCGAGACGGGACCGTTGTAGTCGACCCAACGCCGACCCTCGTCCCGGGTGGCCCGCTGGGGGGCCAGGCGGAGACGCCCATCGAGACCGTAGAAGTCGGCGAGCCGTCCGTGGGCCGACGCGAAGCGGTGTACCGGCACCCCGTTGATCTGCGACGTCCCGGGCTCGAGCTCGTCGGCCCAGGTGTGCGGGTCGAGCGCACAGGTCGAGTAGGCCTCGGCCTCCCAGCCCGTCTCCACGATCAGATGCTCGGCCAGCTGCCGGGCCGCCGTCTCGGCCCCGCCCATGACCTGAGGGCCGTAGCGCGGCGTCACGAACGCGACCTTCATCGCGGCGCACCGGCCACCGAGGCGACCGCCGCCACCAGCTGCGGGGCCACGGCGTCGAGCCCGAAGGCCGGCAGGCGGCGCCGCCCGGCCTCGACCAGCAGCTGGCGCAGCGTGGCATCGGAGCAGACGCGGTGCAGCGCCGCCGCCACGTAGGACGGGTCGGTGCCGGCCAACAGGAGTGCGGCATCGCCGACCGTCTCGGCCACCGCACCGACGCGGCGGGCCACGATCGGGACACCCGCCGCCATCGCCTCGACCAGCGGGACGCCGAACCCCTCGTGGGCCGAGAGCGACAGGTAGGCGTCGGCGGCGGCGAAGTACGCGGCCAGCGCAGCGTCGGAGACGTCCCCCGTGATCCGCACGGCGTCGGCCAGTCCCAACTCGGCGATGAAGCCCCGGAGGGCCTTGAGGTAGGCGAAGCTCGAGGACCCCCCCACCAGGTGGAGGCGCGCCGCGGGGTCGTACAACCGGCGGTACGCCCACAGGGCCTTGACCAGCTCGTGCTGGCCCTTGGAGGGGACGATCCGCCCGACGAAGAGGAGATCGGCCCCACCCCGTTCCTTGGCGGCGGCGAGTTCCGCCGCCACCCGGCGATCGGCTGGGGCGCCCACCCGCCGGTAGTCCACCAGGACCGGGATCACCGTGGTCCGGCGGTAACCGGCCCGCCGGAGGTCCCGCTCGTTGAAGCGGCTGTCGGCCAGTCCCAACTCCGCCCGGTGCGCCAGCAGGGCGAGGTCGTCGTGGGCCCGGGCCGCGCGCTCCTCGCTGTGCGGCTCCCAGCCGCGGAAATGCTCTGGCGCCGTGAAATTGTGGAAGTCGACGATGAGAGGTTCCGACCGGTCCGCCAGGAAGCTCGCCACCACCGACGAGGTCGAGAACTGGTAGATGGCGACGTCCCCTGCCGCGGCGTGATCGGGGTACGTCCAGTGCTTGTACGCCTCGCTGGCCAGGTCGTCGTGGATCGCCTCGGCGAAGATCTCCGACCGCCACCCGGCCGCGCGCAGGATGTCACGCAGCAACAGGGTGTGCGACCCCGTGGCATCGCGCGGATTGAGCGTCGGGATGAACTGGTGGACGGCCACCGGCGGGCGCGACGGCCCGGCGGCACTCACCGCCCCGATGTCGGCTCAGGCGGAGGAACGGTGGCCCTGACGGCCGTGACCAGATAGTCGGCCCCGGCGGGACCGTCCACCACCGTGGCGTCGTACCCGCTCTCGTCAAGTAGGCGCTGCCACGTCGTCGCCCGCAGGGGGCGCCCCGGAGCCAGGTCGGCCTCGAACGGCGCATCCTCTTCGTCCCAGGCCGCCCGGGACAGCGAGTGCACCACCAGGACCCCGCCCGGCGCGAGCGTGGCGCCGATCAGGTGCAGGAGCTGGGCGCGCTCGCCGCCGGCCATGCCGTCGACGACGCCGCTCAGCACGATCGCCCCCAACCCCGCCGGGGCGACGGCGCGCAGGTGGGCGGCCAGGTCCTCGCCGCGCAGATCCGAGACCGTCAGCATCCCCTGGTCGACCAGGTTGGTCCGCGGATCGACCCCGTAGGCGTCACCGCCGGCGTCGATGATCCGGCGCACCAACCAGCCGTCTCCGCTGGCGGCGTGCACGATGCGCCCGGGCACCGACGCCACGGCGTCGACGGCAGGGGCGACCCACCAGGCGTCGGCCCGGTGCACCGCCGGGATCTCCACCACGCCGGCACCGGGCACCCGCTGCACCTCGACCTTGCGCTCCAGCTCCTTGAGGCGCCCTTCGACAATGTGCAGCGCCCGGCTGACGGCAGAGGCGAACTGGCTGACCTGATGGGTGATCCACCCCACGTACCAGAGGAGGACCGTCCGCATCCCCTTCTTCACCACGACCCCGGCGGCCCGCTGCGAGTCGACCGGCACCACGGGGTCGACGAAGGTGGCGGCATCGACCATGCGGAGCGCCTCGGTCAGGTCGCCGCCCCGTCCGGCCACCGGTGAGTGGGCCAGGAACAGCTCGTCGAGCTCGCGCTCGAGCTTGGGCGGGAGATCGCCCGAGGAGCGGCGCAGGCGCACCTCCTCCTCGATTTCCGCCATCACCTGGGCCACGTAGGCCTGCGGGTCCGCAGAGGGTGCGCCCGAAGATACGGATTCAGTTTTGGCCATTTCCGCCTTCGTCATGCCCCCGGCCGGAGATAGTCCAGCTCCTCGGGTGCCATCTGGGCGATGGCCTCGGGCTCGGGCGGCAACAACCAGGCCCGCACCGGCATGGTGATGAACCCGGTCGCCTTCCCGGGGCTCATCACCGAGAAGGTCCCGGCCGGCTCGCGCCAGTCGAACAGGACGCCGCCCTTGCTGAGGATCCCGACCGAGTAGCTGAACGTGCCGTCGAGCAACGGGATGTCGTCCACCAAGAAGTTGACCAGGCCCGGGCCGACGGGGAGGTCGAAACGCAGCCCCATGATGTCGGTGTCGGTCCGCATGAAGCAGTTGTCGTCGGCGTCGCGCAGCTCCAGCGAGAAGACGACGTCGTCGGTGGCGATGGAGGCGTGGTATCCGACCCCGATGGTCAGGGAATCTCCGGTCGCCAGATACCCCACCTCCTCGAACCTGGGGTAGGTGTGGGCGACGTAGGTCACCCGCACCGGATGGTCGGCATCCGGTGCCCCTCTCGGCACGATTTTCGGCGGCCGCGCCTCCGGCGACTCATCGGGGATGGTGAGCGTCCCCTCCTCCTCCAGCAACCCCTCACGGAAGATCCGCACCGCTTCACCCGGCGGCCCCTCGTTGACGACATCGCCGTGGCTCAACACCACGGCCCGATCGCAGATGGAGCGCACCTGGTCCGGCGAGTGGGTGACCAAAAGGATGGTGCGGCCCTCCCGCTGGAACTCCTTCACCCGCTCGATGCACTTGCGCTGGAAGCGCTCGTCGCCCACCGCCAGCACTTCGTCGACGACCAGGATGTCGGGGTTCACGTTGACCGCCACCGCGAACCCGAGTCGGACGTACATACCCGAGGAGTAGAACTTCACCTGCCCGTCGATGAACTCTTCGAGCTCGGAGAAGTCGACGATGTCGTCGAAGACCCGGTCGACCTCCTTCTTGGACATACCGAGCATCGAACCGTTCAGGTAGATGTTCTCCCGACCGGTCAGGTCCTGCTGGAAACCGGCGCCGAGCTCCAGCAGCCCGGCCAGCTTCCCCCGCACCACGACCTCGCCCGAGGTGGGTTGGAGCACCCCGCAGATGCACTTGAGCAGCGTCGACTTCCCGGAGCCGTTTCGACCGAGGATCCCCACCGTCTCCCCTTCGTAGGCGGTCAGAGAAACGTCCTTCAGCGCCCAGAAATCCTCGTGCGGGGTCCGCCCACCGTGGATGACACGCTCCTTGAGGGAGTTGTGGCGCCCGTGCGCCAGGCGGAAGCGCTTGGACACGCCCCGCACGTCCACGGCGATGTCGCTCATCTCCTAGAGCTCCTCGGCGAAGTTGCCCTCGAGCCGGCCGAAGACGGCGAGCGCGACGAAGAACAGCGCGACCGACAGGGCGAGGACGCCCACGTCCAGCGCGGCGTACCAGAGGTACCCGTGGTGTGGGAGGACGTAGTAAGGGGTCCGAACGCCTTTGACGTAGGCCACCGGGGAGATCTTGTTGTAGATGCAGCGTTGGAAGGTGAGGACGAGCGGTGTCACCGGGTTGAGGAAGTAGATCCAGAGCAGGTGTTTGGCGCCGAGCTTGGTGCCGATGTTCTGCTGGAAGGCGTAGACGATGGGGCAGGCCCAGAACCACGCCGTGAGGATGACCTCAATGAGGTGCTGGGTGTCGCGCAGGTAGACGTTGATGGAGGAGAGGAGCACGGCCAGGGCACACGCCAGCACGACACCCGTGATGAGGGCGAGCACCACTAACGGCAGGTACGTCCAATCCGGGCCGGCGTGCAGCACCACCATGAAGATGATCATCACGATGGACTGGAAGAAGAAGAAGACACAGGCCGAGCCCACCGCGGCCAGCGCCAGGATCTCGCGGGGGAACGACACCTTCTTCACGATGCCGGCGTTGTTGACGATGACCCCGGTGCCGGTGAGGACCCCGAGGGAGAAGAGGTTCCACAACAGCAGCCCGGCGAACAGGTAGATGACGAAGTTGGGCATGTGGTTGCCCAGTACGACCTGGAACACGATGAAGTAGATGGCCAGGGTCATGGCCGGCGAGATCATCGACCACACGAGGCCGAGGACCGAGTTCTTGTACTTCACCTTGATCTCGGTGCGCACCAGGTAGACCAGCAGCTCGCGGGAGAGCCAGATCTCCTTGAAGCGCTGGCGCACGCTGATCGTCGGCGAGACGACGCGCGTGACCTTGTTGCCCCGCGCCTCGCGCGGGCTGAACCCCGCCGCCTCGGCCGCCATGGGCGAGGCGTCTGCTACCGGTCGCGCCAGGCCGTACCCCTCGTGGGCGCCGCCGTCTGCAGAGGGGTTCCCGCCCCTCGGTGAGGCGGGGACGTCCAATGCCACGTCTAGACGCTTCCTGCCGCGGCGACGGAACGGTCGATGACCTGGTCGATGAAGCCGTACTCGCACGCCTCGTCAGCGGTGAACCAGCGGTCCCGGTCCGAGTCCGTCTCGATCCGCTCCAGGGGTTGCCCCGTGTGGAACGCGATGCGCTCCGCCATCATGCGCTTGAGGTAGATGATCTGCTCGGCCTGGATGGCGATGTCCGCCGCCTGACCCTGCATGGACCCGGAGGGCTGGTGCATCAGGATCCGCGAGTGGGGCAGCGCGAACCGCTTGCCGGGAGCACCCGCGCAGAGCAGGAACTGCCCCATGCTGGCCGCCAGGCCGACGCAGATGGTCGACACGTCGGGCTGGACGAACTGCATGGTGTCGTAGATGGCCAACCCGTCGGTCACCGAGCCCCCGGGGGAGTTGATGTAGACCGAGATGTCCTTTTCGGGATCCTCGGCCTCGAGCAGGATGAGCTGGGCGCAGACCAGGTTGGCCGTCAACTGGTCGATGGCGCTGCCGATGAAGACGATGCGCTCTTTGAGCAGGCGCTGGTAGATGTCGGAGGTGGGTTCGGATCCGCCTCCGGCGGCGACGATGGAAGGAAGAGTTAATGAAGGAGCCATGGCACGAGGCTAGTGGCCGAGACGGGCGCCCATGGGCACATGGCCGTACACTTGCTGACCACCCGCGCTGCGGGACGCTGCGGGCGTGGCGGAATAGGCAGACGCGCCGGGTTTAGGTCCCGGTCCCCACTGGGGGTGGAGGTTCGAATCCTCTCGCCCGCACTTTCCAGGCAGCTTGGTCAATTGTATTGACTACTGACTCGAAAGAGTTATAGGGCGCCGCGGCTCTTTCGGCTGACGCCGCCGCCCTGGTTCGGTCAGACCGGGACCGTGGCGGCGATCGCCACCCGCCCGTCCCCGACCGGGCCGCCCGCCAACGGCCCGGCGCCGGCGAAGTTCGCCCGCGCCAACAGCACCTCCCACGTCCGGGCGTGCAGCGTGCGCGGGGCCAGGATCTCGTCCGCCACGACGTGGCGCGCCGCGCCGGCGTGCCCGGGCTCGGTGGCCACCACCACGATCGGCGCACCGAGAGCCAGGACCCGGTGCGCCTCGGACAACAGCTGCAGGATCGCGTGCAGGGGGAGTCGATCGACCACGCCGCTCAGGACGAGACCGCCGAGCGACCCCGACGAGCGGGCCGCCAGATCCTCCACCACCTCCGCGATGGAGACCGCATAGCCCTGCTCGAGCGCCCGCAGGGCCACGCCCCCACGGGGCTCGACGCCGCGGGCCGCCAGGCCGGATCCGAGGAGGGATCCGAGAAGCTGGCCCTCCCCGCAGTCGGCGTGCAGCACGTCGCCGGCGGGCGCCGCCGCCACGAGGTGGTCGACCAGTGGTTGCACCCACTCACCCAACTCCCGCGCCGGGATCAACCATGCCGCGCCCTCGATCGGCCGATCCTGCCGGGCCAGCCGTTCCTCCAGCGTCTGCACCCGGGAGGCGAGGAAGCGGAACGCCTCGACGACCTGGGCCATCGCGGCGTGGACCTCGCTCGGCGCATCGTCGGGCTCCGCTCTGCGCCGGCGGCCCGACCCACCTCGCCGGCTCGCCGGGGCAACCGACGCGTCGAGCAGCTTGGTGAGCTCCGACGCTCCTGGCTTGTCGGGGCCGAAGCGCTCTGACATCTGGGTGAAATTGGCCAGGAAGTTCCACGTGTCGCTGCCCTGTGGCCGCAGGCGCGCAAAGGCGTCGTTCAGCGCTTCGGTGGCGGCGTCCTGCCCGGCCGTCGCCGCATCCTCGTCGGCCGGATCGCCCGGCTCAGGTAGTGGAGACGACACCGTGGGTGATACTACTTGGCCTCCCTGCCTGCGCTTCTGCGTGACCGCAGCACGCCTCGGCCCGCCCCGCGGGCCCCTCCAGACGTCGTCGGGGCACGCACCCGTGGTGCTCGTGAGTGGTGACAGATGATGGGGGATTCGTTGCTGCGGTACTAACATCGCCCGGTCCGTCAGACGGTGCCCGTCGCCAGAAGAGAGAGCCCTCATTCGATGAGTCGAGATCCTGAGCTAATCGAACGCATCCGCGCCCACCAGTTCTTCCACACCATGGACCTCGGCGACGGGCTGGTCACCAACGGCGATTCCAACCCCAAGGACCTGCTCTCGTCGCCCGGCTCCCTGCCCGACGTGCGCGGCAAGTCCGTGCTCGATATTGGTGCCTGGGACGGCAAGTACTCCTACAAGGCGGAAGCGGGCGGCGCATCACGGGTCGTGGCCCTCGACCATTACGTGTGGAGGCTCAACGGACCGGCACGCCAGGCCTACTACGACGAGTGCGCGGCCAAGGGGCTCCTGCCCGACCCCGACCGGATCGACCGCGACTTCCTCCTCGACGGCGTGTACCCCGGGAAGAAGGGCTTCGACATGGTCCACGAGTACCTCGACAGCAAGGTGGAGACGGTCATCGACGACTTCATGACCATGGACCTCACGACGCTGGGCCAGTTCGACATCGTCTTTTACTTCGGTGTGCTGTACCACATGATCGATCCGATCGGCTCCCTCAAGCGCGTGCGGGCCGTGACCAAGGAGCGGGCGGTGATCGAGACGGCGGGCATCGTCGTCCCCGGCTACGCCGACACCAACCTCGTGTACTTCTGCACGGGTGACGAGTTGGGGGCCGACTTCGGCAACTGGTACGCGCCGTCAGAGGCCGCCTTGCGCGGCATGTGCCGCTCCGCCGGATTCCGCACGGTCGAGACCAAAGCGGATGTCGACCTCAAGAACCTGCCGCGGTCGCGCCGCAGCGAGCGCGGCCAGCCCCTGCACTGCCGCATCGTCGCCCAGGCTTTCGTCTAGAGCTCGCCGCCTCGCGCCACCCCGCGGCGCCGTGGCGCCCCGCCCGGCCCGGCCCCTAGGTGGTGAAGTACGCCGAGTTGGCGACCGACGGATTCGACGCCGACGCCGGTCCGGACCCGAACACCGAGAAGACGTTCTCCATCATGCGCCAGAAGACCGACGTGACGCTGGGCACCGCGGGCGGCACCAGGTTCGGATAGATGTACGGGGCGTTCGAGAGCCGGTACACGAAGTAGGCGTTTCCCGTGGCGAGCACACCGCCCCCGCCGGGACTCGTGTAATAGGTCATGTCCGACCAGCGGCCGGGGCCGCGGTTCTTGATGGGGGAATGCGCCAGGATCTCGACGTTGTCCGGACCCGGAAGGGAGCGGTCGTAGAAGTCGTATTCCCCGAAGATGACGCCGGGCAGCGACTGGTTCATCGTCACACCGGTGCCGGCGAACACCCAGTGGCCCGGGTTGACGATCGACATGGCAGCGTTCGCACCCAGGTCGGCGTACTGGGCCCCGATGGTGGTCTGCTCGGGCCGCGGCATGGGCCCGGTCGGCCAATCGGCCGTCACCTCGGCCGGATCGACGTTCCACAGCGGGTCCTCCTCCATGAAGTCGGTCTTGTAACAGACCTGGTGCCGGTTGGGCCCGAGTGGAGAGGCTTCGAGACGGATGTGGCGGTAGATGGCGTTGGCCCCCAGGAAGGCGATATTGACCCCGGCGTCCACGGCCTGGTCGGCCGCCGTCCGCATCAACTGGGACCAGTACTCGTCGTGGCCGAGGCTGATGAGGCACTTGTGGTTGGTCAGCAGTGACGGTTGCTCGTGCAGATCGATGTCCGTCGTGTACGTGACGTCGAGCCCGAGGCTCTCGGCCAGGAAGAGGAGAGGGAACTCGTTCCCGATGAAGTTGGGCGCTCCCCACGACGAAGCGTCGTACGGGCGGTCGTACGACACCACCCGCGAGCGCGTCGCCGCCGCGCCGGGGCCGACGTAGAGGGAGCGCCCGCCCCACGTGTTGTACGCCTGCGACGTGGTGACCCCGCTCATGATGGTGAACGCGGCGTGGCTGGTGTCATCGCGCACGATCAGCGGCACATAGCCGTTGGCACTCTTGTCGAAGTCGCCCACGACCTTGAAGAGGTAGTAGCCCGGCGGCCAGTCCGCCGCAATGGTCACCGAGAGCGACGGCTGCCAGTCGCACTCGACCATGTTGGTGCCGGGCGCCACCGTCGGCGGCGGCTGTGCCTGCCCTGCCAGTGCCGACGACGTCCAGACCAGCCTGCCGCCCGTGCCCCCGTAATACCCCGCCCGGTAGAGCTCGACGTGGTAGGGGAACGGCCCGGCGTCGACGTACAGCGTCACCTCTTCGCCCTGGGTCGCGCTGACGTGGTCGCAGTAGGCGTACAGCATGCCGGGATAGGTCACCACCCAGTCGAGCGTCCCGGGTCGCGCGTTCTCCTCTACCACCCAGTCGGCCACGGGAATGGAGACCCCGCTCGGGAGGGTGACCGGGTGGACCCCCGACGAGCGGGCCCGCCGGCGCGTGCCGGCGCGCCGGCCGTTGCCGGGCGTGCCTTTCTTCTGGCTCCGCAGTGCGGCCGCACCCACGGCAAAGCTCCCCGAGTACATGCCCGCCGCACGCAGAAAGCCCCGGCGATCGATGGTCGAGGGGCCTTCCACCGGCAACTCGGGTGGTGTCTCCGGGATATGGGCATCACCAGACACCGTGCGACTCTACCGTCGGGCGCTTGGCGGGAACTGGACCGCTGAGCGACCCACTAGCTTCAACGCCCATGTCGCACCTGGTCGCCGCACCCGACAAGTTCCGGGGCACCGCCACGGCCGCGGAGGTCGCCGCAGCCGTGGGCGGCGCGGCGCGGCGAGCCGGGTGGACCGCCGACGAGATCCCGATGTCCGATGGTGGGGAAGGCCTCCTCCTTGCGGTCGGGGGCACGCCGCACCACACCTCGGTGCCCGGACCGCTCGGCATCCCCACCGAGGCCGAGTGGCGGCTGCTGCCGGCCGATCCCCGCGGTGGCCGGACCGCGGTGATCGAGATGTCCCAGGCCGCCGGGCGGTCGCTGGTCCCGCACCCCGGTGGTGACGACCCCGTCTCGGCGGATACCGCGGGCGTGGGGCATCTGCTCCTGCGCGCCCGCGACACCGGCGCCACTCGGATCGTCATCGGCTGTGGCGGCTCGGCCACCTCCGACGGCGGCTGGGGCGCGGTCCAGGTCGTCGGCACCCCGGCGGCCCTGGCCGGTGTCGACGTGCAGGTGGCATGCGACGTGACCACGCGCTTCGTCGACGCCGCCGCGTTGTTCGGTCCCCAGAAGGGCGCATCGCCCGAGCAGATCGTGCGGTTGACCGACCGCCTGCGTTCGCTGTCCGAGCGCTACCGGCGCGACTTCGGCGTGGACGTCGATGCCATCCCCGGCGCGGGTGCGGCCGGGGGCCTGGCCGGTGGCCTGGTCGCCCTGGGGGCCCACATCGTCCCCGGCTTCGACCTCGTCGCCGAAATGACCGGGCTGGCGGCCCGCCTCGCGACGGCCGACCTGGTCGTCACGGGGGAGGGCCATCTGGACCCCCCCTCCTTCGCGGGCAAGGTCCCGGGCGGCGTGCTGGCGCTCACCGCCGGGCGCTGCCCGGTGCTCTGTATCGTCGGCGACGCTGACGAAGCCCTGCTGCGGTCCCCCCCGCCCGGGCTCGAGATCGTCAGCCTGGTCGGCCGCTTCGGCGCCGACCGGGCCCGGAGCGAAACCACTGACCTCGTCGCCGAGGTGACCGAGGAGGTCGTCCGGCGGCCTTGCCCCTGAGGGACCGCACGGACCACAGTAGGGACCGACCACAGGAGAGGGAGAGAACCATGGGACTGCTCGACGGCAAGGTGGCGATCGTGACCGGTGCGGGGCGTGGCATCGGGCGCGAGGAGGCACTCCTGTTGGCCGCCGAGGGTGCCAAGGTGATCGTCAACGACGTAGGGAGGTCGCTGGCCGGCGCGGCGGACGACGAGCACCCGGCCGAAGAGGTCGTCGCCCTCATCAAGAAGAACGGGGGTGAGGCCGCCGTCAACGACGATGACATCAGCTCGTGGGACGGCGCCGCACATGTGGTCGAGCAGGCCATCGACACCTTCGGCGGCCTCGACATCCTGGTCAACAACGCCGGCATCGTGCGGGACAAGATGTCCTTCAACACGGACGAGTCCGACTGGGACGACGTGATCCGGGTCCATCTCAAGGGCCACTTCGCACCGATCCGCCACGCCGCCGCGTACTGGCGGAACCGGGCCAAGGCGGGCGAGGAGGTGACGGGTCGCATCATCAACACGACGTCCGAGGCCGGCCTCTACGGCAATCCCACCCAGGCGAACTACGGCGCGGCCAAGGCGGGCATCGCCGCCTTGACGTGGATCCTCGCCCGCGAGCTCGAACGCTACGGCGTCACGGTCAACGCCATCGCCCCCCGGGCCCGCACCCGCATGACCGAAGGCATCTTCGTCGAGGCCGCGGCGCCGCCGGAGGGCACCTTCGACGCCTGGGACCCCAAGAACGTGGCCAACCTCGTGGCGTTCTTGGCCGCCCCCGAGTCGGCCGACATCAACGGGCAGATCTTCGTGGTCTTCGGCGCCGACATCTGGGCCATGAGCGCCTTCGTGCCGGTGGGTCACGTGACGCGCGACCACGCCTGGACACCACGCGAGTTGCTGTCGGCCAAGGGCGAGCTCTTCCGCGGCATCGACTCGGCCATCGGCCCGTTCGAGCTGATCTAGTTCCGGCGCGCCCTGCGCGCCCCTGCTCGCCGCGCGATGTGCCGGGGACGCGCCCATCCGACACCGGTCGGTTGCGCCGGAGTACGTTCGTCGGAATGTCCGTCCCACTGTCCGTCCCACTGTCCGACCAACGTTCCGCCATCCCTACTGACGCGTCGTGCCAGCGATCACCTCTCGGGACATTCGCCGAATGCCCCCACTGCGCCGGCGAAATGCGCCCCGAGCACGCCCATTACCGTTGCACCGGCTGCGGGTGGCGCGACTCCTGCTGCGACTGAGCAGCGCACGCCCGGCATCGTCGCCTCGAAATGGGGCACGATGACGCCATGGGAGACCGCCACACGTTCCGTTTCGCCGCACAACTGAGCAAGGGGCCGGGCGGGACCGCACGCGACTGGGCCGAGCAGGCGCGCCGCGCCGAGGGCCTCGGGTACTCGGCGCTCCTCATGCCGGACCACTTCGGCGACCAGCTGGCCCCGGCGCCGGCCCTCGCCGCCGCCGCTGCTGCCACCACCACCTTGCGCGTGGGCTCACTGGTCTTCGGGAACGACTACCGGAACCCGTTCGTGCTGGCCAAGGAGGCGGCCACGCTGGATGTGCTGAGCGACGGCCGCTTCGAAATGAGCCTCGGTGCGGGATGGATGAAGACCGACTACGAGGAAGCCGGCATCACCTATGACACGCCCCGCGTACGGGTGGAGCGGTTCGAGGAGGCGGTGCAGGTGGTCCAAGGGCTGCTCCGCACCGACGGTCCCTTCTCCTTCGACGGCCACTACTACGCGGTGCACGAGCACTCGCTCCTGCCCCGGCCGGTCCAGCACCCGGGACCACCGCTCATTCTCGGCGGCGGCGGCCCACGTGTCCTGTCGTTCGCGGCACGGCACGCCGACATCGTCAGCATCAACGCCAACCTGCGCGACGGCACCGGCGGTCCCGAGACGGCGCCCGACATGGCGCCCGACCGCACGCGGCAGAAGGTGGCCTGGGTCAAGGAGGCGGCCGGGGCCCGCTTCGAGGAGCTCGAGCTCAACGCCCTCATCGGGTTCGTCCTCATCACCGAGGACGCCCGCGGCATCGCCGAGGCGATGGCGCCCCACTTCGGGATCGACCCCGCTGACGCCCTGCACGTGCCGGGCGTGCTGCTGGGCACACTCGACGAGATGGTGGACGAACTGCGCTGGCGTCGCGACGAGTACGGCATCACCTACTGGTCGATCGAATCGGATGCCTGGGCGGACCTGGGGCCGGTCGTGCAGAAGCTCTCGGGCTCGTGACCATCACCACGGCCGCTGGGTGGGAGGCCATCGGACAACACCGCGACCTGTGCGGGCACCGCGTCTTCACCATCGACGCACCATCGATCGGGGACGAAGTGCACGAGCCCCTCCTGATACTGCACGGCTTCCCCACTTCGTCGTTCGATTTCACCGCCGTGCTCGACCCGCTACGCCGAGGGCGGCGCGTCCTCATGCTCGACGGGCTCGGCTACGGGCTCTCGGCCAAGCCCGATCTGCCCTACACCCTGGCCCTGCAGGCCGACGTGGTCGCGACCTTCCTGGGCCAGCTGGACATCACACGCCTGTCCCTCCTGACCCACGATGTCGGCGACACCGTCGGGGGTGAGCTGTTGGCGCGCCGCGCCGAGGGGACCTGGGCGGTCGAGGTCGTGCGCCGTGTCATCACCAACGGCAGCATCTACATAGAGCAGGCCCATCTGACCGACGGGCAGCAGTTCCTCCTCAGCCTCCCCGACGAGAAGCTGCCGGCCGACGCGCCCGTCACCGCGGCGACGCTGACCCGCAGCCTGCGTGAGACCTTCAGCCCGGCGGCCGTACTCCCGCCTGACGGCTCACCGGACGATCTCCTCCCCGCCACGGTGGAGCAGATCATGCGCGACGGCGGACATCTGGTGCTCCCCCGTCTCATCCGCTACATCGAAGAGCGCCGGCGCAACCAGGCGAGGTTCACCGGGGCCATCGAGTCCGACCCCTCGCCGCTGCACATCGTCTGGGGCCTGGACGACCCGATCGCCGTCCCGTCCATGGTCGACACGCTGCGCGCCGCCCGGCCCGACGCCACGGTCGCTCTGCTCGAGGGGGTGGGCCACTACCCCATGGTCGAAGCGCCGACCCGCTTCCTCGCCGCGGCGCGCCCTGGCCTGGGTCGTTGAAGGGCCGGAGCATCGGGCCGGCGCATCGGGCCGGGGCATCGGGCCGGGGCCGACCGGTCAGCCCGACGCCAGCATCCGGTGCAGGTCCAGCTCCATGGCCTCGGTCAGCTCGAGCAGCAACGCCAGCCGCTCCGCCGTTCCGGAGGCCGACAGCACGCGCTGGGCGTCGAACATGGTGAGGGGGGCTTCCGTGCAGAGTTGCCACGATGCCACCTCGGGGTCGTCATCGAGTTGCGTCTCGGTCGGCAGCGCCGACGTGGCGCCGCTCTCCGAGAGCAGTCCCCGCGTGCGGCGCACACTCTGTTCCACTCGCTGCAGCAGATCCGACCCGACCGCCTCGACCCGGGGTGCCCACTCCTCCACCATGGCCAGTGGGTAAGGATCGTCGGCCAACCATTCGCCCACGCGGATGCGCACGTCGCCCCGGACGATCAACAACCACCGGCCGTCGGAGAGTGCGGCCGCCTTCGTGATGACGGCGCGCGTCCCGACCGCCATGCGCTGGTCGCCCCCGCCGACCTCGGCGCCCCGCTCAATGAGGACCACCCCGAATCGCGAATCTCCGGCGAGACAGTCCCGCGTCAGGGCTCGATAGCGCGGCTCGAAGACGTGGAGGGGAATCTGCGCGTGCGGGTAAAGGACCGCAGAGAGAGGGAACATGCCGAGGCGTGCGAGGGTGGGGTACTCCGTCATCGTCACCCCATTGTCACCCCACACGTCCACCACCGCCAGTCCTCCGCGTCACCACCAAGAATCTTCCGGGTCACCACCGGGCGGCCGGGCGTACACGCGAGCAGGACCGGCCTAGGAGGCCGGCCCTGTACTCGTGTCTTTGGTTTTGTGCACACAGCTCACACGGCACCAGCCTTCGGCGTTGGGGTGCGAGGGTCGCGTAGTCGGCCGACCGGAACACGCACCGGCGCAAGCGCGGCCACAGTGAAACGCCGGACTTCTCGCCGTCGCAGCTGCTCTGCGGCGTCACCGGCCTCTCAGCGCCGGTGACGCAGTTTCAGTCCGGTGGATCGCCTTCCTCGGTCGAGCGTGTCGACGTCATCGGCAGCTCCTTTCCACTTCGGGCAACGGGCACCCGCCCGCAACCGCTCTGAGAACAAGTATCTGCCGCGCCTGCTGCTCTGTGAACCCCTCTTTAGGTGGCCGTTCGCGAATCCCCTGGTGACCGGTCCCTACGCAACACAATCTTCATCCGACTGACGACCGGACACGCCAGTTGACGCACCGGATAACCCCGACGACACCGAGAATCGCCCGTGGGGTTCGCCCGTGCCCGAGTGGCCAATCGACCGGATGCCTCCGAGGAGCGGCGGCGGTGACCGGGGCGCCCGATCGGCTGAGTAACCTCGCACTACCGAGGGACGGGGAGAGGAGCGGCATGACGGCACAACTCGTCAGCGAACTGGAGCTCCCGCTGCTGCAGACGATCGGCATGGAGCGCCTTGACGCCATCGCCGCCATTGAAGAGGCCCGGTCCCAGCACTGGTTGGCCCGGACGGACATGGGCTACTGCGTCACGCGGCTCAATGACGTGACGGCCATCCTGCGCGACAAGCGGTTTCACTCGGCCCTCTCCATCCTTCCGCAGATGTCAGGGATGCCCGAGTTGGAGGAACCGAGCCGGCGCCGCAAGTCCATCCTCTCCATGGAGGGCGACGAGCACGCGCGCCTGCGCCGCCTCGTGGCCCCCGCGTTCACCCCGCTCTCGGCCAACCGTCTCCGCCCGACGATGCGGGCGGTGCTCGGTGACCTCATCGAACGCGTGGTCGGCGACGGCGAGTGCGAGTTCGTTTCGGCCGTGTGCGAGCCCTATCCCATTCCCATCATCTGTGAGCTGCTGGGCGCGCCGCCCGAGGACTGGAAACTCTTCTCGTCGTGGGCCACCGACATCTTCCGCATCTTCAACGGCACGCTCGAGCAGGACCTCCCCTTCATCGATCGGGCCTCAGCCGAGCTGACCGCGTACGTGAGCGACATGATCTCCGCGCGCCGCGCCGATCCCCGCGACGATCTGCTCAGTGACCTGATCGCCGTGGAAGAAGAAGGCGATCGACTCTCCACCGAGGAGATGGCGATGCTGGCCCAGGCGGTGCTCATGGCCGGCACCGACACCACCCGGAACCAGCTGGCCTGCAGTGTGGCGGTCTTTTCGGAGCACCCCGAGCAGTGGCGGCTCCTGGGCCAGCAGCCCGCGCTGGCCGCCCGCGCCGTCGAAGAGTCGCTGCGCTACCTCGGTGCGGTCCGGGCCACCGTGCGCTTCGCCGCCGAGGACGTGACGTACCGTGACGTCCTCTTCCCCCGCGGCACCATCGTCTCCACCTCCCTGGCCGGCGCGAACCGTGATCCCGAGCTCTGGATTCGTCCCAACGAGTTCGACATCACGCAAGAGCGCGGCCAGGCCCAGATGACGTTCGGCTCGGGCATCCACTTCTGCCTGGGCGCGGCGCTGGCCCGGGCCGAGTTGCAGGAGGCCCTCCCGTTGCTGGCCCGCCGCATGCCCGGCCTGGCCCGCAACGGGCCCGTGGAGTGGAAACCGGCCAACTTCGGGATTTGGGGTCCGGCGCGACTCCCGATCCGCTTCGACGCCTCCTAGTACCGCCTGACCGCCCGCCAGCATGGGAGCCCGGCCGCAGAGACCGTTCGTGCCGGCCCACTTCGCCATCCCATCGCCGCCTCGTGGACCCGGGTTCGTCCTCACCCCGCTCCGCCTGGTCCACAACGAGCGCGACCTAAATGCGTGGAGCTCGAGCGTCAACCACATCCACGCCACCGCGGGATTCGCCGGTCACCCGTGGCCCGACGAGCCGATGACGCTCGAGCGCAACGCCCGCGACCTCCAAGAGCACGAGGACGACTTCGCCCACCGCCGCGGGTTCACCTACTCCGTCCTGACCGAGGCCGGCGACGAGGTCCTCGGCTGCGTCTACATCTACCCGTCCGCCAAGAGTGACGTCGAGGCCGAGGTGCGTTCCTGGGTCCGGGCCACCCGGGCCACCCTCGATACCCCCCTGTACGCGACCGTGTGCGAATGGCTGCGGGCCGAGTGGCCCTTCCGCACGTTCGACTACGCGCCCCGCGACAGCGCCGGGATCGCTCAGCCCGGGGCCGACCCGCCCGCCACCTCGTAGGACCACAGCTCGGACGACACGGAGACGGGGCCACCGTGGGGTGAGGGTCGGTCGGCACCGGCGTGTCCATGGGCGAAGGCCGGCGAGCTGACCCAGCTCTGGAACGCCGCGTCATCCCTCCAGCGGGTGACGACCAGCCACTGCCGCCGCTCGTCGGTGGGCCGGAGGAGTTCGAAACCCTCGAACCCCTCCTGGTCGTCGACCGCACCGGCGCGGGCGGCGAACCTCTGGGCCAGCTCGTCTCCGGCACCCTCGGGCACTGTGATGGCGTTGATCTTGATGACGGTCATGGGGACGATCTGATCAGATCCCGCCGCCGGGGCCAAATGGAGTGCGGGAGCTACCCCGGTGGACCAGGGGTCAGCCCGGTCCGGGGAGCTCGGCCGTGGCCTCGCCCACCACCTTCTGCTCGCCCTCGGCGTTGGCCAGGGTCACCGCCAGGTCGACCAGTTTCTTCCCGCCCTCCTCGCGCCGGGCCGTCACCACAATTTTCGACGACAGCACTTCGTCGGGCCAGGTCTGCCGGGCGAAGCGGACCGAGAACCGGGTCAGGTTCCCTATGCCGACGTAGTCCGTCAGGGCCGTGCCGAGCAGCCCCATGGAGAACATCCCGTGCCCGAACACGCTGGGCTGCCCGGCCGCCTTGGCCGCCACCTCGTCGTGGTGCATCGGGTTGAAGTCGCCGGACGCACCGGCGTACTTCACCAGGTCTGTCCTGGTCAGCTTGTGCGTGAGCACGGGGGCCTCGTCGCCCACCGTCACGTCGTCGAAGGACAGCTTGTGCTCACCCATGGTGCGGATCCCCCATGCCTCGTTCGTTCATCTGCGTTCGTCGTTCATCTGCGTGCGTCGTTCATCTGCGTGCGCGACCGGCTCGCCCGTCTTCTCGTCCTTCCAGTTCATCTCGCTCACGAGGAACGTCATCGTCTTGCCCTTCGACTCCTTCTGGTACGCGTCAATGATGCTGCCCTCACCGACGAGCACGTCGCCCACCACGATCGGGCGGTGGTAGATGAACTCCTGCTCGCCGTGGAGAAGGAGGCCCCCGGCGGCCAGGAGCGGTCCCAACACGGTGCTGAGCGGATGCGGAGAGGGGGCGTCGCCGGACTGCATCTCGGCGAACTTGCCGGAGAACTCCATGACGAAGGGCCATGTGGGCGGGGTCGGGATGGAGTCGAAACCGGCCGCCGCCGCTGCTGCCGGGTCATGGTAGATCGGGCTCGTGCTGCGCACGGCCGACGCGAAGTGCTCCACGGGCCCCCGCTCGACGACGACCTTGGAGGTGCCCGTGGACTTCCCGATGACCCCCTTGAGTAGTTCCTCTTGCGCTGCGGCGCCGTCGGCCACCGTCTCCTCCTCCTCGGTCCAGCTCCGCCTTGTCCCACCCCCAGCGCGTGCCGGGCCCGGCGGGCAGCCGGTGCAGGGCCAAAGGTAGCGGGTGGCCGTCGCCCCGCCCAATCGGGCGGCCGACCGGTACCATCGCCTCCCGTGCCCGATTTCTTCGACGTCGTCCTGACCCAGCGCGCGGCCCGGAGCTTCGGGCCCGACGATGTCGATGACGCCATCGTCGCCAAAATCCTGACCGCAGCCACGCACGCCCCCTCGGCGGAGAACAGCCAGCCCTTCGTCTTCATTGTGGTGCGCGACCCGGCCATCCGCTCTGCCATCGGCGGCATCACCGCGCGGGTCTGGGAGGGAGGGGCCCGGGACCTCGAGACAGGGCGCCTCCCGCCCGCCCTCTTAGACGAGGTGGACCAGGGCGCCCGGGGCGGCGTGGCAGGCGCCCCCGTGCTCGTCGTGGTCTGCGGCGACGACCGGCTCACCTTCGCCCCGACCTTGGGGGCCTCCGTCTTCCCGGCGGTGCAGAACCTGCTGCTGGCCGCCCACGCCCTCGGCCTGGGGTCCGCGCTCACCACGTTGCCGGTCCTCGGCGGGGACGAGCTCTCCGAACTGCTGGGCCTGCCGGACGGAGTGGAGCCGCTGGCCGTGGTCCCGCTCGGGCACCCGACCACGCCACTCGGGCCGCCGCGCCGCCGTCCCCTGGCCGAGAAGGCCCATCTCGACCGTTACGGGGTGCCGTTCCCCCCGGCGCCGTAGCGTCCCGGCCCTGTCCCCGGCGCCGTAGCAGCCCGGTCCCGGCGCATCACCGTCAACGGCGGCGGGCGACGAACTCCTCGAGAAAGGTGCCGTACCGGTCCATGATCACCGGCCACCTATAGGTGGTGTCCACGTAGCGGAACCCGTTCTGGCGCATGGTCTCGTGGAGCCGGACGTCGCCGATCATTCGATCCAGCACCGCTTCGAACTCCGCGAAACCCTCGAACCACATGCCCGCCCCGGACTGCTCGCAATGCTCCCGCGTGGCCCCGCAGACCGCGTTCACAATGGCAGGCGCACCGGCCGTCATCCCCTCGACCACGGTGAGGGAGAAGGACTCGAACGGCGACGGGGCGACGAGGGCGTGGGCCCCGCGCAGCAGGCCCCACTTGGAGGCGTCGTCGATCAACCCGGTCAGCACGATGTCGCGCTCGTCCTGTGGCGGGTCGACGATCTGCCCCACCAGGACCAGGCGCAGATCACCCGGGTGGCGTTCCTTGTAGGAGCGGAAATACCGCCACAGGATTCCCGTCCCCTTCTTGTCGTCCACCCGCCCGATGCACAACAGGTACGGCGCATCACCCAGCCCGAATGCGGTGCGGGCGTCGTCGGCCGTGCCGCCGGCCTCTTCGACCCCGAGGCCGGCCACCACCTGCGGCGTGGTGGCCACGCCGAAGCGATCGACCACCAGGCGCCGCTCGCTCCGGGTGTGGAAGGCGAAGCCGCGGCACTGCGAGAACAGGGCGTCGAAGAGGGGGAGGTGCAGGGCCGGCTCCTCGTGGGCCGCCGGATGGAGGATGGCCCGATCCCGTACCCGGGGCAAGCCGCGGATGGTCGGGTAGTAGAGGTAGGGGTAGAAGGCGATGACATCGGCGTCACTGGCCTCTACCGCACTGAGCAGGGCCGGGGACTTGGGGCCCTGCAGGTCCACCCAGCGCTGTTGGTCTTCCGCCCCGGCGTGAGCGGGGTCGGCCAGCAGGGCTCCGGAGAGCGGGTGGAACCCCTCGCCCCGCCCGGCCTCCGAGGCGATCCGGTGCACGGTCACCCCGTTGAGGGTCTCGGTCCCCGGGGGCAGTTCGTCGCGCCAGGTCAGCGCGTCCAGGGCGGCGGTGGTGAACACCTCGACCTCGTCGCCCCGATCCGCCATGAGGTGCTCGGCCATCATGCGGGCCCCGGTCTCCGCTCCCCCCCGGATCTGCGCGCCGTAGCGGGGCACCACGTAGGCCACCTTCATGACGCGCCGGGCGCGGCCGTCGTCCGGGCCGTGCTGTGCCGATGGCGGCTGGGCCATCGGAGCCGGCGGGGAGTTGGTTTTCGAGTGGCACGTGATTTGGTACGACTCGAAAACAACCTCTCGGGTCGTTGCAGGCTGATGGCCCCCGTGACCGGGCCGGCGAAGGGGCGCATGGCGAGACGATAACGGCCGACAACGGCGGCCCGGCACCACGGCGCCCGTACCTGACGCGCCCGCCGCCGCCCGTTCTATGGTGAGCCGCGTGCAAGAGCATCATTTCTCTGTCCATATCCCCGCCACGCCCGACGAGCTGTGGGAGCTCTTCTGGTTGCGCCGCGCCCTCACCCAGAACGGCGACGTGACCATCGAGATCCTCCACCCCGGGGACGCCATCGGCGAGGGACTGGTGCGGCACTGCACGTTCCGGGTGCCCCGTTACCTGCTGTCGGGCGGCCGGGGCCAGTCCTGGGAGTGGCTGACCGAGGTCACGCCCAAGGTCTCATGGAAGTACAACGCGGTCGGCAAACCGCTCTGGTCGCAGGCCGAGGGCCGCACCCGCCTGGAGGACCTGGGCGACGGGCAGACCCGCGTCCACTTCTCCGAGACCTACCGCGCCTTCAACCCCATCATGCGGCTCTTGCTCGAAAAGCGCGTGCACGACTTCATCTCCAAGGACAACGACCGGCTGATCAAGGACTCGCTGACCAAGGGGGTCCAGATGATGCGGGCAGCCCGGGCCAAGGACGGCACGCCCGGGGCCCCCTGAACCACCGGCTCACTCCTCGGGACGATCGGCCAGTGCGGCCGCCAGGGCACGGAACGCCCTCCCCCGGTGCGAAATGGCGTGCTTGGCCTCCGGGGTCATCTCCGCGAACGTGGGGCCGCCACCTTCGTCGGGCGCGAAGACCGGGTCGTACCCGAATCCGCCACTCCCCTGGGCCCGATGGGCGATCGTCCCGTCCACCACGCCCTCGGCCCACAGCTCGGTGCCGTCGGGGAACGCCACCAGGGCGACCGTACGGAAACGGGCCGTGCGCTCCCCTCCGCCGTCGGGCAACGCGTCGAGCTCGAAGAGCAGCTTGGCCACATTGTCGGCGTAGGTGGCCCCCTCCCCGGCGTAGCGCGCCGAGTACACCCCGGGCGCGCCGCCCAGCGCCGCCACCTCCAGACCCGTGTCGTCGGCGATGGCGGGAAGCCCGGTTGCCGCCACGAGCGCCTGCGCCTTGAGCCGGGCGTTGTCGAGCAGGGTCGTACCGTCCTCGACGACGTCGGGTATCTCGGGGGGGCGGGGCACCAGTTCGACGTCGAGCGCATCGCCCAGGATGGCGGCGATCTCGGTCACCTTGTCCGGATTGGCCGACGCCAGCACGAGTCGCCACGGCGCACCGTCACCACCGCCGCGGCCGCCGGCGCTCACCGCGGGGGCGGTGGCTCGGCCAGTGCGGCCGCCTGGAGCGCCGAAAGCTCTTTTATGCCCGACTCCGCCAACGCCAGCAGGCTGTCCAGCTCGCCCCGGCTGAATGCCATGCCCTCGGCGGTCCCCTGGACCTCGACGAAGCGGCCGGCGCCGGTCATGACGACGTTCATGTCCACCTCGGCCCGGGAGTCCTCGGCGTAGGGCAGATCCAGCATGGGGACGCTTTCGATGATCCCCACCGAGATCGCCGCCACCGAATCCGTCAACGGGTTCTGCCGCAAGGTGCCGGCCTGCTGCAGACGGGAGAAGGCGTCGTGCAGCGCCACGTAGGCGCCGCAGATGGAGGCCGTCCGTGTGCCGCCGTCCGCCTGCAGGACGTCGCAGTCGACGGTCACCTGCACCTCGCCCAGCACCACCAGGTCGCACACGGCCCGCAGGGAGCGTGCGATAAGGCGCTGGATCTCCTGTGTCCGGCCCGACTGCTTGCCCTTGGCCGCCTCGCGGGAGGCCCGCTCGGGCGTCGAACCCGGCAGCATGGAGTATTCGGCGGTGACCCACCCCTTCCCGCTGCCCCGCATCCATGGGGGGACCCGGTCTTCGACGGACGCCGTGCACAACACCTTGGTCCGGCCGAAGGAGACCAGCACCGAGCCGGGCGCCATGACCGTGTAGTCCCGGACAAAGTTCACCGGGCGCAACTCGTCGAGGGCGCGCCCGTCGCCGCGTGCGGTCCGGGGGTCCACCCGGGACCCGGTCACCTCGCTCTGTTCGGACATCGTTCTCCTTTCGTCAGCACCGCTCGTCAGCACCGCTCGTCAGCACCGCTCGTCAGCACCGCTCGTCACCATCGCCCGGCTCCACGCGGGGTCGCACCCCACCACACGGCGGCCCGCCTACCACGCGAAGACCGCGCCCATGCTGGCCTGCTCCACCGGCCGCCCGAATGCCAGGGCGGCCTCCCGACGCACGTCGTCGGCCGACACCGTAGGCCACCGGTGTGTGACGATCAGACGCCCGACCCCGGCGGCACGGGCCATGGCGCCGGCCTCACGGCCGCTCAGGTGCAGCAACGAGCCCTCGAGCTCCTGGGTGTAGGTGGCCTCGCAGAGAAAGGTCCCGATTGCCGTACCCAACTCCTCGACCGACCAACCCGGGCCCGAGTCGGCCGAATACGCCAGCGTGGCCCCCTCGTGGGACAGATGGACGGCCAGGGTGGGCGTGCCGTGCTCGGTGGCCCCGAAGCGTGCCTCGAGCACCCCGAGGCCGAGCACCATGGAGGGGGCCAGCTCCCTCCAGTCGAGCCAGGGGGCACCGGCGAAATGTGACCGCTCCCGCACCCCGGGCGGGGCGAAGACGGGGAGGAGACGGCCGCCCGGCCCGCCGAACCGTTCCCGGCCCGGGCCGAACCCGGCCCAGGTGGCGAACGATTCGAGATCGGTCCAGTGGTCGGGATGGACGTGGGTGAGGATGACCGCGGTGATGTCACCCGGGTCGGCGTGCTGCTGGAGTCGGGCGAAGGTGCCGGGACCGGCATCGAGCAGGATCGAGGTCCCGGCGGCCTGGACGAGGTAGCCGCTGCCGGCACCGCCGGGACCGGGCCAGCTGCCGTCGCACCCGAGCACGGTGAGCGTGCGCACCGTGTCAACGGCGGTGTCAGTTTCCGTGTTCGATCGCCTCCGGGTACGAGTGCGGCGAAATCTCGAGCGCCGACGCCACGTCGGCGTACGTCTTTATTTCGATGACGTTGCCGCTGGGGTCGGCGAACTTCGCCTTGGTCTGCTCGGTCACCCTTCCCTCATCGTCGGTCGACACGGGCGACACCCACCGCACCCCGCGGGCGGCCAGCCGCGCCGCCAACGCGTCGAAGTCCCCACGACCGAGCGTCACCCCGAAATGGCGGACCGAGCCCGGATGGGCCGCCGCGGCCTCGTCGGCCCGGTCGTGCAGGGTGACCTGCATGCCAAAGAACCACACGTCCTGGTAACCCTGGCGGGCCCTCGCCGCGTCGCACCCCAGCGCGTCCACGTAGAAGTTCCGAGCCTCGTCGAGGTCTCGCACGGGGATGGAGAGATGGAGGATCGGTTGCACGCTCCCACCTTAGGCAGGGGTCGCCGCCGCCCCAAGGGGCTTCAGTCAACCCGACGTCGCCGCCGGACCACGACGCAGCCGCTCTTGCGCCGAGGGATCGTAGCGCCGGCATCCAATTCCGCCCGGATCATTCGTGGTTCCTATGATCGAGCCTCCATGCCGCACTACGTCGCCCTCCTCCGAAGCGTCAATGTCGCCGGCCATGGCCGCATCTCCATGGCCGACCTCACCCAGACATTCCTCGCGCTGGGCTACACCGATGTCGCCACGTACATCCAGACCGGTAACGTCCTGTTCCGGTCGCCCGGGAGGAGTGCATCCACGCTCGCCGCCGCCATTGCGGGGCAACTCGAGCAAGATTTCGGCCACGCACCCGCGGTGATCCTGCGCACGGTCCCCGACCTGGCGCGGGTCGTCGAGACCAGTCCCTTCCCGAAGCAGGGTGCCGATCCCTCGCGCCATCACGTGACGTTTCTCGCCGCGCCGCCGAGCAAGGAACGACTGGCTGCCTTCACCACTCCGTCGAGCGGGCGCGACGAGCTGACCATCGTCGGCCAGGAGGTGTACGTGCACACGCCGGACGGCTACGCCGGGACCAAGCTCACCGGCACCCTCATCGAACGCCGGCTGGGTGTCCTGAGCACGACCCGGAACTGGAACACGGTCACCAAGCTGCACGCGCTCGCCGGGAACTGACCCGACCGGTGGAGGTGACGCACCGGTGGAGGTGATGGCCGTCGACTGGTCGGGTGCCGTCACGGGATCCGCCACGCACATCTGGCTGGCCCGCGTCGTCGACGGGGAGCTCGTCGCCCTCCGCAACGGCCGCAGCCGCCGGGAGGTGGTCGACGAGCTCATAGCCCTGCGCTCCCGCACTCCGGATGGCCTCGTGATCGGGCTGGACTTCTCGTTCTCTTTTCCCGCCTGGTTCGTCCGTGACCAGTCCTGCGCCACCGTCGGCGAGCTCTGGGAGACGGTCGAGCAGAAGGGAGAAGGGTGGCTGGCCGAGTGCGCCTCTCCGTTCTGGGGGCGCCCCGGACGGCGGCGACCGATGTTGTCAGAGCCGCAGGCGCACCTCCGGCGCGCCGAAGCGTCCATAGCGGTCGGTGCCATCAGCCCGAAGAGCACGTTCCAAATCGGGGGCGCCGGGGCGGTCGGGACCGGATCCGTCCGGGGCATGCCCCACCTCCGCCGCTTACAAGCGGCCGGGTTCTCCATCTGGCCGTTCGATCCGACCTCGCCCTGGGTAGTCCTCGAGATCTATCCCCGCCTCCTCACCGGACCGGTCCGCAAGAGCAGCCGCGAGCAGCGTGCGCAGTACGTCGCCGAGGCGCCCTGGTCGGTGGCGCCCGCTTTCGCTGCGGCCATCATCGAATCAGAGGACGCCTTCGACGCCGCTATTTCGGCGCTGGTGATGGGCGAGCACCTGGCCGACCTGGGCGCGTTGCAGCCGTCCGCCGACCCGGTCACGCTGCTGGAGGGAGACGTGTGGCGTCCCCGTAAAATCAGACCATGAGCGAGCATGCCGAAGGAGCGCGCGAGGACGCAGGCCCAGCGTCCCCGCCGGGTGGAGTGGCGCCCGATCGCACGCGGCCGAGCCTGACCAGCCAGGTGCGGCGCCGGCGGGCCGACCAGGCCTTCTTCCTGCGCCTACGCGATGCCATCCAGCAGAACCACCGGGCCCTGGAGCGTCTCGGCACGTGACCATCGGGACCATCGACTATCTCGAGCTGGCCGACTTCCTGCTGATCGCAGAGGCCGTCCTGCAGACCCCGGCCAAGGACATTGCGAAGGACGCCAGCCTCAACCTGGCCGACTCCGCCCTCCATGCCCCGCAAGCGCGGTTCGTCGGGGAGGAGTTCTATCCGGAGTTCCCGACCAAGGCGGCCGTGCTCGGCGCGCATCTCGTCAAGAACCACCCGCTCAAAGACGGCAACGTTCAGGTGGCGTTGGTGGCCACCGTCGAGTTCTGCGCCCGGAACGGGTTCCACTGGTCCCCGCCGCCCCGCGACGATGACGGCGAGGAGACGGCGACCGTGTTCTTGGACCTGGCCGCGGCACCCATCAGCGAGCGCGTGATCGAGAACCTGTCCGGATGGATCGCCGAGCGGATCGGCCTCACCGACCCGAAGAGCGCAACCGGTTCCCCGTAGGTCAGGCTCACCAACTCCGCCCCCTCGAAAAGTCAGAAGTAGATGATCGACTTGGCCCGCTCGGCGACCTCGTCGAGGTCGTCGGTCCAGGCCCCCGTCGAGAGGTACTTCCAGCCGCCGTCGGCCGAGACGACGACGATCGACGCCTCGACCCCCGGGGCGAGGGAGCGGGCGCATTTGATCGCCCCCGCCACGGCCGCGCCCGTCGATATGCCGGCAAATATCCCCACGTCCGTCAGGCGCCGCGTCCACTCGATCGACTCACGGGGCCGGACCACGGTCTTGCGGTCCAACAGGTCGGCCCCGCCCAAGTCCTCGAAGATCGGGGGGATGTAGCCGTCGTCGAGATTGCGCAGGCCGTCGACCGTCTCGCCGGAGGGAGGCTCGACCGCCCAGACCTGCACGGCCTCACCCAGCTTCTCGCGCAGGAAGCGCCCGACGCCCAACAGGGTCCCCGAGGTGCCGAGGCCGGCGACGAAGTGCGTGATGGAGGGGCAGTCCCGCAGAATTTCGGGGCCGGTCCCCAGGTAGTGCGCCTTGGGGTTGGCCGGGTTGCCGTACTGGTACAGGAAGACCCACTCGGGATTCTCCGCGGCCAGACGTTGTGCCATGCGTACCGCTCCGTTGGACCCCTCGGAGCCCGGTGATTCAATGATCTCCGCCCCCCACAGCTGGAGAAGCTGGCGGCGCTCGATGGAGACGTTGGTGGGCATCACGACCTTGAGGTGGTAGCCCTTGACCCGGCACACCAGGGCCAGGCCGATCCCGGTGTTGCCCGAGGACGGCTCCATGAGGATCTGATCGGGCTTGCCGGGCACCAGGAGCCCGTCCTGCTCGGCCTGCTCGACGAGGGAGAGCGCCACGCGGTCCTTCACCGAACCGCCGGGGTTCTGACCCTCCAGCTTGATGAGCAGGCGCGCCGAAGGGTTCGGGCTCAAGGAGCTGATGTCGACCAGCGGGGTATTCCCGATGAGCTCCAGGACCGAGGGGTAGAGGGTCATGACGGCTACAGGGTCATTCAGCCGCCGGCGACAGCGGGCAGGATCGAGAGCTCGGCGCCGTCGGCGACCGGGGTGTCCACGCCTTCGAGGTAGCGCACGTCGTCGTCGTCCACGTAGATGTTGACGAACTTGTGCAGCGATCCGTCTGCCTGCACCACCTGGCCGGTCAGGCCCGGGTACTCCGCCACCAGTTTCGCCAGGACCTCGCCGACGGTCCCCCCGTCGACGGTGACGACGGATGCCCCGCCGGCTTGGCTGCGCAGGACGGTGGGTAGGCGGACTTCGACGGCCACGGGGCCTCCTCATTAGCTCATCAACCGGGCCCGGGTGCAGGTCAGGTCATTGTCGACTGATCTGGTGAGGATTCTACTTGGAGTGCTCGCTCTCGCCCACCTCGGCCTCCTCTCCGAGCCCCGGGACCTCCACCGGCTCCTCCGTGATGACCCCGTCGACGATGCGGTAGCTCCGCACGACGGGGTGGGTATCGCGCAGCGACACGAGGACGTAGTGCCACCCCGGGTCTAGCGCCTGGGCCACATCGGTGGGCGATGGATAGGCATCGGTATGGGTGTGGGAGTGGAACACCCCCATGATGTCCGCCCCCAACGCCCGGGCCGCCCGGTCCACTGCCAGCATCTCTTTGGGGTCGATCTCGTAGATCAGAGCCGACGCCGCCGCGTTCTCCGTCGGGAAGATATGGGTCGCCTCCTCCCCCCCGTAGGACCCCACCAGGAGGCCGCACGCCTCGTCGGGCAGACCGGTCAAGGTGTGCCCGATCATCTCCATATACATCTCCCTGGACAGGCGCAGCACGTTGTCAGGGTACCCTCGACCTTCTATGGCCAGGGCGAAGAAGCAGATCGCCAAGCGGGCGGCCGCCCGTGACGAGCGAGGGAGCGACCGTACGGTCGCCACCAACCGCCGCGCCCGGCGGGAGTACGAGTTCATCGAGACGATCGAAGCCGGGATCGTGCTGCAGGGCTCCGAGGTGAAGTCGCTGCGGGAGGGGAAGGCCCAACTCAGTGAGGCCTACGCCCGGGTCGACAACGGCGAAATGTGGCTCTTCCAGATGCATATCCCCCCTTGGCAGTACGCCACCGGGTTCGGCGCCCACGACCCTGACCGCAAGCGCAAGCTGCTCCTGCACCGGAGCCAGATCGACGAGCTCATGGGCAAGACCCAGCAGCAGGCATTGACCCTGATCCCGGTCTCCCTCTACTTCAAAGATGGCCGGGCCAAGGTGCAGATTGCGCTGGCCAAGGGGCGCAAACTGTACGACAAGCGGAACCTGCTCATGTCCCGCGACCTCGAGCGCGAAGCTGCGCGCGCCACCAAGGAGATCAATCACTGGAGCGGGGCGTGAAACCGACGCCGTCAAAAGCCCCTAGAATGGCTGGGCTGACCACTCGGGTCAGCTGGAGAACCCACACGGGGGTGATTGGCTTCGACTCCGGTCGTTGATGTAGGAGAAGCGAGCCGTGGTCTCCGGAGCCACGTTAAAGAGCCGGAACCAAAAACAAACGCCGAGCCTCAGCTCGCGCTCGCTGCTTAGGTAGCGACGTCCACCCGGTCTCAGCCCTATGGATCGGAACGTGGGCGCCATCAAGTAGGGCTCACTCAACGGCGACACCAACTGACCGCTGAGGACATCTTCGTTGGCTACGGGGCGGCACAACCGCCGGCAGTGATGCCGCCCCCGACAATCCAATGCCGGCTGCGCTCGGAGAAGGCCTATTGAAACTCCGGAGGACGCGGGTTCGAATCCCGCCACCTCCAAGGATGCTTTGCCCGGGAAAACCCTGGTGAGAGCATCGTTGGAGGTGCGCCGACACCCCGTAGGACGCGGATAAGACGCGGGAGATGCCGAACCGGGATTAAAAGGGGCGTCACGACGGGAGATGATGTCGTCTTGGCTATCTGACCTGGTGATCCGTACTGGGTTTCTTGGAGACTCTGCCCTGCCCTGGGTTCCCCGGAGACTGATTATTGCAATCAGCCCGCTCAACGACGCGTGGACGAAAAGGCCGTCGAGATTCAGGCTCGTACCGTCCGAAAACTCGATCGAGGTTCTGAACAGGGACTTTTTGCCCGGGGTCCGACCGGCTACCGTCCGCCCGATGGGAGGCGAACGGACACGTGGACAGCTCTGGGCGGGACGCTCGAAGGATTGCTGATGATCAGCAGGTCACATGGAGGACAGCATTGGTGCCTTCCGAGTCCTTCTCCAGCAGCGCGATGGCATCGGCGGTTGGCAAGGACACGAGTTCCACGCCGCGCCTCTCGGCTTCTCGCCTCAGCTCCGGTACAAGCGGAAGGGCGCCTTGTGCTCCGGTCCCGACCACGAGACGACGGCAGTCCCATGGGATCTTCTCAGAGAGCGACAGCGGCGTGTGACCATACGCGGAGCGGAGCTGTCGGGACGCCTTCTTGTCGCGCTTTCGGATAACGCCCCTGTCGAGCACCACGTCGTGGTCGTAGGTCTTGCCGTCGATTTGGATCGAGCCGAACGCGAAACTCCCGAAGCGCACCGCCTCTGAGTTTGCTCCTAGCCGTGCTCGATGTCCACCCGCCAGGGGGCACCGGTGAAGGACGACGAGCCGATCGACTCCTCGCGGCGCGAACAGAACAGGGTAGCTTTGGTCGGCAGCGGCGAGCACGGACCCTCATTGCTCGTCGGGACCGACAATCGGTCTGTCGGTGGCCTCGATGTGCATCGACCGGAGATGGCGCCTGATTGCAGAGCGACCCCGCTGTGCCTCCTCCTCCGACGGCCACGTCCGATCACTCACCCAGCAATTGTCGCTACATGGAGGAGACCGGCTGGCACGTTGCGCCGACTCCATGGGGATCTACGGATCTATGAGTCATACATGTCTGCCGACCAGGGGAAACGGCTAGGTGCTACAAGAGTCGGGGCGGCGAGACTCGAATTCACGACCTGTAGGGCGTGCGGTCCGAAAATTCGATCGGGCGCTGACCAGCGACTTTCCTGCTCGGATTCCGACCGGCTACCGTCCGCCCGATGCGAGGCGGACGGACACGGGGACAGCTTTGGGCTTTCGTCTATCTCGCCCTTCGCCGCCTACTTGAACTCCTCGTCCTCCTCAGCCGATCCGAGGAAGCAAAGGAGATCGAACTGCTTGCGCTCCGCCACGAGGTGGCAGTACTCCGACGCCAGCTCAGACGTCCGAGCTACCAACCGGCTGATCGAGCGCTGTTGACGGCGTTCAGCCGCCTACTCCCCTGCTCTGGACGGAACGCCTTCGGCGTCACGCCCGGCACGTTGCTCGGATGGCATCGTCGACTGGTGGCTCGCCGTTGGACCTATCCGCACTGTCGCCCCGGACGTCCGTGTTTGGACCAGGAGACGACCGCTCTGGTGCTGCGCTTGGCTCGGGAGAACCCGAGGTGGGGATACAGGCGAATTCAAGGTGAGCTGATCAAGCTCGGTATTCAGCTGGCTGCGAGCACGATCGCCCAGATCCTGAAGGACCACGGACTGGGGCCAGCACCTCGCCGACATGGACCCACGTGGCGCGAGTTCCTGCGTGCCCAGGCCGCCCATCTCGTCGCCACCGACTTCTTCACCGTGGACACCGTGATGCTCAAACGCCTGTACGTGCTCTTCTTCATCGAGATCGGCCGACGAAGGGTGTGGATCACCGGGGTGACTGACCATCCCAACGCCTCCTGGGTCACTCAGCAGGCAAGGAACGTCGTTTCGGACCTTGCCGACGCCGGGATCACGGCCAAGTTCTTGGTCCGTGATCGGGACACCAAATATGTCGCGGGCTTCGACGAGGTCTTCTCCTCCGGGGGCGCCGAGGTCCTCAAGACCCCATACCGGACGCCGAACGCCAACGCCTTCGCCGAACGGTTCGTCCGCACCGTGAGGTCCGAGTGCCTCGACCACCTCTTAATCGTGGATCGAGGACATCTCGAACGGGTCCTGCGCGGCTACGTGAGGCACTACAACGGTCATAGGCCGCATCAGGGCATAGCCCAAGAGATTCCCACGGCCGGAAAGCCCACCGTCGAGCTCTCGATCGCGTCAGCGGAGGAGTACAGACATCAATCGGCTCGATCTCCGCGTCGGGTACGCCGACATGATCGATTGGGTGGCCTGATCCATGAGTATGAGCTTGTCGCATGAGCACGCTTCGAGTTTTCGGATAGCACGCCCGCACTCCGAGCACGGCATGCCGGACACCTGTGATCTTGGCCATGTCCTCACCCCCAGCGGTCACACGGCCGGCGCCGGCGCGCCGACAGGCGTCGATCAAAAGTCGGAGCTCGACGAGGTGGTCGTTGACCGGCGGACCGGTGGGCTGCACGATAAAGACGTCATCGCCGCGTACACCGGGCATGTGGGGCCGCAGCTCGCCGTCGGGGAACCGCTCCACTTCGCCCGCCAAGGTGTCGGCGACTCAACGCGGACGAGATACTTGACGCCAGCGCGCGATGGGCGGTCCCGGCGGCGATCCGAAGACTCACCGTTCCAGACTACGTTCGGTCCCCTGCGTCTCCTTAGGTCAGAGTCCGCCGGCGAGGTGGCCTTTGAACCAGTCCCGAGCCAGTTCGGCCGCCGCCTGCAGGGTGCCCGCTTCCTCGAAGAGATGGGTGGCACCGGGGACGACAGCAAGACTGTTCTCGCAGCGAAGCCGTGCTTGGGCTTGGCGGTTGAGGTCGAGGACGGCATGGTCCTGGCCGCCCACGATCAGCAGGGTGGGAGCGGTTACCGCGGCGAGCCTCGGGCCGGCAAGGTCGGGTCGGCCGCCGCGGGACACCACGGCGGCAATCTGGGCGTGAGGCTGGGCGGCGGCCCACAGGGCGGCGCCCGCTCCGGTGCTGGCACCGAAGTAGCCCACCGCAAGGCCGCGTGTCTCAGGTTGGGCCCGCAACCAAGTGGTGACCTCGCCCAGCCGGCGAGCCAACAGTTCGATATCGAACACGTTGGCCCGGTCGAACTCCTCTTCGGGGCTGAGTAAGTCGAACAGCAGCGTGGCCAGCCCGACCTGGTTGAGCACGGCGGCGACATAACGGTTGCGGGGGCTGTGGCGGCTGCTGCCGCTGCCATGGGCGAACACGACCACCCCGACGGCAACTTCGGGCACGGTCAGATGCCCAGCCAAACACACGGGGCCGACCTGGACGTTGACTTCCTCGTCGCGTACCGGCGGGTCGTCCGCCTCGCCACCGGACCGTATCGCTACTACGGGTGGATGCCCACGCTCCAGGCACGCGATGACCTCGTCGTCAGTCGTCTGCGAAAAATCCGCATAGAACTGCCCGACACCGAAGAATGGCTCTGGCGTGTCGACACAAACGAACTCGTCGGCGTCGCCTGCGAGGCGGTCAGTCCAGTCCGGTGGGGCCACGGGGACGGCCAAGATGACGCGGCCCGCTCCTTGCGCCCGGGCCACCTGGCACGCTGCTCGGGCGGTCGACCCGGTGGCGATGCCGTCGTCGACTATGACGACGGTCTTTCCCTCGAGCTGGACTGGGAGCCGCTCGCCCCGGTACCGCCTGGCCCGCCGCTCCAGTTCGGTCCGTTCCCGTTGCTCCACCGCAGCCAGTTCGACCGACGAGACGCCGGCCATCCGGACGACCTCGGCATTGAGGACCCGCACGCCACCTTCACCGATGGCACCCATCCCCAGCTCCGGCTGGAACGGCACCCCCAGCTTGCGGACAACGATGACGTCAAGCGGCACGTCCAGCGCCCGTGCCACTTCTAACGCAACCGGGACCCCGCCCCGAGGTAGCCCGAGGACGACAAGATCCTCTCCCCGCAGGTACTCCAGCCGGGCGGCAAGACATCGACCTGCGTCGATACGATTGGCGAAACGCATCCGACCTCCTCGCTTCCGAGTCCAGTATTCGCGCAGACCTCCTCGGGCACCAGGGCCAATAGTCACCCGTGGCTGCGTCGAGATTCTGGTTCACCCCGTTGCGCGGTGGAAGCCGGCCCGCTCACGTGGTATCGAACTGGCCAAGAGGACATTCAACGGCGGTGGGTTCACGCCTTGATGGTCGTGACGGATGGAGTGGCAGCGGAACTCGACCGCCGACGCACGAAATAGTCACCTTCATCGACACCCACCGCGACAACGAGTCCGGTGGATGTCGATGGGACAGTCACAGCCGATCTGCGCCCAGCTCCAGGTCGCCCCTCCACCTACTACGCTGCCAAGGTCCGACCCCCCTCGGCCCGGGCGGTGCGCGATGCCGACCTCGGACCCAAGCTCGTCGAGCTGTTGAAGCACAACTGCTCGGCCTACGGCCGGCGCAAGCTGACCAAGGCGGCCCGACGGGCCGGCCTCGACGGCGGCCGTGACCAAGTGGCCCGCCTCATGCGCAACCAGGGCATACGCGGGGCCAGCCGGGCCAAGAAGCGCTTCAGGAGCAAGTCCGACCCGGCCGCGGTGCGCACTCCGGACCTCGTCAACCGCAACTTCAACGCCTCTCGGCCCGATGCCCTCTGGGTGACCGATTTCGCTCGACCTGGTCGGGCATCGTCTACGTCGCCTTCGTCATCGAAGTGTTCTCCCGGCGCCGAGTCGGCTGGAAGGCCGCCCGTTCCATGACGGCGACCCTCGTCATCGACGCTCTCAACATGGCGGCATGTCCCAGCTAGGGACCTTCGACCCTGTTGAGGTGGTCGTCTCGGGACCAAGATCGTTCAGAGGGTGAAGGGAGTACACCATGCAGGCCAAAGTAGGAGATCGCATCGTCATCAAGGGTCACCGCGTCGGTGAACCTGACCGCGATTGCGAAGTGATCGAGGTACACGGCCCTGATGGCGGTTCGCCGTATTTGGTGCGCTGGGGGGACAGCGATCACAACACCCTCTTTTTCCCAGGCTCCGACGCCACCGTGCAGCCTTACAAGCGGGCTAGTTGAGAGGAAGCGATGCGCACAATCGATGCACTACGTCGATCGGGGATCGGGATACGTCCTCAACGAACCATCCACGATGCGGCGGTCATCATGGAGCGCAGCGGTGTCGGCGCGCTCGCCATCATCGACGGCATACACCTGCTCGGGATCGTGACGGACCGCGATCTCGTCCGGAGGGCGCTCGCTTGTGCGATGCCCTCCGACGCCCAGTTGATGGCGTCATGTCCTCGCCCGTCGTCACAATCGCCGCCGATGTCGACCTGCATGATGCGTTCGCGCTCTTTCGGTCCCACGGATTGCGGCGGTTGGCGGTCGTTCAAGACGAGCAGTTCGTCGGGATGATCACCATTGACGACCTTTTGGTCGATCTCGCTGCTGATCTAAGCGATCTCGCCCGACCGGTTAGTGCTGAGATCATCTTCGGGGATCACGCCGCGCTACCGGACACTGCGTGAGGGGGAGGGCATGAAGGGCGAGCCTGGGGTGACCGCGTTGACGGGTCCGACGCTTACCTCGATCGCCATAGGAGAACACTCCCATAGCGTCTCCGGTGAGCCGGGTGACTATGACTCGCTGCTCGATCTCATAGGTGACCGGCGTTTCGTCTTGATCGGCGAGGCTTCGCACGGCACGCATGACTTTTACCGCGAGCGTGCCCGCATCACACGACGTCTCATTGACGAGCGCGGTTTCACCGCAGTGGCGGTTGAGGCCGATTGGCCCGACGCCTACCGGGTCAACCGCTACGTGATGGGGCTCTCCCACGATGCGAATGCCGACGCGGCGTTGTCGGACTTTCGGCGATTCCCCGCATGGATGTGGCGCAACCGCGATGTCCTGGCGTTCGTCGAATGGCTCCGAGCCCGCAACGACGCCCACGCCCATCCGGCGACAAAGGCCCGCTTCTACGGGCTGGACCTCTACAGCCTTCAGGCCTCGATAGAAGCTGTCGTGGACTATCTCGACCGCGTCGACCCGGACGAGGCCAAGCGGGCCCGGGCGCGATACTCCTGCTTCGATCACGTGGGCGGTGAAGGACAGCAATACGGTTATGCACTGGCCTACGAGCGTGCAATCCCTTGCGAGAACGAGGTCGTGACGCAGTTGATCGAGCTGCGTCGGCGGGCAGACGCGTATCTCCGGCGCGACGGCTGGGTCGCCGACGACGAGTTCTTTTTCGCCGAGCAGAACGCCCGATTGGTGCGCGATGCCGAGGAGTACTACCAAAAGATGTACCGGGCCGAGGTGTCGTCGTGGAATCTGCGTGACCGGCACATGGCGGGGACGCTCGATGCGCTCATCGAGCATCTCGACCGCCAGCATCCCCGAAACAAGGTCGTGGTGTGGGAGCACAACTCGCACGTGGGTGACGCCCGGTCGACCGAGATGGGCGCACGGGGCGAACTCAACGTCGGGCAGCTCGCCCGCCAGCGCTATGGCAACGAGTCCGTACTCGTGGGATTCACCACATTCGACGGTACGGTCACCGCGGCCAACGACTGGGGCGGCGACGCCGAACGCAAGCGGGTACGGGCGGCCTTGGCCGACAGCCATGAGGGGTTCCTTCACGACAGCGGAAGAAAGGGCTTCTGGCTCGATACGGCGGAGCCGGAGGTGCACAATACTTTGTGCGTTCCACGTCTCGAGCGGGCGATTGGGGTGATCTACCGTCCCCTTACCGAACGCGGCAGTCACTATTTCCACGCACGCCTCGGCGAGCAGTTCGACGTGGTGATCCATCTCGATCACTCCCGGGCCGTTGAGCCACTCGAGCGAAGTTCGCTCTGGGATGAGGGTGAACCCCCGGAGACCTACCCGAGTGGCATCTGAGGGATCGCCCCGTGAACAGTGACCTGTCTTCAGGTCTCGATTAGACCCCTGATTAGGTCAGAACGCCTGGACTGTGCTGCGTTGTCCCACCACAGAAGGAAGGACGTGGACGCCAGAACCTCGGTTCCCGGGTTGCTTCATTCGGTAGCACCGTTGACGGAAGTGCAAGATCCCGTTCATCGGTCGAATCGGGTGTTCGGACTCTGAGGTCCGAGGTGCTGCCGTTTTTGATCGTGATCTACTGATCAGGAGGTAGTGGCAGCGGTAGGCGTGACCACGCAAGGACCCCTGATATCTGACTCGAGTGGACACGTCCCGACCTGCTGACCATTTGCACGGCCACTCCTTCGGGGACGAGGACCTCGATCGAACCCCGGGTCTCCAGACGCAGGTTGATCTGGTCGTCGTCCCAGCAGGCAGCGGTGAGATCGAGCCGGGCTGCGCCGAAGCCCGTGCGGATGGTCCCGTGGTGCTTGTTTACCCACCGATGCACACCTACTCATCCTCGTCGTCCCACGCCTCGTTCCGCGCCGCAACCCGGTCATGCCAGTTCTCGGCATCCTCCCTCGTGAGGTATGGGCCCATCCGATCCATCAGATGACACTCGTCGCGCGTTTCGACCTGCTTGTGTTTGAAGCAGTAGTACCACTCACCCACTGCGTCGGCGAGGTGTCTTGATTTGTCCGTCATACCCGCCCAAACTAAAGCCGCTGGCGCGGGGGCGCTCGGTGCCACTGACTTCGCTCCCTGTGGCTCATTTTGAGTGGGCGTGCCTGGGGCCGTGGATTGAATGAAATGCCCCGTAGAGCGCATCGCATCAACCACCGTCGACGTAGCGAGAACCGGCTGAAACCGGCGGCGTTCGTCGATTACGCGAAAAGCTCGACAGGCTTGACGCACAGTCGACCGGCCAGTGCGCCCAGGGTCAGCGGTCCCGATCGCGCACCGAGGTTCGCCAGCCTCCTGGTCATGGGCCCGGCCATGCGCTGATCCGAGATTGTCCCAGGGCCAAGGACCTTTGCCCCTAGTCAGTTGCGCTGCTCCAGTCCATCTTGAAACTGGTCCAGGAGATTGTGGAGGTGCGACGATGAAGCGAGCACGAGCGGCCAGGAAGATCGCGGTCGGGACGGCGGTGTCAGGAGTCGTGGTTCTGATGAGGAGCGGAGGGCGGTCGCGGGCTCAGCACCTGGTCAAGGCCACCGCGAGTCGAACGAGGTACCTGAGCGGGCGTCTCGAGGGCTTGCGCTACCGGCTCGCCGGTCGTCATCCCGACCCGAGCGTGGGTGGCGCAGTGCTGGCGGATCGTGTGCGCTCGGTCCTGGGGCCCCTCGAGCATCAGCTCGACATCCCACGGCTCCACGTGATGGCCGAGGGTCATGACGTGCTGCTGCACGGTGACGTGGCGACGGAGGAGCAGATCGGAGAGGTGCTCGACGCCGTCAGGCGGGTCCCGGGGGTGACGAGCATCGAGTCCCACCTTCAGATCGGCTTCTTCCGAGGGGAGACACGTCCGTCCGAAGGACGTGCACACCACCCTCCCTCTCGGGCCCTCACCAGCGTATTGGCCGCGGCTCATGGCGGCGGAGCTCCGGTCGAGACCGAGCGCGCCACCGCAAGCGCGGTCCTCACCACTTTTTTGGCCTTGCTCCCCACTGGAGAACGCCAGCACGTGCTCACCCACTTGCCGGCAGATCTCCGCGCCTTGGCAGCGCCGTCGAAGTCAGAGCGCTCCGCGCGACACCGCCCGCGACACCTCGAACAGTTCATGGCTACCGCCTTGCCAGCGACCGCCCCTGGCGAACGCGAGACCATCGTCGAGTCGGTCATCGGAGCAGTGCGCGAACTCGTCCCCGAGGAAGCCGTCGACGTTGCTGCCGTGCTGCCGCCTGAGTTACGGCACCTTTGGAAGACGGCTGTACCTTTGTGACCCTCGGTGGCGCTTCCAGGTCGTTGGGCCTGATCCACTTTGACGGACAGGTTGCTTGTGTTGATTATGCCGCTTGAAGATTGATGTTGCGGTGGATGGACTTCGGCTGGGCTGCAGTAGTCGAGCGAGCTGTGAAGCCTGCGAGTGTTGTACCAACCCTCGATGTAGTCGAAGACGTGTAGGGTCCATTTATTCGTTCAATGCCCTGACCTGGAGCTTCACGGGGCGCCAGCGTGTGGGTACGACCATCGGTGAAACGGGAGGGTCGAGGCTCGTCGAGGTGCCTACCTCTGGTACCACCGCACCGCCTCTTTCTCGAGAAGCCGCAGGTCAATCGGCGCATCGAGTATTTGGACCCAACAAGGTCAGGCTGGGTGTTTCGGAGGGGCGTTTGGCTCACCTAGTACACCGGCACTCCTGAGGGGCCGATTACAGCTCAGGGCGGCGGCCTAGTTCAGAACGGCGGGTCGCCGAGACCCTGAAGGTAGGCGAGGTCCCTGCCGTTGGGCACCACGGCTCGACCCTTACGATCGCCGGGCAGGCTCAGCTCGAATTCTCCGACCGCCTGTAGGGTCCGCAGCTCCTCCTGGGCCAGCCCGTGGAACCGACCATCCCACGTCGTCGCTAACGGCACGGATTCGGAGCCGCCCAACGTCTCGAACTCCTCCACGCTCTCGCGTTTGGTCAGATGGACGTCCGCCTCGAAGCGCTGGGCGCCATCGACCCAAACCTCCACGGGTCCCTTGTAGTGGTGCTCCCTCGTCGTTCTCACCCCGAGTGCCGCCCGGGGTCGCCCAACCGGGCCCCACGTGCCAGCACCCGGTCGAGCTGGAGCCGCAGCTCGGTCGGAGTCGGCACGTGGTCCGAGACACCGGGGTGCAGCCGACCGCGGAGCCCGAGTATTCGCTGGACCTGTGCTGCTGAGAGTGCCACGCCATGCTCAGGCTATCCGTGGGAATAGCCTCTGTAGCGGCGCCTGGGGATACCTCGCCGACGTGGGAAACGCTCAATCAGGGGCAACCCGACGGGAAGGCTTCCTGGCGTAGACGCGGCACACACCGCCGATCTTCTTCCCGGTGGCAAAGGGCCATTCGACCCTATGCGATTTGTCGGTGTAAGGCTAGGCCAGCAATGGGGAAATGAGCCACCGAGAGGAGGTGGGTGATGATTGAATACCTTGGCAGTGATGGGCTGGTCCCACCCGATGCTGACGACGCAGATATCAGAGACGAGTTGGCCTGCGCTGGGCGAGAGGTCACATTCGGATTCGATACGATCGGCGGAATCTTCGGTCGGCCTCCCAGTCTGGCGATGCGGGAATATGCCGAATTGCGTCGGCACGAATCTACTGGTGGCCATCGATCGTCGGCAGCAGCGTATGCCATGACTGCACATAGCCATACAGCGAATCAGGGCCCAAGAGATGGGAGGTATGACCAGCACAGAGACTGGGTCGGGCAGCGCTGATCGGATCATCGAGTCGTTTCGCGATGCCGGGAACACGGCGCTGGAATCGATGCGGAAGTTCCTTGACACCGTAAACGCTGCATTTCCCGACGTGGGTGCAGACCACGGTCCGCGCCAGCGGATTATCGATTCGGCGTTCAAAATGACTGAGCAGCTTGTCGGCGCGTCGACCCAGCTTGCGAAGAAGGCTGCGAAGCGGGCTCCGGCGAAGAAGGCTGCGAAGCGGGCTCCGGCGAAGAAGGCTGCGAAGCGGGCTCCGGCGAAGAAGGCTGCGAAGCAGGCTCCGGCGAAGAAGGCTGCGAAGCAGGCCGGGTAAAGGGTCCCAAAGTTCGAAGGCGACAACCTCTAGCGCCCTGATCTAGGCGGTGCTGCCGGCTCCCGGAAAGGGGTGTCCCAGTCGTGCGGGGCGCCCACTACCGGCGTTATACAGGGCAGCCTGTGGGTGCCGAAAACTTAATCTGTCCTCTGACCAGGGCGTCTGCAGGTCTAACGACTTTCGCTCCTACCACTGGTGCTACCGAATCCAGGACCCGCGTCACCCGGCAACGATCGACGCTCCCGCTTTGGACATTGTCCCTGGTTGCAGCATCGGACGAGGTTTTCGGCACCCACAGGTCGTGAGTTGGTCCATCCGTCCGCGCACTGTTATCTGATCGCCCTCATGCATGATGGACAGATCGTCTCGGATCAAAGCACCTTCCCGAAACACCAAGTAGATGAGTCCGTAGTCCGAGGGTTTTGGCTCTGACGCCACCAACGAAAACTGCCCCGGCTGATGCGCCATCCTAAAGACGGGACCTGAAACCGTCATGTAATTGCCAACGACACGGTCGACGATCAGCTGAGCCTCCACGTCCGTCACGCCAGCGATCATTTTCCACAGTTCATCGGGCGTGTGTTCTACCTCTACTTGGTTCTCGTGAGACGGTTCACTTTCGCCGATGAAGTACGCGAATGGCAGTGGGGCCTTGCCTTGCGCCTTTAGTTTCTCCCCAGCCGCCTCGTAGTACTGCTCCAGGCGCTGGGCACTCCATCCCTCTCCATTGCTCGCAAGGCCGCGAGCGATCCATTGGAAATCGAAAAGCGATTCCGCGGGCTTCATGATGTACATCAAGTCGTCAACATCGGTCAGACCGTCCGCGACCATATCGAGACACAGGTTGTTCACTCTCGCGTCGAACTTGTGTCGATAGGCCGCAACAACAAACGGCTCGGCTGAGCCGACCCGTTTGTTGAGGAAGTCATATATGGCCTTCGATGTCTTGGTGCATCGCGTCCCAAGTTCAATTACCTCCGGCATGGACAATGAGACGGGGGGTTTTTCCGCTCAGGACGACTCGCCGGGGCCATGCTCAGGCTCTGCGGCCTCATTCACGAGCACCCACTTGTCACATGAGGTGGACGGACCGGGTTCTCGTCGCCCATGAGCGTCAGGTCATGTTCGCGGCCTATCCTTACGATTGTGCCCTAGGGGGTCGGTATGGGCGATAGACCATCAGTTTCAATTGAAGGCGACACGATCATCGATGCCTTCCGGCACAATGTCAGGCGCATCCCCGATCGCGCGGCACTGCGCTGGCACAGAGACAATGCCTGGTTGGCGTTGACGTGGTCCGAGTACGGCCGAGCGGTGGCCGAGGTCGCCGCCGGCCTGGCCGAGGTCGGGGTCGATCCGGGCGACCGGGTCGCGATCCTTTCCGGTAACCGGGTGGAATGGCACCTGGCCGATTTCGGGGTGCTTGGCGGCGGAGCCGTGACCGTGCCGCTCTACCAGACGAGCTCACCCGAGCAGGTGGCCTACATCCTCGGGCATGCCGAGGCACGCGTCTGCTTCGTCGAGAACGACGGGCAACTGGCAAAAATTCTGGAGGTTCGAGATCAACTCCCCGGGCTCGATCGGGTCATCGTCTTTGCCGATAGTCAGCGGCTGGATGATCCGTTTCTGATGGGGTTCGCCGAGTTGCGGTCCGTCGGGGTCCGCCGCCTGGGTCGTGAACCGGATCTGTGCGAGACCCGGGCCGGAGCCATTGCGCCAGCACAGCTGGCGACACTCGTCTACACCAGCGGCACCACCGGCCCGCCCAAGGGGGCGATGATCAGCCACGCCAACATCATGTGGACGCTCCGCAGCGCTACCTCGGTCTTCGACCTACGAGAGGGCGACCGGTTTCTTTCGTTTCTTCCGCTGAGCCATATCGCAGAGCGGATGATCAGTGACTTCGCCTCTGCGGCCATTGGGGGCGAGACATGGTTCGCTCGGAGCCTGGGCACAGTGGGTAAAGATCTGCAGGCGTGCCGCCCGACGGTCTTCTTCGCGGTGCCGCGGATCTGGGAGAAGCTCCGTGAGGCAGTGCTCGACAAGTTGGGCGGGAGCCCAGCATTTCAGCGGATGATCGCCGACCGCTACATGGAACTGAGCGGGTATGTTGCCAAACGGCAGGCGGCTGGGGGGCACGCGCCCCTCGTGATGGCGTTACCCCACAAGGCGCTCGACTCCACTTTCGGCGCGTTGATTCGCCACGAACTCGGCCTCGACCGAGCCCGTATTCGGGTGTCATCGGCGGCGCCGGTCCATCCCGACCTCCTCCGCTGGTTCGGCGCCATCGGTCTACCCGTGCTCGAAGTGTACGGCCAGACCGAGACCTGCGGTCCGACCACCGCCAATCCACCAAAGGACAACAGGGTGGGCACGGTCGGTCCACCCATCCCCGGCGTGTGCCTGCGCATCGCCGACGACGGCGAGATCCTGGTGCAGGGCGGCAACGTGTGCGGCGGCTACTTCCACGATCCCAAAGGCACCGCTGAACTCGTCGACAGCGATGGTTGGATGCACTCGGGGGACATGGGGGTCATTGATGACGATGGCTACCTGCACATCACAGGGCGAAAGAAGGATCTGATCATCACTGCGGCCGGCCAGAACGTCGCCCCACAAGACATCGAGTCGGATCTACGCAACCACGAGCTCCTGTCCGAAGCAGTCGTGATCGGCGACGGGCGGCGCTACCTCACCGCGCTACTCACCCTGGATGTCGAGGCGCTGGTCAAGTGGGCCCAAGCGCGAGGAAAGGCGGTCGAGCCCGAGGCACTGGTCGTTGACCCCGACCTTGGCGACGCCATCAGCCGGATCGTCGAGGAGGTCAACACCAAACGGTCCCAGGTCGAGCATGTGCGGGGATTCCGGGTCCTCGATCACGAGTTCGCCGTGGCCTCCGGAGAGATGACCCAGACGCTCAAGGTCAAGCGCAATGTCGTGATCGAGAAGTACCGTGATCAGGTGGAGGAGATGTATGGGGGGGACTCACAATCATGAGGGACGAGGGTCCGCCCCCGGAGCCGACTGGGGGCGAGCCTCGGAGGCAGACTGCATCCAATAGCGGTCCCGAACTGGGGACGGACATACGGATCGCAGTAGTCGGTGCCGGATCATGGGGAACCACAGTGGCGTCGATGCTGGCCGAACGGTTTGACACCATGGTGTGGGCTCTCGAGCCCCAGGTCGCCGAGGCAATCTCGGTCCGACACGTTCGGCTCGGGCGTCAGCGTCGACGTCGTGTGTTGCTTCTCTGAGATCGACGGCGGACGAAGGTGGGCCCTGCCTGGAGGAGACCCTGCAGTCCGCGCTCGACCTCGTGGGCGAGAATGATCCCGGCTGCCTCTCGAGCGATGGGGCGCAGGGCATGGAGCGAGATGGCCAGTTCCTCCATTGAGGCCCGCCCGCCGAATCCGGCACCGGTGCGCCCAGCGAACAGCACGATCAGGTCGTCGACCGCTCGAGCGAGACGCCGGCGAAGCAGATCCGTCGCCTGAGCTGTCAGCTCGATGTCGACGCCGGCGTCTTGGAGTTGGAGGGCGAGATCGAGCAGTGCCGGGCTGCGAATCAACCACAAACCGTCGGGCTGGCGCTCGAGATAGTGGGACCGTTCGAGTCGGCCTCGCAATCCCGGGGGCCGGGTCCCGAGGGCGTCGGCGAGCTCGTCGTCGTCGACGACTCTCGGCCGGTCCTCGGACCAGGGTCCTCGCAGGGTCTCGTCCAAGCCGAGCCAGTCGCCCACCGACATGCCCGGGCTGGCCCTTCTGCCCAGCAATTGGCGGATGGCACTGAGAGTTAGGCCACGATCCTGGAGTTCGGCGATGAGGCGGAGCCGTTCCAGGTGGTGCTCGCGATAGACAGCCGATCGTCCGCGCCGGTCTGGCCTGGGTAGCACGTCGGCGGATTGGTAGAAGCGGATTGTCCGAGCCGGCAGGCCAGAACGGGTGGCCAACTCAGCCAGCCCGTACGCGGCGACTTCGTCGGGAACGTCCACCGATTCAGTCAACCACAGTCCGGACAACGGTGACAGTAACCACTGTCACCGTATCTTGACAGTGGTTACTGTCACGGTCATGATGGACAAATGCCCACGAGATCGCGACTTGAGTGGACCGGGGACCGGAACCAACCCGGCGTCCGGCACGGCGTCACAGCCAACGTCGACGCCTCGACCCGCTGGTCGGGCCTTGATCCGGTCCGAAGGCAGCGGCGACTGGGGAACTCCCCCGGCGCTCCCGCAGTGGGGGAATCGTGAAGGCCAGTCTGTTTCATTCCCGCACGGTCCGGATCCACGGGCACGACGTCAGCTACCGGATGGCCGGCGAAGGGCCGACCGTCCTGCTGATCCACGGGATCGCCGGCAGTTCGACGACCTGGCGGGCGGTGATGCCCGCTCTTGCTGAGCACCACACGGTGATCGCCCCCGACCTGCTTGGCCACGGGCAATCGGCCAAGCCCCGTGGCGACTACTCGTTGGGTGCCTATGCGAGCGGGATCCGAGACTTGCTCACCGTGCTGGAAAGAGAGCGGGTCACCCTGGTCGGCCACTCCCTGGGCGGCGGTGTGGCCATGCAGTTCGCCTATCAATTTCCGGAGTGGGCGGAGCGGTTGGTGCTGGTTGCCTCCGGCGGGCTCGGCAAAGAGGTCAGCCCGCTGCTCAAGGCAGTGACCCTGCCCGGCGCCGAGTACGTGCTGCCGCTGTTGCTCCACCCCCGGATCCGCGAGGCGGCCGAGTGGCCCGGCACCGTGGCCCGACGGGTGGGCTGGCGACCCAGCGACACCTTGGTCGAGGTGTGGCGCAGCTACACGACGTTGACCGATCGGCATGGCCAGATGGCGTTCGTGAACACCGTGCGCTCGGTGATCGACGTTGCCGGTCAGCGGGTCAGCGCGCATGACCGGCTGTACCTGGCTTCGGCAGTTCCGACCCTTATCGTGTGGGGCGATCACGACCGGATCATCCCTGTCGCCCATGCCTACCGTGCCGCGGAGGCCATCCCCAGCGCTCGACTCGAGATCCTCGAAGGTGCCGGACACTTCCTGCCGTGGCGGGACGCCGACCGGTTTCTGGCCGTCCTCGAGGACTTCCTTAAGTCGACCACACCGGCCCACGTGCCCGAAGAGCGCTGGCGGAAGCTGCTGATGAGTGCTCCAGCCGATGACGAGTTGGAGTAGCGGCATCGCAATTCCTCGAGGCGTCCCGGCGAACTCGACGCTGCCACCGAGTTGTCGCATCAATGGTGGCTCGATGTCGGGATACCGCACGATCCCGATTCAGTATGGCCGACTCTGTATTCGGAACTAGCGGAGTGGTTCCCGAATGTGCCAGACGAGCCCTTCTCTATCGATCGTGGGCCATTCATGGTCGCCTTCTTCGAAGCGGCCAGCGAGGCGTACGAGGAGATCCGTCAGGTTGAGCGTGCGTCGAGTGACACGCCGTCCGGATTGTCCAACCTATTCAGGTAGCCGCGATCGCAGCTTCGGAGCGTGCTCCCGGCACGCTTCCACGTACCAGCTGCGGCCGGGCTGGACCGAGGTATCCGCCGCCAGTGTCACAGCCCTCCATAGAGTCTTCCGGGTGCCCGAGCTGCTCACGCCCGAGGTCTGCGCTTGGATGATGTCCTGTGCGTGCCGAGAACGTCATCCGGTCCGCTGAGCTGGGACGACGCGCCTCGCGCCGTGCCGGACTCCCACTATGGTGTGACCACTACTGCACTGGTATTACCTGTAGTGGGATCCTGCGAATCCGCAGGCAGATCATCGACGGAGGTTCCAGCAGCTCAATACGTTCGTCCAGATCACGAGGCCGGATGACGTTCTCGGCACGCACAGGGGCCGTTCGCCGTGCCCGGCGTCCGTCCGGCTGGCTGGCTGGCTTCGGTTGTGGCCCCGTGCCGCCCGCTCCGGCCGGTGCCGGTGCGCGCGTCCCCGGTCTTTGGCCCGCCCCGGTGCGGTTCCCCCTCTCTCCCCACATCACACAGTGGGCGCTGAGGGACTCGAACCCCCGGCCTGCTGGTTGTAAGCCAGACTCGAATATGCGTTCCGCTTATGCACGAAGGCCCTGTTCGTTTCTCGACCAAATCCGGAAACTAGCTGGTCTAGGGCTGGCCACCCTGTGCAGTCTCCTTCCGGGACTAGAACCGTCGACGGCAGGCGTGGTGCACTTCGACCCGACAGAGCGGTCGCGTGCGTCCTTGTGTGGGCTACCGACAAAACCACCTTCACCTGGGTGTACGACAGCCCGGTCAGAGCCATTTCCGCGCTATTGCTCTCGGTTTCCCACATTGTTGTTGTAGCAACGAAATGCGGGAACGTCCTGATCAACAGCTCCGGATGACATTTCCGGCACCCACGGGTTCACCACAGGGTCAAGGTCTGGTCCGATTTAGTTCGGACGAGCACGCCCTGCCCGCGCTAGACGTTCAGGGGCGGGCGCTCGCGAAAGGCCAAGCTCCGGGCCCCCTCAGGCACCGCATCCAGGCCCTTGGTCACGTCGCCGACCCGCGGTCCACACACCGCGGCCACCTTCGCCAGCGCCGCCATGTCGAAGCCGTAGAGTGTCGCCGCCGTGCCGCCCAACATTGCCTGCGCCTCTGTCGGCTCGACGTCGGCAAAGGTGCGCTGCAGTGCCTCCAGGGTAAAGGGGAACGTCCCCTCGAGGTGGGGATAGTCCGAGCCCCACATGATGTGGTCAGCACCGATCATCGCCCGCCGGGCACAATCGGAGGGGTGCATGAAGCTGGCTGCGACATAACAGTTCGTGCGCCAGAACTCGCTCGGCAGGCGCGAGAGACGCAATTCGTCGAGGCTGCGCAGCTCGCCGATCCCCCCTCCGGCGATGCTCGAGTAGTGGCCGTCCATGGCCTCGAGCGCCGCCGGAATCCACCCGCTTCCCTGCTCGGCCAATGACATGCGCAAGGCTGGGAACCGGTCGAACACCCCCGACAGTACGAGCGTCCAGAACGGCCGGTGCGAGAACCACGTCGTTTCCATCAACCACAGCAGCTGTGAGCCAGGGTGCTCGCCGTAGTCCGGCGACGCGCTGCCGCCGTGCGTGTTGATCACGACGCCCCGCTCCTCGCACGCCCTCCATACCGGGTCGTACACGCGCGAGTGAAGCGGCTCGATCGGGGCCCCAGGCGGCACGCCAGGCAAGAGGACGCCCCGCAGATCGTGGTCGGCGATCCAGTACACATCGCGCACGGCCTCGTCCAGGTCGTTGAGGAGGATCTGGCCGATCCCCGCCCGGCGCCCCGGCGCCGCTGCGCAGAACTCCGCCAACCAGCGGTTGTGGGCCCGCAGGCCAGCCAGGCGAAGTTCGAACTCCTTCGCTGACGGCACGAGCGCCGTCAGGCCTCCTCTCGGGAAGAACGGCGGGACGGTGTTGGGGTAGATGACCTCTCCGACGATCCCGTCGGTCTCGAGTTCGCGGATGCGGCGGGCGCTGTCCCAGTTGCGATCGGCGTCGGGCCCCGCCAGGTCGCCGAAGGGGTTGACGTAGTGGTCGGCCCAGTCGTCGAAGGCATCGTCGTAGCGCGATTCGAGGAACGGCTTGTAGCCGCGCAGGTCGGCGCCGGCGTGGCAGTCCGCCGAGATGACGGTATAGCGGTCGTCGGGCTCCACGGCCGCCTCCCTAGGTCGGCTGCAGGCGGGCGATCATCCCGTCGTAGCGCTGGTGTCGGAAGGGCCACACCCACTCCGGTGGAACCGTACGGAGGATCTCGCCAGTTTGGGTCTGTTGGCTCTCGGTGTAGGTGATGGAGATGATCTGCCGGACCGGTAGCTCGGCCAGGGGGTCGAACGGCGAGTCGCGCAGGATCACCTCACCCTCGATCCGCTCACGGACCCGGTCCTCCTGGGTCCGTCGCACGCGGACGAGCGACGGATCGCCGTCGAAGCGATCACCCGCCGGGTCCATTAGGAATTTGAAGTAGAACGCGAATCGCTCGTCGATGGGACCTGGCGTCAGCTGCTCGACGGCACGCCCCCGGACCTCGACAAGGTCGACGCCCTTGCGGCTCATGGTGGCGACCACACCCGCGCCGTTGCGTTTTATCGAGGCAGTCCCGAGCTTCTTCGGTTCACCGAAGGTCTCGCGACCGCCGAGCACCGCCGCCTCGGTGCTCATGATCATGAGCAGGTCGTAGGAGCCGATCACGCCGTCGCAGGAGCATCGCACAGCGACGGTCCCTGCCGAGAGTGGGCCGTCGGGCATGTCGACCTGAGCGAAGTTGGCGCGCACCCACGGCTCGGCCACCTCGAGAGGCTGTGGGAGGACCGACGCCACGATGTCCGCATCGGTCTCGTAGATAGCCAGAAGGTTGCGCGACCACATCGGCTCGCCGGTCGACACCTCCGGCTCGCTGTGCATGGCGGCGTAGCGGATCATGGGTGCTTCCTCGTCGTGATGTCCCAGGCCTCATGGTCGGTCAGCCACGGGCGTCGGGCTTGCCTGTACGGCTCCCACTTCTCGAACACGCCGGGATCGGTCTGACCCAGTTCCTCGGGCGTGGGCCCGATCCGTTCGGCGATGGGCTGCAGCTTGACTAGGTCGAAGCCGTAGAACTCGGCTTGGTTGAGCCCGAGGATCCTTGCCGTCTCTTCGGGGGGCACGTCCCAGAAGCGGTCCTTCAGGAATTCCCGTGTGTATGGCCATGTCCCCTCGGGGTGCGGGAAGTCGTTCCCCCACATGATGTTGTTGACCCCGATCTCGTAGCGGCGGCCGAGCTCGCGTCGGCGCGTGTTGGACGCGCCGATGGCGCAGTTCCGGTCGAAGTACTCGCTCGGCAGCATGGTCAGCACGCCACGGGGGTCGACCAGCTTGCGCATGCCGTGCTCCCGAGTGGCCATCATGTCCATGCGCCAGAGCATGTCGGTCACCCAGAAGCACCCGGCTTCCGTGACTGCCATCTTCAGCCGAGGGAAGCGCTCGAAGACGCCCGTCAGCAACATGAACCACAGCGGCCGGGCCGTGAAGAAGATGGTCTCGTAGCCGTACACGCTCATCCATCCACGGTCCTCGCCGTACTCCTCCCTCGGCGCCGGCCCCGAGTGGCAGTGCACCGGTAGGGCCAGTTCCTCACAGACGGACCAGACCGGATCGTAGTCGTGGCTGGTGTAGGAGTCATAGCCTGTCCAGCGCGGTGGGATGATGACACCGCCCGTCAGGCCCTCACCGTGCGCCCGCCGAATCTCGGTGATCGCTCCGTCGATGTCGCCCAGGATGGGCGCGACGATGAGGCCCCGGCGGCGCTCCGGGCTCTCCGAGCACATCCCCGCCACCCACCGGTTGAAGGCCCTGGCGCCTGCGAGCAGGTGGGCTGGGCTGCGCGTAGCAACGGGGTTGAAGCCGGCGCCGAACGGTGCGCCCATCGTCCCTGTGACCGCGTCGGGCCCCGGGAACACCACCTCGCCGCATACCCCGTCGTTGTCGAGCTCCTTGTCCCGCGTGGCCGCGTCCCAGCCACCGCGAAGCCCGATCTCGTGGAGGCTCTCGCCTTCCTCCTCCGTACCGAACCACTCCTCCTGGAACTCGTCGTCGCCGGTGAATCGCGTGGCGTTGAGCAGCCCCTCTCGTTCCGAGAGCTCGTCGTCGAAGTCGAGGCGATAGGCCGGATCGAGGAACTCGCGGTAGGCGGGAGAATCCGGCCCGGCATGGCAGTCCGCCGAGATGATCACATAGTGGGTCACGAGAACACGCCTTTCTCCTCCACCGTCGGTAGCTCGCCGGCTCCGATGTGTTCGGCCCGCCGCCGCATCAACTCGCCAACCGACACCGTGTCGGCCGCGATGATGAACTTGCCGTCGCGCAAGGCCCGCAACAGGCTGCGGCCCTGTTCGACCAGGTCGGCGACCTTCCCACCGCTGGCCAGCACCCGCGCCTTCACCTCCTGGTAATCCCATTGCGGATCGACGTGGGGGCGCTCGCGGCTCAGTTCGGGGGGCCGGTTACGGCCGCTGTTCCAGAGCCGCGTTTCGAGGAGCCCGTCCCCGCCGGGGTAGAAGATGGCGGCGCGCAGCTTCGTGCCGCTGAGCGCGAATGCGTTGGCGAGGCACTCGGTATAGGTGCTCAGGCCGGCCTTGGATGCCGCGTAGATCGCCAGATCGGGCAAGGGCTGATAGCCCCCGTTGCTCGAGGAGGTATTGACGACCCACCCGTCCTCGCCGCCGTCCAACATGCGGGGCACGAAGGCGGCCACGCAGTTGGCGGCACCGAAGAGGTTCACGCCGAAGCACCACTTCCAGTCGTTCGGCGTCCAGTTCCAGGGTTTGGCCACGCCGCCACCGCCGACGCCGGCGTTGTTGAAGAGGAAGTGGCACACCCCGTGGCGGTCATAGACCTCACGTGCACAGGCCTCCATCGACTCCGGCCGAGAGACATCGGTTTGGATGCCGGCGAGGCGCTCTCGCCCGAACCTGTCACCGAGACGCCCCACTGTGTCCTCGAGCACCGGCTGCTCGATGTCAGCGACGACGACGGTCGCCTCCTCTTCCAGCAACGCCTCGACCAGCCCGGCCCCGATCCCGCTCGCCCCACCCGTGACGACGGCGACCCTGCCAGTCAACTCACCCACCGCCGAAGGATATGCCAGATTATGAGAACGTCGCTATCAGCGCTCCCGGCCCTGCGCACTGCCCGGTTGTTCCTTTTCCACCTCATTTCCTGGCAGGTTGATTCGCCAAGAAATCTGGCTCTCCGGTTTCAGTGGGGAGTGAGTGATCGCAGTTTCGGGGGCCTGATGGGACTCGGCCACGTGACGCCACCGGCATGGAGGAGCCCGCGCAGTCTGTTCAGCTGCGCGGGCAGCGGAGAGCCGCCCGGCGGGATCCCCCGCCAGGAACTCTCCACAAGCAAAGACGAGTCCGCCATTCAACCGTATCGGTTGCGGAGTTTGCGGCGTTGGTTCATTCAATGGCCTCACTGAGCTCTGAAACAAAGGCGCACTGGAGAATTCTCGGGGCAGTCGGTATTCCGAATCGCAACCTCCGTCGGCCGGCCGAACCCGTGCTCACAGGGCGTTTATTTGCGCCTGCTGCGCTGCGGTCAGCTGGATGACGTTCTTGGGATTGCAGTTCCAGATGGACTGCGTGGGGTGGGTGAGCGCCTTGTCGTAGATGATCCCCTTGGCCTCAAACCTGAGCAAGGCGAAACATGGGGAGGGCTGGGGGTTCTCGTTGGAGAGCCCTAAGCTGGCAACGGGCGCCTCGATGCCTCCGGCGTCCCAGTTCTTTGTGGCTGCGGCGTGGCTCAGCACGCAGGTCACCGTGAGGTTGCTGGCGCCGCAGGCCGAGGCCGACTTCGCCCACAGGAGCCACGACTCGGCCCCCTCCTCGTCGTCGAAGTCGATGGTGTCACCCTTGGCGTATCTGTGCATGGTGGTGACGAGCTCTTCGGTCGAGGGGTTCTGCGAGGCCAACCCGAGTGGCCACCACGACGTCTCGACGTAGACCGGGGGCAGGCTCGGGTTAGCGACCACGGCTTGCTGCGTCTGGGTGTTGTCGAACTGGACTCCCAGCGCAACGAAGGCGGGGTGGTAGCCGGCGGTCGTCATCGCCTGGGCGAAGGGAGTGAAGTTGGCATTGTCGGCGGGCCACAGGGCCGTGACCCCCTTTTGCTGATATTGCTCGACGTAGGGCGCCCAGTTCTCCACCGAAGTCGGGGGCTCCAGGAAGTCGACGACGGTCCAACCCGCAGCCTCGGCGCCGAACTCGTACTTCGTTTCGGGCTGAAGGACCGAGGGGGTATCGGACCCCCCCATGCCGGCCACCTTGACCGCCTTCGGGTAGGCCTTGGCCAGCGCGAAGAACCACCCCGAGGAGATCGAGTCTGTATTGCCGCCACTCGGGTCGACCTGGTCGGTGGCAGCATCGGACGCGTTCGAGGCGAGGTAGCCGGTGATCTGTCCCAGCCCGCACTTCTCACGGATCGGGACGGACGGCTGGTCGAGGGCCATGCCGCCGCCGACCGCCATGAAGTCGCTCTGGCAGGCCGCTGTCGCTTCCTGCGCCGCGTTGAACAGCGCGGCGTCCCGGTTGTCGATCACGATCTTGCGCCCGTCGATGCCCCCGGCGGCGTTGCACCAGTCCGCGAAGGCGGTGGCCTGCTGGGGGAACTCCGCCTCGAGTCCCGGGTCAATGGTGTTGGCGGCGTCGTTGAAGACGGCGATGTTGATGGTCTTATCGCCCACACCGCGCACCGAGGAGGCACCGCCCGGTCCCGGTTCGCAAATTTTGCCGACCCCGGGCCACACGCCGCTGGCGCTCGACGCCGTCGTCGCCGCCGCGGTGGTCGACGAGAGTGCGATGGACGTCCCGGCGAAAATCACTGCCGCCATTGCCAGCGGCAGCGCCGACTTTCGAAGCTGGATCAGCCCCTTGCAGAACATCCTCACACCCTCCCCTTGTGATCGGATCGCTCAACTATGACCCCAACCGAAGCGGGGGTGCCGCGCACAGGCTAGGCGACGGCGAACCGAAATGCATGGGAACCGATCCTCAGCTGTTCGACCACGCCTGTAGGGTCCATTTATTCGTTCAATGCCCTGACCTGGAGCTTCACGGGGCGCCAGCGTGTGGGTACGACCATCGGTGAGACGGGAGGGTCGAGGCTCGTCGAGGTGCCTACCTCTGGTGCTACCGCACCGCCTCTTTCTCGAGAAGCCGCAGGTCAATCGGCGCATCGAGTATTTGGACCCAACAGGCACGCTTGGGCGCGCAGCCGCTACCAGACGAGCTCGAGGTTCTCCACGCTGCGCAGGCCCCGGGCGTAGTGGAGCTCGCTGCCCGGCTTGAGCGAGTAGTCGGGGATGCGCTTGTGCCACTCACGCAAGGTCACCCGGAGCTCCCGGCGGGCCAGGTGCGAGCCGAGACACCGATGGACGCCGGCCCCGAACCCGACGTGGCGGTTGATGGCGCGGTCGAAGCGCACCGTCATCGGGTCGTCGAACTCCGCCGGGTCGACGTTGGCGGCACCGAGGGACGCCATCATCATCGTGCCGGCCTTCACCGGGCACCCGGCCACCTCGGTGTCGGCGACGACCATGCGGGGCACGCCGGGGACCGGGCTCTCCCAGCGGAGGAGCTCCTCCACGGCGGCCGGGATGACCGAGGGATCCTTGGCGATCTGGCGGCGGTGCTCGGGGTTCTGGGCCAGGAAGGCGAAAAAGCAGGTGAGCGAGTCGGTCACCGTGTCGAGCCCGGCGATCAGGAAGAGGAAGCAGATGTCGAGAATGTCCTCGCGGCTGAGGCGGCTGCCATCCATCTCGGTTTTCAGGAAGCCCGACAGGATGTCGTCGCGCGGCTCCCGCTCGCGCTCGTCGAGGATGGCGTTGAAGTAGTCATAGATCTCCTGCGCCGTCTCGTTCTGGATGCGCGCCCGCTCCTCCAGGTCGACCTTCTCGGCCTCCATCATCGTGGCCCCGCCGGGCCGGATGATCCCGTCCTTCATGCGGAGGAACGTGTCGAGCTCCTCCCACGGCAGCCCCATGAGGCCGAGGAAGACGGCCGAGGGGAAGGGCACGGCCAGCTCGTCGGTGAAGTGGCAGCTGCCGCGGTCGGCAAACGTGTCGATGAAGCGGTTCACGCGCGCCGCGATGTCGTCTTCAATGGCGTCCATGCGCTTGGGGGCGAACAGCGGGTCGAGCAGCTTGCGGTAGCCGAGGTGGTCGGGCGGGTCGATGCTCAAGGGGATGAGCGGCCGGATGTTGCCGAGCTGCACGACGCCCTGCGACGTGAAGAGCTCCGGGTGGCGGAGCACCTCATCCACCGCGTTCCGCCCGGCGGCCACGGCGAACCCGTCGACCGGGCAGAAGAGCCCGCCGCCCTCGATCCACCGCTGATAGCGAGGCTGTGGGTTGGCCATGTCGAGCAGGGCCTCAAGCGCTCGATCGTTCTCGGTCCCGAACCCGCCCTCAGGCAGGGCCGCCCCCGGGTCCTCTCTTGTTGCCTGCTGGGTCATGGCGTCCTCCACGGCGTCTCGTGCGGCCTTGGGTGAAAACGTCTGTTTCCGACCCTAGCCAGTGGAGGGGCCCCGTGCCCGCCATTGGCGGGCGCCAGCATCATGTCGAACGTCCAGATCTCTCTCACGTCCGGTGCCAGGACTTCGATGGTCATCTACTCATCATCCCAGTTCGGGAGAACTCTCAGGCGTCGGGTTGACCAACACCCCGCCAGAATCCGAAGAGTCTCCATGACCGTTGCGGTCACCCCGGACGAATGAAATGCTGATAGTTGGCTGCCGGTGTGGTCGCCGATTGTGGCTTGCAACCTCGAGTGCGTCGAAGAGTCTGGCGCGAGGACCCCGGGGGACCAAGGACTGTCGCTACGAGCACGAACCCCAGCATCCGCTTCCACCTGGTCCTCCCCGGCAGC
>JBEKWB010000037.1:0-35652 GCA_049513455.1 Acidimicrobiales bacterium
CGAGATACGCGTTTTGCACGGCGTCGAGGTTCTTGTGGACCTCGTCGCGTAGGTCCAGATTGGCCAGGTCGAGCTGCACGACGAGCTCGTCGATCTTTCCTCGCCACTCGTCGAGCATCCGGTCGATGCGCTCGAAGACGTCCGACCTCGCCTCGGTCGTACCGTGTTCGACCTGATCCTCGAGCGATGTGCTCTCCGTCATGGGTTCCTCCTTCAGCGTGCCTCAGATCAAACTGAGCCGGGGGAGCTCGATCCACCAGGGCCGAACGTCCCGACTGGCGAGCCCGGACGACAAATGCCTCCTCAGAGGGATGTAGTCGGGTGGCGGGGTGACCGGAGGAGTTCAATGTGCGAGGGCAGCCCGCTCACCTCGACGACTCCGTGGTCTACCTGAACATCAACTCTGGCACCGGCGAGAGGAATACCTTCGACTCGCAAAGATCCGATCTCTTCTGGGATCATCGGTGCGAGCCACGCCTTGCCTTGGGGGATCCGTGGTTCCAGCCGTAACAGTGTTCGCAAGCACAAGAGTGGTGACGCCGCGGACCACGCCTGCGGCGAGCACGAGGTGGGATATCCGACGGGGACGGGCAGGATGTCCCGTCCCAGCCCGCTGAAGAGCTCGGGGAGTCGACCGCCCTGTGCCATTGCAGCGTCGAGCAGGGAGAGCACGAGTCGCTGGGCTCCCTCTACGAAGCCGTACCGAGCAAGCCCGGCGGCGACGATCGCACTGTCATGAGGCCACACTGACCCGCAGTGGTAACTCACGGGGTTGTATCCGCCCATCGACGTCGCCAAGGTGCGAACACCCCAGCCGCTGAACATTTCCTCGCTGAGAAGGTGACGCGCCACAGCCTGGGCCTTGTCATCATCGACGATGCCCGTCCAGAGGCAATGGCCGATGTTGGAGGTCAGCGAGTCAATTGGACTCTTGTCACGATCAAGGCCGATGGCGAACCACTGAGACTCCTCGAGCCAGAAATCCCGGTTGAAAGAGGCCTTAAGGTCTGCGGCCTTGGTGCGGTACTTGTCGCCAAGCTCGTGTTGCCCCGCCTCGAAAGCGAAGCGCGATCGCGCCAGGTATGCGGCATATACATACGCTTGGACCTCACACAGCGCTATCGGCGCCTGGGCCACCCTTCCATCCGCGTAGCGAACGCCGTCCCAACTGTCCTTCCAACCCTGATTTGCCAGGCCGCGATCGGTGGTGCGGTGGTACTCGACATAGCCGTCTCCGTCGAAGTCTCCAAAATCCTCGATCCACGCCATCGCCCGGTCCACATTGGGCATCAACTCCTCCACCTGTTCGCCGCCTATTCCCCATCGGCGGAGTTCGCCCAGGAGCATCACGAACAGGGGTGTCGCGTCGGCTGTGCCGTAGTAGATGCTGCCGCCGCCGAGGGACAGCGATGGCGCATCGCCGAATCGCATCTCGTGGAGGATGCGACCGGGCTCTTCTTCGTGGGCGGCATCGACCTCTTTGCCCTGGAAACGGGCCAGTGTCTGGAGAACGCCAAGAGCGAGGTCGGGATCGACGATGAGGGCTGACCATGCCGTCAGGAGCGAATCACGCCCGAATACGGTCATGAACCAGGGCGCCCCCGCGGCTACGACGACTCGTTCTGGGAACTCCGGATCGAAAATCCGTAACGCACCGAGATCTTCGGCGCTCTGAGCGATCACGGTGCGCAATCCGTCGTGGTCGGTGACGATGTGGGGAACGCTTTTGCGCCAGTGGGCCAACCGCTCGGTCGGCGCAGCCCGCTCAATGGGTTGCCCACAGCGAAACCGCGGCATGATCGCGGAGGATTCGATTATGGGTATGACTTCAACGCAACCCGACCACGATCCCTTTGCCGGAACCACAACTTCCACGCGCACATGACTATCGGTCAATTTGAAGGTCGGCGGGCTCGGGTGTCGGGTTGCCCGGCCGGATGAGCCTTCCGGATCCGGTGAGATTTCTCGGATTTCCTGGAACGCCAGCTTCACCCCGCGATTGACCGTTCCACGGCGATAGGAGATTTCGAGCACACTGGCGTCGATGGAACGCGTGAAATCGCCCTCTGGCGGACCGGCCCGGCCCTCTTTGACCGCGAAGAGGTCGGCGAAGTCAGCATCGATGAATCCTTCGAGCTCACACACCGAAGCCTCTTCGCCGTAGTTGTGGATGACGATGTCCTCGCGCATACCTTGGCCGACATAGCGGTTCCGAAAGATCATGAGCGTCGAGTCCGCTTTGCCAGGAGATGGCCTGGTCCGGGCCACAAAAGTTGCCGAATACGGCTCCGAATTGATGGCTGCGAGAGGCTCGAGTGGTGCGCCGTTGATGAGCAGCTCGAATCTCGAGATAACGCGCTTGTCGCGTACGAACAGACCCTGGGCCGATCCGGGGACGATGTCGCCGGTACGAGTGGATATGGCGAAGGTCGACTCGTCGACGAGCGTGATCACTCCGCCCGCGGTGTCCAAAGTCGCCACCTTTCCTGCGTAGGTCCAGGGAGATGACACTCATTGGAGCGTATAGGAAGCGCGCCGACGCCTCGTGCGCGCGGCTCCTCCCAACATGATTCAGCGGGTTTCTCCCCCCCGAGCGGTGCTCGACCAGGGCCATATGCCCCTAGCGTCGCGCCGTCGGGGCGGAGACTATAGGGGTGTGCCCGGGTCTGACGGTCGTCTCGACCAGAGATTCGAGGCGTTGATCTTCGACTGGGATGGGACGGCGGTGCCAGACCGCCAGGCCGATGCCACATCGCAGCGCGCGCGCGTGGAATCGTGCTGCCAGGCGGGCTTGAACCTCTTTGTCGTGAGTGGCACCAGCATGGAGAACATCGACGGTCAGCTCAGGGCGAGACCGGTGGGGCCCGGGCGGCTGTTCTTGTGTTGCAACCGAGGCTCCGAAATCTTCGAGGTCTTCGCGGACGGGCCGGAACTACTTCATCGGAGGACAGCCACCCCGGAGGAGGATCGCTGTCTCGACCGCGCGGCTGAGCTGGTGGTCGACCATCTCGCCAAGGCCGGGCTCGAGACGAAGCTGGTAGCGAGCCGGCTCAATCGTCGCAAGATCGATCTCATCCCCGTCCCCGACTGGGCCGACCCAAGGAAGGCTGATATTGCCCACCTCGCCGACGCGGTCAGATCTCGCCTGGCGGTCGTCGGTGTCGCCGACCTGGCCGAAGTCGTCTCCATCAGTGCCGACGCCGCTCGACGGGCCGGGCTCGCCAACCCGAGGATCACAAGCGATGTAAAGCACGTGGAGATCGGCCTGACCGACAAATCCGATTCCGCTCAATTCGCGGCCGCCTGGTTGGTTGAACGGGGGATCACCGGTGCGCTGGTGCTGATCGGGGGAGATGAGTTCGGACGCCTGGGCGGGGTGGCAGGCAGTGACTCGCTGATGATGGTCAGCGCCCTTGCTCGAGCCGCCGTCGTCTCCGTGGGAGAAGAGCCGGTAGGGGTCAGTGAACCGGTGCTGCACGTGGGCGGCGGACCGAAACGTTTCGCGGAGATTCTTGACGAGCAGCTGGCACTGCGGGCCACACGCCGGACGCCCCAGATTGACGCCGACCCAGCTTGGGTCGTCCCGCTGCCCACCGAGCGAGCAAGAGTGCGCGTCGCCGAGGCGCTCGGCACGCTCGGTAATGGGTTCGTGGCCACACGGGGCGTCCGTGAAGAGGACGGTCCGCTGACCTCTCCACTGCTACTGGTGAATGGGGCCTACACCGACGACGGCCACCTTCTTCCGGGGCCGGATTGGACCCGGTTGGACCTGCATGCGGCGAGCAGCGCCCCGCAGTCACTCGACCTGCGTACCGGGACGTTGGCCCGTTTCGGTAATGGGAGGAACAGCCTTCGGTCATTGCGATTCGTCTCGGCCGCGTCGCCATATGCCATGGCGATGCGAGCGGAGGGTCCTGTCGGGAGCCTCGAGGCCGGGGACCCACTGCGAGGGTCGGGGTCGGGGGGTGTGGAATTCGACAGCGAGGACCTCGATGGGGTGCGAGTCGGGCGGACAAGGAGCGCCGGCAGGGAGATCGCCGTATCCGCTCGCGACCGCATTGGATCCGCTGACGAGGTTCGCACGGTGGAGCGTCTAGCCAGCTGGTCCACCGCAGGCACGGGGGAAGACTCGCGTCGGGATGCCGTGCAGCGACTCGTGGAAGTCGACGCCATTGGATTCGACGCGTTGCTGGCTGCGCACCGTCAGGCGTGGGCTCAGCAGTGGAAAGACGCTGAGGTCATCATCGAAGGAGATCCCGACGCCCAACTGGCGGCGCGGTTCGCCGTGTTCCATCTTCTGTCAGCGGCGGCCGACTCCGGGGAATCTGCGGTCGGGGCGCGCGGCCTCAGCGGGGGTGCCTACGCGGGCCATGTCTTTTGGGATGCGGACGTCTTCGTGCTCCCTGCGCTGGCCGCTCTCCGGCCCGCCGCAGCCCGGGCCATGCTCGAGTACCGCATCCGCCGTCTCCCTGCCGCACGGAGGGCAGCCGAGAACCTAGGGCTGCGAGGTGCCCGCTTTCCCTGGGAGTCGGCCGGCGACGGAAGTGACGTCACTCCTCGCGAGGTTCAAGGACGTGGCGGCGCGGTCATCCCTATCACCACTGGCCCACACGAGGTACACATCGTGGCCGATGTCGCCTGGGCGGCCTCACACTACGCCGCATGGACAGGAGATGACGACTTCCTGGCCGGTGCGGGCTGCGACCTGATCACGGACACGGCCCGGTTCTGGGCCAGTCGGATCCGGATTGACGCCGAGGGTCAGGGGCACCTCGAAGGGGTTGAAGGCCCCGACGAGTACCACGAAGTGGTTGACGACAATGCCTTCACCAACGTGATGGCCCGATGGAACCTGACGCAGGGGGCCACACTGTTGCTCCGGGCCGATCCGATCTCCCCTGAAGCTCGCAATTGGCTTTCGATGGCCGGGTGTCTCGTTGACGGGTGGAACGCCGACCGGGGACTCTATGAGCAGTTCAAGGGTTACTTCGAACTGGAGCCGCTCCTCATGTCCGGGATCGCTTCGCCGCCCTGCGCTGTTGACGTCCTCCTGGGCGCCGAGCGTGTAGCTGCCTCCCAACTCGTCAAGCAGGCCGACGTCCTGATGCTCCATCACCTCGTACCTGACGAGGTGGCCGCCGGGTCGCTGGACCCGTGCCTCGCCTTCTATGGACCCCGCACCGCGCACGGAAGCTCGCTGTCCCCGGCCATCTGGGCCTCTCTGCTGGCCCGTTCGGGGCAGCCTGAGCAGGCGCTCGAGTTCTTTCGGATGGCTGCTCGTCTCGACCTTGACGATCTCACCTCCACCACTGCGGGGGGACTGCACCTCGCCACCATGGGCGGCGTATGGCAAGCCTTGGCCTTCGGTTTTCTCGGCATTCGCCCCGCCCGCGCGGCGGGGGAGAAGACTGTCCTTGACGTCGACCCCACCCTTCCCGAAACATGGACCGCCGTCAGCCTCTCCTTCCGTCTCCAAGGAAGTCGGGTCACTGTCCGCGCAGACCACGACAAGGTCGACATTGCCTGTGAGACGCCGCTCTTGGTGCGTGTCGCTGGTCGCTCACCTGCCGCATGCCGGCCGCCCCACTCCTCGTTCCGGTTGAAGCCGTGAGGCACCCGGAGACGCCGAGGAGTCGTCTCGCGGTGTGCTCGAACAGCTGGGCCCCTGTTGGACGCGGAAGTCCAGATCACCGTTCTCCACGTCTTTACCGTTGGCACGTTGCCCACCATCTTGGATCGCCCTGTCCGCGACCTCGATATCCGGAGCAAGGAGTTTCTCACTCGCCACTGGCCGTCGGCCGCCCACATTGAGTTCAGGCTGGGCGCAGTGGCAAAGAGGGTCGCGGAGGTGTCAGAAGAGTTCGGTGCTAACCTCCTGGTTCTGAGCTGGTCCCGTGATACGTCCCCGGGTCGGGCCGCCGTCGTGCAAACGTTCTCGGCGTCTCGTCGGTGGCCGTGTTGCTGCTTCCGGTGAAGCGCTCGTCGGCGTAGGTATGAGGGACCAATGGCCCTACCTCGCTTCTGCCCCCCGGGCCAACGTGGTGGAAGGCTCGGGAGTGATCGCAGAAAGGCAAATGATGACGACGGTGCGCAATCAGCTTCCGCCGGTGGTTCCTCTGCCCCGGTTGTCGAGGCGGCTGCGGATTGGCATGGTGGCACCGGCGTGGTTTGCCGTGCCCCCTGCCGGCTATGGCGGGATCGAAAGGGTGGTGTCAGTTCTCACCGAAGGCCTGGTGGCGGCGGGCCACGATGTGACCCTGTTCGCGGCCGCCGGGTCGCGGACGGACGCTCGTCTGGTGACCCCCCTTCAGTCCCCACCACCACTCGGTGATCTCGGCTCTATGACCGATGACCTTGTTCACTGCACCACTGCGTTCCTGCGTGCCGATGAGTTCGACATCATCCACGACCACACGGGAATGGGGCCGGCGCTCGGGGCCCTCCTGAACGGCTGCACTCCCGTGGTGCACACACTCCATGGCCCATGGACGGCGCCTGGTCGGCGGCTGCTGGCCCTCACGGACGAGCGGGTGCACGTGGTGGCGATAAGTCGTGCGCAGTGGGCTGGCAATCCCCAGCTGCACTGTGCCGGCGTGGTGTACAACGGCATCGATGTCGCTGCGCATCCTTTTCGTCGGGTCAAAGAGGACTTTCTCCTCTTCGTGGGTCGGATCAGTGCGGAGAAGCGCCCTGAGGAAGCGATCGAGGTGGCTCGCCGAGCGAAGTTGCCTCTCGTGATGGTGATCAAGCGAAACGAGCCCGCAGAGCATGCCTACTTCGATGAAGTCGTCGCGCCCCACTTAGGCGACGATGTGGTGGTCCTCGATCAGCCCTCCCACGAGGTGAAGGTCGACCTGATGGGGCGTGCCCGTGCCCTCGTCTTTCCCATTGACTGGCCCGAGCCGTTCGGTTTGGTGATGACCGAGGCCATGGCCTGTGGAACTCCAGTGATCACCCGCCCTCTCGGTGCCGCCCCCGAAATCGTGACCGATGGGGTCACCGGTTTTCTGTGTTCCACGAAGGGCGAGATGGTTGACGCCGTAACGGCCGCCGCAGAGCTCAGGCCGGAGGACTGCCGATTCCGGGTCGAGAAGCTCTTCTCGGCCCAGGCCATGGTGGCTGGCTATGAATCGGTGTACCACGCCGCATTGGTCAGCTCCCGCCGGACTGATTATCAGGGGCCACGACAGCGGATTGCCGAGCTGGCCTGGTGATGGCGGCATCGGCAGGCATTCTTCAGTACTCGACCCACGCAGTGCGTGGAGAATTGCGAAAGGAAGGTGGCCATGATGACTACTGACAGCAAAGGGAAGCATGACTGTGATCTCCTCTGCCCGGTAAGGCATCTGATGCGAGGTGTGCCGCCGTTTGTGGACCCTGAAGACACCTTGCGCGTCGCGGCGCAGGCTATGGCGGGGCAGAAGACCGGAGCGGTGATAATTCTCGGCCCTGACGGGCCGACGAGTATCGTGACTGAGCGGGACATCGTAAGGGCGCTAGCCGATCGGGCAGACCCCGATACCGTCTGGGCTGCCGACGTGGCGTCAAGCGATCTGGCCGCGATCGACCCGGATACGACCGTCGCGGAGGCAGTCGAACTCATGGCGAAGAGACAGATCCGCCATGTTCCGGTGAAATCGAACGGCGAGGTGACGGGGATAGTCGCGACCGAGGACATCCTCAACCTCCTGGGGTCGGCGGCACTGCGCCCACAGGAGGCCTGAGCAGCGGAGGGGGCGTTTAGGCCGCGTGTCGCCTGTCGCACGGACAGAGAATGATCCAAGTTGAACGGGCACACGGCGGAAGAAGAGGAACGAAGGGTCGACCGGCACAACGAGCGGCCATGGTTGGTGCTGCAGTGGCAACTCTGCTCGGTCTCACGATGGTCCCAGTGGCGGGTGCCCAGAGTCCGCAGCCGGCCTTCTCCACCTGGCAGGCCCCGGGCGACGCCTCGACGGCCGGCCAGCGCGTGATCGCGCTTACCTTCGATGACGGGCCAGGGCCGTTCACGCCGCAGATCCTCTCGGTCCTGGAGCAGTACCACGTGCCCGCCACGTTCTTCGAGATCGGTGAGAAGGTGGCCGAGTACCCCCAGTACACCCAGATGGTGGCGGCAGCCGGGTACCCGGTCGAGGACCATACCTGGAGCCATCCCGACCTCTCCACATTGTCGGCTGCGCAGATCGACTTGCAGATTCAGGAGACCCAGAACGAGATCCGCTCCCTCACTGGTGACACCCCAGCCTGCCTCCGCCCTCCCTACAACGACTGGAGTTCGACCGTGCTCGACCAGATCGCCGGGCAAGGCCTCACGGCGATGAGCTACTCGATCGATCCGCGTGACTGGTCGATGCCTGGGGTAGCAACGATCGTGAGCCGGGTGGTCGATGCAGCCTTTTCCGGTGCCGTGGTCGACATGCACGATGGCGGGGGCGACCGTTCGGAGACGGTAGCGGCCCTGCCTCAAATCATCACCGACCTTCGCTCGGACGGCTACAGCTTCGTCTCCATCTGCGGATACCTTGTCGCACCGCCGCCACCACCCCAGACGAGCGCTGTCTATGCTTTTGGCCAAACACCCTCGCCCGGCACCCCGACTACGTCCAACACCTCCTATGTCGGTGCGGCGGGGACGGCGAGCGGTTACTGGCTTGCGGCCCGAGACGGCGGGGTGTTCTCGACCGACGCGCCTTTCTACGGCTCGATGGGCGGCCAGCACCTGGACCAGCCGGTGGTCGGGATGGCGGCCACCCCCGACGGGCGCGGCTACTGGTTGGTCGCAGCCGACGGAGGGATCTTCAGCTTCGGCGACGCCCGCTTCTCTGGTTCCATGGGCGCCACGCCACTCAACCAGCCGGTGGTAGGGATGGCTGTCGACCCAGCGACCGGCGGCTACTGGGAGGTGGCGGCAGACGGCGGGGTGTTCAGCTTCGACGCGCCTTTCTACGGCTCAATGGCGGGGCAGGCAACCGTAAACCGGTTCTTCGCCTTGGTGGCTAGCCAAGGCGGGGTCGGCTACATGCTGACTGGTGAGCACCCGGCCGGTTCAACGTGACAGCACGCTGATAATCCTCCTACGACCCACAGGTGGACGCGGGACCGGAGGTACTCAGTCGCTGTGATTGTTGCTCTCGGCCTGGAGCGAAAACCTCCGTCCTGACACGACATCGGGTCGAACGACGAGCACGGTGTCGCCGGGCGAGTGGACGAGTGGATGTGGGAGTTGGCTCGGGTCCTTCATGGCGGTGGTTTTCACGGTAGAGGCCAACCCACGTAGAAGCACACTCCAGGCGTACCCGGAGGACAGGTCGCACTCGTCGATTTCGAAGGCGACCAGATGGCCTATCGCCAAGTCGGCGAGTCTTCCGGAGCCAATCCGAATCAGGATCTGATGATCCTGCACGGCAAAGTTGACGGGAACCACGATGGGGGCTCCCTCGCCGTTCACCGCCAACCTACCAATCGCTGCCTCTTTGGCGGCCATCGCCAGCAATTGGTGGCATTCGGCTTCTGCCAGGACTTCGGACCCTCGCTGATCAATCCACATGACCGAATGCCATCATCGGAACCGATCAGTCTCTCTGACCCGGCACCTGGACCGGGCCAATTGCGGAGCTTCGGAAGGAGTCGGTACGCACGCTCATTGTCCCAGCCGGCCCTCCACCTCTGCCAGAAGATCTCTTGCCCGTCGAAGAGAGGGATCGAATACGACTTCACGTGGGACTGGCGGTAACAAGTACGAAGGCGTCGGACGGGGGGCTTGGTAGCGAGGAAGATACTTGACACGGAGCCGCATTGTGTAGACCTCCAAGGTGTGTCGTCCGAGAGCGTGAGTTATTCAGATTCGTATATTCGCAGTCTTCCGCATGGTTTCAGGTTGCAGCAGGGCCAAAGGTCCCATGCCTCGTTTGCCTTGGGGAATGGAAGGCGACGAACGCACCTGTCCAGAACTGGAGCCTTCCCTTAGCGTTTGGGGTTATCCCCGAAATTCGGCAATGATGGGACGATGCTCGACCACCTTTCAATCCAGTGTGCCGATGTCACGTCGAGCGCGGTGTTCTATGACTCCGTCCTCGCCCCGCTCGGCGGTAGCCGAATAATGGACTTTGGAGATGTCATCGGTTTCGGGATCGCATCCAAGCCGGAATTCTGGATCGGGCCTCGCACTACAGGCGAGGGATTCCGAGAGTCGCACATCGCGTTTGTTGCGCCTGACCGAGCCGCTGTACGTAAGTTTTTCGATGCCGCGATTCGACTAGGGGCGACGACACTCCACGAACCCCGCTTGTGGCCGGAGTATCATCCGAACTACTACGGTGCCTTCGTGCGCGACCCTGATGGCAACAATGTTGAGGCGGTCTGCCACTCACCGGAATAGCCCTCGTGCGGCAGGACCGAGGCGGTCGCATTTGCGGCGAACCCTTCCGCCTCCGACCCGAGTGGTGACCTTCGGCCCTAGCGCTTCCTCTCTTGTCAATGGATGCTGGCGCGATGAACATCGTTATCACGGTCTTGGTCATTGTCTTTGTCCTTGTCTTGATTGGGTTGGCTCTCGCACTAAGGATCGTCAAGCAATACGAGAAAGGCGTGTGGTTCCGTTTAGGCAGGGTCCTCGGCACACGCGACCCCGGATTGCGAGTCATCGTCCCTTTCATCGACACTCTGCGGCGTGTGTCATTACGTATCGTGACCATGCCTATACAATCCCAGGGCATCATCACCCGTGACAACGTCAGCGTGGACGTGTCCGCGGTCGCGTACTTTCGTGTCGTCGACGCCGTGAAATCGGTCGTCGCCATCGAAAGTGTCAACGTCGCCATTGACCAGATCGCCCAGACCACATTGCGAAAAGTGGTTGGTCAGCACACCCTCGATGAGACGTTGTCGGAAACAGACAGTATCAATCTCGACATTCGAGAAATCCTCGACAAAACCACCACCGAATGGGGCGTCGAAGTGACCCTCGTCGAACTGAAGGACATTCAGCTGCCCGACAGCATGAAACGGGCGATGGCCCGCCAGGCAGAGGCAGAGCGCGAGAAGCGGGCAAAGATCATCAATGCCGAAGGTGAATCTCTAGCCGCCACGGCATTGGGTGAAGCTTCGGACATCATGATGGCTCATCCGTTGGCGCTGCAGTTGCGCAACCTGCAGAGTCTGGTTGAAATCGCTGTCGACAAGAACAGCACGGTCGTGTTTCCCGCCCCGCTGATGAGCACCATCTCGGAATTGGGGAATTTCCTTGCCCGCGAGGCGGCGGCAGCCGTCCAGTCGACTCCCATACAGTCCGGGGTTAGACCGATACGGGTGACTGAAGAGCGGAGAGCGGCGGAGTCTCCTTGACCAGCGCATTGCGGAGTTCTCTTCCTCGATCTCGTCCACCAGGTCGCCCGAAACGAGTGAGACACGCTTGCGTGGCGTCGGGCCCGTGAGGCTGAGTGTCTGTCGGTAGTTGGTGAACAGAGAGCTCTTCTAGTGCGTTACGTATCTGCGCCTCTTGTTCAACTCTCCGTCCGTGCCGCCTGGACGCAGTGCGCCATTGCCAGCGGATGGTGCAGTGCGGACGAGCCCTTGGAGGCAGACCGGCACGCTCCGAGGGAGGCATCTGCGATCATCGGCGCCATAGAGGCGGGAGACGGCACCTTCCACACCCAGGCGCCCTGGACGACCCTCGGAGGCATTCCCAGCACAGCGGTAAGAAATCCCGAGGCGTACACGGGATCTCGACTGGGCCCGTCGACGACGACCCAGTCGACCTGCCAGGTGCGCAATGCCTGGCGCACCGTGGCCAACTGGGCCGGGGTCCCGGCCGGCTCACTCGACCCGGTGGAGAGAGCGCTGAGGATCCCCCGTGCCGAGTCCTTGGATCCCTGAGCGACGGGATGTCGGTGGGCACCGGGGGTCTTGAGGGCGGCACCGGCCAGGCGGAAGTGCATGCCGTCCACCGCCTGCCACAGCATGGGGGCGGCCGATCCCGAGACGGCGAACGGCACGGTGAGGAGCACGCTCCGATTCGCCAGCTTTGGGGCGTCGTGTGCCATCCATCTCGGCAGTGTCGTTGCCGTCACGGTGAGGGGCACGTCGTAGGTCATGAAAACGGGTACCAGTGCCACCAGCCCGACCCCGAGGGCAAGGAGGCTGCCGGCCACACGCAACGTCCGCCGCTTCCAGGCGAACGAGCTCGCGCACTGGGCGCGTGCTGCGTCCAGTCCGAGTGCGATCAGGAACGCCACAGACAGTGTGACGAACGACGAGAGCTGGTCGGGGATGATCTCGTCGAGCACCGGTAAATGGGCCAGGTCTCTCCAGGGCAACCAGATGTGGCGCAGCACGGCCGGCGGTCCGAGGAAGATCGATCCCAAGGAGAGAGTGGCGCCCGCCAAGGCGAGGAAGATCCACAGCCACGCCAGCGGCCGGCGTCGGGCGAGCACCACGGACGCGGCCAGCACGGCGCCCTCACCCGACCCCAGGAAGTTCGACTGTGGACCGTTGTGCCCGAGGTAGCCGGTCAAGCGCACGACGCTGATAGCCGGCCGCCGTGCACCAGCTGTGGAGAAGAACTGCCAGAGGAGGTCACCGGCGATCGGAGCGAACGGGAAGAGCGGTCCGGAAACCGCCTGCGGACCCGCGAGCCCGAACCAGGCCGGATAGGCCAGAACGGCGACCGACAGGCTGGCGCCGATGACGAGGGACAACGCGCCGTGCCGAATTTGCTGAAGATGCTGTGCGAGGCGTCGCCAGCGCGCCAGCACCACGGCCATCAGTCCAAGCGCAGCGAAGAGGGCGCACATCACCAGCACCTCGGGCGAGATCCAGAACTGTACGACCACCAGGACGAAGAGCACCAGCCCGTCGTGGAGCGGGGATCTCACCGGGCGAGCGAACATCTCGAAGAGGTGGGCGAAGAGCAGCGGGGGGACGACCAAAAGGGCGACCGACGCATGGCCGAACATGACGGAGGTGACGATGGCCGGGGAGTAGCCGTACACGAGCGCGGCGGGGATAGCGGCCGTCTTCCAGGTGACAACGCGGCGTATCGCTATCCAGCATCCCCAGGCGCTGAGTCCTGGCGCGAGTGTCAACGCCACATTGGTGGCAGCCACCGGCCCCCAGAGCCGGGTTACGGGGCTGAGCACCAGTCCGATCAGGGTCCCCGACGTGTTGGAGAGCAGGTTGGCGCCATACGGCACGTTGACGGCACTCGAGAAGAACGGGTTGGCTGCGTGCCATAACGCCCATGCCGGCCAGGCGATGAACCAGACCTCTTGGGCCGGGTCGCCACAGGCGCAGGTGAGGGTGGATGTCGGGTGCCCTGTCCATACGTCCCACCACAGCACGAGGGAGGGCAGTGTGAACGCGAGAATCCACACCAGGTGACTGAGCAACCCTCGGAGGGCGGTCAGAGTTTGACTGACTGCTGCGTGCGACCTTGGGACGATGGGTGGTATCGACTCCGCAGGCACGTCTTCTGCTCTCTCGATGGTCTCAGTCGAACGCGCGGAACGGAGGTGCCTTGGACCGGCATCAATCCTCAACGCCTCATCTCGTCTTACCATGGGTGGAGTTCAGCGTAACTCTGTGAGCTCCATCGAATCCGAGGCTGCGGTCGTGAAAATTGTGGCATCGGCTCTCACCTTTGGCTCGGGCGGTCCGGGTGGCCGCACTCCTCGTCCACCGGTTCGCCGCCGAGGCGTCGCCTCGGGGATTGTGGTGCCGGGCCCGAGATGGCGGCATCGGTGCCGTGTCCCTGGACCTGAGGGCCACATTGCTGCTCGTGAGAGACACTGGACTGACGGTCAAAGGTGCCGCCACCGTCCTCGGAGTCTCATTTCAACGTGACTCATTCCGAGATGGGACAACGAGGGCACCGGCCTCGAAAGGCACTTGAGGTGTACACGAACCACAAACCTGTCGATTGGTGGGACGAACACCCCCATCGGCTCCGGCAAGCGTTTTGAGATTTCGAGCGCTGGGCAGGTTCCGCCTAAGGTCTTCTATCCGACAGAAGGTTCGAAATCGAACACCCGACGGGCATTCCCTTGCAGCACTTCATAACGCTGTTCCGCCGAGAGCGAGGACAGTTGTTCACCGATCACTCCGGGGCTTCCCGGCCACGAAGTATCTGCGTGCGGGTAGTCGACTTCGACCATCACGTTGGCCAAGGGCATCTTGTCGAGGACGGTCGAACCGAACGGCTCGTCGAGGAGACAGGCGAAGACGTGTTCGGCAAACACTTCTGAGGGCAAGCGGTCCAGGTCGTGATAGTCGACTAAATGTTCCAGGCCGTTGTTGCGGGCCCGAATGAACGCACTCTCGCGCTGATGGAACGAATGGTCACAACGCTCGAGCGCGTAGGGAATCCAGCCAATCCCACCTTCGGACAGGCACAACTTGAGTTCGGGTATGCGGATGAACACCCCACTGAAAATCCAATCAATCATTGTGGTCATCAGATTGATGGGAAGCAACGTCAATGCGGCTTCGATCGACGCGTCCGGTGAGCTTTGGGGCAGAGTTGAGGAGGAGCCTATATGGGTACAGGCCGGCATGTTGAGCTCCGCCGCCGTGCGCAAGAGCGGCTCCCAGTATTTATCCTTGTCGTAAATCGACGGAAGGCCGAGCTTGTAGGGATTCTCGGGAAAGGTGAACGCTTTGGCGCCTCTCGCGGCGGTGCGCTCGATCTCACGGCGCGCAAGGTCAACGTCCCATAGCGGCACGATTACCAGCGGAATCAGCCGACCGGGCGCCGCCGCACACCACTCGTCGATCATCCAGTCGTTATAGATGCGTACGCAGTCGAGAGCGAGTGCACGGTCATCGCTTTCGAGGAACTCCTGGCCCGCGAAACGTGGAAAGGAGGGGAAGCACAATGACGCACTGACATTGGCCGCGTCCATGTCCTTTACGCGCTCTAGTGGATCGTAACAACCTGGTCGTAAATCGTCGAAGCTCTTGGGGATGTCAAGAAGGTCCCGTAGGCCTTCTTTTGAGAACAGTCTCGCTCCCTGCTCGGCGATGGACTTCCTCTTGTTGCCGAAGATCCAGACCTGCTCATCGTTGAATCTCTCCACCCGTGGTCCAGCCGATGCCAGTTTCGACGGAAGCCGGTCCGACCAAAGATCGCCAGGCTCGACCACATGGTCATCGACCGAGATCATCCAGTCCACGTCGATCGGCGATCGCACCACGTCCCCCATTTCCGACCTCTGACCCATATCAGAGGCAGATCTCAATTTACCCTGCTGATAATGAGGAGCCAATATCGCAATAATGCTGTCGAAATGGCGAAAACGGTGAGGTTGACACTTATAGGGCAGCTGTTGAAACTGCTGTCTGTTATCTTCAGTCCCCTCCATCGTCTGTCGCCTCTCGCGCTGCGTTGATCCGGAGTAGCTCGAGAATGATCTGTTGTTCGGCCTTCGCCTCGGCGCTCATGTCCCCTGGAGCAACCTGTTCCTCATTGTGATCGCCATGCCGATCGTCGCCGCTGCCGTCGGCTGGGTGCTGGCGGGACGGGACCCGACGGGGATCTCTACTCGCCCCATGGAATAGGAGGGCGCGGTGGACTGCCCCGCTGCCTCCGTGCCGCTCCTTCAGCGCGGGAATCGACGGACTGCGTTACTCGGCTCGGAGTACTAGTGCGGTCGGGGTGCGTGCCGCGAGCCGACCGGGGATTGCCGCTATGACGTTGGCGAAGATCAGAGCACCGATGGCGACCAGGATCACCGACACGACTGGGACGGTGGCGTCAGGCACCGCATTGATGCCACGGGCGAATGCGGTCCAAAGTTGACGCCCAAGAATTATTCCACAGGGAACCCCCACGATGATGCCGACCAATGCGGCAACTGTCGATTGCCAGGCGACCAGGGCCGACAGTTGTCGTGGAGTGAAGCCGAGAACCTTCAATACAGCCAAGTCTCGCCTGCGGTGGCGGACGGAGGCTATGAGTGTGATGGCAAGAGCGACGATCGCCCCGACGGCAATCCCGACAGCGAGGATGATCGGAGTCGAACCGATGGTTCGGTAGTTCACGATCTGTGCCGGACGCTGCACGCCGATGACGGCAACCGTGTCGCCGTCGGCATTGGGGTCGGCCGCGAATACTTTGTCCGCTGCCTTGACAATGTGTTCCAGGTTGACTCGACCTGTCGCCGCGCTGACCCCGCTTCGGAGCCGCACGAAGACCAGTTCCGGACCATTCAAAATGGGATCGCGGCTGTTGACGGCCCTTTGGAATGTCGGTGGGAAGATCCCCTCCGAGAACAAAGCCCCCGTGCCCATGGAGGTATGATCAGCCACGGAGCTGGCGTACCCCACGGCGGGAAACGTTGCCGTCCCCACGATTACTAATGGGGTGGGCGGAAGGTACGTCGGAGCGTTTGCGGCAGTGCCGTAGCTCAAGAGCACCGTGTCGCCGACATGCTTGTGAAGTTCGGCGAGCGTGGCTGCCCCCATGACGATTTGGTTGTTGGCATCTAGACCGTGTCCCGACAGGATCGGCGGGGTAGCTCGAGCATGTGGGCGTCCAAAAAGGACGGGGACGGTCTGACGGTCGACTTCGAAATCGTTGTAGTCGAACCCGCTCCACGCAGCGACGTCACTGTCGTGACTGAGGAGCGTGAGGGATTGCGGAGGGACGTCATTGCTCGGATTCAGCGCGTAGTTCCAGTTCCATCCGTACAGGGGAGGACTTGAAACGAGAGTGCTCAGGCCGCTGGCGAATGTGAAGGCAGCGACCACAATGACCACGGCGAGAACGGTACCCAACAGCGCAGATCGCACCGGCACCGATCTGCCCCCCCGCCCCGTTCCGAGAGCGAAGTGCAACCCCAACACGCCCGACACGGACATCCCCGTTGCCTCAGCACCCCGTACGACGCGCGAACTGCGAGTCGTTTCCGCGCCGGCTCGAGTCCCCACCCGGTTTGGCATCGTCCGATAAGACAGCGCAATTGCGGCGACTCCGAGACCGATCACCAGCACGGCAAAGCCGACACCGAGGACTGTCCAGTCCAAAAAGATCCCGTGGTCGGGATAAACGGGACGCACCGGTCCTAAGGGAAACAGGGGCGACAGTGCCACGGCCAGGCCAACGGCCACAAGTGAGCCGATGAGCACGGCGAAGAGAATGGCGACCAGTCCGTCGGCAGCTGTAGTCGCTGGGCTCGCTCCGAGTGCTCGCAACACCTGGCGCTCTTCGCCTGCCACGCGCAGCTGCCGGGAGATGGCTTGTATTCCGAGCACCAAGGCGACCGCGGCGGCGATGGCCCCGAAGCCACCCAGAGCGATTGCTTCCGGCTTCACGGCGAGCTCCACCTCCGCCACGACCCGCGAGGTCACATGGAACTCGTCGGTGAGTCCCCGCGGCAAATGCCTGATGACCTCCTGCTCTACGGCAGGCACGTTCCGGCCGCCGTGGTCGAGCTGCAACGCATAGAGCTCGGGGGCACCCGCGGTCGGCGACACCCCGATGGCACGCCGAAGGAACGCCGGGGTCACCACCGCCGTCCCGTAGGCCCGGTCGATGTCGTCTTCGACCACGCCGTTGTTGGCAACAGCGATCCCCACCACTTTGACAGGGACGCGGAGGATGGGCCGCACGCTCGGGGTGCCGAAGCCCGGCAAATTGGTCTGCGCGTCCGTGTACAGGCCCAAGGTGACTATCTGGCCGACGTGGACGTCGAGCAGCCTCGCCGCCGTAGCGTCCATCACCATCTCGTTGGCGCGATTCGGATTCGCCATCCGGCCCTGGACGACGGTCAAGCGGTCCTGATGGAAGTATTCTCCGTCCACGCTGCCGCCGATTCCCAGGTCGTTTAGGATCCCCAGGTCGGGACTGCCGTTCTTGGCAAGGGGCGCGATGGTCGGAGCTGCGACAGCCCTTACCCGCTTTACGCCAGGCAGGTGAGAGAGCAGGTTTGTCAAGGTCGGACCCGGACCACCTCCGGTGGCCGGGTTGTATATCGCTACGTTCATGTCCGAGGGGTTCGTGCTAGCCAGGAAAGTCGGGTACGACGACTGCGTCAGCCGTGCGCCGGCGATCGAGGCCATGGCTACGCCACCGACCAGCCCTACGAGGGCGACGACGGTGAGATAGCCGGGCCACCGGCGACGAAAGGTGGCCCGGGTTCGGTACCAGGCGAGGGTCAGCACGTCGCGGGTATGCGGGACGTGCCCAACTGCCGCCGCGCGATCGTCGACGTCAACGCGTACCCCAACACATTCACCATTGACAATGTTGTCGAATCTCGGCCTGTGACAAAGGGTGTCAGCATCCGGACCCGCCTTCATGCCAGCACCCCCGGCCGCAGGGGAGAGATCGCTCGTCAACGAGATGTCGACGAGATGTCGACGAGACGTCTACGAACTTTGAGAGGTGCTGTAGCTCTGACCAGCCCGTCTCACTCGGCCCTCAGTACGAGCGCTGTTGGCGTCCGGGCCGCCATACGGCCTGGGATCACCGCCGCCAGGTTGGCCAGGATGAGCGTGCCGAGTGCGATGACGGCGATGTCGAGGACCGGGACGGAGGGGGAGGGGACGGCATAGATGGCCCGGGCGAAGAGGATCCAGAGCCAGCGGCCCACGATGATGCCGATTGGCACGCCGAGGACGATCCCGATGAGGGCGGCGACCGATGCCTGCCAGCTGACGGCGGAGGCGAGCTGGAACTGGGTGAATCCGAATGTTTTGAGCAGGGCCAGGTCCCGTCGCCGGCGCCGGACCGATGCGGCCAGCGTGAGGCCGAGGGCCACGACCGCGCCGACGGCGAGGCCGGTGGCCAAAATGGCGGGGGTGGCGCCAGTGGACTGGTAGTTGACGATCTCGGCCGGTCGCTGGACGGGCAGCAAGGCGTAGGTGTCGCCCGCACCCTGGGGATCGGCCGCCATCACCTTGTCCGCCGCGACGACGATGCGCTGGAGCGAGGCGCGGCCGGCGGCGTCCGAGACGCCAGTTTTGAGCCGGATCACGTCGATGATCGGGCCGTCCAAGTTGGGGTCGGGATTCGTGAGGGCCCTCTTGAATGTCGCCGGCACAAGGCCCTCCGGCACGAGGGCCCCAGTCCCCATGGAGGGGTGGAGGTGGCCACTCACCCCGATGGCCGGCATGGTGGCCGTCCCGACGATCACCAGGGGTGTCGGCGGCAGGTAGATCGGCGCATCCTTTGGGGCGCCGTAGCTGAGCAGCACGGATTCACCGACCTTCTTGTGGAGTGCGGCCAGGGTCGCGGCGCCCAGCACGATCTGATTGTTGGCGTCGATGGCGTGCCCCGAAAGGATCGGCGGGGAGAGGGCGGCGTGCGCCGAGGTCAGGAGGACGGGGACGGTCTGGCCGTCGATCTGGATGTTGGCGAACGAGTAGCCGGTCCAGGCGGCCACGTCCGGGTCGTGGCTGAGGAGCCGGCCGACGGCCGGGGGGACATTGTTGGTGCCCGGCGAGTTGATGGCGTACGTCCAGTTCCACCCGTAGAGGGCTGGATGCGAGTCGAGGGTGTCGAGACTGCTCCCGAAGGTGACCGTGGCCACCACGACGGCCACCGCCAACGCTGCGCCCATCAGCGCCGAGCGCACCGGCACTGCGGTCCGGCCGCGGCCCCGTTCGAGGGAGAAGCGCAGCCCGGCGATCGCCGGTTCGGGCAGTCCGGATCGCGCGGCAACGTCGACCACCTTGGAGCGCCGCCCGGACTGCTGCCGTTCGCCGTACCGTCGGGTGGCCCGGCGGGCGGCCAGCGCGGCAGTGAGGCCGTCGAGCCCGAGACTCAGCGCGGCGAACCCGACGAGGAGCACCGTCCAGTCGAAGGAAACCCCCGGCGCCGGATCGACCGGGCTGGCCGGCCCTATCGGCATCAGGGGTGAGAGCGCGATGGCGACCCCGACGGCGAGGAGGGCGCCGAGGAGCACGGCGCAGAGCGGTCCCAGCCCGGCGTCCGAGGTCATGGTGGCCCTATCGGACCCCAGGGAACGCAGGATATCGAGATCCTCGCCGTTCGCCCAGATTCGCCTGCTTATGGCCTGCCCTGCGATGAACATGATGGCGAGGCCGGCGATGATGCCGAACACCGCCAGGGCGATCGCTTCGGGTTTGGTGGCTCGCTCCACCTGACTTTCGACCACGGCAGTGAGGTGGAAGCTATAGGTGGAACCGGGGGGGAGGGCGGCGATGATCTCGCGCTCCACACTGGACACGGCACTGCTGCTGCCGTCGAGACGGAGCCCGTAGGTGGGGTAGGTCGCACTCACGTTCAGCCGCCTGGTGAGCGCTGGTGTCAGCACTATGTCGGTGGGGAAGCGATCGACGTCGTCGTCGACGATCTGGCTGGAGAACACGACGAGGCCGACCAGCTTGGCCGAAAAGCGCATCGACGGCTCCGCGGTCAGGGGGTCGAAGTCCGCTTGATTCGCCTGTGCCAGCGTGTAGCTCCCGAAGCGGACGGTCTCACCGAGGTGCCACCCGGAGAGTCGTGCCGCCTCCGCCGTCGCCACCATCTGGTCGGTGCTCTTGGGATCGGCCATCCGACCCTCGATGACGGTCATCCGGTCCTGGGCGAAGTACATGCCTCCCTCGCTGCCGACAGCCTGTACGTCGTCGTCGTCGAAGGCGGATTTGAGGGCCTTCCCATCGGGCCCCGTGGGAATGACGAGAAGGTCGGGAGAACTGGCCACGTGCTGCACATGGGGAAGCCGTGCCAACTTCTTCGTCAGGTTCGCTGAGAGAAAGCCGCTGGTGGCAACGGATGTCTGGAACTGGAGGTCCGACGCATCCGTGGCGGCCAGATAGGCGGGGAAGGTGGACTGGGTCCGTCGGGCACCGGCGATCGACCCCATGGCGACGCCCCCAACCAGCCCGATGAGGAGGACGATGAGCAGGTAGCCCGACCACCGACGGCGCAACGTGGCCCGGAACCTGTACCAGGCGACCTCTAGCACGCCGTGCTCACAACGTCAGAACCCCCTCGATCCCTGCACCAGCGCCCAGCACACCCGAAAAGTGTGGTCCACGGTCGGTTCGCGGCCAAGGGAGGCAGCATCCGAATCTCCTTCGTGCCAGCACCCGAAATATCCAACACACCCCGCCCTCAACGGCGGCCTACACTGCAATCAGACAGCAGCTATGGGAACCCGGTCATTTGTGGTTGCCAGTCACCCTGGGGGTGCGCAGTGAAGACCAGTGGCATCGATCTGCTCGATTTGGACGCCTTTCAGCGCCAAGAGCACCACGAGATGTTTCGCCGCCTGCGGGCCGAAGAGCCCGTGTCCTGGCACGAAGTTCCTGGTGCCAAGGGCTTTTGGAGCTTCGCCCGCCACGCCGATGTGGTGACCATCAACCGGGACTCGAAGCTGTTCTCCTCGGAGGCCGAGGGTGTGGTGGGGTTGTACAACCCCGACGAGCTGCCGACCACCGGCGACGTTGGGGGCGATCCCCGAGGGCTGATGATGCTCTACAGCGATCCCCCCAAGCACACCCGCTACCGGCTCCTCGTCAACAAGGGCTTCACCCCGCGCATGATCGGACTTCTCGAGCAGTACCTCAAGCATCGGGCCGTCCTGATCGTGGACAACGTGATCGAGAGCGGTTCGACCGATTTCGTGACCGAGGTGGCCTCCGAGCTCCCCCTACAGGCCATCGCCGAGATCATGGGCGTGCCCCAGCAAGATCGCAAGCTCATTTTCGACTGGTCCAACCGCATGATCGGGATCGACGACCCCGAGTTCGCCAGCGAAGAGGGGGCAACGGCCTTCATAGAGCTGTACACGTACGTGAACGAACTGGGCAAACAGCGTCGCAGCGATCCGCGCCAGGACATCGTCACCAAACTCATCAACGCCGAAATCGGCGGGGACCGGTTGACCGAACTCGAGTTCGACATGTTCATGCTGCTCTTGTCGGTGGCAGGCAACGAGACCACCCGCAACGCCACGGCGTGGGGGATGCTGGCCCTCATGCAGAACCCCGATGCGTACGCCGCCCTCGTCGAGGACCCGTCAAAGCTGGACGTGGCGGCCGATGAGATCCTGCGCTGGGCCACGCCGGTGCTTCATTTCCGGCGCACCGCTACGGAGGACACCGAGGTCGGTGGCCAGGCCCTCGCCAAGGACGACAAGGTCGTCATGTGGTACATCTCCGCCAACCGGGACGAAGAGGTGTTCAACGACCCGTTCACCTTCGACATCGAGCGCGACCCGAATCCCCACATCGCCTTCGGCGGTGGCGGGGCCCACTTCTGCCTCGGTGCCAACCTGGCCCGCATGGAGCTGCGCCTCATGTTCGACGAGATCGTGCGGCGCATACCTGATATGCACATGACAGGGGAGCCCCAGTTCTTGCGCTCCAACTTCATCGGTGGGATCAAGCACATCCCAGTGGCGTTCACTCCCGGCGCCCGCGTCAATCCCGCCCCGCTCGCGGCCAGCACCGTCTAGCGGTGGCCCGCGCACGCGGCCTCCGCACCCGGGTGCCGGACCGGTAGCCTTTTCGATTTTGCCTCGAAGTGGGTTGGCAGGCTGTCGCGCCACGCCCTCGCGACGTACTCGCCCACGACCTCTCGCGGCAGGATCATCCCCCGCGCCGGCCGTGGGAGCGCTCGATGTCCCACCCGAACCAACGGACGGCGATCGTGCTGAGCACGACCGCGTACGCGACGAGAACCCCGAGTTCCGCCCAACCGGGAAAGTGTCCCCCGAGCGAGGCATGGATGGCGTCGAATCCGGCACCGGAGGGTAGCGCCTTTGCGATCTGGCGAATCACGCCCGGGTAGACGCTGAGCGGGCCCCAAAGTCCCGAGAAGAAGGCCAACCGGTAAAGGAGAGTTCCCCCGATCACGTTGGCGATGCGCGACGAGCCGGCAAAGGCAGCAATGCACAGACCGATCCCGAACATCGCCGCCACCGTGAGGGCAAGCGAGAGGACGAGCCAGGCGAACTGGGTGGGCAGGACGAGGTTGAACGCACCGGCCCCCACGCCGAGGAGCAACGCGATCGAGACCACAGCGAAGATGATGTTGATCGCCACTTGCGCGCCGAGCAGAGCCGAAGCGGGGACCGGTGTGGTCGACATCCGGCGGAGGACGCCCTGTTCTCGGTAGGTGGCCATCTGCGCCGGCAGGTTCAACAGGCCGAGGAAGATGAGCACGAGCACGATGAGAGTCGGGGTGTAAATTGAAGAAGGAGACACCGCCGAGCCCCTTGCTCGGCCGGGTTAACGACGGGATGCTGCCGAAGATGACCAGCAGCACCACCGGAATGACCAAAGCGGGCACCAGGTAGATCGGGTAGCGCCAGGCGAGCCGCAACTCGGTGAGGATGAGCAGGCGGTAGGCCCGACGCCGCGACACCGCAGTCGTAGGAGCGAACGCGCTCATCTACTGGACCCGCCCGCCGCCGTCGCATCGTTGTCGGCGGCATCGGTCAGTGCCAAGAACGCGTCTTCCAAGGTGGAGGTCTCGGTCCGCACGTCCTCGGCGACGAGCCCGGCGCGGTCGAAAGCAAGCACGACGGCGGTGACGAGATTGCCGGTTCCGATGACGACGAGGTCGTGGCCGTGATGCTCGACGGCGCTCACCTCGGGCAGCGCCTCGAGGAGCGCGTCGGGCAGCTGATCCGCTGCCCGCAGGCGGACGCGTTTGGAGGTTGACGCTTGCTCGCCGAGATGGGCGGGTGGACCGAGGGCAATGACCTTGCCGTGGTCGATAAGCGCCACGCGGTCGCAGAGCCGCTCGGCCTCCTCCATGAAGTGGGTGACAAGGACGATCGTGACCCCGCTGCAACTCGCTGGCAGCCGTCCCAACCACGGGGGGCACCGGTACGGTAGGGATCTCATCCGATCCCGACGGCCGTGGCTACTGGCTGGTAAGTGCCGATGGATCGGTGGCCGCATTCGGCGAGGCGGGTTCATACGGCTCGACCGCAGGCGTCCACCTCAACGCTCCCATCGTCGGGATGGCCCCGACGCCGGATGGAGGTGGCTACTGGGAGGTCGCCTCCGACGGTGGAGTGTTCACATTCGGTGACGCACGGTTCTACGGTTCGCTGGGCGGTCAGCGGATCACCTATCCGATTGCCGGCCTCGCAGTAGATCCCGAGGGTGGCGGGTACTGGCTACTCCCGATCACAACCCTGCCGACAGCAACGCTCGGCACTTGGACGGGAATCGAACCTACCTTGATGCAGTTCTCGGGGGATGCCGGAAACATCGTCACCGACATCGATTGGTCCTCTTGGAACGACATTTCTGCGGTCGGTGAAGGCACATGGGGGTACGACGACTGCATTCCAGATTGCGCGCAAGGAGCGGTGAAGGATTATCCAGCAAGGATCACCCTTTCCAATCCCTCAGGTGGCCGCTTCACTCAGTTGAGGGAGGACCAGAGCGGTCCCTTCGGCAATACCTTTACGTTCACGCTACCCGGACCATCATTCAGGGCTTCCTCATAGGGTCTTTCGCCGGTACAGGTGGACCGCGAGCGGGGCGAAAACGGCAAAGAGCGCGACCGACCATGCCACTGTCGCGAGTTCGGGGTGCTGCATAGGCCAAACGGAGATGTCCGAGGACGGATTGGGGTTGCCGAAGAGGCTCCGACAGGCGGCCGCCACGGCACTCACTGGGTTCCAATCCGCTACGACTTGGAGCCAATGTGGCATCCCTTGTGTCGGAACGAAGGTATTGGAGATGAAGACCATGGGGAGGAAGAAGATGAAGCCGACCGCCGCCGCAGCTTCTGGGTTCTTCACCATCATTCCGGCACAAGCCCCCACCCATGTCATGGCGAAAGCGATCAGTAGACACAGGCCGAGGGCCAAGAAGGCATCAGGCACTCCATTGTGGATTCGCCATCCAACGGCGAGGCCGGTGACGACGAGGACCACTATGGCAACGACCTCGGTGAGGAGGTCGGCGACGACGCGACCGGTCAGAACGGCTGACCGGGCGATGGGGAGGGACCGGAACCGGTCCGTGAGACCGGTCGCCATGTCCGTGGAGACGCCCACGGCAGTACCTTGGGCTGTACCGACCAGAGCCATTCCGAACATGCCTCCGATCAGGTACTCGTGATAGCTACCACCGCCCGGGACAGCTATAGCGGAACCGAAGACGTAGACGAAGAGGAGAACGAAGATGAGAGGCTGGATGGTGACGTCGAGCAGCTGTGAGGGCTCTCGTACTATGCGCTCGACGCCGCGCCGGGCCAGCACAAGTGAGTTGCGCACGCCCCACCACGCCCGGGAGGGCAACGGCTCGTCACGAGTCGCGACCAGCGGCTTGAAGGTGGGGGTCACGCGAGCTCTGCCATCGTGTTCAGCTCCGCAACGGGATCGGCGGAATGGCCGGTGAGGGTGAGAAAGACGTCGTCGAGCGAGGGGCGGGCCATACCCAGGTCCTCCATCACCACACCGGCGGCGCCCATCGCTGCCGCTATGCCGGGGATGGCCGCAGCTCCGGCTGGCACGGACGCGTCGACGGATCGTCGATCAAGGTCGACGTGGACTTTGCCCTCAGCGTGATGTGCGAGCACTGTCTTCGCGACGCCCAGGTCGGATTCTGATGCCACGGTCACCTCGAGTCGGTCACCACCGACCCGAGCTTTGAGCTCCTCGGAGGTTCCCTCGGCGATGACCGAGCCGCTGTCGATAACAACGATCCGGTCGGCCAGCAGATCGGCTTCCTCGAGGTACTGGGTCGTCAGGAGCACGGTGGTCCCGTCAGCCACCAGCGTTCGGATGATCTCCCAGAGGGCGAGGCGACTGCGGGGATCGAGCCCGGTAGTGGGCTCGTCGAGGAACAGGACCGGCGGGCTTGTCACCAGGCTGGCCGCAAGGTCCAGTCTGCGGCGCATGCCGCCCGAATAGGTCTTGACCGCCCGGGCAGCCGCGTCAGTGAGATCAAAGCGCGACAGGAGCTCGGCGGCGCGCTGCTGGGCTTTCCGCCGGGGAAGCCGGTTGAGCTGACCGATCATCACCAGGTTGGCCGACCCGGTCAGTGATTCGTCCAAAGCGGCCGCCTGACCCGACAGTCCGATATGGCGTCGCACCTGCGTCGCCTGGGTGACCACGTCGTAGCCCGCCACACGCGCCGTCCCTTTGTCCGGTCGAAGGAGGGTCGTGAGGACCCGCACGGCGGTTGTCTTCCCGGAGCCATTCGGCCCCAGGAGTCCGAGAACGGTTCCGGCCGGCACCGCCAGATCAAGGCCCGCCAAGGCCCGGGTCCTCCCGAACGATCTCCCGAGGCTGCTCGCCTCTATCGCAATGGTGCCGATGCCGGCACCATTTCTCGTACGCTGTACGATCATGAGGATAGCGTACCGCGTCTCGTACGACGTACGGGAACCAGAAGAGAGGGTCCACCATGACCAACCTCGACGATGACCGGACCCTGTCGGAGGTCGCGGCTCCGGGCCGAGGTGATCCCGACCGTTCAGAACACCGGCGACGGGACAACGTCCTCAACCGGGACAAGATCGTGGGGGCGGCCATCGCATTGGCCGATGGGGAGGGGGCCGCGGCCGTGAACATGCGTCGTATCGCCAAGGACCTCGGTGTCGGCGCCATGTCGCTGTACTGGCACGTGGTGGACAAAGAGCAGCTGCTCGATCTCATGCTCGATGTGGTCGAAGGGGAGAGCAGGGTTGCCGACTTGAGTGGTGACTGGCGAGTGGACTTTAGGAATATCGCCAGTGAGCGACGCCGGGTGCTCCTCACGCATCCCTGGGCCGCGGACTTCATGAGCAATCGGAAACAGCTCGGGCCCAATGCACTTCTGCGGGTCGAGCAGTCGCTCTCGGTCCTCGACGGCGTCGACCTCGACGCTCGAACGGCCCTGAAGATCCTGATGACGATGGATGGCTACGTCACCGGGACGGTCCTCAACGAGCTACGAGAGATCCGGGTCGAGGAGACACAGGCCAGAGACGGACTCAGCGATGCTGAAATTTCGGAGGGCTTTGAGGACTGGATGGGACGCCTCGACGATTCCGGTCAATTCGAGCGCGTCCTTCGCATCTTCAGGGAAGGCATCGACCCCGATGCTGCAGAAACGAGGGACGAACGTTTCGAATTCGGCCTCGACTGCGTGCTGGATGGGGTGGCCGCCCGACTCGGGGTCACCTCCCCCTGAGCCCGGCACTGCCGCCCGACTCGGGGTCGTGCGCACAGGGTCCCGCCCTTTCGTAGCTGGTAATCATCAGCCGACGCCGACAGGTTGCCCGGTTCGACGGAGTCGCAACATACGTCCCCGCTCACGCTCGGAGCAGCCACCCCACACCCCATGATCGATGTGGTACTCGAGCGCGTATTCCAAACATTCCCGGCATACCGGGCATGTGGCACAGATCTTCTTTGCCACGATCACGCCCGTCCCATCCCGCGGGAAGAAGACATCCCAGGATGCTTCCTTGCACTTTCCTCGGCTCATCCAATCGGTATTCATCGTGTGGCTCCGTTTCCCCTTGACGAGGGCAACTCGTGTTCAATCCACCACGCCCAGCTTGACCCTGCTCAATGGAGGTGGACAGGGCCCAAGGTCCTTTCGATAGATGGGGCCCGAGAGGGTCGCCGAGTTTCGGGGGTTCCGCCCCCAAGTCGATCCGTCGGCCCGGGGTCCGGTCGCTACCGAGGGAATAAGGTCGGCGAGGACGGGGAGGAGAGTCTGGAAATGAAGCCGACCAGGGGATTCCACGGACGGGGCAATCGTGACCCCCGCTTGCCTCCGGGCCAGTATGACGTGGGTCGGGATTGGCCGGTCCTTACGGCCGAGCCCACGCCGACGCTCTCGACGGCAACCTGGACCTTTTCGGTGGGAGGACTGGTCGAGCAGCCGATGGAATGGACGTGGGACGGGATCCGAGCTCTCCCGGACTCCACCTATGCGGGCGACATTCACTGCGTGACGACGTGGTCGAAATTGGGAGTCTCATTTCGAGGAGTTTCGGTCGACACGCTTCTCGCCGCGGCTCGACCGCTCGTCTCGGCGAGCCATGTGCTGGCCACGAGCCACACCGGCTACACGACGAACCTTCCCCTCGAGGACGTGACCGCCGGTAAGGCCTGGGTGGTCTGGGAGTACGAGGGCGAACCACTCGCACGAGAGCACGGTGGTCCAGCGCGCCTCCTCGTTCCTCATCTGTATTTTTGGAAGAGCGCCAAGTGGGTGTCCGGACTACAGGTAATGGACCACGATGAGCCGGGGTTCTGGGAGCAGAACGGGTACCATGACCGCGGGGATCCTTGGTTGGAAGAGCGTTATCAGGGTGACTGAGGGGCGGGCGGTGCCGCCTCCTGGGAAATGGCAATCTGCCACGGTCGTCCAGATCCGTCGCGAGACTGCGACGGCCAAAACCTTCCGCATGGAATTGGCTGAGCCCTCGGACTACTTGGCGGGTCAGCACTACGTGCTCCGACTGACCGCGCCGGACGGCTACACCGCATCTCGCTCCTACTCGGTCGCTTCCGCACCGGATGGTTCGAATGAGTTCGAACTGACGGTGGAGCGTCTGCCGGAGGGCGAGGTCTCGTCCTTCCTGCACGACGAGGTCATTGTCGGGGACGAACTAGAGGTGCGCGGCCCAATCGGAGGTTGGTTCGTTTGGCGTGGGGACAGGCCCGCCCTTCTCCTTGGCGGGGGATCAGGAGTGGTGCCCCTCATGGCCATGCTGCGGTTGGCTGACCGGATGGGTCGGCCGGATCTCGCTCGTCTCATCGTGTCGACGCGCAGCCCCGAAGACCTGTGCTACGCCGCTGAGTTGACACGCCTTCAGGCGAAGGTCCTCTACACCCGCCGGACTCCCGCAGGCTGGCTACGGCCGGCCGGTCGCCTCACGACGGCTGATCTGCCGACGCCGATAGGAGCAGAGGCCACCGTGTTCGTTTGCGGCTCGTCGGGCTTCTCGGATACGGCCACCGAACTGCTTCTCAGCGCGGGTGTGGCAAACGAAAATATCCGGGTCGAACGGTTCGGCCCCACTCAGTAGCTCTCTTCCTTGGAAGCCCGGAACAGGAAGCACGCCAACCAGCGCACTCGGGGCGAGCGCCACTCCCCGTCGGGGCGACGCCCAAAGGCGGTCCGGGATCCATAAGCTCGCGGCGTGCCTGCCGCAGCGAAGGGTAACACCAGCAAGAAGCCGGGTTCACGCATCGCCGTGGGTCGCAGAGTCTTCCTCGGCATGGGAGTGCTCGGCGCAGCGGGAATCGTCTTCGGGGCCAAGGTGCAGAATGTCCTGGGGAGCGCGTTCGGGTCCGGACTGGGTGGCCTGCTTCCCGGTGGCGACGGCTTCCGCATCTACACGATTACCGGTTCGTACCCAGTTATTTCGGAGTCGGCCTATCGACTGGAAGTCAGTGGGCTCGTCCACAATCCGCAGACATTCACCCTGGCTGATCTCAAGGCGATGCCGTCAACATCGTTTGTCCAAGAGTTCCAGTGCGTCACCGGATGGACCGTTCCCAACGTCCACTGGGAAGGCGTGAAGCTTTCCGACATACTGGACAATGCCGGCGTAAAGCAGGAAGCGGTAGCCCTCAGTTTCGAGTCATACGACGGGGCGGACTCTGAGAGTCTCACCTTGGATCAGGCTCGACTTCCCGACGTCATCGTCGCCTATCGAATGCTTGGCGCTCCCGTCACCACCGAACACGGCGGTCCGGTACGCCTCTATGTCGGACCGATGTTCGGGTACAAGTCGCTCAAGTGGCTCTCGGCCATCCGGGTCGTGGATGAGGTCATTCCGGGTTTCTGGGAGCAAAACGGGTATCCCGTGAACGGCTGGCGTGACGGTTCCACGGGGCCAACCGACAAGTCGCTGAGTTGATGAACGACGTGACGACCCAGATCGACGCTGCACCTGAGTCGGCATATCGGATCTTGCGATTCGACGGCGTGCAGCGCGCCGCGCATTGGGCCAATGCCCTTCTGTTCGGCATCCTGATGCTGACGGCTCTACTGCTGTACTTCCCCTCGTTGTCCGGCGTGGTCGGTCGTCGAGCGTTGGTGGCCAATATCCACGTCTGGAGTGGCGTCGCACTTCCGGTGCCGATTCTGATCTCGATTCTCGGTCCTTGGGGAGCGCAGATGCGCCGCGATCTTCGGCGGATAAACGTCTGGACCAACGATGAGGTCAAGTGGCTACGCTCGTTGGGCAGGAACGCACCTCGGGTCGTGGACAAATTCAATCCCGGTCAGAAGTTGAACGCGATATTTGTCGGCGGATCCATTCTGGTCATGCTGGCCACCGGCTCCATTTTGAAGTGGTTCCGCTTCTTCCCGGTCAGCTGGCGCACGGGCGCCACATTCGTCCACGACGTCCTGGCGTTCGCCATCTTCGCCGTGGTCATCGGCCATGTTCTCTTTGCCCTGACCCATCGCGATGCGATGCGCTCGATGATCAAGGGCTGGGTGAGCGAGGCATGGGCGGCGCGGCACGCGCCGGGGTGGCTACGGGAAATGAAGGAAGCACCCGAACTCGACGAGCTGCCCTGACGCTCGGCGCAGAATCGACTTGCTTATTCGTACCGGCGGCCCTGTCCGTCAGAGGCCTCCGTGGCTCCAGCCGGCCGTGCTGCGGTGCCTGACTCTGCGGTCGAGGCCTCGGTGGGCGCGAGGGTCCGGGTCAGACGCCCCCCGGGCCCATGGCGCTCCCAGTTGCCGGAGCGGCCTCCGGACTTGTGCCAGAGGGTCAGTTCCTCGACGGATGCTTCCGGGTCCACATCGATGAGCGCCCCGACCAGCGTGAGAGCGGCGACCGCGCAGGCCGTCAGTGCCTCCATTTCGACGCCTGTCCGCTCGACAATCTCCGTGACCGCACTGACCTCTATCCTGTGCACGTCGACCGTCACGTCGACGCGCACTCCCTCAATACGGATCGGATGACAGAGGGGGATGAGCGAAGAGGTCTGTTTGGCTGCTTGGATTCCGGCGAACCGCGCCCCCTCTACGACATTGAGGCCGTCCGGGGCTTCGGCGAGCACTTTGGTGGCATCCGCCCCGGTGACCACGGCGCACCTGGCGAGAGCGACCCGGCGAGTGAGCGCCTTGGCCATGACATCCACCATGCGGGCCCGACCGTGGTCGTCAATATGGGTCAAGGCGCCACGATCAGGCTCGCTCGGGCCCGACTGGGTGGGCGGGGTGCTCATCCGCCCGAGACCGGGGGGATGACCGCAACCTCGTCGCCGTCATGCACCGGAGCGTCCGGTTCGGCGGGCTCCCCGTTCACCCAGATGTTCGAGATGGCCACGACCTGGGAGAAGGCCTCTCCGAACTGCGCTTCTGCGGCAGCAACGATCGCCGCGACGTCCCGACCCGGCAGCGTGATGCTGGCGGTGCCGGCCGCCTCCCGGGCCGGTCCGAAAAGGCGGAGGTGCGCCACCGCTAGCCGCCGATCATCGACATGGAACGTGCCGGGCTGAGGAATCCCGGCTCGTTGATCCCATGGCCCGGGAACTTCGCCCACACCGCTTGCCGGAACAAGAGGGAGAGGTCGGCGTCGGTACCGCCGTTCCGCAAGAGGTCGCGCACGGTCCGCTCGTCGTCGGAGAACAGGCAGTTCCGTAGGGCGCCGTCGGCGGTTACACGGAGGCGATTGCAGGTACCGCAAAATGGCTCCGACACGCTGGAGATCAAGCCGATCTCACCCTTTCCGTCGGCGAAGCGGAACCGTTCCGCAGGCGCCGTGCCGACGGGGCCCGAGAGCGGCTCGAGGGGCCAGACGTCCGAGATGCGCTCGAGCACCTCGCGGCCGGGCACCAACTGGTCCCGATCCCACTGTCCTTGCGCGTCCAGCGGCATGAACTCGATGAAGCGCACGATGCGGCCCGTAGCCCGGGCGAAGGAGGCGAAGTCGAGAATCTCGTCGTCGTTGTGGCCCCGCAGGAGCACCACGTTGACCTTGAGGGGAGTCAGGCCGGCCCTCTCGGCCACGCTCATCGCGTTGAGAACGACATCCAGGTTCCCCCGGCGGCGTATGGCGGCGAACCTTTCGGGCCGCAGCGAGTCACAACTGACGTTGACCCGGCGCAATCCGGCCGCAGCCAGCTGCCCGGCGACTCTGGCCAGATCGGTGCCATTGGTCGTCATGGCCAGGTCTTCGAATCCGACCGCCGAGAGACGAGCGACGAGCGAGGGCAGTCCCTTGCGCACCAGCGGCTCGCCGCCGGTGATGCGCAGAGCGGAAACGCCGAGGCTCTTCGCCACCTGGGCCAATCGCGTGATCTCGTCGAACGTCAACAGTTCGTGCCTCGGAAGGAAGGAAAGCCCTTCCTCGGGCATGCAGTAGACGCAGCGTAGGTTGCAACGATCTGTCACCGAAATGCGGAGGTCGTTGTGCACTCTCCCGTAGCGGTCGACGAGTGGCCCCTCGAGCGGCATGGTCGCGACTGCTGCGCTCTCTGGTCTTTCGCGATGTGGTCGCAGTGAAATCGCCACGGGTACCGGAGCCGTCACAACGCCTCCAGTTGACTGTGGGGCACGTTCAGTACAAGGGACGTATCGAGACTTAACCGATCGGGATCGATGAGGAGCACATCGATCGGCTCTCCGGCGTGTACGCCAGTGCCGTCGGGAAGGAGGATCAGCGAATTGGCCTCGGACATGGAGTGGAGTTGATGGGACTCCTGGCCAGCGGTCGTGCGGACGCGCCACGAGGCCGGCCCGTCGAGACGGACATGGGCCCGCAAGAGGTGAAGCTTGCCGTCGGCTTCCCGGCGCAGGTCCGCGTCGGCGATGGCGGAGACGATCGGCCGATGCAAGACGAGATGTCCGCCCAGGCGTCGCAATGCCGGGCGCACGAACAGCTCGAAGCTGACCATCGCCGAGACCGGGTTTCCCGGGAGTCCGAATACCGGTGTGGCCGAGTCGCCCAACACGCCGAAGGCGAGTGGCTTCGCCGGCCTGATGGCGACTTGCATCCAGCGCATCTTCCCGGCACTCAGTTTCTCGAGCACCACCCGCACGAGGTCGAGGTCGCCGACGCTGACGCCGCCGCTGGTCATGATCGCATCGCAGCGCGAGGCCGCCGAGGACAACGACTCCACCAGGGCGGACTCGTCGTCTCCGACCATCCCGAGGTCAACGCCGTCCCACCCCTCGCGGCGGAGGAGTGCGAGCAGCGTGTGACGGTTGGCGTCGCGGATCTTGCCGGGGGGGAGCGGGCCCGTTCCAGAGAACAGTTCGTCGCCGGTGGAGAGCACGCCGACCCGTGGACGGCGATGCACCCTCACCCTGAGGGTGCCCTGATTGGCTATAACGCCCAGGTGGGCAGGAGCGAGTACGGTTCCAGCTGCAGCAATGACGTCCCCAACGGCCACGTCGCGGCCAGGCTGGCGGACGAAGGTACCCGGTTGTAACTCACATCCGATCACGACCTGGCGGCCGTCGGATGCCGTTTCGGCCTCTTCGATCATGCAGACTGCGTCAGCTCCGAGAGGAAGCGGGGCGCCGGTCATGATGCGCGCCGCCTGGCCCGGGCCGACGGCTTTGTCGAGGGGGTGGCCGGCCATGACGGAGCCGATCACCGCAAGACTGACGGGTGCCCCCGATGTGTCGTCGGCCCGCACCGCATAGCCGTCCATTGACGAGTTCGCGAATGACGGAACCTGTTCGGTCGCAACTACCGCCTCGCTCAGGACACAACCCAGTGCATCGTCAAGCACAAGTTCGACGGGAGGCAGCGGGGAGCACAGCCCGAAGACGAACCGCTGCGCTTCGTCGAGGGGGATCATGGGCATCTCCCGGCAGAAAGGGGGTTCACTCGCCGGATCCTACGGGCGCCCGTGTCGTATTACGCGAAGAATCATGGACATGCGGCTCGGGGCGTTCCTGGGCGCATAGGCTCCAGTCGGAGCCGCCCTCCCACGTCTCGCGTTTCCAGATTGGGACAGTGTGCTTGAGAGTGTCGATGCAGAACTGGGCCGCGGCGAACGCCTCGGCCCGATGCGGGGTCGAGGCCGCCACGACGACCGCGACCTCTCCTACTTCGAGCCGCCCCACTCGGTGGAGAAGGGCCAATCGACCGATTTGTGGCCAGCGGGTCCGAGCGGTGGCCGCCACGGCAGCGAGCCGTGGCACGACATGCTCTTCATAGGCCTCGTATTCCAGCGATGTCACACCGGCCCGCCCGTCGGAATGATCACGTACGGTGCCGCAGAACGTGACAATGCCTCCACATTCGGGGACGCCGGCCCACCTCCAGGCGGCGTCGACAGGGAGCTGGCCCTCACTGATGGCAATCCAGTCCTCGCCGACAGGTATCTCCAACTCGGGCTCCGTCATGAGGGGACCTGATGGATCGGGCCGGTGCCGTCCCGGAGTGAGGGTGCCTTCACCCCGGCGCGCCGGGAGATGATCTCGGCGCAAATCGAGACGGCTGTTTCCTCCGGCGTACGTGCACCGATATCAATGCCGATGGGAGCCATGATCCGTCGGATGTCGGCGGGATCGACGCCCTCGGCGCGCAGTCGGGCAACCCGACCCTCCTGCGTGCCCCGAGAGCCCATCGCACCGAGATAGCCAACTCTGGTCTTCAACGCGACGACGAGTGCCGGGACATCGAACTTGTGGTCGTGGGTGAGCACGCAAATGGCGTCCTCTGGCCCCAACAAGTCCGCCACCTTGGCCAGATGGCGGTGTGGCCAGTCCGCCACAACTTCGTCAGCCTCGGGGAAGCGGGCGGACGTGGCGAACACGGGCCGGGCGTCGCAGACCGTGACGTGGTAGCCGAGCACTTTCGCCACGCGCACCAGCGCAGCGGTGAAGTCGACCGCCCCGAAAATGAGCATGCGGCGTGGCGGCGCGAACACCTCAATGAACAGAGTGATCTCGCTGCCGCCGGCTTCTCCGTGGGGACCGTAGTGACGGGCCACGCTTTGACCACCGGCAAGCGCTCCCCGTATGTCGCGGATGGCGACGCGGTCGAGGTCAGGCTCGCCCAGCGAGCCCATCGGCTCCGCGTCGGGGCGCACGACGAGTTTGGCACCCAGCGGAGGGAGGGCCTCGTTCAGCCCGTCATCCCGGGAAGCGAGTTCGATGACGGTGGCCCACGCCACCGGTTCCTCGGCGCGCAGGCTGTCCCGCACCAGGGCGAACAGTCCATCCATTAGTCGAGCGGCTCCACGAAGATGCGGACTGTGCCGCCACAGGTGAGGCCGACCGAGAAGGCCTCTTCGTCCGAGTAGCCGAATGTGCAGAGCCGAGGTTTCCCGCTGGCCAACACTTCGAGTGCTTCGGCCACGACGGCACCTTCGACACAGCCGCCCGATACGGATCCGGCCACCTCCCCTTGGTCGTTCACTGCCATGGCGGCCCCCGGGTCACGTGGGCCCGAGCCGATCACGGCCACGACCCGGGCCAAGGCAACGCGGTGGCCGGTGCTCTGCCATTGTTCGATGTTGTCCAGCACGTCCCTCACGACTGCCCCCTTCGGCTTCCGCCCCTGGTGGGACAAGGATCCCACTCCAGACTAATCAGGGTGCGACAACTACGGCCCCCGCCTGGGCATTTCCCTAGGTGGGCGTTGACAATGATCGGGGGGCTGGCTCCCCCGTTATCGGCAGGATCCCAGGTGGCGCAAGGCGGGACACCATGGCAGCGGCCGGACCGCACTAGGGGATTCGCCTGTGACCGCTATGACCGGCAGGGCCCGTATGGCCGGGCTGGCCGGGCTGGCCGGGC
>JBEKWB010000038.1:0-35373 GCA_049513455.1 Acidimicrobiales bacterium
AGATCGACCACATCGTGCCGTACAGCCAGGGCGGGCCCACCGAGCAGGGGAACGGGCAAGCCTTGTGCGGCCCCCACAACCGGATGCGCTACGAGCGGCCCCCGCCGGACGGGTAGGGGAGTGGGTTTCCACCCACACCCTTACGCATCTGCCCCATCCCTCCCATCTAACCCATTTCCCACTTCGCAACATCCCAGCTAACACATCACCGCGCCACTGCGCTCGATGCCGCGTCCGCCCGGACACCATTTTCACCCGCGCTCACCTCGAGAGCGTGCTTCCGTGTGGCTGGTCCGGATTTGTGATCCGGGCGCGTGCCGGCGTGCCGGCGGGCGGGCGGGCGAGTTGGCGGTCTAGGGTTTGGGCATGTCGATATACGAACACCCAATTGCCTCACTCGATGGACAGCCGCTCGACCTGGAAGCACTCCAGGGGAAGGCCGTTCTGGTCGTCAACGTGGCCTCCAAGTGCGGCCTCACCCCGCAGTACACCGGACTCGAAGAGCTGCAACGCACCTACGAGTCACGCGGCTTCACGGTCCTCGGGGTGCCGTGCAACCAATTCGGGGGTCAGGAGCCCGGCACGGCCGACGAGATCGCCACCTTCTGCTCGTCCACCTACGGCGTGACCTTCCCGATCACCGAGAAGGTGGACGTGAACGGCCAGAAGCGTCACGCACTCTTCACCGAGCTGACCGCAAAGCCGGACGCCGCGGGCGAGGCGGGCGACATCCAGTGGAACTTCGAGAAGTTCCTGATCTCCCCCGCCGGCGATGTTGTCGGGCGTTTCCGGCCTACGGTGGCGCCGGATTCCGAAGAACTGGTCGGTGCCGTCGAATCGGTCCTGCCGAACTAAAGGGAGGAACCTTCACGATGTCGGACACATGGAAGACGGTCAAAGCGGAGAAGGTGAAGGCCGGCGATTCCGTGCGCACGCAGTCCGGCGACGTGGTGATCGTGTCGCGTATCGAGCAGTCATTTATGGGTCTGCCCAATATGCTCGCTTTCATCGAGGACACGCCGGACCGCTGGTTCAAGCAGCCGATGATGGCGGACACCGAAGTCGAGGTCCTCTCTTCGTAGGTCTCGAGGTGGCACCAGCAGGGTCGGTCAAGGCCGGCGCAGCCGCCCGTAGGGGAAGCCTTGAGGGACCCGTCGCTCGTGCGAGATCACAATGACTGAGGCCGGCCGCTGGCCGGCCTACCTGCGCCTTTGATCCCTTCGACTTCATCCTTGCCCCTGCATGAACGAGCCCACGAGCAGAGTGATTTGCGAGGCTGGGCCGACGCACCCGACCGTTACCCTTACGCAATGACTTCACACGGGGCGGCCGAGTTGGGCCGCGGTGTCGTCGTGCTCCCGGGAGACGCACCACCCCTGAACTGGGCATCATGCCCCCGGGTCGTCATTGACGACGCCTCGCTGGAGAACCCGGGACCGGTGGCGGAGGTGCTCCACGGCTACTGGTTCGCTCGCCGCCCGGTCGTCGTGGAACTGGCAGTGGACCCGGCGGCACTGCGGGCGCCCGAGCACTGCGGGCGCCCCGTCTACGAGTTGACCCCTCATTTCGAGTTCAGCCGCGAGCGCCTGCAATTCCTGGTCTGGGCCAACAATTACGACGCCCGGGGCGGCGTTCCCATCTGGTGGCACGGCCGCAAGGCGGCCCGGCTCTGTGCCGACGAGGGTGTTCGTGAAGCCGTAGCCGGGCCGGGTGAGGACCCACAGGCCGACGTCAGGATGGCTGACGTCAGGGTGGCCGACGTCACGAAGACTGACATCGGGATGGCCGACGTCACGAAGGCCGACATCGTCATGGCCGACGGGACTGCGGTCTTCATCGACGGGGGTCCACCACAGCCGCCGGAACTCGGATCGGGGATCGAGGTGGTCCATCGGTGGAACGCGGAGGCGGGATGGCTGCGACCGGCCGGCCGGGTTCACGCACCCTCCAATCTGGCTCCCGACCAACTCGCGGCGGTCCACCACCGCGCCGGTCCGGCTCGGGTGATCGCCCCCGCCGGCTCGGGAAAGACCCGGGTGCTGACCGAGCGTCTCCGACACCTCGTCACCGAATGCGGCGTGCACCCGGCCACGATCACCGCGCTGGCGTACAACAACAAGGCGGCCGCCGAAATGCGGCAGCGCTGCGCGGACATCGACGGCGGCCCGGGACTCAACATCCGTACCTTGAACAGCCTCGGGTTGTGGATCTGCAATGAATTCGGGGCCGGCGGTCATCTGCGTGTTCTCGAAGAGCCGGCCGTGCGCGACCTGCTGCAGCGTCTGATAGAGATCCGTCGGCAGGCCAATACCGACACCGTCGCCCCCTATATCGAGGCCCTTTCGGCCATCAGACTCGGGCTCACCGCGCCACATCTGGTCGAAGAGTCCATCCCCGACGCGGCGGGCATCGCCGAGGGTTTCGACCGCTACCGCGCCGCGCTCGTGGAGTCCGGTGCCGTCGACTTCGACGAGCAGATCTACCGGGCCATCGAGATCCTGCTGACCGATCCGGCGGCCCGGGAGGTCGCCCAGGCGAGGTGCCGCTTCCTTCTGGTGGATGAGTTCCAGGACCTCAACCCGGCGCACCTCCTCCTCATCAGGCTCCTGGCCTCCCCCTCCTACGACTGCTTCGGGGTCGGCGACGACGACCAGGTCATTTACGGGTACTCCGGCGCAACCCCCGAATTCCTCATCGACTACCCCCTCTACTTTCCCGGCGCCGACGCCCATGCGTTGACGGTCAACTACCGATGCCCGACCGCAGTCATCGACGCCGCTCGTCACCTGCTTTCCTACAACGCTCGCCGCCTCGAGAAGGACATCCACCCTCCGGAGGGACAGGTCGACGCGCCCGGTGCCTTCGGTGCACCGCTGACCGGATGCGGACCGGTCGCCGTCTTGAAGGCGCCGGCCGACGCGCTCGCCGGGCTCGCCGTCGAGACCATCGCGGCCTGGCGTGCCGGCGGGGTCGACCCGGCCGACATCGCCGTGCTCGCCCGGGTGAACTCCGCCCTCCTCCCCGTCCAGGTGGCCTGCATGGAATCCGGCGTTCCGTGCAGCACCCCTTTGTCGGCGGGCGTACTGCAGCGGACCGGTATCCGCACTGCATTCGCCTACCTGCGGATCGGCGCCGACCCCGAGCACATCACGCGTGAGGACATCATCGAGACGATCCGCCGACCCTCGCGGGGCATCGCGCCCAAGGTGGTCGACATGCTCACCAGCCGGCCGACGAGCTCGATCACCGACATCCGCCGGCTGGCGGGCCGGCTCTCGGGCCGCGACGTCCCGAAGCTCGGGGTCTACGCCAGCGATCTCGACACGGTGGTGCGTGGCTGCAGGCGCTCGTCTCTCGCCGCCCTCAAGGCCATCCGTGTCGAAGTGGGCCTCGGTGAGACCATGGACGTGCTCGACTCGTCACGCAGCGAGGCCGACCGCTCCACCCATACCGACGACCTGGCGGCGCTCGAATCGGTGGCGGCTCTGCATCCCGACGTGGCCAGCTTCGAACCGTGGCTACGCGAGGTGTTGAACCGGACCGCCGGCGAGGGGCCGTCGGTGCTGCTCTCCACCATCCATCGCATCAAGGGACGCGAATGGGACCACGTCATCATCTTCGACGCGTCGCGAGGCCTGTTCCCCCACCGGCTCGGGAACGACGAGGAGGGCGAGCGACGCGTCTTTCACGTTGCCCTCACCCGTGCCCGCAGCCAGGTGGTCGCGCTGGCCGACGCCGATGCGCCCTCCATCTTCCTCTCCGAACTCGACGGGACCCGCGTGCGACCGTCGCCCGCGACCATCGACGACGCCCGTGGCGGCGCGCCCGACCCGCGGGCGACCGCGAACAACCGGACGCGCCGCGCGGCGACGAAGGGCAAGGGCTCACGCGTGTTCGCGGAAGTCACGCTGCCGAAGGTGGAGGCTGTCCCCGGGCTCGTGGTCGACGACCGGGGAACGGTGGGCACCGTCGTCGAGGTGACGGCGGAAGCGGCCATCCTCTCGACGGGGGCGGTCAGGCTCAAAGTGGCCCTCGGGGCCGACGTGCGTGTCGACGGGCGGACGGTCACTCTGGTCGCCCCCGGCTCGGCCGCCGCGGGCGCCGAGGCCGAGAAGGCGTTGCGCGCGTGGAGGACGGCCCTGGCGAGCCAGGAAGCGGTGCCGGCCTATGTGATCTTGAAGGACGCGGAACTTGCCGGGATCGCCGCCCGGGATCCCGCAACACTCGCCGAGCTGGCCGCCTGCCGGGGGATGGGGCAGATCCGCCTCGAGCGCTGGGGCGACGAGATCCTGGCCGTCCTCGACACGGCCCGGGCCGGTTAGCAGGGCGGCAGAGTCTCAAGCTCAAGTTGAGGCTGAGCTTTGGGGTGAGGGTGAGGCCCAGGTGAGGGGCCCCGGCGAGGAGGCCCGGTGGATCAGCGGGGCAAGCCCAGAATCCGGTCCCCGATGATCGTACGCTGGATCTCCGAGGTGCCCCCGGCGATGGTAGCTGCCTTGGACCACAGCCACTGCCGCTGCCACTTGCCCTCCATGGGATTGTCCGTCGCCTCGCCCCACAGCGGCGAGGCGGAGTCGAGCACGAGCAGCGCAGCGTCGGAGAGCGTCTGGGTCATGTCGGCCCAGGTGAGCTTGACCACGCTCGACTCGGGCCCGGGCTCCTCGCCATTGGTCAGGCGGGACAGGGTGCGCCAGTTGTGCAGGCGCAGGATGCGGAGCTTGACCGCCGCCTCGGCCAGCGCATCCGCCACCTCGAGGTCGTCGAGCGTGCCCAGCTCGGCCGCCAGGGCATAGAGCTCGTTCAGGTAGACCTCGTGCACGACCTGCTCTTTGAAGGGGAAGGTCGTGCCCCGCTCATGGGCCAGGGTCGTGTTGGCGACCGACCAGCCCCGATTCAACCCACCGATCAGGCAGTCCGACGGGACGAAGACGTCATCGAGGTACACCTCGTTGAACTCGGACTCGCCGGTGATGGTGACCAGGGGGCGGATGTCGATGCCCGCGGACGTCATGTCCACCACGAGATACGAGAGACCCATGTGCTTGGAGACATCGGGGTCCGTCCGCACCAGCGCGATCCCCCACCGGGCGAACTGCGCATAGCTCGTCCAGACCTTCTGGCCCTGGAGTATCCAGCCACCTTCGACCGGGACGGCCCGCGTCCGCAGTGAGGCCAAATCCGATCCGGCCCCGGGCTCGCTGAAGAGCTGGCACCAGATCTCCTCCGCACTGAGGATGCGGGGCAGCCAGCGGGCCTTCTGCGCATCGGTGCCGTGCGCCAGAATCGTCGGTCCCACGTGGTTGATGCCGTTGCGGTTCACCGGCTGCGGCGCCCGTGAACGGGCGTACTCCATGTTGAAGATGGCCACCTGCAGTGGCGAGGCCCCGCGGCCGCCGTACTGATGGGGCCAGTGGATCCCCACCCAGCGGTCCGCGGCCAGCCGCGCCTGCCATGTGCGGCCCCACTCGAACTCGTCCTCCAGCGATCCGAAACGACCCGGGAGCTCCACATTGGCCTCGAGCCAAGTGCGGACCTCGTCGCGGAACGCTTGTTCCTCGGGCGTCAGTGCGAGATCCACGGCGCCACCATCGAATCAGAGGCCATCGATCGAGAGACCATCGAATCAGAGGCCATCGGATCAACCCGCCATGCTCAGGGTCGCCGCCCGCGCCTTGAGCGCCGAGCGGTCCGGCTTGCCCGCCGCCAGCAACGGCACCTCGTCGAGCTGTACGACGAGTTCGGGCGTCTTGAACCGGGCCACACCGTGCTCGGCGAACCAGCGCCGGCATTCGGCCACATCGATCACGTCGGTGCCGGCGACTGCGCCGACGACGAAGGCGACGACCCGTTCGCCCAACCGATCGTCGGGTCGGCCGACCACGACCGCCTGCCTGATCCCCGGATGCAGCTCCAGGGCGCGCTCCACCTCGGAGGACGAGATGTTCTCGCCGCCGCGGATGATCAGCTCCTTGATGCGGCCGGTGATGGCCAGCCACCCCTGTTCGTCGAGCACTCCGAGGTCACCGCTGCGGAACCAACCTCGGTGCATTGAGGCCGCCGTCTCTGCCGCGTCGGAGTACCCGGCGAACAGCTCGGGTCCCCTGATCCAGACCTCCCCCTCCTGTCCCGCCCGCCGCGCACGCCCGCTGAGAGGATCGGTGATGCGGATGACCACGTCACCGACCGCACGGCCGTCGGTCTCCTGGCACCGTTCCGGAGGATCGTCGTTGGTACAGGTGGACACCGTCGGTGCCTCGGTCGACCCATAACTCCGCTTGACGATGGCGCCCAGGCCCTCGCGGGCCGCCGCGATGAACGCGGGGCTGACGCCCATCATCCCGCTGGAGATCACCCGCAGGCTGGCGACCTTCTCCGGGGCGAAGGCGGCATCTTCCATCACGGCGGTGAACATGGTCGGCGGCCCGATCATGTAGCTGATGCGCTCCTTCTCAATGAGGCTCAGCCCGCGCTCGACGTCCCAGCGCTCCATCAGCACGGTGCGCATGGCCGCCGCACCGGGTACCAGGACCGCGTTGAGCAGCCCCGAAATGTGCGCCAACGGTGCCGGCATGAGCACGGCGTCGGCGCCGGAGAGGCCGTGCACGGCCGTCATCTTCCGCGCCTTGTAGGCCAAGCCCCGGTGCGTATGGAGCACCGCCTTGGGTCGCCCCGTCGATCCCGAGGTGAAGATGACCACGGCCAGGTCGGCGGGGTGGTTGGGGCTGGTGACGGTGCGCACGCTTGTGGCGGGGCGCACGGGGCTTCCCGCCAACAACTCGTCGAAGCGCGAGCCCTCGATACGGACGCCAATGGTGCCGTCGCGCGCGGCCAAGGGCAGTACCGGGGACGAGAACGCCACCGCGGGCTCGAGCAGCTCCACCATGTAGTCGACTTCGGCCGCACCGAACTGATGGTGCAGCGGCGCGGCAACCGCACCGCACCGCCAGCAGGCGCGGTAAAGGACGAGAGCCTCCCACCAGTTGGGCATCTGCCACGTCACGACATCGCCCCGGTGCACCCCCATGCGGCGCAACCCGCCGGCGAGACCCGCCACCAACTTTTCGAGTTGGTCGCCGTCGAACCGGCGCTCTCCGTCAACGAGGACAGCACCCGTTCCGGGTGGTCGTTGCCGCATGACGGAATCGAGGACGGGGACGTCCCAGGCCCCGCCCGCAGTGCGATAGCGGCCGGCGTCCGGCGCACGGTAGGTGGCGCGCAGCTTCATCGTGTCGCCAACACTACCGGGGGCACCGCACGACACGAGGGCTCCGCAGCGCGGCGCGGCGGCTCCGCCCGCGCACATCGGCACCGGTCATCGGCACCGGTCATCGACACCGGTCATCGGCATCGGTCGGCGACACCGGTCATCGGCACCGGTCATCGGCACCGGTCGGCCGCTAATGTCGGCCCTCCAAATTCGGATCCGGCAAATTCGGATCCGGCTCGGAGAGGACATGGTGCGGTCATGATGCGGTCATGGTGACGCCAGCCGACGACGGGGGCGTGGCACCGCCGCCCACGGTGTCGTTCGAAGGGACCCCGTTGCGCCTGGGCCTCATGACGCCGGTGCTCACGATGCTCCCTGACAGCCATGCGTCCTGGGAGGTGGACGCAACCATCGACGACGTGGCGCAGATAGCCGTAGCCGCCGACCGGCTCGGTTACTCGCATGTGGGCTGCAGCGAGCACGTCGTCATTCCCACCGAGGTCGCAGCGGAGCGGGGTAGCCGCTACTGGGACCCCCTGGCCACTTTCGGTTACCTCGCGGCGGTGACCACCCGTGTCCGCTTTGCCACCAACGTTCTGGTTCTCGGGTACCACCACCCTCTCGAAATCGCCAAGCGCTACGGGACGCTCGACCAGGTGACGAACGGTCGCCTCATCCTCGGAGTCGGCGTAGGGTCGCTGCGGGAGGAGTTCGACCTCCTGGGTGCGCCCTTCGACGACCGCGGTGCACGGGCCGACGACGCGCTCAGGGCGCTGCGCGTGTCGCTGTCCGCACCGCGACCGCGTTACGACGGCGCCTACTACTCCTACGCCGACGTGGTGCTCGATCCGTGTGCGCGTCAGGACCGCGTCCCTTTCTGGATCGGCGGCCGGACGGCGCGGTCCCTGCGCCGGGCCGTCGAGCTCGGGGACGGCTGGGCCCCCTTCGGTCTCAGCGTCCGCGACCTGGGCGCGCTGATCGAAACGGCGCGCGCGACCGCAGCATGGGCGGCACGCCCACGCCCCCTCGAGATCGTGTTGCAGAACAACCGGCCCGTCGACCCCGGTGCCGATCCCCAGGGGACGCGCCAGGCCGTGGGGCGACTCGTCGCCGCCGGCGCCACGGCCCTGTATCTCAGGCTGATCCACCACTCCGTGACGCACTACATCGAGCAGATGGAGGCGATGCTCACGGCCCTGGCCTAGTCGGCGTGCTCAGCGCGCTCGCGGAAGGCCCAGCGCGCTCGCGGAATCCCCAGCGCGCTCGCGGAAGGCCCAGCGCGCTCGCGGAAGCCCCAGCGCGCTCGCGGAAGCCCCGGCACGCTCGCGGAAGGCTCAGCGCTCTCGCGGAAGGCCCAGCGCGCTCGCGGAAGGCTCAGCGCGCTCGCGGAAGCCCCAGCCCGCGCTGGGCGATGATGTTGCGTTGGATCTCACTCGTGCCCCCGTAGGTGGTGGCGCCCAGGGCGAATCGAAGAGCGAACTCGGCCGCGCCACCCTCGACCGCCGTGGGATCGCCCGTGCTCCGCACGCCGTCGGGACCGAGCATGTCCATGAAATCGCCCCCCTGACGGGTGACCGCCTCGGAGGCGAAGAGCTTGGCCATCGACCCCTCGACGCCCGGGAGCCCGCCGGTGGACTGGACCCAGGCGCTCCGGCGCGCCAGGAGGGTGGTCACCTCGTTCTCGGCCGCGGCCCTCCCCAGGCGGGCCAACACGGTCGGATCATCGGCGCGCGGTCGTCCCGCCCCGTCAACCGCCGTGGCGGCCCAGTGCTCCATGGCGGCCAGGAGCTGGAACGACTGCCCGCCCTGGGGCCCCGACCGCTCGAGGGTCAGGCCGACCGCCATGGTGTCCCAGCCCCCGTCGACCTCCCCGACCCGCAGGCTGTCGTCCACCCGCACATCGGTGTAGAAGGTCAGGTTGGTCCGTTCGCCCGAGACGGTGCGGACCGCCCGGATCTCGACGCCGGGTTGCTTGAGCGGCACCAAGAAGGTGGTGAGCCCCTGGTGCTTGGGCACCTCGGTGTTGGTCCGGGTGAGCATGAAGGCGTAGTCGGCCTCCTGGGCGTTGGTCGTGAACATCTTCTGGCCGTTGATGATCCACTGGTCGCCGTCGCGCACGGCCCGGGTCTGCGCCGCCGCCACGTCGGACCCCGACTCGGGCTCGGTGAAGCCGAGCACGATGATCAGCTCCCCTCGGAGCGCCGGCGGAATGATCAGCCGCTTCTGCTCCTCGGTGCCGAGGTGCCGGATGACGCCGGCGATCATCAGGGTGGTGCCCACGCCGTAGGTGGGCGCACCGGCTCGCTGGAGCTCCTCGGCGAACGCCAGCACCTCGAGCGGATCCCGGCCCTGACCGCCGAGCTCCTTGGGCCAGCCCGGGGCCAGCCAGCCGCGCTCGACGAGCTTGCGATGGAAGTCCCAGCTGTGGTGGACCCCGGTCTCCTCCATCGTCTCGCGTACCTCGGGCGTGAACGCCTCGGCCAGGAAGGCCCGCGCCTCGCGCCGGACCGCCTCGCTCTTCTCGCCCAATCTGAAGTCCATGGTCAGACCTCCCCCTCCGAGGCCGCCGCGTCGCCCTCGGAGGCCGCCGCGTTGCGGGCGGACAGGCGGCGGGCGGCGGCCACCCCAAAGGCGACGTCGGGTTCGGCGAACTGCGCCGGCCACCCCCGGGCCCGGCGAAAGTAGAGTTGGATGTCGTATTCGAGCATGAAGCCGTAGCCGCCGTGATAGTGCAGGCTGCGATAGCTGGCCTCCCGCGCCGCTTCGGTGCAGAACCCGAAGGCGAGGGGGCCCAACTCGGGCGTGCGCGCGGGCTCGACCTCGGCCGACCAGGCCGCTTCCCGGGCCAGCAGCGTGGCCCCGTCGAGTGCCGTGGCGGCATCGGCCAATCCGTGGGAGACGGCCTGGAACGACCCGATCGGCACGCCGAACGCCTTGCGCTCCTTGACGTACTCGACCCCTATTTCAAGGGAGCGTGCCCCGAGCCCGACCAACGCGCCGGCCACCAGGATCATCCACTCGTTCACGGCCTCGTCGAAGGCCGCGGCGGCCTCGGCTCCCGACGCCAGCTCTGTGGTGGAGGCAGCCGGTACGGCAATGTCGGCCAGCGGCAGGGAGCCGATAGTGGTGACGGACCGGCGAGCACCGTCACCCTCACCGTCCAGCGCGAGGTGCCGCAGCGTGCTGCCGTCGAAGAAGACCACGTCGTCGGCGATGGCGCCGGCGGGCACCAAGGGGAGCACGCCGCCCCCCGTCGGCGGATGGAGGGCCAGCGTGACCAGCCGGGCGTCCGCCAGGGCCGCCTCGAGCAGTCCGGCCGCCCGCCGTCGTCCCGCCGGTGCGTTCTTTGCGTCGGACCCGAGGCGGCCCAGGAGCCGGGCGGCCGCCTGCGCCTCCAGGAGCGGCGCCGAGCCCAGGTAGCGCCCGTGCTGTTCGGCCACCAGGGCCAGGTCCAGCAACGAGGCCCCCCAGCCCCCGGAGTCCTCGTCCACCGCCATGTCAAGGGCGCCGTTCTCCTGGAGGCGGAGCCAAAGCTCGGGGTCGTGACCGGTCGGGGTGGCCGCCTCGGCCGCCCGCACGCGCTCGGGGGGCGAATCCTTGGCGTACAGGGCACCGAAGGAGTCGACCAGCTGTTGCTGCTCGTCCGAGTGATTCAGGTCCACCGAGCAGGCTCCTCCCCATTGCGTCGGCCCGAGGCCCTCGCTCTTTCCAACCGTTCCAGTTCCAACCGGCCGAGACCCCAGGTCCGACCCCGAAGGCCAATCGTAGGCGCCGTCACCGATCCGGCCAATCCCGGTGTCGGCCGGGGTGTCAGCCGGGGTGTCAGCCGGGGTGTCAGGCCGGGACGTCGGGCCGGGGTGTCAGACCACCCTGCTCGCCCGCCCTTCCCAGTAGCGCTCCCGCAGCGCCGTCTTGTAGAGCTTCCCGTTGTCGAGTCTCGGCAGCTGGGGGTCGAAATCGATGCTGCGGGGCCACTTGTAGTGGGCCAGCCGGCCCTCGCACCACGCCCGCAGCTCGGCCGCCAGTGCCTCCCCCGGCTCGGCCCCGGCCATCGGTTGCACCACCGCCTTGACCTCCTCGCCCATTTCGGGGTTCGGCACGCCGAAGACGGCGACGTCGAGGACCTTCGGGTGGGCCAGCAGGACATCTTCGATCTCCTGGGGATAGATGTTGACCCCACCCGACACGATCATGAAGGCGCGGCGGTCGGTGAGGTAGAGGTACCCGTCCTGGTCCACCTTGCCGATATCGCCGAGCGAGCGCCAGGTCGGATGGGCGGGATGCTGGGCCGAGCTCGTCTTGGTCGGGTCACCGTGGTACTCGAACGCCGCCGCGGGGTCCTCGAAGTACACCGCCCCCGTCTCCCCCGCCGGGACCTCATTGCCCTCGTCGTCGCAGATGTGGATGACCACGTTGGCGGCGGGGCGACCGACCGAGCCCTTGTGGGCCAACCACTCGAGTGACGTGATGGCCGTGCTGCCGAAGTTCTCGGTGCCGGAGTAGTACTCCTCGATGATCGGTCCCCACCATTCGATCATCTGCTCCTTCACGTGCACGGGGCAGGGCGCCGCGGCGTGGGTGGCGACGCGGTGGTGCGAGAGGTCGTGCCGCGTCCGCTCGGCCGGAGGCAGCTTCAGCATCCGGACGAACATCGTCGGCACCCACTGGCTGTGGGTGACGCGCTCGCGCTCCATCAGCGCCAGCGCCGACGCGGGGTCGAACCGCTCCATGACGACCACGGTCCCGCCGACGCTGTGCACCGCCATGGCCACCCGCAGCGGAGCGGCGTGGTACAGCGGAGCCGGGCTCAAGAACACCATGTCCTCGCCGAAGCCGTAGCGGGCCCGGCTGTGCTCACCGATCTCCCACTCCCCGAGCGGTGAGTCCGCCGGGGGCAGGGGGAACTTGATCCCCTTGGGGCGCCCGGTGGTGCCCGAGCTGTAGAGCATGACCATCCCCCGGGACTGCTGTTCCAGCGGGGCGGCCTCCTGCGTGGCCACGGCGGCTTCGTAGGAGTCGTGTCCCGGGATCGTGCCGTCGACCATGAAGCGGTGCTCCACGCCGGGGGTCGACTCCACCAGGGCTTCTGCCAGCGCGCCGAGGGCGGCGCTGGTGACCAGAACCTTGGCCCCGCAGTCGTCGACGATGTAGCCGGCCTCGGCCGCAGTCAGATGGGCGTTCACCGCGGTGATGTAGAGACCCGACCGCATGCCGGCCCAGACGATCTCGAAATAGGCGGGGTGGTTCTCGAGCAGGACGGCGAAATGGTCGCCCCGCCGCAGCCCGCAGTCGTGCAGCACCCGGGCGAACCGGATCGACCCCTCGTCGAGCTCTCGATACGAGATCCGGCGACCGGACCCGCCCATCACGACGGCAGCCCGGTCGGGGGCCGATTCGGCGAAGTCCGCGATGTACATGTCTGAACCTGGGCGCTCTCGACCGAACCTGGGCGCTCTCGAACCCGTGCGCGCTCGTGAACCTGGGCGCTCTCGCCCCGCCCCCTGGCGGGCTTAGGCCTTCTGGCGCTTGGTGGAGGGTCCGTCCACGGCGTCGGGCACCGAGAGCAGGACCGGCGGCGGATTCCTCCAGTCGGCGATCCCGTCTTCGACCAGTGCCGCCGGATACCTGTTCTCGTGGACCTCGGCCCAGTGGGCGTGGTTCAGCTGGTGCAGGGTGAAGCAGGCCTGCAGGGAGTTGTAGAAGCCCATGTTGTCGACGGTCTGGTTCACCGACTCCTTGATGAGCAGCGCCGAAACGGTGGGGAGCTCGGCGATCCGCTTGGCGAACTCCAGGGTCCGCTCGGACAGCTCCTCGGTCGGGAAGATTTTCGAGACCATGCCGAGGCGGTGGGCCTCGACGACGTCGATCGCATCGCCGGTCAGCATGAGCTCTTTCGCCTTGCGGGGACCGAACTCCCACGGGTGACCGAAGTACTCCACCCCGCACATGCCGAGCCGGGTCCCCACCACGTCGGCGAAGAGGGCGTTGTCCGCCGCCACGATCAGGTCACAGGCCCACATGAGCATGAGTCCCGCGGCATAGACGGTGCCCTGCACCTGGGCCACGGTGATTTTCCGCAGGTTCCTCCAGCGCAGCGTGTTCTGGAAGTAGTAGTGCCACTCCTGCAACATCCGGTTCTCGGCGCCCTCCCGCGTGGCGCCGTCGATCTTGCTGGTCGGGTGTTCGGTGCGCTCCTCGATCGACTTCGCCGAGCCCATGTCGTGCCCCGAGGAGAACAGCGGGCCGACGCCGCCGAGGATGACCACCCGCACGGTGTCGTCCTTCTCGGCCTCCCGGAAGGCATCGTCGAGCTCCACGAGCATGCCGCGGTTCTGGGCGTTGCGCGTGTCGGGCCGGTCGAGCAAGATCCGAACGATCTTGCCGTCCTCGAGCTCCTCGTACTTCACGAATTCGTACTCAGGCATTGACGTGTCCCTCTCTTCCGCGGCCATGTCCGATCACCACCCGCAGGTCCAAGGCCAAGGTCCCCCGATCGGCGAGCAGTACGCTATACCGTCCGGGCGGGCACGAATGGCCGGCCTGGGGCGTGCCTGCGCGGCTCACGCCGTCGCGGCGCCGGGGGACTCGTCGGCCGGATCGGGCCCGTCGCGCTCGAGAACGAGGGCTCCCCGGCTCAATTTCATCGCCTCGCTGCGGGGCAGGGAGGCGATGAACTCGACCGTCTTGGGGGCTTTGTAGGAGGCCAGACGCGCCTTGGCGAAACCGATGATGTCGGCTTCGCCGGGGGGGTTGGCCACATCGACCGGCTGGACGATGGCGTGCACCCGCCGGCCCCACTCGGGGTCCCGCAGCCCGACCACGACTACATCGACGATGTCGGGATGCTCGCTGAGGGCAGCTTCGACTTCCGCGGGAAAGACATTGGCGGCGCCGGTGACGATCATGTCCACCCGGCGGTCGGCCATGTACAAGTAGCCCCCCTCGTCGAGCCAGCCGAGGTCCCCCACCGTGACGAACCCGTCGTCGGTCCGGGTCATCGGGGTGACGTTGTCCCCCACGTAGGAGGCCGCAGGCCCGGTAGGCGTCCAGATGTAGATACCCCCCACCTCACCGGCCGGCAACTCCTTACCCTCGGGGTCGAGGATCTTCACCACCGCCTCCCCGAACGGCAGGCCGAGGGTACCGGGGTGCGCGAGCCACTGATCGCCCCGGCAGGTGACGAGGCCGTGCATTTCCGAGGCGCCGTAGCTGAGGTAGAAGTGCTCGGGGCCGACCAGCTCACACCAGCGGCGCCCCAGCCAAAGAGGGAGCGGCGACGCACCCTGCTGGACCCAGTCGAGCGAGGAGAGGTCGCGCTCGTCAATGCCCGGGACCTGCGCGATGCGCTGGAGCATCGGCGTGGCGCCGATGAACCCGGTGATGCCGTACTGCTCGATCAGATCGACGATGCGGGCCGCATTGAACCGCTCGAGCAGCACGATGCGCTCCCCTGCCATGAGGTTTCTCGTCGCGGTGAAACCGTTGGTGTGGTACAGCGGCGCGGGCACCAGGACGCGCTGGGGCTGGGGCAACCTGCCGTACGACTCGACCACCATATTCAGCCCGGCTTCGGCGTAGAACAACCCGGGGAGGTTCATCACGATCACCTTGGGCGCCCCGGTCGAACCCGAGCTGCACACCCCGAACCCCCGCGGCGGCACCACCTCGTCGAGCGGGGTGGTCGAGGCCGCATCGGCGGCCAGAAGGTACTCGTCGGCATGATCGGCATCGACGACCAGCTTGGGACGCATGGTGGCGAGCACGCGTCCGCGCTCCCACTCGGGGAGGTCCCAGCGCATCGGCACCACGATCGCTCCCGCCTTCCACCCGGCGAAGCAGGCCATGAGGTGTTCGGGCGAGTTGCGCAGGGACACCGCGAGGAAATCACCCACTTCGAGACCGCGCTCGATGAGGACCCGGGCGATCTGGGTGGAGCGCTCGTCCAGCTCGCGGAAGGTGACCAGTCGCTCGGTGCCGTCCTCGGCCGCGAACACGATGGCGACCGCGTCCGGTTCTGCCTCGGCCGTGTGCCGGATCTGGGTGCCGTAGGGCACCCCACCGTCCGTCATGACCGAGGCCATCTCATCCTCCCGTGCGATCGGCGTTCCACGCTCGACATCGACCCCTCCCCGAGTTGACCAGTTATAGCATCGGCGGTGAGCACCGGGACCTAGGGTGGACCTGACCATCCGGCGGGGAAACATCGGTTTCCCGACCACGACCAGAAAGAGCGAGGGGGGAACCATGGGCCTCACAGTCGAAGACCAGTTGGCGATCCAAGGGCTCACCGCCCGCTACAACTTTGCCATCGACACGGGAGACGGTGAGGCGTTCGCCGCGGCCTTCGTCGAGAACGGCGTGCTCGATGCCGCCGGGCAGGTCACCGAGGGGCGGGCCGCGTTGGCTGACTACGCCCGCGCCTTCGCCGGTTCGGTGCGGGCGCCTCGGCACGTCATCACCAATCTGGTGATCGACGGCGACGGGACCTTCGCCACGCTGAAGGCGTACCTGCAGCTCTCCATCATGAGCGGCGAGCCCCCACAGTCGACCGTGCTCGCCATCGGCGGCTACGACGACACCTTGTCCAAGGAGGACGGGACCTGGAGGTTCGTGCGGCGCGTCTTCACCATCGACAGCTGAGCGGCGCTGGAGCAGGCGGGCGCTCTGGCGCGGGCGGCGGCTCCGGCGTGAGCCTGGGCGCGGGCGCGGGCGAGGGCGAACCGTTCCGCCCCGACGAGCGTCAGAGATGGGTGATGGGAAAAGGAACCGGCCTGGTGATGGTCGCCGCCCTCACGGTGGTGGCTGGCCTTGTGATGGTGGCTGGCCTTGTGATGGTGGCTGCCCTCACCACGGCGCTGGTGGCGACCCCGGACCCCGGCATTGCGGCAGCCGCAACGGCGGCGTCCCACGGCGCCGTGCACCGTGCGGCGTCGTTGCCGGGCCCGGCCGATGTGGTGCGGGGGCGCTTCGTGGCGCCGGTCTCCCTCGATGGCGGCGTCCTCGAGGTCGTCCCGGCACCCGCGGGCGATCGACCGCTCGTCTCGGTGAAGCAGGCGGCGCAGGAGATCTGGGCCAGCCCCGTGCTGCAGAGCCGCACACAGGGGCCGCTCGGCTACGGCTTGGTGACCATCTCGCTCCGGGTCCTCGGGGTGCCGCACATCACGAAGCTGCTCGCCTGGGTGGGATTCGCCAAGTCCTCGGGGTTCGCCGGCTGCCCGGAAGAGCCTGCGAGCACGACCTCGACCTCGAACCCCGTGGGCGTCTCCGGAGAGGATCTTCTTTCGAGCGGCTATGCCGCCGTCGTCATCGGGGCCGCGCACGGTTCGCCTGCGGTCGCCTTCACGGCGCCCAGTCTGGTCTGCGGGTCGGTGCAACCCGCCGCGCTGGCCCTGGCGAGCGAGGTGATCTCGGTGCCCTGGCAGGCGTTGACCGGCGTGGAGAACGATTCGATCCGGCTGCGTGCCAGCCTGCCCGCTTGCGGGAGCTTCGAAGGGATCGCCAGCGGTGGCTCCGCCAAAGTGATCACCATCACCGTGACCGCCCTCGTGCCAGACGTGCACGGCCGATGCGATGGGACCAGCGATGTCACCCAGACGGTCGCCATGGGGCCGATCGGCAACCCGCCCGGTGCACCACCCCCGCTGGTCACCGCATCCACCATCATCCGGCACGGTTCCCTCGGGCCGATGCGGCTGGCGGTCGCCGCGCCTGGTTCGTGAAGCGCCTCGTCCCCGGCGAATGCCCGGACACTCTCCGTCGGCACGCGGCGCCCGCTACCGTGTCGCACCACACGGCGGACGACTCACGGGGTGACGATGATTCTCGAGCGCGAACAACACGGCCTGGTCCAGGTACTCCGACTGAACCGGCCCGAGGCGGCCAACTCCCTCAACCCCGAACTGCTGCGGGAGCTGGGCCGGGCCTTTCACGAGAGCGCGACGGACGACGCCACCCAGGTGCTCGTGCTCACGGGGGCGGGTGAGCGGATTTTCTGCGCCGGCATGGACCTGCGCGCCTTCAGCCAGAGCGAGCAAGGTCCGCCCCGGGACGGTGGGGGGTCCACGGCGACCGAGGACGCAGACGCCCCCGCCCCGTTCAACTTCAAGAACCTGCCCGCGAAGCCGGTGATCGCCGCCGTGAACGGTGCCGCCGTGGGCGGTGGCTTCGAACTGGCCCTGGCCTGCGATCTGGTGGTGGCGGCCGACACGGCGCGTTTCGGGCTCCCCGAGGTCAAGCGCGGCCTGATCCCGGGCGGGGGCGGGACCCTGCTCGGCACCCGGCTCCCGCTCTCCCTGGCGCTCGAAGTCGCGTTGACCGGAGACCTCATTGATGCCCCGCGCGCCGCCTCATGGGGCCTGGTCAACCGGGTGGTCCCCGCGGCTGAGCTCCTCGACGCCGCCCTCGGCCTGGCCCAGACGATCGCCGCCAACGGCCCCCTGGCCATCCGCATGACCAAGGAGCTGGTCCGGCGCGCCGTGCTCGACGACCCCCGGCGCGGGTGGGCCACCCCCGAGGAGCTCTCGGCCATCTTCGCCAGCGAGGACGCCCAGGAAGGCGCCATGGCCTTCCTGGAGAAGCGCCCCGCCAACTGGAAGGGCCGCTGATCCGGAGGGCCGGGCGAAAAGGTGTGACGATGGGAACCATGGATTCCGAACGAACGATCTTTGAGGGCTTCGAGGGCGTCCGCCTGGTGGCGGACGTCCGGGGCGATCCTGACGCCTGGCCCGTGCTCTTCCTCCACGGCGGGGGTCAGACCCGCTTTGCCTGGGGGCGCACCGCCGAGATCGTGGCGCAGGAGGGTTGGCGCACCATCGCGCTGGACCAACGCGGCCACGGCGAGAGCGACTGGGCCCCCAACGGGGACTACTCGTTCACCTCGTTCTGCGCGGACACGGTGGCGGTCTGCGACGAATTGGGGGAGCCGCCGGTCCTGGTCGGCGCCTCGCTGGGCGGCATGGCCGCCATGCTCGCCGAAGGGACCAGCGACCGCACGGTCTCCTCCGGGCTGGTGCTGGTCGACATCACGCCGAACTCCAACCCCGAGGGTATCGAGCGCATTCGACGCTTCATGGAGTCGGGACTCGACGGGTTCGCCACCCTGGAAGACGCCGCGGCGGCCATCGCCTCGTACACGCCGAACCGGGAGAAGAGAGTCAATCCCGACGGTTTGAAAAAGGTGCTCCGCGAGCGCGACGGGCGCTGGTTCTGGCACTGGGATCCTGCATTCATCGGACGGGGCCGCACCGAGGTCGTCCCCAACCGCCTGGCGGGACTGCTCGATGTCGCCATGAACAACATTTACGTCCCGACGCTTCTGGTGCGCGGCCTCCTCAGCGATGTCGTGACCCAGGAGGGCGCCGACGAGCTGGTGGCCCGCATCCCGGGCGCCACGATGGTCGGTGTCGAGGGGGCGGCGCACATGATCGCCGGGGACAAGAACGATGCGTTCACCGATGCCGTCGTGAGCTTCCTGGCCGAGCGGATCAGGCCGACGCTTGCCGCCCAGGAGGGCGACCGCATCGACCCCGGACAGCGATGAACAAAGTCAAGGTCGGGTTCTTCTCGCTCTCGCACCGTGCGACCGACGGCGACGACCGCGGCTACCTCGAGTGGCACCAGCTGGACCACATGCCCGAGCAGTACCAACTTCCCGGCCTGCTGCTCGGCCAACGGTGGGCCTCGACAGCCGCCTGTGAGAAGGTCCGCGCCGCGGCCGTCGACAGTTGGGCCGAGACGGCGCACGTCGTGTGCTACCTGATGGGCAATCCGGTCGACGAGACGCTCGACGAGTTCTTCAGCCTGGGCCGGGCGCTGGCCGAAAAGGGACGCATGGCGCCGGCGCTGCCCCGGCAGTACATCGCCGGGCTGCTGCTCCTCGAAGCGCTGGCCGCCCCCCGCACGCTCGTCTCGAACGAGGTCGTCCCCTACCGCCCGCATCGGGGGATCTACCTCATCGTCGAAGAGCCGACGGGGGTGGCGACCCAGGTCGACTACCTCCAGCAGCTGCACACCGACGTGCTTCCCACTCTGGTGTCCGTCCCCGGCGTCGCCGGTGCCCTCACCTTCGGTACGACGGCGGCGATCCAGCTCCCCTCGTTCAGCCCCGGCCATTACCGCATCACGACCTGCTACCTCGACGACGATCCGGCCACCGTGGGCCGGCGGCTGGCGCCCGTCCTGGCGCGGATCTGGGAGGACGCACCGGTGCGACCCGTGCTCGCCGCCCCCTTCGAGTCGATGATGATCTGGGACTGGGACCGCTTCGGCTCCTGATCGGCCTAGGGCGCCGCGGGGTCAGCACTCCCAGCCGGGCCAGCACTCCCAGCCGGGCCCGCACTCCCAGCCGGGCCGGCACTCCCACTGCCATCGGCACCCGTCGCGCCACGGCCGTCGCCACCCGTGAGCGAGAACCGGAGAATCCCCGCAGCCACGTGGAGATCGTCGGCACCGACGTCCCGTACATCCACCCGTACCACCGCACTCCTCCGCCCCCTGTGCAGGATGTGCGCCGAGGCACGGACCGGACCCACCCGGGCGCCGGCGAGAAAGCTCACCTGCATTTCGCTCGTCACGGGGCGCGGACCGGTGAGGTCCCCCTGCATCAGCGACATACCGGCCACGCTGTCGATGAGCGTGGCCAGAAGGCCACCTTGGAGAGTGCCGGAACTGTTCACCACTCGGGGAGTGATCTCCATCTCCATGACCCAGTCGGCTCCCTCCTCGCTGACGACCCTCCAGTCGAACGCATCGAAGGCGTGCCCGGGGGCGAGGAGGCGCTCGGGCGACGTTGCCCCGGGATTGTCGTTGTCCATGCAGACCACGCTTTCGTTGTCGATCTCGTTGTCGATCCCTCAGGTCGGCGGTCAGACTATGCGGGGGATCGCACCCGCACCGCCACCGCCGATCGCACCCGCAGTACGGTGGGGAGTGGGCTCGGGGCGGGCGCAGGAAGGGGGAGGCCATGGCCGATGACTGGGCTGGGGGGGCGACGATCGGGGGCCTCGCCGTTCCGAGTGAGCCCGACATGGTCCGCCTGCGCGCCGATCGGCACGCCAGGATCCAGGCCCAGCTCGAATCCCAGGGCATCGACGCCCTGGTCCTTCTCGGCTCGGGCAACGTGGCCTACGCCACCGGCGCCGACTCCCCCGGGGAGGACAGCGGCCGCGCCGGGCTCTTCCGCCCCGTGGCCATCGTGGTACGCGGCGAGAGCGAACCCCACCTGTACACCGCGTACTGGGACGGGGTGCCGGCGGAGCTCCCGGTCGATCACGTGCACGGACCGCTCTTCCCGGACCTCGACGACGGCATCACCCAGTTCGCCGAGGCCCTGCACGGTCACGTCGGCCTCGGAGCCCTGATCGGGGTCGACGAGCAGACCCACCCGATGTTGCGGGCTCTCGACGGCTACGAATGGACCGATGCCAGCGGCGTGCTCGGAGCCGCCAAAATCATCAAGACCTCCGACGAGATCTCCGCCATCCGCGCCGCTCAGCGCCTCACCGAACTGGCCATGGAGAGTGCGCGCACCGCGCTCCGCCCCGGCCTGCGCCAGACGGACCTCAGCGGCATCTTCCTCCGCCGGATTTTCGAGCTGGGCACCACGGCCGACGCCATCGATCCCATCTGGCAGGTCATGGGCCCCACCAGGGCGGACGGCCCGTGGACGATCCACGGTGACCTCGCCTTCCCCACGTCCACCACCGACCGGATACTGCGCGAGGGCGACGTCATCTGGGTCGATGCCGGCATCTGCCATCGGGGGTATGCCTCGGACTACGGGCGGACCTGGCTCACCAGCGCCCACCCCGAACCCACCGAACGGCAGGCCACCCATTTCCAACGGTGGCGCGCCGTCGTCGCCGCCGCCCGCGACATCCTCAAGCCGGGCGTCTCCGCTCTGGAGCTCGGGCAGGCGGCCATCGCCGCCAACAACGGCGTCAAGCCGTGGCTGGAGCACTTCTACCTGGCCCATGGCATCGGGACCGACAGTGCCGAGATGCCACTGGTCGGCACCGACCTCGGCGAAGACTTCGACGCCTCGTTGATCATGAGCCCGGGGATGGTCCTGGTCTTCGAACCGGTGATCTGGGACGACGGGTTCGCCGGGTACCGGTCCGAGGACGTGGTGGCCGTCACCGACACCGGATGGGTCCAGCTCAGCGGCCATCGCTATGACCCGTTCGAGGTGGCGCCATGACCGGGGTGATGGCCCTCGAGGAGGGCGGCCGCGTCGACTTCACGAGACTCCGGCACGAGCGGCGATGGAAGCTGTTCGATGCCATGGATGCCGCCGGAATCGAGGTGCTGGTCCTCGGGCGGCCGGCCAATGTGCGCTATGCGGCGGGGGCGCGCCAGCTCTGGCGGACCGGGGCCCATCCCTTCGGACCCCTGTGCGTCGTGGTCCGCGCCACCGAGAAGGTGCATCTCCTCTCGTCATGGGACGAGGGTGTCCCGCCCGAGATCGGCCGCGAGGATCTGTACGGCCTGTTCTGGAACCCGGCCCACCTGATCGCCGCGCTCAGGGAGATCCCCGGGTTCGTGCAGGCCCACCGGGTGGGCACCGATTCGCTCACCCCGTTCTTCGGCCGGGTGCTGCGTGATCTGGTGCCCGGGATCGAGCTCGTCGACGCCTCACCCTTGCTGCAGCGCGCCCGGGCCCGCAAGACGGCCGACGAGATCGCCGCCATAGGGGTCGCAGTGTCCTTGGCCGAGGCCGGTCTGACTGCGATGGAGGAGGCGTTGCGACCCGGGATGACCGAACGCGCGCTCCTCGGCGCGTATCTCGAAGCGGTCGCCCGCCTCGGTGCGCCCACGCCGCCCACCGAGAGCGTGGTCTTCGCCACCCCGCGCCAGGGTCCTGTCCGATTCCGCTACCTGGCCGGCGACCGCACCATCGGACAAGGAGAGCTGGTGGTGCTCGCACCCGGTGCCCTCTACGCGGGCTACGAGGGCGGGGTGGCCCGCACCAGGACCGCCGGTGCCGCCCCCTCGCACGAGGCCCGGGCACTGGCCGGCCGGTGCCGCCGCGCCATTGAGGCCTTGTTGGGGGCCTGCCGAGCCGGCAATGTCGGAGCCGACCTCTACCGGGCCTGGGAGTCGACCGGCGAGCCACCAACCGAGATCGCCCTGGCGAACGGCGTGGGCCTCGGCACCGAAACGCCACTGGTGGGCTTCGGGCGGGGGGCCGATGCGCGCCTCGAGGAGGGCGCCGTGCTCAGCGTCCAGGCCTGGGCTTCCGAAGAGGGAACCGGCGGTTTCCTCCTGCGGGAGTTGGTGCGCATCGGCGAGGACGGTCCCGAGATCCTGACCCGAAGCGACCGGAGTGACCGGAGCGACCGGAGCGACCGGAGCGAAAGGTGGGCACAGTGAGCGCGCTCGAGCGGCCCGAGGTCGACTTCGACCAGTACTCCGACGAGTTCGGGGCGAACCGGCACGCGGAGTGGGCGAAGATGCGGCAGTGCCCGGTCGCCCACAACTCGCGCTACGGCGGGTTCTGGGTGGTGAGCGGCTACGACGAGGTGGTCGCGGTCTCCCGCGACGGCGCCACGTTCTCCTCCAAGTACGAGGAGGACTCACCCGACGGGATCGAGTACATCGGCATCATGGGCGTACCCCGCATGCCGGGCGTGCCCTCGGCCAAGATCGCCGAGGTCGAGGGACCGACCCATGTGGCACTCCGGCGTCTCCTCAATCCCTTCATGCTGCCGTCGGCCGTGGCCGAGTACCGCCCGTTCGTGGAGAAGTGCGCGACCTGGCTCCTCGATCAGAAGATCGCGGGCGGGGAGATGGACATGGTCAGCGACTTCACGAACCCGGTGCCGGCCATCCTCACCATGAAGATGGTCGGTCTGCCGTGCGAGAGCTGGACGTACTACGCCGAGGTGTTCCACGCCGTCAACGCCTATGAGACGGGCACCGAGGAGTTCACCCGCGCCCAGACCATGATGGCCGAAATGATCGGCGAGCTCCTGCGGGTGGCCGAAGAACGCCGGCACCACCCGCGCCAGGACATCATCTCCGAGTTGGTCGCTCTCGAAGTAGAGGGCGGGCGCCACCTGCACGAGGACGAGCTCGTGGGTGTCCTGTGGAACCTGATCGGAGGGGGGCTCGACACGACGACGTCGCTCACCGCACTCTCGCTGTACCACCTCGACGCGCATCACGACCTGCGCCGGCGCCTGATCGAGGACCCCGAGCTGCTGATCCCGGCCACCGAGGAGTTCCTCCGGTTCACCTCGGTCAACGAGACGCTGAGCCGGACGGTGACCAAGGACGTCGAGTTGGGGGGCCAGCGGCTCAAGCGCGGGGACTTCCTCATCCTCAGCTGGCTCTCCGCCAACTTCGACGAGAAGGTGTTCGACCGGCCGGACGAGGTGATCCTCGACCGCTCCCCCAACCCCCACATGGCCTTCGGCGTGGGCCCGCACCGTTGCATCGGCATGCACATCGCCCGCTCCCTGTTCGAAGTCATGATGCGCGAAGTGCTCACCCGGATTCCCGGGTACGTGGTCGACCGCGATGCGACGCGGTTCTACAAGGGCAACCCCGAGCTGGCCGGCGTGGTCACCATGCCGGTGACCTTCGCACCGGGCGCACCCGTCGGCACGGAGCGGCCGTTCTGAGCTCGAGAAGAAGATCCGGGGGGAAGACATGGCAAACGACCGCAGGGTGGCGCTCGTCACCGGAGCCAGCCGGGGGGTGGGCCGGGCGATCGCCGTCTCGCTCGCCAAGGCCGGCTTCGATGTCGTCGTCACCGCACGCACCGTAAAGGAGGGCGACGGGTTCGACGTCTCGCACGACGGCAGCGTGCGGGCCCTGCCCGGCAGCATCGAGAGCACGGTGGACGCGGTCCGCGCCGAGGGCCGGGAGGCCCTGGCGGTGGCGATGGACCTGGCCGATCCCCTCTCCATCGGACTGGCCGTGGGCCGGGTGCTCGAGGCGTGGGGTCACGTCGACGTCCTGGTCAACAACGCCATCTACACGGGACGAGGGGCGCAGGCGTCCGTGCTGGACCTCTCCCTCGCCGATCTGCGCCAGGAGATCGACGTCGACATTGTCGCTCCCCTCACCCTCATTTCGCTGCTCGTCCCCGCCATGGTCGAGAGGGGGAAGGGGACCGTTCTCAACGTGACCTCGGCGGTGGCCTACGTCGATCCACTCGACATGGGCAGCTACGGCATCGGCTATGCCGTGGGCAAGGCCGGCCTCTTCAAGGCCGCCGGGATCCTGGCCGTCGAGCTCGGGGATCGGGGGCTGCGCGCCTACAACGTGCATCCCGGTTTCATCCGCACCGAGCGGATGGAACTGCACGTGGCCGACCAGGAAGGCCTTGACCTCACCCACGCCGCCCCGCCCGAGGTCTGCGGCGCCGTCGTGGCCTGGCTCGCCGACGATCCGACAGACGATCCCCCGCGCAACGGGACGTTGGTGGAGAGCCAGCAATTCTGCGCGGCGCGCGGTCTCGTCGAGGGTTGGCCGGCGCCCCGGTGAGCCTGCGGGCCGGCGTGATCGGCACGTCCTTCGGCGCCCGCATCCACGTTCCCGCGCTGCGACAGGCCGGCTTCGACGTCGTCGCCCTTGTCGGCGTGGACCCGGCCCGGACGGCGCGGCGCGTGGAGCGATTGGGTATTCCGCACGCGTGCACCTCGTTGGCCGGGGCGCTCGAGCTCGGCCTCGACGCCGTGTCCATCGCCAGCCCCCCTGCCACCCATGCGCCCCTGGCCGCGGCGGCCATCGACGCCGGCTGTCACGTGTTGTGCGAGAAGCCCTTCACCCTCAATGCCGCAGAGGCCGAGGACCTGGTGCACCGGAGCGCCGGCGCCGGCGTGGTGGCACTGGTCGGTCACGAGTTCCGGTGGTCGCTGGCCCAGTCCAGTATCGAGTGGGGGCTCGGCCACGGCATGATCGGCACACCCAGAATGGCGGTGAGTGCCTCCTTCATCTCCATGCTGCGCAGCTTTCCCATGCCGGACTGGTGGTCCGACCCGACGCAGGGCGGTGGCTGGCTGAACGCATCCGGTTCGCACCGCATCGATGCGCTACGCCAGTGGTTCGGAGAGGTCGAGGCGGTCAGCGCAGGACTCTCGGCGATCCGGGTGCACGGGTCGGGGGTCGACGACAGCTTCAACATCCGCTGCGCCATGCGCGACGGGACGGACGTCGCTCTGGTGCAGAGCGGGGCGGCCGCGGGTCCCGGTGCGTCCATGACCCGCGTGGTGGGCACCACGGGGTCCATGTGGGCCGAGGGCGACACCGTCTATGTGGCCGACGATGCCTCGCCCGGTGGGCGTGTCCTCCATCCGCCATCCGAGCTCATCCTGCCGAACGTGGACGCGCTGGCCACGGGCCCTCTCGCCGACATGACGCGGAGTGAGCTCCCGCCCTACATCCGGCTGGCCCAGGCGTTCCGTGAGGCGATAGAGGGCCGACCGTACGCGCCGGGGCCGCACCCGGCCACCTTCGACGACGGCCTCGCCTGTATGCGCGTCCTCGATGCGGTGCGCCAGTCCGCCGCCGACGGAGGCCGAGGGACAGCTATTGAGGAAGGGGAAGGTGGAACATCATGACCGGAGCGGCACCAATTGTGGTGGGGATTCTGCTCGACCGGCCCGGGCCACCGGGTCCGATGATCGACCAGATGCGCGGCGTGGTCGATGCCGCGGTGGCCGCCGGGCGGATCGATCGGCCCGTGACCTTCGTTGTCGAATCCACCGTGGGACTGCCGGAGGGCTCTGCGTCCAACGTGACCGCCGGCTTCCACCGCCTGGTCGCCCGCGACCCACTCGTCATTATGGGGCCGACCGTGACCGACAACGGCCTCGTGGTCAAGGACCTGGCCGATGCGGCGCGGATTCCGTGCTGCAACTGGACCGGGAGCGACGCCACCCGGAGCGAGTGGATGTTCCACTACCAGATCGGCTCCCTCGAGGAGGAGCCCCATCTGCTGGCGGGCCACCTGGCGTCCCTCGGGCACCGGCGCATCGCGCTCATCCAGGACCGCTCCCCCATCGGGAACCGCTATGGGTCGTTCTTCGAGAACGCCACCGAACGGCTCCGTCTGCACATCACGTCCAAGACGCTGATCTCGCCGATCTCCGCCGACCTGTCGGAGACCGTCCGCGATGTGCGGCGAGGAGAGGTAGACGCCCTGATGTATCTCGGGCTCGGCCTCTCGGCGGGCGCGCTCGGCCATGCGCTCACCCACGCCGACTGGCATCCGCCCGTCTTCGCCAATTCCGCCCTCATGTTCGGCTATGCCAACCCGGAATGGGTGACCCACTGGGAGGGTTGGACGTACGTCGACGCCTGGTCCGAGAAGAACCCCCGACTCCGAGAGCTCCTCGCCGCCCACCCCGACGGGGCCTCCGTGTTCCCTATGACGCTGGCGGCCGGCGACGACATGGGTCGGCTCCTGGTCGAGGGTCTGGCCGGAGCCGAGATCCTCACCCCGGCCGGCGTGAAGGACTCCTTTGAGAGGATCAAGTGCCTGCCCGCCAGCCTGGGCGAACCCGGCACGACGATGGGATTCGGCCAGTGGGACCGGGCCGCACTCAAGGGCGGCTTCATCCTGTTGCGGCGCTGGGAGGGTGGACGGTCCGTCGCGGTGGCGTAGCCGGTCGAGACGTGGTGGCGTGGCACCACTCGATTCCCGAGCGCGCAAGCCCGGGTCGTCAATAATGGGACCTCACCTCGGGCACTGCCCCTCCAGGGCGGCCGGCTTCAACCCATTTTCACGCCGGCGCTTCGGTTCGGACATAGCCCGGGCTTGCGGGACTAACGCTACGCCCAGAAGGCCGATGTTTCAACAGCCTCCTCCGCACGCATCAAAAGCGAGCTGCGTGCCCGGAAGCGGACCACTTGGTACGGTACCAATTAGTACGCTTGGTTTCGCCGATTCCACTTCGGATGTGCAAAGCCCTCAAGGCTCTTGCGGAGGCGCCGCAGCGGGCGGGAGGACGGTCTGGTCAGGCGGCGGTGTCGAAACCCATGAGGCGGTTCAGGTTGCCGCCCATGACCTTCTTGATGGAGTCCTCGGGCAGTCCCGCCAGTTCGTCGACGAAGGTGATGGGGTCGGCCATGCCCTCGGGGTGCGGGTAGTCCGACCCGAAGAGCACGCGGTCCGCGCCGAGGAGGTCGATGAGCCCCTTGGGGTCCTCCTCGTGGAACGGGTGCACCCAGATGTTCCGGTTGAAGACATCGACCGGGTTCTCGTCGAAGGCATTGGGGCTGTACTGGTAGGCGTACTCCATGTCGTGCAGGAGCGGACGGACCCAGTTCGACCCGTTCTCCACCGGCGTGAACTTCAACGTCGGAAAGCGCGAGCAGAGGCCGTGGCCTATGAGCGAGGCGATGGTGTCGATGATCGGCCGGCCCGCGTGCCCGGTGATGGCCTGGAACCCCGAACCACCCTTGAAGGGGGTCATTTCGCCGTCGGCGACACCTTCCCACTCGTTGGTGTAGCGCTGGTACCCGCTGTCGGACGCGTGCATCCCCACCAGTATTTTCGCCTCGGCCACCTTGGACCAGAACGGGTCGAACTCGGGCAGGGCGGGCGAGCGCGGCCCCATGAAGCCCCAGACTGGTGCCGGACGGATCAGCACGATGCGTGCGCCGTGCTCGACGACCCAGTCGAGCTCTTTGATCGCCTCATCGACGATGCCCATGTGGATGACCGGGGTGGGGAACATGCGGTCCTCGTAGTCGAAGGTCCAGTGCTCTTCCATCCATTGGTTGAGCGCGTGCACGACGGCGTGGACCGCGGGAGGGTTGTTGTGCACCCGCTCTTCGAGGAGGCTCGCCAGGGTCGGCCAGATGATGGCCCGGTCGATGCCCAGCTCGTCGAGCAGCTTGAGACGTGGCTCGGGCGCGCTGAATCCGGGCAGGGCCGCTATTCCCCTGCCCAGGATCTCCCGGCGGGACTTGCCCTCGGGGTTCCCCACCTTGAAATACTCCTCCTGCGCACCGGGAGCAGCGACGCGCTCGAAGGTCGGGTTGGGGATGTAGTCGCTGATCTTGTTGTTGACGGCGATTTTGGTGCGACCGTCGACCTGGACGTACTTGATGAAGCCGTCGTACTCCTTGGGTAGGTACTTGATGAACGCGTCCGGCGTCTCGTACATGTGGTTGTCGGCGTCGAACACCGGGAAATCAAGGACTCGTGAAGGCATGGGTACCCCTTTTCCGATCGATCAGTCGCTGCCATGTCCGGGCGCCGGACCACCGGGGACGGGCCACCAGGTCAACAGTTACTTCTGCCACCCTACCAGGGGGTCTTCGCGAACTTCCAACAGGGCAGACGGCTCGGCCTGGGTGGATCAGGTGCGGCCCAGCAGAGGCCGGACCCGTCGGGCGAGGTCGACGCTCCAGGTGACCGGATCGTCGAGCGGCAATCCCATGTCGGGCAGGTCGAAGTACTCCACACTGAAAAGGCCCTCGTAGCCGAGGGAGGCGAAACCGGCCACTACAGCGCCGAAGTCGACATCCCCTTCCTCGTCAATGTGCATCTGGGGCCGGCCCGGGCGGGCCTGACGCAGCTGCACGTGATCGGCCAGGTCCGCCACCTCGAGGGGGTCGAAGCCGCAGAAGACCGACCATCCCGTGTCGAGGGTGAGCCGGAGCCCGGGTACTGCCTCGCACATGGCGCGGATCGCGGCCGGAGTACTGAGGAGCGACCGGGGCCCGGGCTCGACGCGGATGTCGGGCTGCTGGCGCAGGAACGCCACGCCCTCCTCCCACGTGCACGAGCGCGGCGGGCGGACGGTACAGCCCGTCCGGGGCACCGAACCGATCCGATCCCCTATGGGCAACGCCAACGTGGGCTCCCCGTCGTCGGGCAGCCGGTCGAGGCCTATGTCCATGTGGTCGAAGCCGAGCTCTGCGGCGCGACGGGCCGATTCGGGATACGGGCAGTCGATGCCGAAGGCAATGCTCACGATGCCCAACCCCGGGCTCATGGCCGCGTCAGCGATCGTGCACGATGACGCCGCGGATGTTCCGACCTTCGAGCATGTCGTCCACGGCGACGTTCACGTCGTCGAGGGCGTAGCGCCGTGTGATCATCTCGTCGAGGCGGAGCTTGCCGGCTCGGTAGAGGTCGATCTGGCGGAGCACATCGACCTGTGGATTGCACATGCCGAAGATGTTCCCCCTGATCGTCTTCTGCATCCCGGCGATGGCGAGCAAGTGGATCGGGATTCCCACGGGCTCGTCCGTCCTGGCCATTCCGGTGAGCACGACGATGCCGCCCTTGCCGACGGCATCGAAGGCCGCGGCCAGGTCCCGATTGGTGGGCTCGAACATGGCCAGAACGGCGGAGTCCGCCCCCTGGCCGTCGCTGATGGAGCGCACGAAGTCCGTCGCTTCCGCGATCTCGGAGAAGGTGTGCGTGGCCCCCAGCTTCTCGGCCATCTCCCGCTTGAACGACACCGGGTCGACGACGGTCACCGTGGCGGCGCCGGCCAGCGCCGCACCCTGCACCGCATTCATGCCGACCCCGCCGGCACCGAGGATCATGACGTTGTCCCCCGGCCGGACGTCGGCGGCGTAGACCGACGATCCCAGCCCCGTGCCCACACCGCAACCGAGCAGGCACACGGTGTCGAGGGGGACGTCATCGGGGATCTTCACCAGTGAGGCCTCCGGGACGACCGCATACTGCGCAAACGTGCTGATCATCAGGAACTGGTGCAGATCCTGCCCTTCGTAGTGCATGCGGTACGTGCCGTCCATCATCGGCCCGGTCTGGAGGTGCGCCCCGAGTTGACACAGGTTGCTCCGGCCCGAGGCGCAATAACGGCAACGGCCGCAGCTGGGAATGAACGAGGCGACGAAGTGGTCTCCCGGTCGCACTGCGGTTACCCCCGGCCCGACAGCCTGCACGACGCCGGCACCTTCGTGGCCGGCACAAAACGGCATCGGGCCGACAGAGGTGCCAGACGTGTAGTGGACGTCGCTGCCGCAAAGCCCGCTGGCCGTGTACCGCACCAGTACTTCGTTCGCTTTGGGCTCGTCGACGTCGACGTCGACCACCTGGTAGCGACCGGGGCTCTCGAAGAGTACGGCTGCCCTGGATTTCATGATGTGGCACCCCCCGGTCGGTTCGCAGCTGGAACAGAGGAAAACCTAGGTGATCAGGCCCGACGATGTCGAGGAGTTCGATCCCGCTCTGCGGAGTCAGTCAGTGCGACCGGGTTCAGCCTCCATGTTCCATCTGTGTGGCGAGGAAATCGAGCGCGATCCCCCACGCCTTCTCGGCCGACGCCGGGTTGTAGCGACGGGGCCGGCTTTCGTTGTTGAAGAAGTGCCGCCCGGGGACGACGTGCACCTCGTGCGCGAGCGTCGGGTGCTGCGCCAGCGAGCGCCGGAAATCGTCGACCATGGAGAGCGCAATCAGGTCGTCCTCTGCTCCGAACACCGCGCACACCGGCGCCGTGAACTGTGCGACGTGCCGGCCCGGAGCGAGGGCCACGTCGGCGATCTCGGCACCGGGCCACGGCCGGGAGTAGAACGCCACCACGGCGCGCAGGCCGTGCGGCTCGGTGGTGAGCATCATGCCGTAACGCCCCCCGATGGAGAACCCGACTATGGCCACGCGTGCCGGATCGACACCGGGCAGCTCCCTCAGCCAGCCGAGCGCCTGGACGAGGTCGGAGAGCTGGCGGCGATCGTTGAGGCGATCCAACCACGCGATGGTGTCCTCGTAGCCGCGCAGGGCGGGGGCCGAGCCGTTGGGCGAATAGAGGTCGCGGGCCTGGGCTTTGAACCCGGCGCCGGCCCGGCGCGGGGCCGCCGCGACCGTCCCCGCGCAGAACCCGTCGATCTCGGGCACGACGACGACCGCAGGGTGCCCCGCGTTCCTCGTCGCTCCGGGCGCCGCCTCGAGCGTGGCGCCGTCAGGTTCGAGGAGGACGCCGGACAGATTGCCGTCGACGCCCGGGATCACGACGTCGCGCTCGGTCACGTCGCGTTCGGTCACGTCGCGTTCGGTCACGTCGGGCCCGCCAACCGCAACGGGTGGCCGGAACCGGAGCCGCAACCTGAGCCGCAGCCGGACTTGAAATCAGTTCCGGGGATTTACGACCGCCCGGCTGCTGGGACCTCAATGACCAGAGCGGAGCCCATGCCCCCTCCGGCGCACATGGAGGCCACCCCGATTCCTCCACCGCGGCGCGCCAAGTCGTTGATCAGCGTGGTCACCATGCGGGCACCGGTAGCGGCGATCGGGTGGCCCAGGCTGCAACCGCTGCCCGAGATGTTGACCACGGCGGGGTCGATGTCGAGCACCTTGCAGGCGGCCACGGGCACCGAGGCGAACGCTTCGTTGATCTCCCACAGGTCGACGTCGGCCACTGTCAGCCCGGCCCGGCTGAGTGCCTTGGGAATGGCGATGGTCGGTGCCATGCCGGTCTCGTAGGGATCGACGCCGACCGAGGCCCAGGAGCGCACGGTGGCCAACGGCGTCAGCTGCCGCGACGCCGCAAATGCATCCGAGGTCAGCACGAGAGCAGAGGCGGCGTCGTTGATGCCCGAGGCGTTCCCGGCCGTGACGGAGAAACCCTCAATTTCGGGGTGCAGCGGCTTGAGACTGGCCAGCTTCTCCATCGACGACCCGCGACGCGGATGCTCGTCGACCTCAAAGACAACGGCCGAGCCGTCGGCGGTGGTGACCTTGATGGGCACGATCTCCTGAGTGAAGCGCCCCTCGTCAATGGCGGCGATGGCGCGCTCGTGGGAGCGGAGCGCCCAGGCGTCCATCTCCTCCCGGCTGATACCGACGATCTTCGCCGTGTTCCAGCCCACGGTGATCGACATGTCGAATGCCGGCGCGTCCGGCGTCTCGGGGTGGGAGGGCGACATCCAAGGGACATAGTCGGCCGTGCCCAGCGTGCGCTTCGTCGCGGTCGGGGCGGTCGACATGGAGTGCACGCCGCCGGCGATCACGGCCTGGTCCATCCCGGCCATGATCGACCCCGCCGCCGTCTCGATGGCCGCCAGGCCCGAGGCGCAGTGACGGTTCATAGCCACCCCCGGCACCGTGGCCAGCCCGGCCTCGACCGCGACGTAGCGGGCCAGCACGCCACCTCCGTAGAGCGACTCGGCGAGGATGAGGTTGTCGATGTCCGCCGCGGGGATGCCGGTGCGGTCCAGGGACTCCCGGACCACGGCACCAGCGAGGACGGTGGCGTCGGTGTCGACGAGGCTCCCCTTGAAAGAAGTACCGATGGCGGTGCGGCAGGCCGAGACGATAACGGCGTCAGGCATGGATGGTCCTCTCTGGACGGCTTCTGAGCAGGTCAAAGCGTACCAGCGGTGTTCCGGCCACCACCAAGCGGCGGGTCGGGCACGAGGTGGGGCGGGCGGACGGCCCGGGGGTACACTCCGGCTCCGTGAAGATCGTCCTGGATTCGGATCGTTGCACGGGCCACGGCCGGTGTTACTCGCTGGCCCCGGAGCTCTTCGACTGCGACGACGAGGGTCACAGCGTGGTCATCGCATCCGAGGTTCCGGCCGGGCTCGAGTCCCAGGCCCGGTTGGCGGTGGAGAACTGTCCCGAGACCTGCATCAGCCTGGAAAGCTGACCCGGACGGCTGATCCGACCGCGGGCGGCGCATCAGAGTCAGACAGCAACGCATCAGAGTCAGACAGCGACAGAGAACGGCCCAAGCAGAGAGCGGCCACATCAGGGGGGAACAGAGCAACCATGGGAATTATGGATGGCATCAAGGTCGTCGAGGTGGCGTCGTGGACGTACGTCCCGGTTGCGGGGGCGGTGCTGGCCGAGTGGGGCGCCGACGTGATCAAGATCGAGCATCCGGAGAGTGGGGACCCCCAGCGCGGTCTGGCGGCCTCGGGACTGGTGCCGACCGGCCCAGGCGGGGTGGCCCACATGATGGAGCTCCCGAATAGGGGAAAGCGTTCGGTCGGCCTCGATCTCGGCTCGGCCGAGGGTCGCAAGATCCTCCTCGAGCTGTCCGCCACGGCCGACGTGTTCCTCACCAATTTCCGCCCGCAGGCGCGTCGCAAGTTGGCCATCGACGTCGAGGACATCCGCGCCGTCAACCCGTCCATCATTTACGTGCGGGGTTCGGGCCAGGGTCAACGGGGTCCCGACGCCGAAATGGGTGGGTACGACGGGTCCACCTTCTGGGGCCGCGGCGGGCCCTCGGACATCATCTCGGACCCTGACGACGGCTACCCGATCGCCCAACCGGGCCCCGCCTTCGGCGACGTGATCGGCGGGCTGACGATCGCGGGTGGTATCTCGGCTGCGCTCTTCCACCGCGAGCGCACCGGCGAGGCCGTCATCGTCGACAACTCGCTCCTCGCCACGGCGATGTGGGCCACCGGCGCCTCGTCTCTCGCCGCCGGTCTGTTCGGCGTCGACCGGCTGCCCCGCCGGGACCGCACCGAGACCCCCAACCCGATTGTGGGCACGTACCGGACGGCGGACGGGCGGTTCATTTCGCTCGTGATGCTGGAGTCGGACCGTTACTTTGGCGACCTGGTCACCTTGCTCGGCCGCCCCGAGCTGGCGACGGATCCCCGGTTCTCCGATCACGCCGCCCGGGCGGCCAACTCGGCGGCCTGTGTCGGCGCGCTGGACGAGCTCTTCGCCCAGAAGACCTTGGCGGAGTGGAAGCCGATACTGGCCAAGGCGAAAGGGGTCTGGGCCCCCGTGCAGACCCCGAGCGAGTTGCTCGTCGACCCCCAGGCGCTGGCCAACGGCTATATCCGCGACGTGGAGGCGAAATCGGGCACCGTCTTCCGCATGGTGCCCTCACCGCTGCAGTTCGACGAGCGGCCACCCGATCTCACCAGGGCGCCGGACCACGGCGAGCACACCGACGAGGTCATCGGCGAGCTGGGTTACGACCAGGAGGCGCTGTTGGAGCTCAAGATCAAGGGCGTCATTCTCTGACCGTCAGGCTCTGACCGTCAGGCCGGCGGGAGCGGCCCGCCCGAGCCCCGTCAGCGCGGACGGGACGGCGACGCGTTGTGGCGGACCTCGTCGAACGGGCGGTCCTTGTCGGCGGCGTACTCACGGGGCATGGCGAGCAGCCGCTCGCTGATGATGTTGCGCTGCATCTCGTTGCTGCCTCCCCCGAGGCTCCCACCCTGGCGCATGAGGAAGTGGATCCCCTTCTGCCCGGTAAGGCTGCCCTCTTCCCATACGGCGGCTCCGGCCCCGGCGATGGCGAGGGTGATGTCCTGCCGGCGCTCGTTGCTGGTGGCGGCATAGAGGCGGGGCAGGGAGCCGGCCGGAGCGGTGAAGGCACCGGAGGCCATTCCCCGCGCCACCCGGCGGATCAGCTGGCTGCCGACCAGGTCGTTGGCCCGGGATTCGGCCACCAGTTGGCGCACCAGGGGATCACCGGTGCGGCCGGTGACGCGGGCCAGCTCGACCAGCTCGTCGCGGCCCGACCCATGGTCACTGTGCATGCCACTGACCCCGCTCGAGAACGGCGACCCACCGGCCACCGCCTCGCGCTCGTGGTAGAGCAGCCGCGTGGCGACGGTCCAGCCGTCGTTTACCTCTCCGAGCACATCGGCCGCCGGGATGGCCACGTCGTCGAAGAATTCCTGGCAGAACTCGTTCACCCCGTTGACCATTTTGATCTGTTGCACCTCGATCCCCGGCTGGTGGATCTTCACGATGAAACAGGTCAGGCCCCGGTGCTTGGGGACATGCCAATCGGTCCGGGCCAGGCACAGGGCGTAATCGGAGCGGAACGCCCCCGAGCTCCAGATCTTCGACCCGTTGAGAATGAAGACGTCGCCGTCGGGCGTGGCCCGGGTCACGAGGCCGGCCAGATCCGAACCGCCCGAGGGCTCGGACAGGAACTGCACCCACATCTCCTCCCCCGACAGGATCTTGGGGATGTGGCTGCGCTTCTGCTCCTCGGTGCCGAAGTCGAGCAGGGTGGCGGCGAGGATGGCGAAGGTGGGGACGTTCAGCAGCACCGGCATCTCGTAGGGCGCCGACTCCTGGTTGAACGCCATCTGGTACTCGGCCGGGAGGCCCTGCCCCCCGTACTCCTTCGGAAAGTACAGCCCGGCGAAACCACCGTCGAAGAGGATGCGCTGCAACTCCCGGGCCCGGGTGCCCATCTCGTCCTGCAGCATCAGTTGGAAATTGTTCTGGCCCGCCAGGAGGGGCATGTTGGCGGCCA
>JBEKWB010000039.1:0-69391 GCA_049513455.1 Acidimicrobiales bacterium
CTCGTGTTCAACGCGCCCGTGTCGAACTCGTCGTCGAGCACCATGGTGGGGGGGGCGCCGAGACTGGCCGGGGCGTTGGGGACGGCGCCGTTGCTCGACGCCGTGGGGGTGGGGATGGTGGTGGTCGTGGTCCTGACCGTCGTCGTGGTGGTGGTCGGCGGCGGCGGGGTCGTCGCATGGGTGATGATGGCGGTGACCGGGGTGGCGGGGTGGACCGTGACCGTGGTGACGGTCGTCACGATCGTGGTCGTGGCCGGCTTCACAACGGTCCGGGTGACGGTCGTCACGGTCGTGGTCGGGGTGGGATGGGTGACGACGGTCGTCGTGGGTGCGGTGACCCGCAACGGCTGCACCGCGCCCGCCCTGCCGCGGGAACCGGAGACGGAGTCGTGGACCGCGCCGTCCGAGCTCGTATTGAGCGTGGCCGGGGCGGAGAGCGGCCCGAGCTTGGCGGTGGGGTCCAGCGTCTGACCGTTGGGCGACCCCGAGTGTTGGCCACCGAATCCGACGAGGAGAGCGGTCATGACCGAGGCGGCCAGCCCGAATGAGACGGTCGGGGCCAGCAGGCGCCGCCGGATCGAGACTCGTCGAGCGTGTTTGGGTGACCTCCTCGCCGCATGTTTTGCCTCGCGTTTGGCGAGGTGCACTCGCGGGGTCGGTCGAAGTTTTCCCTGGAAGTGATCCGTATTCGTGCTGTCAAAGCGCATATGTAGTTTTTGAGTTCTCCACCGATTTTGAGTGCCGTACCCCGGATGTCCCAGGGGAACCTGTCGTTGTGGGAGAGTCCGGCGCTGTCGAGGCGTCCCTGCCACGCCTCGACTTTCCGGATCGGATCCGACAATCCGGACCGCGACCTCACCGACTGCTCATGCCCAACTGGTTAGCGCCCAAGTCGCCCTTGACACAAATCGAAATCTGTGAGAACACAAATGCGGCGGAGTCCGGTGTGGAGCGGAGGGAGTGGGATTCGAACCCACGGAGGCTTGCACCTCACAGCTTTTCAAGAGCTGCGCATTTGTCCGCTCTGCCATCCCTCCAGGCCAGGCATGCTAGGGGAGATCTGTCAGGGCCGCGGGCCCCGATGGGTGTCACAAGTCGTCCTACCCGGCCTGCTCCGGCGACACCTGCCTCATGGGTAGTGCGCAATTATTACTGCTGGTACTACCTATTGTCGGAAGCGCTCTGATCGCGCAGCCGCCCGCGCAGCCGCCCGCGCTCGGCCTGAGCGAGGATCACCTTGCGAAGGCGCACGACCTTTGGCGTCACCTCGACGCATTCGTCGTCGGCGATGAATTCGAGGGCATGTTCGAGTGAGAAGTTCATCACCGGGGTCAGGCGTTCGAACTCCTCGGCCGTCGACGAGCGGATGTTGTTCAGCTTCTTCTCTTTGGTGGGGTTGACATCCATCTCCTCTTGGCGCGCGTTCTCGCCGATGACCATGCCCTCGTACACCTCCTCGCCCGGACCGACGATCAGGGTGCCGCGTTCTTGCAGGTTCATCAGGGCAAAGGTCGTCGTCAGCCCTCGCCGGTCGGCCACCATGGAACCGTTGCGGCGCGTCTTCAGCTCGCCGTGCCACGGTGCCCACCCGTCGAAAATGTGGTGCAGTACGCCGGTGCCCCGCGTCTCGGTCAGGAACTCGGTGCGGAAGCCGATGAGCCCCCGCGCCGGTACCCGGTAGTCGAGACGGACCCACCCCGTTCCATGATTGACCATCTCGGTCATGGTTCCCTTGCGCAACGCCAGTAGCTGGGTCACGACACCGAGGTAGTCATCGGGCACGTCGATCGAGACGCGCTCGACCGGTTCGAGCACCTTGCCGTCTTCTTCGCGGGTGACGACCTGCGGTTTCCCGACCGTCAACTCGAAACCCTCCCGCCGCATCGTTTCGACCAGGACCGCCAACTGCAGTTCGCCCCGGCCCAGTACCTCCCACAGGTCGGGGCGATCGGTGGGAGCGACCCGGATGGCGACGTTGCCCACCAATTCGGAGTCGAGTCGGTTCTTGAGCAACCGGGCCGTCAGTTTGGTGCCGTCGGCACCCGAGAGGGGAGAAGTGTTGATCCCGATGGTCATGGCGAGGCTCGGTTCGTCGACGGTGATCGCCGGCAGGGGGATCGGATTGTCGGCGTCGGCCAAGGTTTCTCCGATGGTAACTTCGGCCAGGCCGGCGATGGAGACGATCTCGCCGGGCCCGGCGGACTCCGCCGGCACCTGCTCGAGCGATTCCGTCACGTACATTTCGGTGATCTTCGCCTTCTCAATGGTCCCGTCGACCTTGCACCAGGCAATGGTGCCGCCCTTCTTGAGCTCGCCGTTGTACACGCGGCAGATGGCAAGCCGCCCCACGTAGGGCGAGGCACTGAGGTTGCAGACCAGCGCCTGCGTCGGTGCCGTCTCGTCGAACTGTGGCGCCGGGACGTGGTCGATGATGGCCTGGAAGAGCGGCGCGACATCCGTGCCTTCGACACCGCGCTCGGTGCTGACCCAGCCGGCTCGTGCGTTGGAGTAGAGGATGGGGAACGAGATCTGGTGCTCATCGGCATCGAGGTCCAGGAACAACTCTTCGACCTGGTCGACCACCTCCTCGATCCGCGCATCGGCTCGGTCGACCTTGTTGATCACCAGGACGACCGGCAGCCGCGCCTCGAGCGCCTTGCGGAGCACGAAACGGGTCTGGGGGAGCGGGCCCTCGGACGCGTCCACCAGCAGGAGAACGCCGTCGACCATGGTCAGGCCGCGCTCCACTTCGCCGCCGAAATCGGCATGGCCGGGCGTGTCGACGATGTTCATCTTCACCCCGCCCCACCGCACCGCCGTGTTCTTGGCCAGGATGGTGATGCCCTTCTCGCGCTCGAGGTCGCCCGAGTCCATGACGCGATCGGTCACCTCCTGATGGGGACCGAATGCACCCGTCTGGCGCAGCATGGCGTCGACGAGCGTCGTCTTGCCGTGGTCGACGTGGGCGACAATGGCCACATTCCTGATGTCTTCGCGGTTCTGCATGGGGGCTACAACGATAGGCCAGGTCAGAGCCGTCTCATGCAGCAGCCCTGATTGCCCCCTCACAATCGGCCGGAGTCACCCCTGTGTGGGCCAGCGTGCGGGCCACCGCAGCAACACCCTCGTCGAGAGCGCGCCGATCGATCTCGAGCGTGACCAGGTGTCCGGAGTCGGGCCACCACCCCACCATCCGACCCGGTGGGAGGGAGCGCGGGGAGCACAGCACTTCGACCATCGCCGCCACGCTGAGCTCGGATCTGATGGTGGTGCGGCGTGGTCCCCCCACCACGACCAGGTGGACCGAGAGGGGAGACCCGGCCGGATCCCTGGCGATGGAACGGACCTCGGCGCGGCCGCGGAGGGCGAGCAGGGATGAATGGGGGCTGTCCCACCAATGGTCCCGCCCGATGGTCGGTGGCTCCTCGAACGCACTCCAGTCCAGGGCGCACCACAGGCGGGTGGCCCACGTCACGGCGCCGGCCTGTACGGCGGCCCGACCGGCCGGCGGGAGCCCGGCCAGCCAGCGGTCCATGGGTGAGGCGGCGTTCTCACCCCGGTGCGCCGCACGCACCGCCTCGTCGACGGCGCTGATCACGCCTTCGATCGGTGACCGTACTGACCCCGTGACCAACGCACGCAGGCCGGCCAGGCCGAGGGCGCGCCGTGCCGTGCGGGCCGACCATGCGAACGGGGTGCGGGGGGTGACGGCATCTGGTGGCCCAAGCGCCTCCCGCACGTGGTGGTCGGTGAGACGGAACGATGCCCCGCCCGGTCGCGGAACGGCCAGGTCCGCCAGGGTGCGCGGAATCTGTCGCGCCGCGTCGAACACGGAGGCGCGGCTGTCGACCGCGGCGGCGCCGAACGGCTCCAGCAGAGCGCGGGTGAGCTCGCGGGGCTTCGACAGGCCGGATGCCGACGCCTCAGGCATCGCCAGCTCCGAATGTCGACAGCCGCACGACCACATGGGACACGATCGTCCGGAGATGCTCCTCGAGCACGTCCTCGACTCCGTAGCGCCCCGCGGCGGAATGGAGGAGGGCGAGTCGGAACGGTGGTGTCCCGCTGCGCAGTGTCTCGAGAAGGGCGAGGTAGTGCAGCGCGGTCCGTGCCTGGGCCCAGCGCCCTCCGGTCGTGAGCCCCAGCGCGCAGAGTGCGGCCCGGCCGGGGACGGGAGCCCCGACGAGCAGATCGAACACCCCGTTAAGGACCACCCTTCCCCCGGCCAGCGGAATGGCCACACGGTCGTGCGTCCGTGGCAGCCACCCCGCCGCGAACCGCGGCGTGAGATTCATCAGGTTCTCGATGTGGATGCGCAGGGATGCCGCGAGTGCGGAGCGTTCTTCCTCGGGCAGTTCGTCGACGTGGCGCGCCATGGCGCTGCGACCCGGGTCGACGCGCAGGGCATCGAGCGCGTCCCCCAGCGGGTTCTCCACCTGTCCGGTGGTCACCACTTGCGAAAACAGTGCACGGATCAGACAGGACCTCACCCATTCGGTCGGGTACGGGTCTGTCGCCGTCTCGACGGGGTCGGCCGCCGCGACCGACCCGTCCCACAAGAGGCGCGGCCCGAGGAAGAGGGGGGGTGCGTCCTCCCCACGCCGTGCGACGAGCTCGGCCGCTGCATCCTCCAGCCAGGCCCGCAGGCCACCGGACAGACCGGGGTCGAAACGGGGTCGCTGCCCTGATCCGTCGCGCAGCAGGGCGAGCACTTCGTCACGAGCCGCCGCCGGGCGCCCCGCCTCCAGGCGAACCGCCGCCGGGCGCCCCGCCGACACCACGAGGGCCCCGTCACCGAGCGTCGGCGGTGCGGGTGACCACAGCGCACCCTGTTCTTGCCGGGGGGCCACGAGAACCATGGGGGAAGTGTGCACCAGGGCTGTGACGGGGCATCTGAGCAGCAACTGCGGCGCGCACAGGGCTCCTCCGTGCTCGCCTCGGCGTCGTGCTCCTCTACCCTGGCTAGTGCGATGTCGTTCTTCCCTGCACTGCTCTTGATGCGCCCCCGGCCGCTGCTGGCGTCCGACGTCGCGTTCGCGGTCCTCTTCGGCATCTTCATCGTGGCGCTGGTCGCCCTGATCGTCATCGTCCTCACCTGGTCCTTCCGGCGCGATCGACAGGGGCGGGCGGCCTGGCGGCAGCGCCAGCAGAACAGGAGCTCTGCCGCCGAAGGTGACGTTCCCCCCGCGCCCCGTCCATGAACGCCCGTCGATGATCCCCCCGTCCATGAGCCCTCCCCCCTGGTCAGCGGTGCGATCGCGATGGGACGCCACCCGTGCCACCCGCGCCCGGACACGGACCGACCCCGACGCGCCCGCACCGGTGCACCGGACTGCGTTCGTGCTCGCCGGTGGGGGCAGCCGGGGAGCCGTCCAGGTGGGGATGCTCGGCGAGCTGACGGATCGGGGCATCCGGGCGGACCGGGTGTTCGGTGCCTCGGTCGGTGCCATCAACGGTGCCGCCTATGCCGGCAATCCCACCAAGGAGGGCATAGAGCGCATGGCCCGTATATGGCGGGACGTCAAAGGAACGGACGTCTTTCCCAAGTCCGCTCTCGATGGCCCCTGGGCCTTCTTCCAGAAGCGAGCCTCGGTGCACTCCAACTCGGGACTCCGGGCCATTATCGAGGCGGGGATCGACTACGAGAACCTGGAGGACACCACCATCCCCTTCGAGGTGGTGACCACCTCGCTCACCGACGGGCGGGAGCGCTGGTTGGCGCACGGGAATGCCGTGGAGGCCATTCTGGCCTCGTCGGCCATCCCCTCTATCCTCCCCCCGGTCGTCATCGATGGCGACGTCCTCATTGACGGTGGCGTCGTCAACAACGTCCCGATCAGCCGGGCCATGTTGGCGGGGTGCACGCGGATCTACGTCCTGCTCTGCGGTCCGCTGCACTACCAGCCTCCCGTGTCCCGGCGCCCGGCCGAGGCGGCACTCACCGCGTTCTTCGTGGCCATGCACGCCCGTTTCGTGCGGGAGTTGGCGATGCTCCCACCGGGGATCGAGGTGGTCGTGTTCAGTGGCGGCGGAGAGCCGTCGGCGCAGTACCGCGACTTCTCCGCCACGCCGGGGCTGGTGGAAGAGGGTCGGGCCGAGGTGGCAGAAGTCCTCGACCGTTACGCCGGTACGTCGCAGGACCTTTCCCCGCACCGGCCGCCCGCGCCGCCGCATCCTGACCCCGGCCGCCGCATCCTGACCCCGGCCGCCGCACCCTGACCGACGCCGCCGCACCCTGACCCTGACCCTGACCACGGCACCCGTACCCCCGAGCCGGCACCGGCCCTGACCCTCTGACCCCAGCGGCCCCGCCCGGTAACCTGCGGCCGGATGGGCGACGACCGCTACCTGCTGCCCAACGCCGAGGAGGCCGCCGCCGAGCGGTTCGCCGCGTTCACCGAGCTCTTCGACCCGTCCACCTTCGCCCACATGGACCGGCTCGGCCTCGCCGCCGGCTGGCGGTGCTGGGAAGTGGGGGCGGGTGGCGACTCGGTGGTCCGGTGGCTGGCCGGGCGGGTGGGTGCCGAGGGTTACGTGCTGGCCACCGACATCGACGTGACCCGCACCAGGGCTGCCGCGGATCCGGCCAGCCCGCACGTCGAGGTGCGCGCCCACGATGTGGCCCACGACCCTTCCCCCGAGGGCCAGTTCGACCTCGTCCATGCCCGCCTGGTCCTGGTGCACGTGCCGGAGCGGGAGAGGGCCCTGGCGGCGATGGCGGGCGCCGTCCGTCCAGGGGGCTGGCTGTTCATAGAGGATGCCGACCCGGCGCTGCAGCCGCTGAGCTCGCTGGAGGTGCGGGGGCCCGAGCAGGCGTTGGCCAACCGGTTGCGCTCGGGCTTCCGGGGGTTGATGGCCTCCCGCGGCGCCGACCTGGCCTATGGCCGCACCCTTCCGCGCCTGCTCCGGGAGGCGGGACTCATCGATGTGAGGGCCGATGCGGCATTCCCGGTCGCCCACCCGGCCTGTGCGCGGCTGGAGACGGCCACGATCCACCTCATTGCGAACCAGCTGCTGTCGAACGGCATCGCGACGGCCGACGAAATCCACCTCCACCTGGCCAACGTGGCTGCCGGGCGGCTCGATCTCACGCAGCCGCCGATGATCGCCGCCTGGGGGCGCCGCCCGTCGTGAGCCACCTCGGCGGCGGCCGCGCACCTCTGTCACAGCATCCTGGTGAAATAGAGGGGTGACCGCTCCCGCTCTCCCGATGGTCGACCGTTTCCACCCGGCGGTGGCGGCGTGGTTCGCCCGCCGGTTCCCGGACGGGCCGACACCCCCCCAGATCGCGGCCTGGCCCCACATCGCGGCGGGGAGTGACGTCCTGGTGGCGTCACCGACCGGTACGGGGAAGACGCTGACCGGATTCCTGGTGGCCATCGACGCCGCCTACCGGGCCGCCGACGCCGGGACGCGCCAGGGCGGGCTGCCCGAGGTGCTCTACGTCTCCCCGCTGAGGGCCCTCGCCGTCGACGTGCACGAGAACCTGCACGTGCCCCTCACCGAAATCCGGGACGAAGCGGCGCGGCTGGGCTACGGCGACCCCGGGCTGCGGGTCGCCGTTCGCACCGGTGACACGCCGGCCGCCGAGCGGGCCGCCATGCGCAAGAACGCGCCGGACATTCTGGTCACCACCCCCGAGTCGCTGTATCTGCTGCTGACCGCGCCCTCTTCCCGGGCGATGCTGCGCGGGGTGCGCACCGTCATCGTCGACGAGGTGCACACGCTGGCCCGCGACAAGCGGGGAAGCCACCTGTCGCTCAGCCTCGAAAGGTTGGACAGTCTGGTGACCGAGGCCGGCGGTCATCTGCAGCGCATCGGGCTCTCCGCCACGCAGCGGCCGCTCGACGTCGTGGCCCGTCTCCTTTCCGGCGTGCACGACGGGCGCCCGCCGACGGTGATCGTCGACTGCGGTCACGCCCGCGACCTGAACGTGGCCATCGAGCTCCCCGACAGTGAGCTCGAAGCCGTGGCGAGCGGGCTGCAGCTCTCCGATGTGCTCGACCGGATCGCCGCGCACACACGCGAGCACCGCACGACCCTCATCTTCGTGAACACCCGCAAAATGGCCGAGCGCGTGGCCCATCAGTTGGCCGAGCGGTTGGGAAGTGCCGACAACGGTGGCGGTGACGTCGATGCCTCGCTTCTGGTGGCCGCGCACCACGGGAGCCTCTCGGCGGCCCGCCGGCGGATTGTCGAGACCCGCCTGCGGGCCGGCGACCTGCGCGCGCTGGTGGCCACGGCCTCCTTGGAACTGGGTATCGACGTGGGGCCGGTCGAGTTGGTCTGCCAGATCGGCTCGCCCCGTGCCATCGGGACCTTTCTCCAGAGGGTCGGGCGCGCCAACCACCAACGGCACGGGGTGCCGGCGGGCCGGCTCTATCCGATGACCCGGGACGAGCTGGTCGAGTGCACCGCGCTCCTGGCTGCCGTCCGCGAGGGGCGGCTGGACCTCCTGGAGCCTCCGATCGCGCCGCTCGACGTCCTGGCGCAGCAGCTCGTGGCCGAAGTGGCGGCGGCCGAGGAGCGCAGCGTCGAGGAGATGTGGGACATGACCCGCCGGGCCGCCCCCTACGCCGAAATGCCCCGCCAGGACTTCGACGACGTGGTCGCCCTGTCGAGCTGGGGCATCGAGACCGGACGGGGCCGCCGCGGCGCCCATCTCCACCACGACGCTGTCAACGGGCGCCTGCGGGCGCGACGCGGCGCCCGCCTGGCTGCGCTGACCAGCGGCGGGGCCATTCCCGAGACCGGTGACTACCGGGTCGTGCTCGACCCCGAGGGCATCACCGTCGGGTCGGTGCACGAGGACTTCGCCGTCGAGGCGACCGCCGGGGACATCTTCCTCCTCGGCACCCACTCGTGGCGGGTGAAGAAAGTCGAGGTCGGCATCGTACGGGTCTACGACGCCGGCGACCTGCCCCCGACCATCCCCTTCTGGTTGGGCGAGGCGCCGGCGCGCTCGGCCGAGCTGTCCATGGCGGTGAGTGATCTGCGGGCCGCGCTCGAACCACTGCTGCGCCAGGAGGACGGCGAGGCGGCGCGCCGCCTTGTGATGGAGAGGGCCGGCGTCTCGGTCGACGTGGCGCAGCAGGTGGTGGCGTACTGTGCCGCCGGGCTGGCCGCGTTGGGCTTCCTCCCCACCCGCGAGCGCATCGTGGTGGAGCGCTGCTTCGACGAGACCGAGGGCACCCAGCTCATTGTGCACTCGCCCTTCGGTGGGCGCGTGAACCGCGCCCTCGGTCTGGCCCTCCGCAAGCGTTTCTGCGTGTCGTTCGACTTCGAGCTGCAGGCCGCCGCGGACGACGACACGGTGGTCCTCTCGCTCGGTCCCCAGCACAGCTTCCCCCTGGCCGGTGTGCGGTCCATGCTCTCCTCCAAGAACGCGGCGGAGGTACTGACCCAGGCCGTGCTGCCGCACCCGATGCTGGCGGCGCGTTGGCGCTGGAACCTGACCCGGGCCCTGGTCCTCCCGCGTCAGCGGGGCGGGAAGCGGCGCCCCATCCATCTCCAGAGGATGGAGGCGGACGACCTGCTCGCCGCCGTCTGGCCCTCGTTGGCCGCCTGCCAGGAGAATGCCGCCCCCGGACCCGTCGTGGTGCCCGATCACGTGCTGGTGCGCCAGACCGTGGACGACTGCCTGCACGAGGGACTCTCGGTGGAGGGCCTGGTCGACCTGTGGTCGAAGGTGGAGTCGGGGGCCGTCGCCGTGCACACGGTGGAGTCGTCCGAGCCCTCGCCCCTGTCGCACGGGATTCTGAGTGGACGTCCCTTTACGTTCCTCGATGGTGCGCCACTGGAGGAGCGGCGCACCCGCGCCCTCTCGTTGCGCCGTGGGTTGGGCGCCCTCGGCCCCAACGGGCTCCCCGTACCGGCCGACGAGCTGGACTCCCTGGATCCCGGCGCGGTGGCCGTGGTGCTCGAACAGGTGCGCCCGTCCCTCCGCAGTCCGGACGAGTTGCACGACCTGCTGCTGTCGTTGGTGGCCTGTCGCCCCGTGCCGGGGTGGGTGACCTGGTTCGAGTCGCTGGTCGCCGATGGCCGCGCCCTCGTCGTCGACGGGTGCTGGGCGGCCACCGAGCAGGGGGAGGCCGCGGCGGCACTGCGCGATGACGACGAGGCGGCCGCCGCCTGTGTCAGCGGCCATCTCCAGCTGGCGGGCCCGGTCACCGTCCCCGAGCTCACGGCCGATGTGCCGCTCCCCGCCGGGGCGCCGATGGGCGCACCGGTCACGCCGGCCCGGGCGCGCACGGCCCTGGCCCGTCTCGAGGCGCAGGGTTCGGCCATCGCGCTCCCCGATGGCCGCTGGTGCGCGCGTCACCTCCTCGTCCGTCTGCACGGGGCCAGCCGTCAGCGTCGCCGGGGTCTGGTCGATCCGGTCCCCATCAGTGACTTCGTGCGCTTTCTCACCGGCTGGCAGCACGCCACGCCGACCACCCGGGCCGAGGGCAGGGCCGGACTGCTCGCCGTGCTCGAGCAGCTGCAGGGGATCGAGGCCCCGGCCGCCGAATGGGAGGCCCACATCCTGCCGGCGCGGGTCGAGGGCTACGACGCCCGCTGGCTGGACGAGCTCTGCCTCTCGGGCGAGGTCGTCTGGGGCCGGTTGACCCCCCGACCCGAGCGGGCCGGCCGGGCCGGGACGCCGTCACCGTCCACCCCGCTGGCCTTCGTCGTCCGGGAGGACTTGCCGTGGATGCTCCATGCGGTGCGGGGAGGCGCCGAGGCGGCGGAGCCGGAAGTGGGTGCCGCGGCCGACGTCCTGGTGGCGTTGCGCGCCCGCGGCGCCTGCTTCAGACCCGAGCTCGCCACCCTGGCCGGTCGGCTCCCCGCCGAGGTGGACGAGGGGTTGTGGGATCTGGTGGCCCGCGGCATCGTCACCGCCGACGCCTTTTCCGCCGTGCGGTCGCTGCTCTCGGCCCGCGATCGCTGGAGCACGCGCACCTATCGCCGTCCCGATGGCCGGCGCGGGACCGGGCGCTCAGGCGCCGTTCGTCCCGGGTTGGCGCGTCGTCGTGCCCCGGCGGGCAGCGGCATCGGGGAGGGGCGGTGGTCGCTGCTCCCGGTCGACGATGTGGTGATGGCCGAACCGACACAGCCCGCCGACGAGGAGCTCGCCGAGTCGGTGGCCTGGCAGCTGCTGGCCCGCTGGGGCGTGGTGGCCTGGGAGGTCTGGGGGCGCGAGTCGTTCCATGTTCCCTGGCGTGAAGTGGTGTGGGCCCTGCGCCGGCTCGAGGCGCGTGGCCTGGCCCTCGGTGGTCGTTTCGTGGTCGGGCTCTCCGGCGAGCAGTATGCGCTGCCCGAAGCGGCCGCGGACCTGCTGAAGGCGCACCGCCGCGCGCCCAGCGGGGAGCAGCTGGTGGTGGCGGGGGCCGATCCGCTGAACGTGACCGGCTCGATCGTGGGCGGCACGCGTGTCCCGACGAGACGGAACCAACGGGTGATCTTCCGCGATGGCGTCGTGGTGGACGATCTCCGTGCCGGCTGAACGGCGCAGTATCGATCTGAACGCCGATCTCGGCGAAGCCGGCGATGATGCCGGAGTGGCGATCGAGCGCGCCCTTCTCGGCCTCGTCACCTCTGCCCACATCGCCTGTGGGGGGCACGCGGGCGACGAGGAGTCGATGCGGGCGATCGTGCAGGCTGCAGTCGATGCCGGGGTGCGGGTGGGTGCGCACCCGTCCTATCCCGACCGTGCCGGATTCGGTCGCCGCCCGATGGAGATGGCGGCGTCCGACCTGGCGGCGTCGCTGGCCGCGCAGGTCAGCGCCCTCATCGACGTGGCGGCATCACTGGGCGCCGAGGTGTGCTCGGTGAAGCCTCATGGTGCGCTCTACGGCGAGGTCGGCGGCAACGCATCCACCTTTGACGCCCTTGCCGGCGTGCTCGTCGCACTGTGTGAGCCGGGCACCTCCTTGGTACTCCCCTCCGGCGCCCCTGCGGTCGCCTGGGCGGGGAGGGCCGGCATCGCCGTGCTCGAGGAAGGGTTCGCAGATCGTGCCTATACGGCGGGCGGCAGGTTGATGGCGCGCCAGGAGCCCGGGTCGGTCTATAACGAGCCGGCGAGGGCTGCGGCGCAGGCACTCGGGCTGGCCGAACGGGGGACGGTGGTGGCGGCGGACGGCACGATGCTGACCCTCGCGGTGGACTCCCTGTGCCTGCACGGCGACTCCCCCAACGCGCTCGCCATGGCCCGGGCCGTCCGCGATGCGCTCGCCGCTGCCGGCATTGCGGTGGCGGCCCCGCCCGCGCGTCGGCCCGCTTGAAGGAGGGCGGTATGCCGACCCGCTCCGTCCCGGTGGGGGAGATCCGCCGCCTGGGCGACCACGCGCTGCTGATCGGCGTTCCCGATGCGGTCGCCGCCCGCCGGCTCACGCGGTCGCTCGCCGCGGCACGGCTCGAGGGGGTGGCAGAAGTGGTGGGAGGGTTGGCCACCGTCATGGTGGCCTTCGATCCGCGGGCCGGCGATGTCGACGACCGGCGCTCGGTGCTGGCGCACCTGATGGAGGAGATCTCCGGGCAGCCCGACGCCGAGGATGGTGGAGCGATCCTCCTCGACATCCCCTGCACCTTCGACGGGCCGGACCTGGCGGAGGTGGCGTCGCTCGTGGGGAGCACGCCCGAGGCGGTGGTCGCGATGATGACGGCCGGGCCACTCACGGTGGCCGTCGTCGGGTTCTCGCCCGGCTTCGCGTATCTCGCCGGCCTCCCTGCCGCGCTGCGCCGGGTGCCGCGCCGCTCCCGCCCGCGCCCCTCTGTGCCGGCCGGGTCGGTCGCCCTGGCCGGCGGCCACGCCGCCGTCTATCCGTCGGCGTCGCCCGGCGGATGGCAGCTCGTCGGTCACACCGACGAGCAGCTCTTCACACCGTGGGTGCCCCCGTACGCCAGGCTGGCCCCCGGCGACCGCGTGCGCTTCGTGAGGCCCACCGCCGCGGTCGGGAACGGCGCCGGAAAGTCGACATCCGCGGACGGTCCGGTCCCCAGCCTGGACACGCCACCCCCCGGGGCGCGGCCCGTCTTCGAAGTCGACGAGCCGGGCCTACGGTCCGTCCTGCAGGACGGGGGGAGAAAGGGATTGGCCGCCCTCGGTGTCCCGGCCGCGAGCCCGGCCGATCCCGACTCGTTTCGACTGGCCAACGAACTGGTCGGGAATCCGATCGGCGCGTGCACCCTCGAGATCACGGCGCGCGGCCCGACCCTGCGTTGCCTGAGCCCGACCTTTGTGGCCGTCGTCGGTGGGTCGCCTGATCTGCGTTTGCAGGGCCAGCCCGTCGCGGCCGGACGCGTGGTGCCCGTCACTGCCGGCCAGCAGCTGGTCGTCGGCTCGGTGCGGGGAGGGTTCCGTTGCTACCTGGCGATGGCCGGAGGGTTTGTCGGTCCCGCGGTGCTCGGGAGTTTCTCCAGCGATCAGCTGGCCGGCCTCGGACCCGGACCGATCATGCGTGGCGCGCGACTGTGGGGCGCCGCCACGGAGCCGCCCTTGGGGGACCACCTGCGTCCCGGCGCGTCGAGAGCGCTCGAGCGGGGCGAGCCGGTCGCCTTGCGGGTGGTCCCCGGTCCCCACCACGAACGGTTCGTCCCCGGGACCTTCGCCGCCCTGGCGTCGATGCGATTCACCGTCGAGGGGGCGAGCAACCGGGTGGGGCTGAGGTTGCGCCGCGACCCGCGCACACCGGCACTGGTGGCGGCTCCCGGTAGCCCGGGAGAGCTCGACTCCCAGGGCATGGTCACGGGGGCCGTGCAGGTCCCACCGGACGGGCAGCCGGTGATCCTGATGACCGACCACGCCACCCTCGGGGGTTACCCGGTCGTGGCCGTTGTCGCCGCGGTCGACCACGGAGTCCTGGGTCAGTGCGCGCCCGGGACGACCGTTGTTCTCGTGCCATGCGACTGCGACGAGGCCGGTGAGGCCCTGCGGGAGCATCGGCGTGCCCTGAGTGTGGCCGTGGTCGGCCATTACCCGCTGGCCGTCGAGTAGGCCGGGTCAGCTGGGCGGAGAAGGGGATCAGACGAGGAGTTTCACCACGGTGGCCAGGCCGACCACAACCACGACGATCCGCAGCGCCGTGGCCGGAATGGACAAGGCAATCCGGGCGCCGACCCACCCACCCACCAGGCTCCCGGCGGCGAGCAGGCCGACGGCTTCCCACGCCAGCCCGCCGTGGATCAGGAAGACCGCGGCCGCCACCCCGTTGACGAGGATCGACAGGGCGGTCCGGAGCCCGCTGGTGCGCAGGATCGAGTCGGGGAGCGCCAACCCCAGAATTGCCAGCAACATGACGCCCAGGCCGGCGCCGAAGTAACCGCCGTAGACCGACGCGGCGAACGTGCCTCCGGCCAGGAGGAGGGGCCTTGTCCGTGGCGGGGCGTGCACCGAGTCGCCCAACGCCCGCCGCAGGAGTGGTTGGAGGGCGAACAGGATGGACGCGCCGAGCACCAGCCAGGGTGCCAGGGTCCGGAAGAGGGCCGACGAGGTGGTGAGCAGCAGGATGGCCCCCGCTATGCCCCCGAGGGCGGCGACCGGGCCGAGCCGGGCCAGATGCTCTCGTTGCCCCGAAATCTCGTTGCGGAACCCGGCTGCGCCTCCGGCGTACCCGGGCCAGATGCCCACGGTGTTGGTGATGTTGGCCGTGAGCGCCGGATAGCCCAGGGCCAGCAGGAGAGGGAACGAGATGAGGCTGCCGCCACCGGCCACCCCGTTGAAGACCCCGGCGCCCACACCCCCGAGAACAAGCAGGACGATATGGGAGGTGCTCAATGATGCTGTTCCCAACACCCCCGGGGTCATGGGCCGTCAGCGTACGGACTCTGCCGCCGACCCATGACAACGAGCCCGTGGCGCGCAAGGTTTCTCGATTTCCCCGTTTCACCTCATGCGGAGCGGCGCCACCGGGCCCGGCTTTCGGAACCTCCTCCGTTCCCGCTCTGGTTCCGGGGGCCGGCCCGGTGGCGGGCCTGCGCCGGTGCGCGCCCCCGAGGCGCCGCCGCCGAGGCTGGCCTACTGTGGGGCGGCGAGAAGAGCATCGTGTCGAGGGAAGGAGTTCCGTGGTCAGACTTACGTGCCTCCTGCGGCGCAAGCCGGGACTCACACCCGAGGAGTTCCACGAACATTGGCGCGAGGTGCACGGTCCGCTGATCGTGGCCCTCGAGTGCGGGCGCCACGTCCTGCGCTACGAGCAGCACCCGCGACCGATGTCGGACTACAGCGGCAAAGACGACGGGGGTTTCGACGGGGTCACGGTGCAGTGGTTCGAGAGCATGGACAGCTATAACGCGCACATGGCGGAACCGGACTTCCCCGTCATGTGGAAGGACGTCGAGAGTTTCCTCGACACCGACCGGCTCCACTTCATCATCACCGAACATCCTCGTCTGGTGATCGGCGATCCGGGCCCGTTCCCCCTGGCCTGATTCAAGCCGGGTTCTCGCCACCGCCCGCGGCCCGGGCCAAATCGGGCCGTACCAGCGCGGGGGCTGGAGCCGCCGTGCTGGTCGTTGCGCCTGCCGGCTCGGGCGGGGAATGGTCCGGGAGCACGCGTAGCGTTCGCCGGGCCGGCGGCACCAGCGCCAGGGCCCGGTCACGCCCCCGTTCCATCGTCGTCGTCAGCTCGAGCCATTCGCGGCCGCGCACGCGGGACACCTCGGCGGGCAGGCGCTCCAGCAGCCGGGCCATCTCCTGGCGGTGCAGCTCGGCCACGCCACCCATCACGAAGATGGTGGATGCGGGCAGGTTCGCGTCGCCTGTAGCCAGATCGGCCAGGCGGGTGGCCGCCACCTCAGCGTCCTGCATCAGGCCGAGCTGGTTCTGAAGTTTGGCCAGTTGCCGAGTGTAGCGGTCGGTGCGCTCGTCGTAGAGCTCGGCCCCGAACTCGAGTGAGTAGCGGAGCCGCTTGCAGCGGATCCGGAGGCGGTGGAAGTCGGCCGCCTCGCCCGAGCGCTTGGCCCGCCGCGCCGCCTTGACCACGGCGGCATGGCGGGAGCAGATCAGGTCGGGGACGGTCACGAGGGCCGCGAGGCGGGTGGAAGTCGAACGGCGGGGCGGACCCTGCTGGACCATGGCGGCCATGCCGCTGACGAGCCGTTCCCAGCGGACGGAGTCGAGCGCCGCCAACAAGGCGGCACGGGCGACGTCTCGCTCGCGGGTCAAGAGCGCAGTGAGCTCGGCCCACAGTTCCTCTTGCCCCGGCTTCACCATGGCCGCCTGCGCCTGCAGCTGCACATCGAGGTCGCGGACCGCACCCAGGACGCCGGCCAGCCAGCCGAGCTCATCCCGGAAGTTGCGGCTCCGAATGGGGAGGACCTCGGCGAAGAGATCAAACGCGGCGCGCAAGCGACGTGTCGCGACGCGCATGTCGTGCAGCTCCTCGGGGTCATCGCCCAGGCGCGTACCGGGCTCCTTCTCCCGGAGCACGGCCAGTTGGCGTCGCAAGACGGCATAGGCCAACTCGCCCAGGTTCATATCGGGGTCGATCTCGGTCGAACCGAGATCAGGCGGTCCCGGGATCACCACGCCGCGCGCGAGGAGGCCGGCCTCGAACTTGGAGAGCGTCGCCGGCTGCAGCCCGCATGCGGCGCGCAGTTGGAGCACCAGCGGTCCGAGCGCATCCATCCACTCGTGAAACACGCGGACTTCGACTCGGCGTAGCTGCATGGGGCGCTGGCCGTTCCCGACGACGATCACCGTGTCGTCCAGCGCGATCTCGGCGGCGTCACCGCCGTCGATGCGCAGGGCAAAGGACCGACGTCGGGTTCGGACCTGGAGGACCGGCCGAATCGGCTTTCGGCCGGCGATGGCGTGCAGGCGGCGACCCACGGGACCGTCGGGCCCGATGTCGCTCACCCCCGACGCGGGTAGCTCCTCGCAAGCTTCGAGTGGTTGCCGCAGCCCAGCCCCGTCCGCCCATGGCGCGGTCTTGAGCGTGATTTCGTCGCGACGACCGTGTCGCCGCGTGCGCACCACGAATCCGGCGTTCGCCATCCGCCAGTCGTCCGTGTCGAAATACGAATCGACCAACCGCTGGGGCGGTTGGGCCGACGCGGTGATCGTCGTCTGCTCGTACGGCTCGACCGACAGGGTGGGAAGCGTGGCCAGCCACCGCTCAACGGGGCGCAGGTCGAGCGCGTCGAATTGCCATTCAATCTCGTCGGGCTCCGGTTCGCGCAGCATTTTGCCAAGGGTACCGCCGCCGCGCGCGGATTTCGGGGAATGAAAGCAGGAGTTGGGGGAATGAACACAGTCAGCACGAGTCGTGCCAGTAGGGTGCCTACTGTGGGTCGTCGAGCCGCAACCATGGAACTGAACACGCCGGCAGAAATTGTCCGAGCCGCCGGTGGTCTGATCGTCCGGCGCCAATCGGGGCAGCTGGAGGTCGCGCTGGTGCATCGCCCGGTGCACCAGGACTGGTCGTACCCCAAGGGGAAGCTCGAAGAGGGAGAGACCTTCGAGGACGCGGCACAGCGCGAGGTCCTCGAAGAGACCGGGCTCATCTGCAGCCTCCTCCGCTTCGTCGGCCACACCGACTACACCGACCGCAAGGGACGTCCGAAAGTGGTGGCCTATTGGGTCATGTCGGCCGTCGCAGGCACGTTTGTGCCCAACGAAGAGGTCGACGAGCTCCGGTGGGTCGATGTGGCCGCTGCCGGTCGGCTGCTCTCCTACGAACGTGATCGGGAACTCCTGGTGGTGGTGGCGGCCGATGACCAGCTCGAACCCCTGGTCTGACCCGATCTGACCGGTCGCGCCGGGGCGAGAAAAAATCTCCATTTCGGTGTTTGAGAATCATCGGGATTGGAAATGTGTCCCCTAGCGATCTTCCGCCTGATCGCGACAGCCGGAGTGTGTGCCTCAGCCGATAGCTCCAGGATCCCACCGCCAAGGGACCTGCGACCTAGAATTTCTTGAATCGGCTGAGGCACTCCCGGCGCCTCTTTCCCTCCCAGAATGGGTCTTTTGACCCCCTTCATTTGAGGCCTTTGGGCCCAAGCCATCGAGCGCGGCGCGGGTCGATAATGGGACACCCAACCACAACTCGTGAGGGAGAGTGTCGGTCACGTGCGTGTTTCAAGTGGGTGGTATCCCGATCCGGCTCGACCGGGCACCGAGCGCTACTGGGACGGAAGCGGATGGACGGACGAGCGCCCGGTCCCCGTCGCAGATCCCTCCGAGGTGATGCGCACAGCACCGCTGCGGTCGACCGTCGGATTTGAGCTTCCCTCCTACGAGGCCCTGGCTGAAATGCGCGCGGGTGCCGGCACCGGTGAGACGACGCAGAAGCCAAGACGTGCCGGGGGCCGCGGCCGAGCCTCAGGGCGCTGAACTGCGGGCGGGAGCATCCAGGTCAAGGAGTCGGCACGCGTTCCCTCGCCGCACCGCGATTACTGGCCGTGGCTGCAGGTATAGGAGCCGGTGTAGATGAGGTCGGTGAAGACTGCGTGGACGTTGCTGAAGTAGCCGAAGAACAGCTCGGTCCCAGGGGGCAACCCCGCCGGGTTGATCACCGTCGCGGTGTGGGCGGCGATCTGCAGCACCTGACTGGGCGTGGGGTAACCAGGCGCCGGCACGGCGTGGCCGGGCGACCCGGCGGGCGGCTGGATGGACAGCACCCCGGCGCTGACCGGGTCGGGGGGCGCCGGGGTGGATGTGCAGGAGGTGCCGGACTCGACCAGGGCCGGGATGCCATCTCGCGTCAGTGCCTGCTGGAGCGTGGCGGGATCGAGCATCTGGCTCATGGTCAGGGTCAGCGTGTCGGTGCCGTTGGCATTGCTGGCGAGGATGAAGGCTGCGGTCCGGATCGTGCCCGCGCGGCGGGCCGGGACCGGGGCCGTGGCGTGGATCGCTCCCGCGCTCCCGCCGGTGCCGCACCGGGGGCGAGTTCGCTGCGAAGAGCCGCCATGGCCCGTGATAGATGTGCCCGGACGGTGCCCGGCGCGATGCCCAGCTCCCGGGCCGTCGTGTCGATGTCCAGGTCGAGGAAGTCGCGCAGCACGATCACCTCCCGCTGGCGGGTTGACAGGCGGCGCAGCGCGGCGAGCACTACAGCGTCGAGGCCGGTCCCGTGCGGTTCAGCTGCCGCTCCGTCATGACCGCCTAGCGTCGTTTCCCTCTTTCGCCGACGCCATCGAGATGCGCCGGCGTTGAGAGCGGTTCGGACCACCCAGGCCCTGGGCGCCGGGCGATGGCTGACCTTGTGCCAGGACGCCCACGCTCGGGCGAACGCCTCGGCGGTTTGGTCCTCGGCCAGCGCAATGGAGCCGGTGCTGGCGGCCACCACCCGCAGGCAGGGGTCCCAGCTTGCCGCGACGAACTCGGCGAACTCGGCGTCGTAGTGGCTCACACCTGTTAACCCCCCAGCTACCGGAAACGCTTACCTCACTTCTCCGTCCGAAGGATCATGGCGGTTTGAGCAGCACTCCGACAGCCGGCGGCTGGGACGGGTCCAAGCGAATCGCGTTCGGTTCTGCAACCATTGCCCGATGCGGAGAGGGATCCGATCTGTCGCCGTGACCGACCTTCGGACATCGCGCCTCCAGCTTCACGCGATCGACGTCGCTGAGGCCGAACGAATCGTCGCTCGCAGCGTGGGACCGGCCGATAACTGGGCGGACGATTTCCCTTTCGAGGGCGACGTTGTCGCAGTGGGCGGCTTCCTGCGCGCTACCGCTTCCCTCGGAGAGCAGCGGCCGTTCGGCTACTACCGGATCGCCCGCCTGTCCGACGGGCGGGCAGTCGGGGGGATCGGCTTCAAGGGCCAGCCGGATGGCGGCTGCGTCGAGATCGGCTACGGCTTGGCTCCCTCGGCCCGCGGCCATGGCTACGCCGCGGAGGCGGTCATCGCCCTGCTGACCGTGGCCGCCGACCACGGACTGTCCAGAGTGATCGCCGACACGACTCCGGGCAACATCGCTTCGCAACGGACCCTCGTCCGGTCCGGATTCCGGCTTGTGAGCACCGACGCTGACCTCAACCACTACGAGGTTCTCCTCAAAAAGGGAATCGCCACGTAGCCGGTGCGGAACTTACCGATGACTTCGGGTCCAGATGTCCGTGCCCGAGCGTTCGGCGGCCTGTCCGGCCAGTCAACGCGCCCGACCGTCAAAGGCATACACTCAGGCTGGGAGGTGGTCCCATGTCGGACATCGAATCAGCCCGCCGAGGACAGCTCAGACGACGGGTAGTGCCGTCTCTGGTGACGTTCATCGTCGCGGCTGGCGGCCTCTACCTGACGGCCTGGATCGCACTTGGCCTGCTTCGCCACGTGGTCATGCCGATCGTCGCGGTGGTCATTGCCGGTTACCTTGCCGTCCAGGTGTACCGCTTCACCGGACGCGACCGGTAGAGAAAGCATGGCCGCCATCGGCCGGCTGTTCGTTTCCCTGTTGGTGATCGTCGGGGTGCTGCTCATCGCCATCGGCATCGTGTACTTCGTGGTCAAGGCCGGATCGTTGCCCTCCTTCTTTCCCGGGCACGTTGCGGGTTCGACCGCCCACCGGAGCAAGCACGGCTTGGTGGCCGTCGTCGTGGGCGCGGTGGTGCTGCTTGTCGCCGCGGTGCTCGGCGCTGTCGGCCGCCGGCGCTAAATCGCTCTTCAGATTGCGCGAGGAGTAATCTCCCCTGCGTTGCCCCCGTCAGGACCGTCGTTCGCCTTTACGCCGTTCCCCCTTACGCCGTTCACGCTTCGTTCCCTCACATGTTTCACACACGAACGTTGCGGCGCTCCCATTTGGATCCGTGCCAACGTACGTCGGAGTTCCACAACCATCGCAATTGAACATGAGGTGTCTATTCTGGCAACTTCCACATGAGAATGACGTTGTTCCCAGCGAGACCCGGTTTTTGGCACCACAGAGACTACAAGCAATCATTTTGATGCTGCTCGACCCGCCGGTGTGAGGAGAGCGGGCGTTCTCGGCGATCAGGGTCTCGGTGCGTGTGATGAGTCTTTCAATGGATGGAAGGGACTTCTCTACTTCACTCGCCTTGGCATGAAATCGAACCGCCACTTCCATTTTGCCCTCTGCGGTGAGTTGGCGAAACAGCGCCATGTTCCATGCAATTTGCGCCATGGCGAGTTCGAGTTGTACCCGGCAGACTGCGAGATGATCTTGGTCGGTGGTCGCAGTGGCCTTCAATTCAAGAAGGGACTTATTGAGCGCCAATGTATGGTCAGCGAGATTCTTGACTTCGTCTGTCCCACCGTCTCCGTCCGGACTGCTGGCCGGCTGTGTTACATCCGCCGCGTTGCGGGACCGGTCATATTCGGCGCGACGTTTTTCATCGGAAAGAATCTCAAAGGCCTCGCGAACAAGGCGGAAGAGAGCATTGGACCCACCCCGGTCCGGGTGCACCTGCGTCGAGAGTTGACGGTACGCCGCCTTGATCTCGTCCGAGGCCGCGCCAGGGGACAGTTCGAGGATGTCGTAGAGGGTTGTGTCCGCCATTTAGTTGCTCTGCCGTCGCATCGGAATTCTCCACCTCGCCTCATCAGGCGCGAAAGCCACTGTTTCACTCGACCTGTTCCCCCGAGAATGCCAAACCGTCGCGGGAGCCATCAGCGGTATCTCTGCCGCTTTCGATATCGTTCATGACGTCCGCAGCCTGCTCCAAGTGTCCATTTAGTTCACTACCACGATGTGCAATGCACATCACTCAAGGCACTACGCAATCACAACCCTTGCCCAACTCCTACGCCGATCGAGCAGCACCCCCGTGGCCCCTTTCCGGACCGGTCGTTTCGTCCATCGACGATCGGCTTGTGAACACAGGGTTGCCCGATCGGCATCGAGGGTATCCATCCCCGAGAAGGGATCCCACAATCACCTCAACGGTTCCTCCCAGCCGGACTCAGGCGAGCGAGTCGATCCACCGATCAAGGCGGTGGTGAGCAGTTCGGCCGCGCCACGTTCGAGGTCGTCGTCGCGCTTGTCGAGCTCAGGACAGAGCGTCCCCACGGGATAGTGCGCGGCAAGCTCCAGCTGATCTGCCATGTCCCGCACAAGCGCTTTCAGCGAGAGACGAACTCAGTGCCCGCGATCGAAGGCGTCAGGGGCCACGAGGACGCACTTGTAGCCCCTGTCATTTGGTTCTAGTCTTAGCGGTACCATGATTTCCCGTGAAGTCGATCCGAGCGACCCCCTCCCGCTACACGAGCAGGTCGCAGCCGAAATCCGCAGAGCCATCGCCGAAGGTGAGGCTGCCCCGGGGGAACGGCTTCCTCCAGCCCGTTACCTGGCGGCAGTCCTCGGCGTGAATCACAACACAGTGCTCCGAGCACTGCACACGCTGCGCGACGAGGGCATTTTGGAGTTCCGTCGCGGCAGGGGCATAACCGTCGTCGGCACCGCCCTCGAACGCAGCGCGCTCATCGACAAGGCGAAGGAGCTGGTCAAGCTGGCGCGGCGCCAGGGATACCGCCACGATGAGTTGATCGCCATCATGGAGACGTTGCGATGACAACGCTCACTGACCGCCAGGGCCTTACACCGCCGACCGGCGAGCGGCCCGAGTCCGACGCTCTGATCAAAGAGGCCCGGCGGCTCCGGCGTCGCCGCTATCTGATCATTGGAGTGGTGCTCTTAGTCGTGATTGGAGGCTCAACGGTTGGTTTCGCGGTGAGTCAAGGCGGGGGACGCCGAAACACTCGCAGTGGCCACTCCCACACGGTGCCGGCAGCGCCAAAGGCCATTCCTCCCACCTCGGCCACGAGGTTTCCCGAGGCCGTGCTGCCCTCGTCGGCGCTCTTCACACAGATCTCGGTGACCTCCAAAGGTCTGCTGCTGACCGGCGAAACTCGAGCGAGCTTCGGCAACTCCAAGGCGACTTGCGTGGCGGCGCCGATAGACCCGCAGTCCCTTGCTGTTGGGAAGCTCGAGCTAGGGAGTTGTGATGATCCCCTTCTCTCGGGTCTTACCGTCGAAACGGTGACCACGCCGATCCCGCATTCGAACAACGCCACGATCTCGATAGACACTGCGAATGCTGCGACCGGCCACGTGCATGATGGGCCCGGGATAGTGACCTACGGGTCGTATTCGGATACCCGACCCGTCTTCGCCTCTGGGAGTCGGTGGATCTGGATCTACGACGTGGATACCACCGCCGGCCCCGAGCTCCTCCAGGCCTCCGCTCATTCTGGCGATGTCGTCGACACCATCCCGATGCCTGCCCTCTACCGGCCGTTGCTTGCCGCGGACGATGGAGGGGTCTGGGTCGCCAATTCCATCGGAGGCTCGCCCGCTTCCGCACTCTCCTATGTCGCCGTTGGCGCGTCCGCCCCACGCGTCGTGGTCCCTGACACCGACCTGCCCATCTGCTGGCTGGTGGCGTCAGGAACCAGTTCATGGGTTGGTGCCGGTGTCGGGGGAGCGTGTGCGAAGGAGGTCGTCGAGAGGTTCTCAGACCACAGCACGATGCCAGTCTTCACCGCCGCCGCGACAGTGACCCCACCAGCCTTTACCGTCATAGGGAACGAAGCGAACGGTCTGTGGACGATGCAGTGGTTGTCGCCGACTCGAGAAGAGATCATCCACATCGATCCCGATACCGGATCCGAATCCGTGGTTGGCACGCTGGCCTCGACTCCTTTACCCACTTACGAGACGGATGAGGGGCTAACTCAGGGACAGAGTGCGTACTTCAACGGAAGTCTCTACCTGTTGGAACCTCCGTTCCGTAAGAACGGTTATCTGGGGTACACCTCGATCGTGCGAGTTGTCCCGCCCCACGACGGTTGACCGCCTTGATCGCGCCGAGCAACTCCTTTGGGTTGTTTGGGGCCGGGTCCCCGCATCTGACGCTGCCGGTGTGGAGGTGTCCGGGGATGTCTGTCAGGACCAGCCCAAGTCCCGTAGTCGCGCTTCACCGATTCCGAAGTGGTGCCCGACCTCGTGGAGCAATGTGATTCGGACCCGGCGGGCCAAGTCTTCGGTTGTGCTGGCGGACCGGCAGATCGTGGTGAGGAAAAGCGTGATTCGGTCAGGACTCGCACCTGCATAGCGACCCCGACTCGTCAATGGGGTGCCTTCGTAAAGGCCATAAAGCGAGCCCGGCGGACTCTCGTTATCAATGATGATCGCCACGTTCTCCATTTCCGCCCGCAGAGCGTCGGGAATAGTCGCCAGAGCATCGGCCACCAGGGCTTCGAAGGCATCGATATCGATCGGCTCCATGTCGACCACCTTGTCAGTTATCGACACGCTCCGCCGCGGAACCCGAAGCGTTCTGGGACAATGGGCGCATGCCATTCGAGTCCGATGATGGCCGGTCCAGCGGTCCAATCTGTCCGAACTGTCATCAACCACTTCGCATGAATCTGCGTAGAGAGCAGTTGCACGCTCACGGCGGGTCTGAGGGAGGGGCGCAATCGCGAGTCGGGGTCACCTACTGCGGTGCCTGCGGGTGGCCCCTACATATTGATGCGCCAGGTCCACCTCTGGCCGCAGGCGGCTGCCGAGGTGCAACTGTGGCGGCGCCTTCAGACGAGACCACCCTGGAAGGTCAGTTCCACCTTCGCTGTCGAGACCTGATCGCCGAAATCCGTGCACGTGGTTTTGACCCGTTCGTATGGGTTGGCCTGATCAGCGATCTTGGCGCGGTCAGAGCAGCGAAAACAATCCTCGCGGAGTATGGGGTCCTCCCGGTTACCAGTTGGCTGGTTGAACGAGGACGACCTGAGCTCACTCTCGAACGGGAGGTCGAACAGCTGCGATGGGCGGACCTGTTTGACGAAACGGATCGCACGGAAGCAGGTCGGCGACTCGCTTGGGCGGCGGGGAAGGGCCCGCACCAATAGGTTCGGGCTCCTTCTGCTGAAGCAGTGAGCTGTGAGCCGAGATCCGGGAATAGGCGCCAGGGGGCAGGTCAGGACGCCCGTCTGGCACGCTATGAGCATGATGGATGATGAGTTCATCGAGACGGTCGTTGCCGCGTGCCGACGGCTCCCCAACGCCGCAGCAGTGAACCTCGGCGGATCCAGGGCCCGTGGGGACTTCCGCCCCGACAGTGACTGGGACTTTGCCGTCTACTACCGAGGAGAGATCGACCCTCGACCGTTCGAGGAGCTGGGCTGGCCCGGTCGGGTGTTTCGTCCGTTCGAATGGGGCCAGGTGATGTACGGCGGGGCGGTTTTCGACCTCGACGGGCGACACTTCGACATCCACTTTCGCAATCTCGACGTCGTTGAGCACTGGACCCATGAGGCAAACGAGGGAAGATTCGAAGTTCACATCCTTGCTTTTCACCTTGCCGGCATCCCGACCTACATGCTCCCGGGCGAGCTGGCCGGCAGCCGGGACTTATGGGGTGAACTCCCGCGACCGAGCTATCCGGATGCGCTCCGTAAGAGCGCACCGCCCGCATGGCTGGGGCGGGCGAACCGTGAACTCGAGTACGCCAGCTACTGGGTCACCTCGGCCAATCCGATCAGCTGCGCTGGGGCGCTGGCGAGGGTCGTCCTCCAGGGCGCTCATGCCAGGTTGGCCCACCGGGGCATCTGGGCGTTGAACGAGAAGCGAATGGTCCAGTGGGCGAACTTGACCAACCTCTACGGAAGATTCGCGAGCCTTGGGTCTTCAGAAGAAGAGTTGAGCGTCGTGCTCCGAGATGTTCGGGCGTCCGTCGATGAGATCGAAACCGAGGTCTTGGGTCGACCCTGAGTCGGCTGCCTGCGCTCCTTCGGGTATTTCTTTCAAGTCGAGCGAGTCGTGCCGCATCGGGCTACCCACCCGGGGTTACGGCGGCAGGGCAACGGATCAATTTTTGGTGAATCGTGCGTTGATCACCACGTGATTCTTGAGTCCTGCGCCCATTTTTGCCCATGTCAATCCCCACTCGCTTCGGTCGATGTCCAACTCGGCGGAGACTGTCGCCGAGCCGTCCGTCGAGCTCACGTCGGCTAACAGGGTGACCGGCCGTGTCGCTCCGCGGATCGTCAGATTTCCGGCCAGCTCCACCTTGCCCGCTCCCTTCGGATGGGCATCGGTAACCGAGAAGGTAATCGTCGGATGGGCATCGACCTCAAAAAAATCGGCCGTGCGCAGGTGGTCGTCCCGCTTCTTCTTGTTGGTGTCCACTGAGGCGGCATCGAGAACGATGGACCCACTGACGCTGCCGTCGGCACCGACGGTTCCACTGCCCTCGATCGCCTTGAAAACCCCTCTCACATTGACCACCCACACAGCCTTGGTATGGAACACGATCGAAGTGTGACTGGGGTCCAGGCTCCACGATCCAACAAAGGTAGACAGATCGGCCACTGCCTCGTTAGGGGATGTCATTGACTTGCCTCCAATGATGAGCGATTGACCCCCACAGTAACGACCCTTGGCCAGCGGGCGCGCGGGCGGTGCCTTTTCGACTCGGAATGGTCGCCGCTTAGGAGCATGGGGTGACGGACCGAGTGGTCCTCGACGCAATGGCATCGTTCACACGACATCGTTATGTGGATCGCTTCTGGGTGCTCGGACCGGGCAGCTAGAATCGCATGTGTGACGCCGAACCGGGCTTCAGGCGAACGGACTCGCACCGCCACCTCGGCTGCCGAGGCAGAGCGGAGCTGAAAAGTGACGCTGAGCCACAAGGTGATCGACGAGCTCATGGTGCACCCCGGCACTCCAGCCGCTCTCAGCCACCGGAGCACGAGTGAAACACGGGCTGACTGGCTTGGGCCGGTCGGGCGGTCGAGCCCGAAGGACATCGCTGAGCACGATCTCGAAGAGTTCAAGAAGGAGCTGGAGTCGGCTCAGGAACTTCTCTACGCCGACGGCGCATGGGCACTGCTTCTGATCTTCCAGGCCCTCGACGCGGGGGGCAAGGACGGGACCATCAAGCACGTCATGTCCGGAGTGAACCCGCAGGGCTGCGAGGTCTTCTCCTTCAAGCAGCCCTCCACCGAGGAACTGCGCCACGACTTCCTCTGGCGCTGCGCCAAGGCCTTACCCGAGCGGGGACGGATCGGGATCTTCAACCGCTCGTACTACGAGGAGGTCCTCGTTGTCCGGGTCCACCCAGAGTTGATTGCGCCGCAGCACCTCCCATCGGGCAGTGAGGCAAGCTCGCGGCTCTGGCAAGGACGATACGAGGACATCAATACCTTCGAGCACCACCTTCATCGGAACGGCACCCGTGTGGTCAAGTTCTTCCTCCACATCTCAAAGGAGGAACAGCGCCGGAGGCTCCTCGCGCGCCTCGACGATCCGGTCAAGCAGTGGAAGTTCTCGCCTGCGGATCTGGCCGAGCGGTCGCACTTCGACGAGTACCAGCAGGCTTACGAGGAGGCGTTGACGGCGACCTCGACCTCGTGGGCTCCATGGTACGTCGTCCCCGCCGACCATAAACCGGCCGCGCACGCCCTCGTGGGCGCGATTGTGGTGAACGCCATCGATGAGCTCAATCTTCAGCCTCCCACCATCGGGGAAGAGCAAGCACGCGAACTCGAGAACGCGCGAAAGTCGCTCGTGGCAGACTGACGAGGGCCGGCACGCTCCTCGCGCCGCCCACGACCGATTATGGGGCGGTTTCGGTATGCGGCAGGCTCTTCCCGCCATCGGTTTGGCGGTCAGGGTCGACTTCCTTGCCGAGATGGCGAAGCCGGCCGGAACTAACCCCCTTCACGAGTTGTTCCAGCAACTGCGCTCGATCCGATTCCGGCAGCGCCTCGATGGCCTCGAGCACCTTCTGGCTGATCTCCTCGTCCGAGGCGTCGGAACCTAGCTCCTGACTTACCTCTGCGATCAGCTCGGTCACGTCTTCCATAGCTCGCCTCCTTGATGGAAAGGTTAGAGGCGCTGTGACTTCGCCGCTTCAGTCCTCGGCCTGGCCCTGCTTTCTGAAGGTCAAAGTCCGACAGCCCCTGTGTTGCGAGGGCAGGTGCGATCCGACTAACGACCAGTGGTCCCGTCAATCGATTCGCGCAATATCGCAATATGTCGTCGTGACCCGCATGACGGGCAGTTTCTTCAAGGAGATGCATGAGAACCCAACGCAGATTTACAGGAACTTCGCCACCGACGTCGTGACATACTTCATCGAGGCTGGGAGCAGCCGCAATGACTCCGTTGACCTGTCTCCAGACCTCCTTGTAAGTAGCAACAGCCAGATTGGTACCACTTACAACCGGGTTCTGCCTCGCTCTACCTTCGTCTACCCCTGCCACCTTGCGTAAAAAAGAGTCACGTTGGTATTGGATGAGTGTCAGGAGCGTCACACGTTCATCGGCGACCAGACGGGGCGGCTTCAAGTCGGGCATTCCAGAATGTTAAGGCGGGGGACGACCGACAACCTATGACTCGAACGGAGCCACAACTGACTTGAGAAGATTCGCCAAGACCGATCTTTCGTCGTCGTTGAGGCTGCTGAGAAGAGCATCTTCTCTGATAACGAGATCTTTGAGTGCAGCCTCCACTCTCCGTCGCCCATCGGCTGTGAGCCAGACCCGAACCGACCGAGCATCTTTGGGATCGGGTTTGCGACGGACCAGCCCTCGCTGCTCAAGATGATTGAGTCGATTGGTCATTGTTCCCGACGTGACCAGCGTCTGGGCCAGGAGTTGCCCGGGTGACAAGTGATATGGGGGTCCGGAGCGGCGCAGTGCCGAGAGGACGTCGAATGTCCAGGTCTCGAGATCGTGTCGGGCAAAGACTACTGACCGCTGGCGTTCCAAGTGGTGCGCCAACCGAGTCACCCGCGAGAGGACCTCGAGCGGCGACACATCCACGCCCGGAAGCGCCTGTCGCCATCCCGCTACTAAGTGTTCTACTTCATCTTCCACATGCCGTCCTCGGGTCTCGATCCCGAAAATATACCTTGACATCAAGAGATATGTGAGCATAATCTCTTCATATCAAGAGAAAAGGGGCGGGACGCATGCCTGACGACCATCTGGAAAGCGACGAAGTGAAGACACGGCGATCCGGGAGTTTCGGCGGAGTGGCGTCAGCGTACGAGCGCTTCCGGCCGGGGCCGCCCCCCGAGGCGATTGCGTGGATGCTTCCCGATTCGGCAAGAACGGTCGTTGATCTCGGAGCCGGCACCGGGGCGATGACCAAGGACCTTTTGGGCAAGGTTGAACGCGTCATCGCGATTGAGCCCGATGACCGCATGCGCGGAATCTTGACCACAAATCTCCCCGAGGTGACCGCACTCGGCGGTAGCGGGGAGTCGATGCCGCTGGAAACTGCATCGGTCGATGTGGTGTTGGCGTCGTCTTCCTGGCACTGGATGAACGCGGATCGAGCGCTTCAAGAGGCCGCAAGAGTCCTTGTGCCCGGCGGAACCCTGGGCGTTGTATGGGCCGGGCCCGATCCTGATGGGCCGTTCGTGTTGCAGGCGCAAGCCATGCTCTCCGAAGCGTCGTCGGGCCAAAGGGGGTCTGGCACGAGGTCCGCGGGGGAACCCGATCTGGGTCACGAGGTCATGGACACGGAGAACCGGGTTGAAACGGTACTGCGGATCCCTGCCCACTCCTCGTTTGCTCAGCCAGAGCACAAGACCTTGACCTGGGATCTGTCCCTCACTGCCGATGAACTCATCGGGCTGCTTGGCACCTTTAGTTGGATCATCACGATGCCTGATGATCGACGAGCCCAGGTCATCTCACTGGCTCGGCAAGTGCTCCGCGACAGCCTCGGAATCTCCGGTGATGTGACGGTTGACGTTCAGTATCGGTCTGAAGTGTGGCGGACTCATTTGAACTGAACCAGTGGAAATGAACCAAATCACGCCGTGAGAAGTTCGACCGAAAGCCTCCGGAGGTCGGACAGCTTCATTGCTGCGGGACCGGTGAGGTAACGTTCGACGTTCCCGTACTCGCGGTCAAGATGCTCAAGGGCTGAGAGCATGGCCCAACGTGGTGCGGTCAGTACCCCGGCCGCAGCCTCTGGCGCCAGACCCAGCTTTATCATCCGCTCGAAAGTCTGATCTTGCTGGGCTCGAAGCCGGTACCGGGCCGTGAGCTCATAGTCGTCGAGGATGGCATCACGCTCCACTCCCAGTGCCTCGAGAAGCAGAGCGGCGACGAGCCCGGTGCGATCTTTGCCGGCGTGGCAGTGGAATACCGCAGGCAAGCCGTCCGGTTCAGCGAAGGCCGTGAAGAGTTCACCGATCGTTGCCGCCGAATGGTCGATCTGCCCGGTATAGATACCGGCGAGCAGTCGTTCGCCATCCTCGTTCGTGGCTCCGTCGAACGCGCCTACGACGTTGTCACCGGCGGGACGCGAGAGCATTGGAAGGTGCCGAGACGGCATCGGGTCGGGCTGCTCGGCAATCTCTACCTCGCCGCGCAGGTCATAGACTGCCGTCAGTCCGAGATCGTTGTACATGGCGACGTCGCCCTCGGTCATCCCGTGTAGGGCGTCGGACCGAAACACTCGCCCCCACCGGATCCGCCGACCGGACCGGGTCCGATACCCTCCCAGGTCTCGGAAGTTCGTGACAGCCTCAAAAGGGATCCGGCGTTCCGCCGCCACGACTGCCGGGCCACCCTGGTGGCACGCCACAGATACGAACATCCTTCCGTGGCGAACTCGACGCACGCGAGATGATGTCTCGCCAGGCGGAATCGTCGCTTGGTGCCGATGGTCCAGGTGGTCGACGGAAGTCCCAATTGCGATGTCGACGGCGACCGGTCCTCCCTCGAGCTGCCAACGAACCACCAGAGTGTCGTCGTCTCCTACGGGATCGATCTCGACGTGTACGACGGCAGTCTCCATACCAGGATGCTAGAGCCAGAGAAAGTGTGAGCGACGCCGGAGGTGTTGTCGGTCTCCGATGCGTGAGTAGAACCTGAACTTCGTGATCGGATGGTGATCAGGCCGATCTTTGGGGGCATCTCCGAAGTCACTTGGCAATTGGATGTCGCAACGGCACTCCATCGATCTCTACGGTCAGGGAGCCGGATAACGGGGGACATATATGTTACCGATGACGGTCTCCTCGGCTGCGTCGATCAAGCGTTCTCGTAGCTCCGCGGGATCGATGAACTCGCGCTCCGCGTCGTCGGCTCGTTCCAAGTCTGCCGCTCCGACCTGGCCTGGTGCCTCGGGCGGGATGAGGGTCGGCAAGGCGGTCGGCGGCGTGTCCGGCGGTGGGTCGTGAGCCTCGACGTCGCCGTCTCTCACCAAGTCCGTCGCCTTGCCCAGCGAGATCCACCGCGCTTCGTGGTGGCCCCATGGATCGGTGTACCAGCCCTCGTCGAGATCGAAGGGCTTCCCGGCGCCGTCCTCGTCAGAAGTCATGCCGATATTCTCGCATCTCAAGGTGACGATTGCGCGAACGGAATGACCAGAAGGTGTGGGTCGTGTTGCGCCTGATGATCAGGCCTGAAATTCTCTCTCCATGTCCCTGCGTCCTCAAGGTGGAGCAGCTGATATGGCTGTTCTCAACGGCGGCCCGATGGACGGTCGAGAGCACTCGATCGAGGACGACACGGTCGAACTTTGCGTCGTCATGACCGATGGGCAGCAGCATCGATACCGGCGGACGAACGCCACCCAGCCTCTGTCTGATGGTCGGTTGGTGCTGGTCTTCGACTGGGCGGGTCGGTACCACGGTCCGAAATAGCTAGGCCCCGTGCAGCTCAACCGCCCGACAGCGGCACTTTGGGTGGCTCGGGCCAAGCTCCCAGTTCCGTCACGCGTTCACTGAATAATCTTACGCACGATGTCTTCCCGACTCGATAAGTCCTGGATGGTTCTCGCCAGTCATCAGACGGACGAAGGCAATCGTTGCGTGGACATCTTTTCGCGGCCAGATGGAACCTACGGTTTCGAGGAGTTCCGCAGAGACCCCGAGGACATGGGTGCGTGGACACCGGTCAGCTACTTTTCAGGTCGTGGCTACCCGACTGAGAACGACGTGCTCGCAGCCGCTCGGAGCGCCGTCTCCTGGCTGGGTCCGCTCTTGGATCGCTGACCGGGTCTCAACCTGGTGCAGGCGACGGCGGCACCCCGAGTCGTAGCCGCCGCTGATTGGAGGTCGGTGACAAAACCGTGACCCACTGGCTTTCCCGCACCGTCAATCCCCCCGAGCGAAACGACCACAACGCCGACGACGACCGAACCCTTGGGCGCCCCCACTTGCCCGTCGCAAGGGCTCGTTCCCGGTGGCCTACCCCGCGGGCGATCTTGTGGCCTCCGGGGTTCCTGACCGAGGTCTCCTCGTTGTTCAACTGAACCGAATCGGTCGCCAAAGGACCGGCGATCGCAGACCTTTGGCCGAGCCGCATCTCGCCCGCAGGGGGACTCAGACGCGCGTGTCTCCCGCCGGATGCTCGTCGAACCACTGCGCAATGCCCGACATGTGATGCTCGAAGTTGCCAGGGGCCGAAACGTTGAGCACTCCGGCACGCTCCACGCCGCGGTTCTCGAAGTCATGGATCACGTTCCCCGGCACCAGGACGAACGATCCGGTGCTCGCTTTGATCCAGTCGGTGTCGACCAGCACGCTCATGGTACCGGCGAGGACGTAGAACACGTCGTCCTCCGGATGCGAGTGCGCGCCAGTCCCCTTGGTGTGCGGGTCGAGCCACCATTCCGAGATCGAATACCGATGACCGGTCTCTGCACCGTCGGCCTTGAAGAGCGCCGAGATACGACCCATTGGATACGCTCGGCCCTCGCCTGGTCCCAGAACCACCGGAAGTCGGCCGGCGGTGTTGCCGCCATCGGTCATCATCCCTCCTTCTCCTAGGCCTCCTCAGAATGAAGCGTCCACGAGAACGAGTCAACTCCAACCAGACCGGCGGTCGGGGCACGCGCGATCGTGGTAGAGACAGTCGCCGAATTTATGCCCCGGCGCCCCGGCGCCGGTGACCAAGGAACTGCGGATGCTCGCCTAGGCGATCTCGTTGCGTGCGTTGAACGTGAGACGGCCGTCTACGTGCTTCGGGCAGTAGTCGTGGTCCTCGTCATCGTTTCGCCATCCTCGACCTTCTGACCAGTTGCGGGCAGTGCGCTCTGGCCAGGTTGGGACAGGCAAAACCAGCGGAGCTGCGTCGCACATCTCTTTGTCACAGACCATGAGGTGCCCGGACATCGTTATGGTCATTGGGTCTGGACTTTAACCGTTTCTCCAGGTCGAACCAGTGACGGCAGGCGATGTGACCCAAGGCGGTAGCGAGGAACGTCTTTCCGACACCGGTCGGTCCCTACGCCATGCGGGTTTCAACCGCCTCGACCACCCCTGGCCGAGATCGATCTCGCCCACGCGGTACCAAGCCGCGGGTGACGGGACTGATCTCAGGCGTACGCGAGGACAGAGGGCAAGGCGCCGACGGGTGTCGCCTCAGGGTAGACGCTCGCGAATTCCGCCTTGAGGCTCAAGTCGTTGACCCGGGCGAGATCGAATCTGAGGGGAGATCCCCTTTGGGCGAGGTCATCGTTGAAAGTGTCGGCGACCTGTTGCATCGACAGCCTGTTCGCGACGCGCTCGGCACGCTCGGCTGCGGTCTTGTAGACGTCGGCCTTCCACAGCACGCTCACCCGGAACGCCTCGAGTGGTGCTTGGAATACCAGCTCACCGTCGTCGATTACCGCCCAATCGTCCGTGCCGGCACCGACCGGAGCGAGCTCAGCGCCGGGGGTGACCCGAACGGTTCCCTTGTCGAACGGGCCTATTGGTCCGACCTGGTGAAACATCCCGTGGTTATCCCCGATCAGCGCAGTATTCGCCATCGCGGTCGCATGTTGCTGCGGGGGGACGTTGGGGCCGTTTGGCCAGTAGTAAAGCCCGCCACCCTCGACGTCGTTCATCCACCAGATGGCGGTGGCCTGCAAGATCTCGAAGGGCTCGAACAACCCGGACCACAACATGGCCCGGAGAAGCCACATCGGAGTGTTGGTACGGTCGCGACCGTGGAACCGCGGATTGTCCGTGTGCGCGGGCCCGCCACCAGCGATGGAGGTCATCAGGTTCACGTAGACGCTCTTCGGCTCCACCACCTCAGCGTCGTAGAACTGCTTCGCCGCTTCGACGTAGGCGGGATGCTGCAGAAACAGGTCGGAGCCCTCGGCGGCGAAGTCGTCGTGCACCCAGTCCTTCTGGAACCACATCGGCCTCGTGCGAGCGTGCGGGTCCGCGCCCGGGTTGTACCACCCGCCGAGCGGGTTGTAGGGCGCTTGCGACCCCAGGAGACCTACGACGTCTCCGACGTCGCCGATCACGTCGTGAATCAACACTGGCGGTCTCGAATACCGAATGGCCATCGCACCCCCGAGGTCAGTGGGGCATGATGCTAGTTTCCCCTCCCGAGGTCAGTGGGGCATGATGCTAGTTTCCCCTATCCGCCTACGTCAACGAGCGGACCCAGCGATCAGTCGCGGCCTAAGAGCGCCAGTCTTCCGTAACCACTCGAATGCCATGCGGGCGGTGCGCGTATGGCGTTGGCCGGGCGGGAGGTGGCGCGTGCCTGGCCAGGACAGGAGCTAGTGTCCCACCGGAAACCTTGGAGTGCTTGTCTTGGTCAGGGAGCCGCACAGCCGGATTATTGACCCAGACCACCGTATTCATACGGCATAGCCTGATTTACAGCGGTTGCCTTGCGGCGAGTGACCTTCGGCCCTACTGCTCCACGACTGCATATGGATAGCGTCTAAGTAGGAGCGTGGGTACTAGACGAACTGAGGAGTGATGCCGGGTAATCAGGCTGCCTCTGCTAACGGGGGAAGCCCAGCACCGGTCCGCGACGCGTTCGCGGGAACACCCGCGTCGCCGCAAGTGCGCGGTCGCCTGCATATTTTTCTTGGGATCGCTCCCGGAGCCGGCAAGACCTATTTGATGCTTGCCGAGGGGCACCGCCTCGCCAACTCAGGAGCCGATGTCCTCGTGGGGCTCGCCGAGACCCACGGACGGTCCGACACCGAGGCGATGCTCGAGGGAATGGAGCGTGTGCCGCCGCTCCAAGTTGTCTATCGCGGGGCAACGTTCGAGGAGCTCGATGTCGATGCGTTGCTCAAGCGGCATCCCAGAGTCGCCTTGGTGGACGAGTTGGCTCACAGGTGTGCACCCGGCAGCCGGCACGAGAAGCGGTGGGAGGACGTCGAGGAACTACTAGACGGTGGCATTGACGTAGTGACCTCACTCAATGTGCAGCATCTCGACAGTCTGAACGACGCAGTCGAGACGATCACAGGGGTCGCTCAGGGGGAAACTGTGCCAGACGTCGTGGTGGCTGGGGCCCATCAGATCGACTTCGTCGACATCACGCCAGAGCGGTTACGAGCCCGCATCGCCCACGCCGATGTGATGGGTGCCGACGCCGCGCAGGCGGCACTGGGGGGCTTCTTCAGCGCCGAGCGCCTCGCCGCGTTACGTCAGCTGGGGCTGGGTTGGCTGGGCGAGCACGACCTTCTTGATCCAGCGATGCGGGCCATACCAGGGGATACGGACAATGCCGTCGAGCCGATCGAACATGTGGTGGTCGCCCTCACCGGTGCGCCGGAGGCCGAACACGTGCTGCGTCGCGCCTCGCACATTGCTAGGTCGAGCCACGGAGAGCTCATCGGTGTGTACGTGCGCGTGCCCAGCGACAAGGTCGAGGCCGAGCCGCCCTGGTTGGCTGGTCAGCGAAGGCTGCTGACCGAACTCGGAGGACGCTACAACGAGCTGGCGGGCGTCGATGTCGCCACCGTTGTTCTCGAATTCTCCCGTGCCGAGGGCGCTCGCCAGCTCGTGCTAGGTGCGACTCGTCGTTCGCGCACCGAAGAGCTGCTTCACGGATCAGTGATCAACAAGGCCATTCATTCGGCCGGTCCAATTGAGGTGCACGTGATACCGGCTCGACGCCCGCCGAAACGCAGGGAGCGCGTGACGGAACACGCGGCGCCGCGTCCTCGGCGGGTCCTGCTGCCGGCACCACGGCGCAGGGCGGCGTGGTTCATGGCCGTGTTGTTGCCCGTGGCTATCACGCTCGGGCTCGTTCCGGTGCGTTCGTCGTTGGAACTTGCGGGAGTGTTGCTCTGCAATCTGCTGGCTGTGGTGGGTGTCGCGCTCTTGGGCGGGATTCGCCCAGCCATGCTGGCGACCGGGGTGGCCTTCGTCGCCTCGGACTTCTTCTATGCGCCACCGTTCTATAGCTTGCGCCTCGAACGGCTGGTGGACCTGGTTGCACTGATCACATTCTTGGTGGTGGCAGCCGCCGTCGGCGGGCTGGTGGATCTGCTTGCCCGGCAGGGCGTCCGAGTAGCCCAGGCGAGCGCCCAGTCGGAGAATCTCGCCCGGCTCGCGGCTGACAGCATGGTCGGTTCGGATCACCTCACTGACGCCATCGGCTCGCTCCGGCGCGCCTTCGATCTCGATGGTGTGAGCTTGCTGCACCGGGACGGTGACGAGTGGACGGTGGAAGCAGCTGTTGGCAATACAGGCTTCAAGGAGCCTGAAGCGGCACCACTCAGCGTCGAGCTCTCCACCGGCTGTATCTTGGCACTGGCCGGAAGTCGACTGAGCGACCCAGAAGCCACGTTGTTACGGACGTTCCTTGACCAACTCAAGTTCGCCCGGGAGCGAGCGCTCCTCGGCGCTATCGAGAACGAGGTCCAGGAGGGTGGTGGTCATTCTGCCCCCGAATGAGGCGAAGGCGCGGCGAATTTGATCACGCGTCTGTGGTCCTACCGCACCCGGGTCCGCTCTTGTAGTGTCTCGGAAAGAGCGTGAACGAGACCTCGCGGCGCATCGCGTGCGCCCAATGGGGAGGACGAGAGTGAGCGACGTCGTATTCGTGGCGGCGATGTTCGCGCTCACTGCGGTCACGGTCCTCTTCGTCCTGGCATGCAACAGCCTGATAGGGCCCGACGACAAGGCACTGGCTGAAGGTGGCCCCGAGGAAGTCCTGGAGCCGCCGGGTGAGGTCGGGGGCGCGGGGACGTGAACGGCGACTACCTGATCGGCATCATCATCACAGTGCTGCTGGGGGCGTACCTGATCTACGTCCTCGTACGGCCTGGTCGCCTGTAGATGTCCTGGCAGACCTGGGCGCAAATCGGTGCGCTGTTCGCTCTCCTCGCCGTGAGCACGCCGACTCTCGGTAGCTACATGGCCAAGGTATTTGGCAGCGGCCCTGCCCCCGGTGATCGGGTCTTCCTTCCGGTAGAGCGATTCACGTACCGAATGTTGCGCATCGATCCGGAGACCGAGCAACGGTGGACCGCATACGTCGGGTCGGTTCTGGCCCTCTCGCTTGCCGGAGCGCTGCTCATCTACGTCGTGCTCCGGACCCAGCACTATCTGCCCGGAAACCCGGACCATCTCGGCAACGTCGGTACCGGACTGTCGTTCAACACCGCCATCAGTTTCGCGACAAATACGAACTGGCAGAACTACGTGGGCGAGTCCACCCTCAGCCAGTTCAGCCAGATGTTCGCCCTGGTCGTCCACCAATTCCTGTCCGCGGCCATAGGCATGGCGCTGGCCGTGGCGTTCATCCGCGGGCTCGTACGTAGACGGGCGACGACGCTCGGGAACTTTTGGGTCGATGAAGTGCGCGCGACGATTCGCGTCCTGTTACCTATCACCTTCGTGTTCGCCATCATCTTCATGGGCTTCGGTGTCATCGAGAATTTCCACGCGACACACACAGTCCCAACGGTCGCTGCGATCGGCACCCACACGACGGCCTCCCCGGCGCTGGAACAGCAGATCCCCGGCGGACCCGTGGCGAGCATGGTGCCGATCGAGATGCTCGGCGACAACGGCGGGGGCTACTTCGGGGCCAACTTGGCGCATCCCTACGAGAACCCGAGCCCCATCACGAACCTGCTCGACGTGTGGCTGGCCGCAATGATCCCCTTCGCCTTCGCCTGGACGTTCGGGAAGATGATCGGATCGAAACGTCAAGCAGTGGTCGTGCTCGTGGTGATGGGCACGCTGTTCGCACTCTCGATGTTTGGCGCGACGGCACTGGAGACGAACGGCAACGTGAAGCTGGACAGTGCCGGGGTCACTCAGACGGCGACCGCAACCAATCCGGGGGGCAATCTCGAGGGGAAGGATCTCCGCTTCGGCGCGCCGGGCTCGGCGCTCAATGCGGTGACCATGACTGCCACCTCGACCGGGGGCACCGGCTCGGCGATCGAGAGCTACACGCCTCTTGGTGGTGGCGTGCCCCTCTTCGACATGATGCTCGGCGAGACGATCCCCGGGGGCACGGGGACTGGTCTCTACGGGATGCTCATCTTCGTCCTCATAACGGTCTTCATCGCCGGGCTGATGGTGGGACGCACACCCATGTACCTGGGCAAGCGCATCCTGGCGACGGATATGACCTTGGCTGCGATCTACATCCTGGTGCTGCCGGTGACCGTGCTCTCCCTGGCAGGGATCTCGTTGCTGCTGCCATCGGCGGCGCGCCAGATATCGTCGACCGGACCTCACGCCGTCACCGAGGTCGTCTACGCGTATGTCTCCGCCGCGCACAACAACGGCTCGGCGTTCGCCGGTCTGTCGGGGGACACGCAGTGGTACAACACGACGCTGGCGTTCGCCATGTGGATTGGCCGGTTCTTCGAGATCATCCCCGCCATGGCGCTCGCGGGCTCGCTTGCTCGCAAGCGCACCTACAAGATGACCACGGGGACGTTGCGCACCGATACCCCGCTCTTCACCACGCTGCTCGGCGGGGTCGTCATCGTGCTCGTCGGCCTGACGTACTTTCCCGTCCTTGCCCTCGGTCCGCTGGCCGAGCAGTTCGTCGGACACTTCGGGGTGTGAGGTCGTGACGCTGACCGAGATGTCTCCACCGCCTGGGCAACACATGGGCCGCGAGACCCGGCAACTTCGCCAGTTGTCGATGATGGATCCCCGCATCGTGCGCCGCGCCGCCGCCGACGCCTTCGTCAAGCTCGATCCCCGTACGATGGTGCACAAGCCGGTCATGTTCGTCGTCTACATCGGCAGCATCTGGACGATGCTGCTCTTCATCTGGGACGCCCCGAGCTCCCCGGCATCCAAGAATGTCTTCGTCGGGCTGGTCGTGCTGTTCTTGTGCTTCACGGTGCTCTTCGGCAACTTCGCCGACTCCATGGCCGAAGGGCGGGGCAAGGCGCACGCCGACACGCTGCGACGAGCTCGGCAGGAAACCGTTGCCCATGTGCTCCAGAAAGACGGAACCATCGCGGTCAGGCCCTCGGAACAGCTGGACATCGGTGATCGGTGCGTGGTGGAGGCGGGTGAGGCCATTCCCGGAGATGGAGAGGTCATTGAGGGGATGGCTCTGGTCGATGAATCGGCGATCACCGGAGAGTCGGCGCCCGTCGTCCGCGAGTCGGGTGGAGATCGCTCCTCGGTCACCGGAGGCACCGTGGTGCTCTCCGACCGGATCGTCATTTCGATCACGGCAAGGCCCGGGGAGACCTTCCTCGACCGGATGATTGCGCTCGTGGAGGGCGCCAACCGGCAGAAGACCCAGAACGAGCTGGCGCTGACCGTCGTGCTGGTCAGCCTCACCTTCATCTTCCTCGTCGCGGTCAGCACCTTCCAGCTCGTCGCCATCCGCTCGCACGCCGCTCAGTCGATCGTCCTCCTCGTGGCGCTGCTGGTGCTTCTGTCGCCGACGACGATCGGTGCACTGCTCTCGGCCATCGGTATCGCCGGGATGGACCGGATGGTCCGGCACAACGTGCTGGCGATGTCAGGGCGGGCCGTCGAAGCCGCCGGCGACGTCACCACCTTGCTGTTGGACAAGACGGGGACGATCACCTTCGGGAATCGCATGGCGTCCGAATTCCTCCCCGTCGCCGCGCTGGACGCACGCAGCGTGGCCGAGGCAGCGCAGCTGTCTTCGCTGGCTGACGAGACGCCCGAGGGACGATCCATCGTCGCGCTCGCGGACGAGGAGTACGGCTGCAAGCCCCGCGAGCTGCCCGGAGCGACGATGGTCTCCTTCACCGCCCAGACCCGCATGTCCGGTGTCGACTGGGAGGGACGTTCGATCCGCAAGGGTTCCGTCGAGGCTATGCAGGGCTGGGTCGAAGGTCACGGTGGGCGCCTGCCCGACGACCTATCCGGAATTGTCGAGGGGATCGCCAAGACGGGGGGCACACCGCTTGTCGTCGCCGACGGTGCGCGAACGCTCGGGGTGATCCATCTCAAGGACACCGTCAAGCCGGGGATCGCCGAACGGCTGGCTGAAATGCGGCGCTTTGGCATCCACAGCGTGATGGTCACAGGTGACAATCCGCTGACCGCGGCGGCAATCGCCGAAGAAGCGGGTGTGGACGAGTTCATGGCCGAGGCCACCCCAGAGGACAAGATGGCCCGCATCCGCGCCGAGCAGGCGGGCGGCAATCTCGTGGCCATGACCGGTGACGGCACGAACGACGCACCCGCGCTCGCGTTGGCCGACGTCGGGGTGGCGATGAACACCGGCACTCAGGCCGCCAAAGAGGCCGGCAACCTCGTCGATCTGGACAGCGACCCCACCAAGTTGATGGAGATCGTCCAGGTGGGCAAGCAGCTTCTCATCACCCGGGGGGCGCTCACAACGTTCTCGATATGCAACGACGTCGCCAAGTACTTCGTCGCCATTCCTGCCATGCTCCACACGGTCTTTCCCCAGCTGTCCGCTCTCGACGTTCTGCACCTGCACAACCCGCAGTCCGCCATCCTCTCGGCAGTGATCTTCAACTCCATCATCATCATGATCATGATCCCGCTTGCGCTTCGAGGTGTGCGGGTGCGGCCGATGGGGGCAACCGCGATGCTCCGGCGCAACGTCTTCGTCTACGGGGTGGGCGGCCTCATCACCCCGTTTGTCCTGATCAAACTCATCGATATCGGCATCGTCGGGCCGCTCGGAGTGCACTGATGCTGCGTCGCCAGATAATCCCCGCCCTTGTGTTCACCGCCCTGGCGAGTGTCGTGCTCGGCCTCGTGTACCCGCTTGTGATCTACGGCATCGGCCAGCTCGGCTTCAGGCACCAGGCGGATGGCTCGCTCATCACCCGCAACGGCCAGGTGGTCGCCTCCAGCTTGCTCGGCCAGCGGTTCTCCAACGCCGCTGGGAAGCCGCTACCCCAGTACTTCCAGCCGCGGCCATCGGCGGCCGGCACCGGCTATGACGGCACCGAAAGTGGCGCCGCCAACCTGGGTCCCAGCGATCCGCGCCTCATTGCCCAGTGCCTGCCCGTGCAGGTCACCGGCCGGGATGGCCGGCCGGAGTTGGGGCGGCACGGGAAGCCCGTCTACGAGCACACTTCCGACGGAAGCCTCGTGTGCGACCCCGACACCGTCCCCCAGTTGGCTAAGGCCTACCGGGAGTTCAATGGGCTCGCGCCGGGGACACCGGTGCCCGTCGACGCGGTGACGTCTTCGGGGTCCGGCCTCGATCCGGACATCTCGGTGGACAACGCAGATTTGCAAGCCCCCCGCGTGGCCCGTACCCGGCACCTGCCATTGGCCGTGGTCATGCGACTTGTCCGGGCCAACACGGCGGGACGGACGCTGGACTTCCTCGGAGAGGTGCGAGTGAACGTCGTCGAACTCAACCTCGCGCTCGAGCGGCTCTCGCAGCGCTGACACGAGCGCCGCGCCGGAATGGTTGCCCGAGGATCAGCTTGGCTCAGGCGACCGACGGGGGAGCGGTGCCACGCGCCGCCGCCCCAGCCAAAGTGACCGTGACGATGAGGCCACCGCCATCGCCCGTTTCCGTGCGGAGCGAGCCACCAATGACCTCCGTGAGGTCGCGTGCGGCACCGACAGCGAACGCGCCATATCCGTGCTGCTCACCGCCGGAGGGTGGCGGCGTTGGCACAGAGGGTGAATTGGATCCGGGCAGTGAGCCCGCCGCCTTGAGCCGGTTGTCCTGGAATTGGATTTCGACTCGGTCCCCGCATTGTGAGGCCGCAAGTATCGGTGCCGATCCGGGAGCGCTGCGGCGCAGGGCATTGGCAGCCAGTGCAGTGATGACCCGTGTGAGGACCGCGGGGTCCGCAATGACATTTGGAAGATCATTGGGGATCTGCACGTCGAGATCGTGACGGCTCGGTCCGAGGTCCTCGAGGACGTTCGCTACCACCTCGGCGACGTCGACTGGGCGGAGATGAACATCGAGCGTTCCGGCGCGGGCGTGCACGAGATCCGTGAGCTCCTGCAAGAGCACGCCGATTCTGTCGATCGACTCTTCGATCGTGTCCAGAAGGCGGACGCTCTCGGTCGTCCCGACCGGCGACGCGAGCGCGCGAAGCGACAGCACAGCCTGTTTGGCCGAGGAGACCGGACCGGACAGGACGTGGCTCGCCGCCTCTGCCAGGGCGGCACGCTGACGTTCTTCGCCGAGTTGCTGCTCTGCGCCGGTGGCCTGTTCGGTCAGGCGACGCTGGTGCAAGGATTCGGCTACTTGCGTTCCACATGCAGCGAAGATCTGGAGATCCCCCGGGGGCAGCACACGCCCCTGCCCAGCGAGGATCAACGAAGCACCCATCTCTGTCTTCGAGTCCGCCTGGTCTGGCCGTTCAGGCGGTCGATTGCCTGCACTGGCGACGACGTACCAGGCGCCGGCATCGCGGGATGCCTCGGCAGAGCGTTCGAGCAGGCTCACGGACTCGAGCCCGAAGGTCTCACGCACGAGCTCCAAAAGGCGCGGAAGATCGCCCTGACCGCGCAGGACGGCACCCGCCATGGTCAGCATGACGGCCGCCTCGGTCGAAGATCTCGCCGCCAGGCGCTGGCGATGGGCCGCCAACTCGACGCGCCAGCTCACCAGTATCGCCACGCCAACGTACACGACGAGAGCGACGATGTCGTTGGCACCTGCGACGTCGAGGGAATGCAGCGGTCGGGTAAAGTAGTAGTCGGCCAAGGCCGTGGACACGAAGGCGGCAACCAGCGCCGGGTAAAGACCTCCGAGAATGGCTATGACCACTACGGATAGGAGGTAGACGAGAAGATCGCTCGACAGTGCCAGATGGCTCCGGAGCTGGGTGAGCACCACGGTGGAGATGGGGAGCGCCACCACCAACATCACCATGGCCATCAGCCGTCGGCGCACGCTCACTCCGCCAAGTAACGGGAGGCGGAGCATGAATCCTATTGACGCGTGCTCGTCCGTCACGACGTGCACGTCGAGGGTCCCTCCGAGCCGGGTCACCCCTCGAGCGACCGCCTCGCGCCCACCCAGCAACGCCGACAGTCCGCGCCTCTTGCTGTTGCCGACCACGAGCTGCGTGGCGTTCTCGTGGTGCGCGAACTGGCCCAAGGCCTCGGCCACCTTCAATCCGACAACCTGGTGCCAGCTACCCCCTAACGATTCGACGAGTTCTCGGTCGCGCCCGAGCGCAGCGGTGTCAGCACCGAGACGACCATCGCTTCGGGCGACATAGACGGCCATGAGTTCGCTCCCCGGGGTCCGCGCCGCGAGCCGTGCGGCACGACGGATCAGTGCATCGCTCTCAGGTCCGCCGGAGACACCGACGACGATCCGCTCGCGTGCCTCCCATGGCGCCGCGATCCCGTGTTGGGAACGATACTGCTGCAGCCCTTCATCGACTCGGTCGGCCAGCCACAGAAGCGCCAATTCCCTCAAACCGATCAGGTTGCCGGGTCGGAAGTAGTGTGAGAGGGCCATGTCGATCCGGTTGGGTGGGTAGATCTCGCCGGCGACCATGCGTCGCCGCAGGGCATCGGGTGAGATGTCGACGAGGTCCAGTTCGTCCGCTTGGCGGACCTCCGCATCGGGCACCGTCTCGCGCTGGCGGACACCCGTCATCTCGTTGACCACGTCATTGAGGGACTCGAGGTGCTGGACGTTCAAGGTGGTGACTACGTCGATGCCGGATTGCAGCAACTCTTCGACGTCCTGCCAACGCTTCGGGTGTCGCGATCCCGCGGCGTTCGTGTGCGCCAACTCATCGACGAGCGCAACTTGGGGGTGGCGGGCCAGGACGGCGTCAAGGTCCATCTCGGTCAACACGCCGCCCCGGTAAGGGACGTCTCGCGGAGGGACGACCTCGAGTCCCTCCGCCATCGCTGCGGTGGCGCGTCGGCCGTGTGGCTCCACGAAGCCGATCACGCAGTCGGCGCCTTGAGAGGCACGGCGATGCCCCTCCGCCAACATTTCGTAGGTCTTTCCGACCCCCGGGGCAGCACCGAGGTAGATGCGAAGACGTCCGCGTTCCGTCAACGGGCGACCTCGTCGTGCGTCTGCGCGAACAGATTTCGATGGGCTGGCACAGCATCAGCGTAAGACCTGCGGGTGCCGAAGACCTCGTTTCGACCGGTTGAGGAGGACTTAAACCTCTGAGACCCGGTGGCTCAGTATCCGTCAAATTGCAGCCGACCTGGGTGTGTCCAGTTCAACGGCGTACAAGTGGTCCGCCCGGGGGGCGCCGTGGTTCCCCCGCACCATTCGACTGCACAACGGTGACATTCGAGTAAGGCGGGACTGGTGCGAGACGTGGTTGGGGAAACTCGAGCGGCGACCTTCGTCGTCGCGAATGACTACGCGGCGCTGCTGAGACCTCGCTCGAGCCGTTGGATCCCTTCGTCCTCCCGACCCGGGGCGACGCCCTGGTAGATGTCGAGGAACACCGAGAGCGTCCGGTGCCCCGACCAACGCTGACAGACGACAGAATCGACGCCCTCCCGTAGCCACCACGAACACGCGGCGTGGCGGAGGTCGTGGCGACGCAGGCGTGAAAGCTTGGGCTGACGAGGATCGTCGGGAGCCAAGTCGGTCCGGCGAGGAAACAATTTGGAGCGCGCGGGCTCCCAGACGCTCCGGGCGAACATGTCGCGGTCGAATGCTTTGTTGTTGCGGTGGAACACGAGTCCATCGGGACCGTCGCCGTAGAGCTCCAGGTGACGCCGAAGCTTGGTGACGAGAAGTGAGGGCACCGGCACCCGGCGGGCCTCCGTCAGGTCCCGGTCCTTGAGGGGCCCCCACTCCGGGTCCTCGTCTGGGTCGAGCCACCGTTCCCCCGTGGGCCGATGGCTGCGCCGGACGACCAGCCACCCCGGCCCGTCGTCGGGCGGCAGTTCGATGTCCTCGCATAAGAGGCCGGCAGCCTCACCGGGCCGCAGCCCACACAGAGCCATCACCAGCACGAAGCATTCGACAATCGGACCCCAGCCCCCCTCGGCCGCGCATGTCTCGGCCAGCAGCAACGATTGAGGCACACTCAGTACCAGGTCGGCATCAACCGCCAGAGCGGCCCGTCCCGCTGCCATGGTGGATTCCCCCTTCACCTTCCGTCGGGGACGCACCACGACCCACGGACTGCGGTCGATGGGCACGTCCTCGCGGCTTATCGCCCATGTCCAGCATGCCTTGATCGGTTGGAGATACCGCGTGAGCGTTGCCGCCGATACCTGCTTGGTGGGGTCGCGGCGATTGATCGCGAAGTGGCTGACAAAGGCCTCGATCTGTGCCGAGGTGAGCGAGTCGGCGGCGGCGGAGTGCGTCTCCAGCCAGGTTCGTCCGGCGCGCTGCCGGTCCGTCATCCTTCCCTCGAGGTGGGCGGGAAGGAAGCTCGCCTGGGTCAAGAAATCCTCGACAGCGACGAGCTCGTCGCCCGTCGGCTCGGCGCCCAGCTCGAGGAACCACCGGCGCGCCCGATTGAAGGACCGTGCAGCACCTGTCTTTGTCTCCGGCTCCCACTCGGGATGCTGGCGGAAGTAACGCTCCGTCAGCTCGAACACGGTCGGAACCGGCAGCCCTACAGGCCTCACGGGTTCTAGGAACTGTTTGGACTTCAGATCGAATGGAAAGCCTCGGGCGAAATCCCGCTCGGCCCGTTCCTTCCAGGTCTCCGCCAACTCGGCCCTGCGAAATCGTTTGAACCACTGGACGCCATCCGCCTTGCCCTTGACGTCCCAGCAATCGACCTTCCGTCGGCGGACCTCACAGGTGGCCCGGTCGGTGACTCGCTCGACCCTCTGGTTCTTGACGATCCAGGCCTGGAACGTCCTCGGTCTCCATGGATCCGGATAAGTGCGGGCCAATGTGTTCACCCCTCGCTGACGGCGGGCTGGGGCAGCTCCGTGCCTGCGGCCTTGCTACGGAGCGTAGCACGGGCAGGTTGAATCGAGGTTGGATTCAACCCCTTCTGGTGGATCCAGATGGGTCACGAGGCGTTCACTCCTCCCGCTTGAGGCCACCTTGGCGGCCCGCCCAACCTGGTGCGACCATGCCCGATTTGCCTCCATTCACCAGGACTTTCCCATTTGTTTGGCGGCGCCAGTATGGGGGCGCAGGATGACCTAGACTTGAGGGCAAGGAGAGGTGCGAGAGCGGCCGAATCGGATTCACTGCTAATGAATTGACCTGGGTAACTGGGTCCGAGGGTTCAAATCCCTCCCTCTCCGCTCGGGGGGCGGGCACGCGAAGTGCCTGAACCAAGAATGTCCGCTCCGGCGGGCGCGCCGTGCCCCGCCACCGTGGCGGCTCCGGCTGGCTGTGAGGAGAACGAGTGGTCGAGAGTCGGTACTGGTTGCAGACTCTGGGGTGCCCCAAGAACCAGGTTGACTCGGACAAGCTGGAGGGTCGTCTGGCGGGTCAGGGGTACCGTCGCGCCGCGGCTGCCTCCGAGGCCGATCTGGTCGTGATCAACACCTGCGCCTTCATCGAGTCGGCCCGGCAGGAGTCCATCGACACCGTGCTCGAACTGGCGGATCTGCGGCGCCCGGGCGCCCGCCTGGTCGTCACCGGATGCATGGCGGAGCGCTACGGCAGCGAGATCACCGATGCCCTCCCCGAGGTGGACCTGGTGGCCGGGTTCGGGATCGACTTCGCCCAGCCCGTCGATGTCGCCCAGCCCGCTGGTGTCCCGGTCGCGCTGGCGCGCAAGCCCGGCCCGCGTCCGGGCAAGGGGTTCGATCTGCTCGAGTTGGCCCGTCCGGCGTCAGAGGTCCCCTGGGCCTACCTGAAGGTGGCGGAGGGATGCGACCGTATCTGCGGGTTCTGCGCCATCCCCTCCTTTCGGGGCAAGCAGCGCTCCCGCCACGCCGACGAGATCATGTCCGAAGTGGAGTTGCTGTTGGCCGGCGGGACGACGCCGTCCGGGGCGACGGCGCCACCGGTGCGCGAGATCGTGCTGGTGGCACAAGACCTGGCGTCGTATGGCCGGGATCGCTCGCGACCCGGGGAACGGGTGAAGGCCGGCCGGTCTCCCATTGCGGGATTGACCCGGGCCATCTCGGCCCGGGTGGCCCGCACCAGGCTGCTCTACCTCTACCCGTCGGGGCTGACCGACGAACTGATCGAGGCGGTGCTCGGCACCGGCGTGCCCTACTTCGACCTGTCGCTGCAGCACGTGTCCCGGCCACTTCTGGCCCGCATGCGGCGCTGGGGCGACGGCGAGCGCTTTTTGCGACGTATCGCCGACATCCGCGCCGCCGACGGTCGGGCCACCTTCCGCTCCTCGTTCATTCTGGGATATCCCGGGGAGACGGAGCGCGACCACGACCGCCTGTTGGAGTTCCTGGCGGAGGCCCAGCTTGACTGGGCGGGATTCTTCCCCTTCTCCAACGAAGCGGGCACCCACGCCGCTGACCTGCCCGACCAGATCCCCGCCGCGTTGGCCATGGAGAGGCTGCGCGAGTGCGCCGAGTTGCAGGACGGGATCACGGCGGCGCGCCGGGACCTGCTGGTCGGGGAGCAGCGACAGGTGCTGGTGGACGCCCCCGGAAGGGGGCGCACGGTCCACGAGGCGCCGGAGATCGACGGCATCGTGCATCTCCCCGACGACACGGTGGCCGGTGAGCTGCTCGACGTCGTGGTCACCGCCGCGGTGGGACCCGACCTCTACGCGGTGAGAGCCGGCGGATGAGCGACACCGACGCGCGGCGCGCTACGACCTTCGGGCCCAGCGCGCTGGCCACCCCCGCCAACGCGCTGACCATCGCGCGCCTACTGGCTGCCCCGCTTTTCGTGGCCATGATCGTGGTCTGGGGGGCAACCTGGTTCAACTTCGCGGTGGGGTTCGTCCTGGCGGCCAGCGACGGGCTCGACGGCTACATCGCCCGGCGCCAGGGCACCACCCGCTCGGGTGCCTTCCTCGACCCCCTGGCCGACAAGGCCCTGGTGCTGAGCGCCCTGGTCACCCTGGCCATCCAGGGACATCTGCCCTGGTGGCCGGTGGTCCTCATCGCTGTCCGTGAGGTCGGGATGCAGATGTACCGCGTGTGGGCGGGGCGCCGTGGGGTCTCGATCCCGGCCCGGAACTCGGCCAAGCTCAAGACATTCGTGCAGGACCTCGCGGTCGGCGTCTGTCTCGCTCCGCCGCTGGTCCACCACCACGGGGTGGCGCTGGTCGTCATCTGGGTGGCGGCCGTGCTCACCCTCGTGACCGGAGGGCAGTATCTGGTCGACGGACGCCGGGCGTTCAGGGAGGCGGGCGTATGAGGGTCGAGATAGTGGCGGTGGGCACCGAGCTGTTGCTGGGTCAGATCGCGGACACCAACTCGGCGTGGTTGGGCGATCGACTGGCCGCCGCCGGCGTGGTGTCGCACTTCCATCAGGCCGTGGGGGATAATCACGAGCGGATCACGCTGGCGTTGCGCACTGCTCTGGCCCGCAGTGACGGCGTCATCGTCTGTGGTGGTCTAGGCCCGACCCAGGACGACATCACCCGGGAGGCCATCGCCGAGATCATGGGCGTCGAGTTGGTGCGCGACCAGAAGATCGTCGATGTCATCGCCCGCTTCTTCGAGGCCCGGGGCCGCGCCATGTCGGCGAACAACGCCCGTCAGGCCGACGTGCCCGTCGGCGCCACCATCATCGCCCAGGGGGCGGGCACCGCGCCCGGCCTCATCTGCCCGTTGGGGAACAAGGTGATCTATGCCGTTCCCGGCGTGCCCCACGAGATGGCCGAAATGTTCGAGCGCGGGATCCTGCCCGATTTGCGCGCCCGCATGGCCGAGGCGGGAGAAGAAGGCGTCATCGTGAGCCGGGTGTTGCGCACATGGGGCGCCAGCGAGTCCGGGCTGGCCGAATCACTCCAGGGCCGCATCGACGCGCTGGACGCCGACGATGACGACGGCGTACCCGCCGGCTCGGTCACCTTGGCCTTTCTGGCCTCAGGGATAGAGGGGATCAAGGTGCGGATCACCACGCGCGCAGCCACGCTGTCCGAAGGCAGGGCGCGCCTGGATCGCGAGGAGAAGGCCGTCCGGGCGGCCATCGAAGGGCAACTGGGCGACATCGTCTTCGGCCTGGACGACGAGTCCATGGAGGTCGCCGTGGCCGGCCAACTGATCGCCCGCGGCGTCACGCTCGGCGTGGCGGAGTCGCTCACCGGCGGTCTCATCGCCTCACGCCTGGTCAACGTCCCCGGCGCGTCGGCGTGGTTCCGCGGGGGCGTGGTCGCCTACCACGAGCAGGTGAAGTTCGACGTCCTGGGAGTGCCCGTCGGCCCCGTGGTCTCCGAGGCCGCGGCCGCCGCCATGGCCCGGGGGGTGTCCCGGGTCACCGGCTCCGACGTGGGCCTCGGGATAACCGGCGTGGCGGGTCCCGACGACCAGGAGGGGGTGGATCCGGGTACAATCTTCGTGGGGCTCCGGCTTCCCGACGGCACGCTATCGACCCGGGAGCTCCACCTCCCCGGCGATCGGGAACGGGTGCGCCAGTACGGCTCGATCTCTGCCCTCGACCTCCTGCGTCGCGCCCTCATCGGTCTGAGAGCCTGACCCCTCCGACCAGGGATCCGGGTGCGGGCGGTGGCGCCGGACGCACACAGCGGAGCCACAGGCGGCCCACACTTGGGGGAGAATTCCTGGTGTGATCCTGTGGGTAAGGGAGGTAGAAGCGGTGAAAACTGAGAATGGACCAAGAGTTCTGGTGGTGGACGACGAGCCCTCCATCGTCGACGCAGTGGCCACGTCGCTGCGGTACGAAGGGTTCACGGTGGACGAGGCGACCACGGGCCGGCGTGCGCTGGCGCAGGCCCAAGATGATCCCCCCGACCTCGTCATCCTCGACGTGATGTTGCCCGACCTCGACGGGCTGGAGGTGACCCGGCGCCTGCGGGCCGACGGGCTCCGGGTCCCCGTGCTGTTCCTGACCGCCCGCGACACGCTGCAGGACAAACTGGCGGGTCTGACCATCGGGGGCGACGACTACGTGACCAAACCGTTCGCGCTGGCCGAGCTCATCGCGCGCGTCCATGCCATCCTCCGCCGCACGGGCTACGAGCCCGACGACGACGGGACGCTCCGCTTCGCCGACCTCGAGCTCGACGAGAACGCGCACGAGGTGCGGCGCGGCGGCAACGAGATCCAGCTCACGGCCACCGAGTTCAACCTGCTGCGCTATTTCTTGCTCAACCCGCGTCACGTGCTCTCCAAGTCGCAGATCCTCGACCATGTCTGGCACTACGACTTCGGTGGGGACGGCAACGTGGTGGAGACCTACGTGAGCTACTTGCGCAAGAAACTGGAGAAGCACGGGCCGCCGCTCATCCACACCATCCGGCTCGTGGGCTATACGCTCCGGGAGGCTGAGCCGTCCAACGGGTCGTCCTGAGTGTCCCTGCGGCTCCGGCTCCTGGTCGCGGTGGGAGCGATCGCTCTGATCGCTCTGGTCGTCGCGGACTTCGCAACGTATTCGTCGTTGCGTTCGTTCCTCTACAACCAAGTCGATCAGAACTTGGTCACGAACCGGGTCCCCATCGCGGAGAACCATCTCACGGACACCGTGACCTGCTTCGGGAGCGGGGGCAGCGGCATCGGGAGCCCAGGGTCAGGGGACGGTGGTTCCCCTGGTCCTGGTGGAGCCGGTCACGCTGTCCCGAACGGCATCGAGTACGCGGAGGTGCGGACCGCCGACGGCCATATCGTCCAGGGGCTGAGCTGCCCGGCATACGTGGAGAACCATGCCTATAGCCCCCAACTCCCGAGTCACATCACGGGACTGACCAAGCAGCCCGATGGCACCATGGCGACGTATTTCACGACAGGATCGAAGGAAGCCGGTGGCCCGGATTTTCGTGTGAGGGTCTCCGGCAGCACACCCAACATCGAACTGGCCGGCAGTGACCAGCTGGTAGTGGCTATCCCGATCTCCGACCAGGAGAGCACCCTGCACACCCTCCTGCTCATTGAGTTGGCGGTCACCGCCGGAGCTCTCGTGCTGGCGTTAGCCGGGGGTTGGTGGCTGGTCCGTCTGGGCCTGCGCCCGCTCGAAGACGTCGAGCGCACCGCCGACTCCATCGCGGCGGGGAATCTCGACCAGCGGGTGCCCGGGGCCGATGACGCCACCGAGGTCGGACGGCTCGCCCGTGCCCTCAACGTCATGTTGGAGCGGATTGAGGTGGCGTTCTCGGCCCGTGTGGCGTCCGAGAACCGGTTGAAGGAGTCGGATCGACACCTGCGACAATTCGTCGCCGACGCGTCGCACGAGCTGCGCACCCCGATCGCGGCCGTGTCCGCCTATGCCGAGCTCTTCGAGCGCGGTGCGGCGGACCACGCCGACGATCTGCCCCGCGTCTTCAAGGGTATCCGTGTCGAGACGGCGCGCATGGACCGCCTGGTCAATGATCTGCTCACCCTGGCCCGATTCGACGAGGGCCTGCCGATCCAGATCGTTCCCACCGAACTGGTCGGGCTGGGCGCCGAGGCGGTGCTCACGGCCTCCACGGTCGGTCCGCAGTGGCCCGTGAAGTTCACCGCCTCACACCCCGTCGAGGTCATGGGCGACCCCACCCGTCTGCGCCAGGTGATCGACAACCTCCTCGCCAACGTGCGGGCCCACACTCCCGAGGGCACCTCCGCCACGGTGCGAGTGGATCAGGACGGCACCATGGCCGAGATCGTGGTCCAGGACTCGGGGCCGGGCATGCCGTCCGAAGAGGCGGCGCGGGTCTTCGAACGCTTCTACCGAGTAGATGCGTCGCGAGCGCGCAACCACGGCGGCAGCGGGCTCGGCCTATCCATCGTCGCCGCCATCGTCGCCGCGCACGGCGGCACGGTCTCGGCGAAATCGGCTCCCGGGGAGGGCATGACGGTCACCGTGCGCCTGCCGGTCATACCCGAGGCGATCGCGATGGCCGAGACGGTCGAGACGGTCTGATGCGGTGTCCGGTTCATGGCGGGCAATTCACTCGTGGCGGGCAATTCACACCGGGCGCACAGGGCGTACCCAAAAGCCTGTGAGGACGGCGCGACAGGATGCCCCCATGACAGTCCTGGCTGTTCCCCAACCTGGCGCCGGTCCACGCCAGGCTCCCCCCGACGTCGAGATCGTCATTCCGGTCTACAACGAGGCCCCGCACCTGACGGCGCGCGTCACTGAGCTCCGCCGCTTCCTCGACCAGTCGTTCCCGTTCCGGGCGCTCGTCACCGTGGTCGACAACGCCAGCACCGACGAGACCTTCGCGCTGGCCAGCCAGCTCGCGGCTACCACGCCGGGGGTGGCGGTCATGCACCTGCCCCGCAAGGGGCGGGGTTACGCACTGCGTTCGGCCTGGTCGAAGAGCACCGCCCCGGTGGTGGCCTACATGGACGTCGACCTGTCCACGTCGCTCTCCGCCCTGCTCCCTCTCGTGGCGCCGCTCCTCTCGGGGCAGAGCGACGTGGCCATAGGAACCCGCCTGGCCCGGGGGGCGCACGTCGTGCGGGGCCCCAAGCGCGAGCTCATCTCACGCGCCTACAACCTGTTGCTCAGGTTGTCCCTGCGGGGTCGGTTCAGCGATGCCCAGTGTGGGTTCAAGGCTCTGCGCCGCGAGTCGGCCCTGCAGCTGCTCCCGCTTGTCAAAGACGACGAGTGGTTCTTCGACACCGAGCTTCTCGTCACGGCCGAGCGACTGGGGCTCCGTATCAGCGAGGTGCCGGTCGACTGGGTCGACGACCCCGACTCCCGCGTACAGATCGTCCGCACCGCCCTCAATGACCTGCGCGGGGTGTGGAGGATCTCACACGGCCACGCGCGCCGTCTTGTCCGGAGCTACTCCAACCCGACGCGTACCCCCATCAGCCAGGTGGCGGCCGACCAGCTCCTGCGTTTCGCCGGCGTGGGCGCCATCAGCACCTTGGGGTATCTCTTCCTCTTCATCGCCTGGCGTCCCATCGCCGGGAACTTCGGGTCCAACGCGTTGGCCCTGGCCATCTGCACCCTCTTCAACACGGCGGTGCACAGGGAATTGGCGCGCAATATGCGGGGGTCGCGGCACCAGGGACGCTTCGCCGTGGTGTCGGCCGGCCTGTTCGCCATCAGCCTGGGCCTGACCAGCCTGGGCCTCCTGGCTGCCCACGCCCTTTCGGGGTCCTCGCTGCCCGTGGCGCTCGTCGCGGTGAGCGTGGCCAACGCCGCCGCCGCCGTCCTCCGCTTCGCCGTACTCCGGGCCTGGGTCTTCCGACCCGGTGCACCTGTCCCGGCCCGGACCGGTGGGGAACAATCGTGACCGTCACGCCTTCCCCTCCCGAGGGGTCCCCGGTCGGGCTCCTGGAACAGCCCATCCCCCTGCCCTACCTGGCCGGACCGGGCGCCGGTGCACCGACTCCGGCGTCGCCGGAATCGGTGCGACGCGGGCGCCTGGCGCGTTTCGTCCGGGGTCGCGAGAGCGATGCGGCCTGGGTCCGCCCCACGCTTCTTGCCCTCCTCGCCCTGGCCGCCGTGCTCTACCTGTGGGACCTCGGTGCCTCGGGGTGGGCCAACTCGTTCTACTCGGCGGCCGTGCAGGCCGGCACGAAGAGCTGGAAGGCCTTCTTCTTCGGCTCCTCCGACTCGTCGAACTTCATCACGGTGGACAAGCCCCCGGCGTCGCTGTGGCCGATGGAGATCTCGGCCCGGATCTTCGGGCTCAACTCGTGGAGCATCTTGGTCCCCCAGGCTCTCGAGGGGGTGGCCACGGTCGGCGTCGTCTATCTCACCGTCCGGCGCTGGTTCACGGCCCAGGCCGCGCTCTTGGCCGGGGCGGTCGTGGTCCTGACTCCGGTGGCGGCCATGATGTTCCGCTTCAACAACCCCGACAGCCTTCTGGCGCTTCTCCTCGCCGGCTCCATGTACGCCCTGGTGCGGGCGCTGGAGAAGGCGCAGACGCGGTGGTTGGTCCTGGCCGGGACGCTCGTCGGCTTCGGTTTCATCACCAAAATGTTGCAGGCCTTCCTCATCATCCCCGCCCTGGTCATCGTCTACCTGCTCGCCGCCCCCACGGGCTGGTGGCGAAGGGTGTGGCAGGTGGTGGTGATGGGCGTCTCCACCGTGGTTGCCGCGGGTTGGTGGGTGGCCGCCGTGGAGCTCACCCCGGCGGCGGACCGGCCGTACATCGGCGGATCGCAGAACAACAACCTTTTCAACCTGATCTTCGGGTACAACGGTTTCGGTCGCCTGACCGGGAATGAGTCGGGCTCCGTCGTCGGCGGTGGCGGGGCCGGGTCAGCGGGTCAGTGGGGGCCCACGGGGCTCCTTCGGCTCTTCAACGACAGCTTCGGGAATATGATGTCGTGGCTGCTTCCCGGCGCCCTCCTCATGGGCGCCGTGCTCCTGGTCCTCACCATCCGGGCCCGCCGGACGGACCGTGAGCGCGCCGCCCTGCTGCTCTTTGGTGGGGCGCTCGTCGGCACCGGGCTGGTCATCAGCCTGGGCCAGGGCATCATCCACCCCTACTACACCGTCGCCCTGGCGGCACCGCTGGCCGGCCTCGTCGGGATCGGCACCGTGGGGCTGTGGCAGCGCCGCTCCACGTGGGTCGGTCGGATCGGCCTCGCCGCCGCGCTCCTGGCCACGTCGGTCTGGGGGTTCGTCCTCCTGGACCGCACTCCGGACTGGTTCCCCTTCCTGCGCTTTGTGGTGCTGGTGGGCGGGATACTCGGCGCCGCCGCCATCGTCGCCCTGCCCCTGTTGCGGACCGTTCCCAAACTGGCTGTGGGCCTGGTGGCGGTCCTGGGCCTGGGCTCGGCCCTGGTGGCGCCCCTGTTCTCGACCGTCGCCACCGCCGCTGTGCCCCACTCGGGCGCCATCCCGACGGTCACGCCGACGCCCGCGGGCGGCGGCGGCTTCGGCGGCGGCGGCTTCGGCGGCGGCCGCGGAGGGTTCCCGGGGTTCCGGGGAGCGGGCACCGGCGCCGGAACGGGCCGCAGGTTTGCCGGCGGCTTCCCCGGTGGGTCCGTCCCGACAGGTGGTTTCCCAGGCGCCGGATCGGGCCGTGGCGCAACGGGCGGCGGGATTCCAAGCGGTGGAGTTCCCGGCGGCGGAATCGGCGGCGGACCCGGCGGCGGATTCGGCAGGGCGGGTGCCGCAGGCGGCTTCGGCGGAGGCTTCCTCAACCCCAGCAGCTCGAGTCCTGCCCTCACCAAGCTGCTCCAAGCTGACGCGAGCCGCTACACCTGGGTCGCCGCCACGGTGAACTCGAACTCAGCGGCGGGATATCAACTCGCCAGCGACGATCCGGTGATGGCCATCGGTGGCTTCAACGGCACCGATCCGGCACCGACGCTGTCGCAATTCGAGAAGTACGTGTCCGAGGGAAAGATCCACTACTTCATTGCCGGAGGCGGCGCGGGCGGGTTCGGGAGCGGGGGGAGGGGCGATGTCGCCACGACGATCACCTCCTGGGTCGAGAGCCATTTCACGGCCACGACCGTCGACGGCACCACCATCTACAACTTGACGGACCCGGCCGCCGCGAGCTGACGATCCGCGGGGACTTCCTTCAGTCCGTCGGGAGGTCGTCAGCCCGCCGGGAGGAGGGGGACCAGGGGAACGGATGTCGCCGGTGCAACGGGGTGTGTCACCTCACCCCAATTCGAGAAGGTCACCGTTCCTCGTATGGCCGAGCCCTTTGCATTCGGGTTGGTGACCTCTTGAACCGGGCGCGGCGTACCGCTCGACTCCACGTAGAGCACGATGGGCACCTTCGTCCCCGATGACGAGGCGGCTGTTCCCTTGATGGCCTGGGTGAGGTGCCCGCCGATCACTTTGGTTCCGCCGAACGTGTAGGGCCCGGTCATCTCGAGCTCCGGGGCGACGTCCGAGTCGAGCAGTCCGCTCACGAGCTCCGAAAGGGAACCGGTGCTGGTCGGGAAGGACAGCCATCTGTTCTGATACGTGCTCGACTGCGGCGCGGTGAGGCCCAGGACATTCTCCAACGCAGATACGTTTCCCCGCACATATCCGGTCTTTCCGATCAGGACGACCGACAACTCCTCGGTGATCGAGCCCTTCTGCACCTCGAGCAACTGGGAGCCGGAGGTCGTGCCCGTATCGCCGACCACCTCGAGCGAGATGCCCTGCTCGGTCGCAGTCGAGACGTAGTGGACGTTCTGCGCCGCGGCCGCTTTCATAGCGGCCTGGTATTTCGACTTGGCCACGACCGCGGCGGTCGCCGAGCCGGACGTGGCTGCCACTCCCGCCGCTGCGGCGGCAAGGGTCGCGGCAACGGTGCCGGCAATTCGGTAACTGCGTCGCATGGGCCTCTCTCTCCGGCACCCGCTGCGGCGGCTGCTCAACGGTTCCATTGTCCCATGTGTGGGCGGGAGAGCCCCGTCGCGCCCCGCGGAAACTTCTCTTACGCGGCGCTTACGGAGCCGAGGGTAAAAGAGGCGACGGGGGCCCTGGGCCGGACCGATTCGCCCCACCTCGAGAAGACGATGTGCTCCGCGCCGTTCGGGGCCCCGTGCGCATCGACGGTGTCCTCCTCGACGAGCAGATGCCGACCTGATGCGCGTACATAGAGGACGGCGTCCATGCTCTTCTCGCCCTGGAGATCCAACATGCCGCGCACCGCGTCCACGGATGAGCCGCCGAGCTGACGCGGCCGACCGAGGCTGTAGGGCCCCTTGAGCGCGACCTCCTGGGCGACATCGTGTGAACGAACGCCGACGACCACTTGAGAGTATGCAGGGTTGTTGCTCGAGAACACGACCCAGTGGCCCATGGTGGTTGCCGCCTCCGCGGGCGGGAGGCCCGTCAGATCCTCCATCGCCAGCTCGTTTCCCCTCACGAAAGTGAGGTCGCCGATCACGATCAACGTGGCGCGGTCGAGAGAGACCCCCTGGCCGACGAGTATCGCCTGGGTTCCCGACGCCGGGCCGGCGTCGCCGCTCTCCAAGAAGGGAACGTGCGAGGTGTCGCTGCTGGACGAGTAATGCACCCTCCACCCGTTCGTGGTGGCCATGGCCTCCCGGTAGAGCGTCGCCGCGGTGGGCGCAGCGTCCGCCGGGCGCGCCGGGGGGAAGAGGAGCAGTGCCGCGAACGCGGCGAACGCCAGACAACCTCCCGAAATGACCCTGGGGATGCGCGCGGGCACCTCCCCACTCTTTCAGACCCGGGCGGGGCACCGATCGGGGGGTGCCGGGCGGGCGGACACCGGGATCCGCCACCGGCGGAGGCAGCTGAGCTTGGATAGGGGTACCGCGCCATTCTTGGCGCGCCGTGGCCCATGAGCCGACCGTTTCTCGGCGATGGGGATCCTCGCATGGCGAACACACGTTCGCTAGTATGAGCACAGGAGTTGATGGGCAGAGAGGCACAACGGCAGAGCCGGTCGGAGCGATGTCACACCCCGCCCGTAGGGTCACGCCGGCAGAGTGAGGGCGGAGTGGACTGCGGTTCGAACGTCCGACCAGTACGGATCGCTACACAGGACAAGAGGAGAGAAAAGAATGGCCGAAGAACGGGCTAAGGCGCTGGAAGCAGCATTGGGCCAGATAGAGAAGCAGTTCGGAAAAGGCTCTGTCATGCGAATGGGCGACAACCTGAGCATGAACATCGAGTCCATTCCCACCGGCGCCCTCTCGCTCGACCTGGCCTTGGGCATCGGCGGACTGCCACGGGGACGCATCGTGGAGATCTACGGGCCGGAGTCCTCGGGGAAGTCGACGCTGGCCATGCACTCGGTGGCCGAGGCGCAACGCAACGGCGGGATCTGTGCGTACATCGACGCCGAGCACGCCATGGACCCCGTCTACGCCCGGGCCATCGGGGTCAACGTCGACGACCTCCTCATCTCCCAACCCGACACCGGGGAGCAGGCGCTCGAAATCGCCGACATGTTGATTCGCTCGGGTGCGCTCGACATCTTGGTGATCGACTCGGTGGCTGCGTTGACGCCACGGGCTGAGATCGAGGGCGAAATGGGTGACACCCATGTCGGACTGCAGGCTCGTCTCATGTCCCAGGCTCTGCGCAAGTTGACCGGGACACTTTCGAAATCCAGCACGATCGCCATCTTCATCAACCAACTGCGGGAGAAGATCGGCGTGATGTACGGGTCACCCGAGGTCACTCCCGGAGGGCGCGCGCTGAAGTTCTACGCCTCCATCCGGCTCGACATCCGACGTATCGAGGCTATTAAAGATGGGGCCGAAGTGGTCGGTAACCGCACCCGGGTCAAGGTGGTGAAGAACAAGTGCTCAGCACCGTTTCGCCAGGCCGAGTTCGACATCATGTACGGCAAGGGCATCAGCCGTGAGGGTTCCCTGCTCGATGTGGCGGTGGAGCTCGGCTTCATAAAGAAGTCCGGAGCCTGGTTCACCTATGAAGGTGAGCAACTCGGTCAGGGCCGTGAGAACGTCAAGACGTTCCTCTCCGAGAACCCACAGCTGATGGCGGAAGTTGATGACCGGGTGCGTGAATGTCTGGCACCCAAAGTGGAAGAGGCTGAGGACGGCGGGGCACTTGACCCCGACGATCTACCGATCACCATCGACCGTTAGGTCGATCCTCCTCCTCCTCCTCCTCCTCCTCCGCCGCTGTCGCAGCATCGAAGTTGCTCCGGGCCGACCCCGCCACTCCCTCGGGTGATCTGCCCGGAGCGCTTCGCGCCCCGGGCGCCTTCTTAGGGAGTCGTCGTCGCCGTAATGGTGTTGGGAACCAGCTCCACCCAGGTCTGGCCGGGCCGTAGGGGGATCTGCGCTCCGCTGGCGGTGAGGAACTGCGTGGGAGAGCCCAGCGAGGACCGGCTCCATGTGCCCGTGATCTCGGTGCCTCCTCTGAACACGTCGGCGACGCCGCTGGCGTTCGGGTAGAGGTCAGCCTGCACCTCCAAGCCACCCTCGCTGTTCTCGAGCCAGGGCCCGTAGCTGATCTGTACATACTGCACGATCACGTTGGCGGCGCTGTTCTGGACGCCGTCCGCCAGCATGTCCGGGGTGGTCCCGTTGTAATAGCGCAGGAAGTCAGCCGTGGCGGGGTTGTACTTCCACGTGACGTCGGAGGTCCCGGAGAAGTCGATGGTCACGCTGGAAACCGGGGTCCCCTTGGGTGCCTCGCTCGAATAGGTGAAGAGGGGTTGAGGCGGGGTGGTCAGGGACGGACGGATGGACCACAACCGGGTGGTCGTGGAGTAGGTGTCGTACGGCGCGACACGACCGGAGGGATGTGTCTGGAGTGAGCCGTAGTACATCAGGTCGACGTTGACCAGAGGCGAGGCCTCAATGTTGGCCAGTACGCGATCGATGCCCCCCACGTGAACCAGCAGGGGCGTACCCAGTTGCCCGAGTAACCCGATGTCGATGTTGCGGGCCGAACGGACGGGCCCGACGAGCGGGGCCTCCTGGCACTGGAAGACGGCGGCGTAGCGAGTGATGGCGCCTTCAACCGGCTCCTCGAAGACGATGTCGGCCTTGTCCATTCCACTCTGCGGCCGGGCCGCCGGGTAGTTGTCGATCTTCACGGCCAGTGCCGGTCGTTGCGGGACCGGGCTACCTCCGGGCACCGGTGTGCCCGTGAGCGGACACGTGGCAACGGCGGCCGGAGCCGCGGTGGTCGTCGTGGTCGACTTGCCCGTGGTGCCACTGGTGGTGTGGTGGGGCGTGGCGCCCGAGCACGCGGCGAGCATGAGCCCGGCCAATCCAGTAGCGGCGAGGACCCCCCGTCCGCGGCGTGATGGTGTCGAGGTGGCGTGCGTTCGATGTAGATCCATGATCGGAGTGCTCATCGTAGGGGATGCATCACGCCGCGGATGGTATGTGCGGACCGGCAGGTCCACTTGGGGACGGCCCTTTGTGTCACGGGTGGGCGGGCCACCTAACATTCCGCCCAATGACTTGGGCCCGCTCCCTCCCGCGTCCGCTGCGCCGCGCCGCGACGTGGCTGGTGCACGCCGCATGGAACACCGCCGGAGAGCTGGCCGCCATCGGCCCGGACGACCCCCGGGGTCGCCGCTTCGGGGCGATGGGACGAGGCGCATGCCTGCTCTTCCCACAGGGGGCGATCTACAACGAGCAGTACATCCATGTGGGCGCGGGCACCATAGTGGGTCCCTACGCCTGCCTCACCGCGGGGATGGCGCCGGGCCAGGAGATGCCGACTGATCCGGTGGTGCGCATCGGGAACCGATGTGTCATTGGCCGTGGGTCGCACATCGTCGGGCACTGGTCGATCGAAATCGGCGATGACATCCAGACCGGCCCCTATGTGTACATCACCGACCAGAACCACAGTTACGCCGACCCGGTCGAACCCATCGGGCGGCAGTGGCCCACCGAGGCGGGAGTGCGCATCGGATCGGGGAGCTGGCTGGGGGCCAATGTGATCATCCTGCCCGGCGCCCAGATCGGGGAACACGTGGTCGTGGCCGCGGGCGCCGTGGTGCGCGGCACGTTTCCGGATCGCTGTGTGGTGGCCGGCGTCCCGGCGAAGATCGTCCGCCGATGGGTGGACGGGCGGGGTTGGGTCGACGAGAAGGAGATCACCGCGCTCTGAGGTCCCGGAGCACGAAGGTGGAAGCACCGGGGGGGCGGTTGGAGCGGGCGGAGCTGGGCCAGTACCGTGAGGTCGGCATGCCGGCCCTACTCCCTCATCTGGTGACCGTGAGCGGCCAGGATGCTCCCGGCATCGCCGAGCGACTCTTCGCCGCACTCGGGGAACGACGGATCGAAATCCGAGACGTCGAGCAGGTGCGGGTCCACGGGCGGTTGCTCCTCTGTGTGGAGATTGCGGGACTGGCGACGTCAGAGTGCGCCACGCTGCGCGCCGCCATCGCCGATCGGCTCACCGGGGACGCCGTGAACGTGACGGTTGATCCCCTGTTCGAGGCCGAGGACGCGGCGGAACATGACCGGTTTCTCGTCACCGCCCTGGCCCCCGAGATCGCCGCGGCGACCCTGGAGGGCATTTGCGGGCGCATCGCTGGCTGTGACGGGAACATCGAGCGCATCGTGCGGCTCTCCGCCTATCCCGTGCACAGCTACGAATTTGCCGTGGCGGGAGGCGATCTCGACCTGCTTCGGCGGGCACTGGCCGATGAGGCGGTACGGCGGGAAGTCGACATCGCGGTCCAGGTGGACGGCCTCCATCGCCGGGCCAAGCATCTGATCGTCCTCGATGCCGATTCGACACTCCTCCAAGGTGAGGTCATCGACTTGTTGGCCGAGGCGTGCGGATGCGGCGCGCAGGTGAGAGAGGTGACCGAGGCGGCCATGGCGGGGGAGATCGATTTCGAGGATGCACTACGACGCCGAGTCCGGCTCCTGGCCGGGCTCGACCAGACCGCCCTGGACCGGGTCCGCGAATCTCTGCTCCTGTCCCCGGGTGCGCGTACCCTGGTGAGGACGTTGAAACGGCTCGGCTACGAAACCGCCGTCGTGAGCGGCGGATTCACCCAGGTGATCGCCCCGTTGGCCGCCGAGCTGGGCATCGACCATCTGGCGGCCAACGAATTGGAGATGGCCGGTGGCGTGCTCACCGGAGGACTGGTCGGACCCATCGTGGACCGAGTGGGGAAGGCCGACGCGCTGGTCCGCTTCGCCGCCGCCGCCGGCGTGCCGCAGTCCCGGACGATCGCGGTCGGAGACGGGGCGAACGATCTCGACATGCTGGCTGCCGCCGGGCTCGGCATCGCCTTCAATGCCAAACCTCTGGTCCGCCAGGCCGCCGATACGACCATCAACGTGCCGTACCTCGATGCCATCCTCTTCCTGCTCGGCATCAGTCGGGACGAGGTGGAGACAGCGGACCTGTTGGAGCAGGTGGGGCGGCGATGACACCGTCGGGTGTCGTCAACGCATCTCATACGACCGAGGGGGGGTCGGAAGGTCCAGGCGGGAGGGCTGGGTCAGGCGCTCCTCGCGACAACCTGGGGCAGCGGCCGTTGCTGCGGGGGTGGATCCACGTGGCAGCTCTCATGGCCTGGCTCGTCGGCGGCCCTTTCCTCATCGCAGCCGGCCCCGATGGGGGAAGCAAGGCGGCGTTGACCGTCTACGTGCTCGCCATGCTGGCCATGTTCGGGGTCAGCGCCGTCTTTCATCGTGTCCGCTGGTCGGCACCGGCCTGGCGCCGCATGCGGCGAGCCGACCACAGCGCCATCTTCGTCGGCATCGCCGGGACGTCGACCGCGGTGGCCGGCCTCGCTCTGTCGGGCTGGTCCCAGGCCCTCATGGTCAGCCTGGTCTGGACCGGGGCGGTCGCCGGCATCGTGCTGCGCCAGGTCTGGCTCGACGCGCCGCAGTGGGCCGTCGCCATCCCCTACGTCGTGGTGGGATGGTGCTCGCTCGTTGTGGCCCCGCAGCTGTTCCGTGCCCTGGGCGGGGTCGGGTTCGCCCTCATGCTCATCGCCGGCATCGCCTACACGGCCGGTGCCCTCATCTACGCCCGCAAGTGGCCGGACCCCTGGCCCAAGGTGTTCGGGTTCCACGAGGTCTTCCATGCCTGTACGGTGATCGGAGCGGGCACGTTCGCCTATCTCATCGCGTTCATCGCCCTCCCGCGCTACTGAGTCGAACGGGGTGGGGCTGACCTCGTGTCGGGGTCGGTGTGCTGCAAGAGCTCGATTCGACGAGCGAGGTTGACGGCGTGATCGCCCAGACGTTCATAGAACCGGGCCAAAAGGGTGACCTGGGCCGCCACGGCAGTAGGCATTCCTTCTGCGGCCACTTCGTTGGTTAGGCTTCGGTGCAACACGTTCATTTCCTCGTCGGCCTCTTCCAGCCGATCACCCAGCAACGTTTGATCCCCGAAGGCATCAGCCGCCACCCTCCACATTTCCGCCGCGACTTCGGTCATCAGCTGGATGATCCCCCGACTTCGAGAGCTCATCGTTCTTCCCAGATTGTTCACCGCTCGCTGGGCGATGTGCTCGGCCAGATCGGCACTCCGTTCCAGTTCGGGGATGATGAGGAGCAGTGCCACCATGTAGCGGAGCTCGGCTCCTTGTACGGGACGGGCGTTGAGTTGATCCCAGACCAGCATCTCGACTTCGGACGTCAGTTCGTCCACGTCCTGATCCCCATCGATGACCGATTGACCGAGCGCCGGGTTGACCCCCAGCAGCGCTTCGGTGGCGCGTGCAAGAGCCTCTGAGACCAGGGCAAACAACTGGATCACCTTGCGCTCGATCAAGACGAGACCCGGGTCAGGCGTGCTCATCGCTGACTGACGATACCCGTTTGAGGACATCTAAATTTCGAGGTTTGTTCGCGTGTCATTCACCTGCGAGGACACGGCGCCGTAGTGCGGCAGCCGATTTCAGGGCTTCTACCCTCGAAGCCGAGTCACGACGAGAGGACCGGTTCATTGCCTTCCTTTATATGAGCACGCCGGAGGCGAGGAGGCCCTTCACAGTCTCGAGGGGCTCTTCAACGAGAGCGTACTGTCCTTCTCTCTTCTCCAACCTCTCTTCGGTGCCGGCCAGCCAGAGCACGAGCTGAGGAACGGAGTCGACGAGCCGTCCTAGCCGAGGGCAGCGGCAACGGGCAGTAGCGCCGTTAATGAGTCCAGTTCGGCTTGGATCTCGTCAGCGCTGCCCGATGGCACGCGTAGCACGACTTCCCTGATACCGAGCTCCGCGTAGTGTTCGAGTTTGGCGGAGCTGCCAATGGTGCCGAAGGGAATCACGGCGATATCGGCCGGATTCCGCCCCTTCTCCTCCGTGAGCCGGTGCAGCCTGGGGAGGACATCGGCCAACCCGCTACCCCCGATGGGCATCCATCCGTCTGCGTACTCGGCCACGGCTCGGAGCACCGCATCTCCCGAACCACCTCCGATAAGCACCCGGACCCGCGGCTGTTGCACGGGCTTGGGCCACGCCCAGGCCGGAGGAAGGTCGACGAATTCGCCGTGGAACTCGGCTTGTTCCTGCGACCAGAGCGCTTGCATGCACAACAGATATTCGCGAACGATGGCGTGCCGTCGCCCGAATTCCACTCCGTGGTCCTCCGCCTCTGCCCGGTTCCATCCGAAGCCGATTCCCAAGGTGAAACGGCCGCCGGAGAGATGGTCGAGGGTGGCGACCTGCTTGGCCAGGACGATCGGATCGTGTTGGGCGGCCAGAAGGATCCCCGTCCCGAGGGCGATCCTCTCGGTGGTCGCCACCGCGGTCGAAAGGGCGACGAGGGGGCAGAGTCCCCTGCGATAGTCCTCCACCCGGACACCTTCGACGAGTGCCGGCGGCACGTCGGCCCGGAGGGGGAGATGCGTGTGCTCGGGGAGATAGAGCGAGTCGAAGCCGCGTTCCTCGGCCGCGCGGGCAAGCGCGGCGGGGGCCATATCGCGATCAGTGAGGAATGCCGTGACGCCGAGACGCATGAGGCTCAGGCCGCGGCCTTCAGGTCTTCCATCCGACCCACCGCGGACGGGGTGCAGAAGGCGAGGAGCTGACGGGCGACGTTGCCCATATTCGACGTGATCACGGGACGACCCTACCGGCACGGCTAGCGGCCCCGCTATGCCGGGAGGTCGTCAGGGGGAGCGAGGGCGGTGTGGGGCACCTCAGGGCACCGGGGCGATCCTCGGCGAAGCCGGCACCGTGGCACTCTTGGTCCGGTGGATCCCGGTCACGACATGGCGGCGCGTTTCCGGCGTTCTGCCTCTCTACGACGTCTGGCCGTCGGGTTTGGTCTTTCGTTGCTGCTTGCCGCGTGCGGAGGTGCGGGAGGGGCGATGAACAGTGCGTCTCGTTCCTTCGACCCGACGACCACCTCGGAGGCGACCTCGACGACCACGACGACGACCACGACGACCCCCGAGCCGCCGGTCACGCCGATCACCTGGGTCGCGTGCGGCGGCGACCTCCAGTGTGGGACCTTGACGGTTCCACTCGACTATGCGCGTCCGGAAGGTGCAACCATCGGGATCGCGGTGGAGCGGCACTTGGCGGACGTACCGGCAGACCGGATCGGATCGTTGGTGATCAATCCCGGCGGCCCGGGTGTGTCGGGAATCGACGATTTTGCCAACGAGCTCGCTGCGCTCACTCCCCAGCTTCTCGACGATTTCGACATCGTGACCTTCGATCCTCGGGGCGTGCAGCGCAGCAGTCCGGTGACCTGTGGTGAGACGCAGGGCGCCGCCGAAGGTCCGTTGCCTAACCCCGTCCCGCAGACCGCCAACGAACAGAAGGCGCTTCTCGCCAATATGAGGCAGTTCGCGAGCGACTGCGAACAGGCGAGCGGAGCGATACTCCCGTACGTCGGAACGGTCGATGTGGCCCGTGACCTGGACCGCCTTCGACAGGCACTGGGTGAGAGCGGACTTACCTACATGGGTCAGTCGTACGGCACCCTCCTGGGCGCCACGTACGCCCAACTGTTTCCGACTCATATCCGCGCCATGGTCCTCGACAGTTCGATCGACCCCGCGCTTTCATTCGACCAGATGACGCTGGGTCAGGCGGAGGGATTTGAGGGAGTGCTCAATTCGTTCTTCGCGTGGTGCGCCGCCACTCCATCGTGTCAATGGCGTCCGGCCGGGGACCCCACGTCGGCCATTGTGACGCTGATCGCGCGCAGCTATACCAACCCGGCGCCGGCCGGCGCCGGCCGTACGGCCGGAACCGGGGAACTTTACGATGCGCTCCTCGACGGCCTCTACTCAGAGTCTGACTGGCCCACCCTCGGTGCTGCGTTAGGGGCTGACGAGGATGGTGACGGATCCGCTGTCGTGGCCATGTCCAATCACTACAGCACGGATGGTTCGACGAACGGGGCCGACGCCGCGGAGGCCATCGACTGTCTCGACCATCCGGCTTCCAAGGACCTCGCGTCCTACGGCGCGCTGGCCGCGTTGTTTGCCACTTCGGCGCCGGTGTTCGGACCATTGCTGGCGTGGGGAGAGGCCGGATGTGCGGTTTGGCCGACCGCACCCACCCGTACGCCCTCGCCGGCGACTGCGCCAGGGTCCCCTCCTATTCTGGTTATCGGTACGACCCAGGATCCGGCCACTCCGTACTCGTGGTCGGTCAGCCTGGCCCACGAGCTCAGTCAGGGACACTTGCTGACGGTGGAGGGGAGTGATCATGTCTCCTACTTCTACAGCTCCTGTGTGCGCGCCTACGTTCAGACGTATTTCATCAGTCTCGCGACACCCCCGGTTGGTGCCACCTGCAGCGACTGAGCTCGACCGCCGAGTTGGTCCCCGACCTTGACGACGCGCCATAGTGGGCGCCGCAACAGCCCGCGAGAGAGGAGAGACCCATGGCAGCCCGAGAAGAGGCATTGAGTGCCGCGAATGTGCTCATCCCCGGCCATGGCGGCGACCAGATCAATGCATATCAGGCGCTGACGGGTGAACCGGGGCCACGGCCTGGCGTACTGGTCATCCACCACCTGCCCGGATGGGACTCGCCCACGAAGGAGATCACGCGACGGTTCGCGGCCAACGGCTACAACGCCATCTGTCCCAACCTCTACGCCCGCGAAGGGCTCGACACCGATCCCGACGACGCCGCCGCGGCGGCCCGAGGCAAGGGCGGTGTTCCCGATGAGCAGTTCGTCGGTGACGCGAGTGGGGCCATCGAAGCCCTACGTGCGCTCCCCAACTCCAACGGGAAGGTCGGTGTCATCGGGTACTGCTCGGGCGGTCGCCAGTCGTTCCTCACGGCCGTGAGCCTCCCGGTCGGTGCCGCCGTCGACTCCCACGGGGCATTCGTCACCGGGACCATCCCGGACGGATTTCCTCTCAAGGTGGTGACGCTGGTGGACCGGACGCCCTCGCTCCGCTGCCCGCTGCTCGGTCTCTTCGGGGACGACGACCAGTTCCCCACACCCGAACATGTGGCGGAACTCGAGCGAGCGCTGGTCGCGGCCGGAAAGACCTATGAGTTCCACAGCTACGAAGGTGCGGGCCACGCCTTCTTCGCCACCGATCGTCCGAGCTTCCGCCCTGAGGCGGCGTTGGACGGCTGGCAGCGGATCTTCTCGTGGTTCGGGACCTACCTTGCCGATTCGGAGGTCTGATCATGTGCTCGTACCTCACCGTTCCCGTTGACATCACCGGTAGTGCCAAGGGGCCCGATGGTTGGTTCTCCGTCACGGCGGCCTCGGTCTACTTCGACCATCCGTTCCACGCGCCACTCGAGCACGCGCTCAACATCGACTTCGTCGACCGGGACCGTGGCCCCCGAGCCCGCGTGGCTGTGGAACTGAGTGCCGATTCCGCCCGAGAGCTCGTCCGTTGCATTGAAGTCGCTCTTGACGCGGCAGGAGAGGCGGCGCGTTAGCGCGTCTGATCCTGTATCCGGGAGCGAGACAGGTCATCTGCCTCGGAGCCCTCTTCGACAAAGGCGATCACCTCGTGGACCCACTTCGCGACCTGATCGGGGTGGGTGCGGATGATCCAATGTCCCGCATCCGATTCGCGCCGCCATACCAACGACGACCAGTTCTCCAGGCCGTCAAGCAGGGGTGGGGTCACGTAGCGGTCCGCCATGGGAACGACGAGCTGTACGGGCGTGTCGGTGTATCTCATTGTGGGGTGCCGGAGTCTTTGGCGCACGTTGGCGCGATAAAGCCCCAATCCGTGTGCGAAGTCCTCGCCCAACGTCGACCGATGCTGCGGTTCATCGGAAGACCGTCCCCACCGACGGAGGGCTTCTGGCGCTGCATGCCTGACTCGCACGCCGGCCGTGACGAGCTCAGGGAGCAGCGGGAGATGAAAGAGTGCGATGTACCACGAATGCGCAGCTTGGCGCATCGCGAGGCGCAGGTCGGAGAGCCGCCGGGTGCGGTGTCTTCGTGCCCACAGGGCGGCGTGCTCGAGTGGCGGGCCCGAAATAGAGGTGAAGCTCGCGATGCGGACGGCGAGGAGCTCACTGGTGACGGCTTCCCAGCCCTGGATAGAGCCCCAGTCATGCCCGACGAGATGAACGGGTGAGTCCGGACTGACTTCGGTGATGACGGCAGCCAGGTCTTCGATCAGCACCGGCAGGGCATAGTCCGACTGCTTGTTCGGAACGCCCGAGTCGCCCGCGCCGCGGACGTCGTAGGCGACGACGTGGAGCCCCCCGGTGGCCAGGAGTTGCGCCACGGGCGCCCAGACGGCACTGGTGTCGGGGAAACCGTGAATCAGAACCACGGTGGGCCGCACGCGGTCACCCAGCTCGGTCACCGCCAGGTCCACACCGTGCCCGCGTACCCGCCGCTGGACGACCGCGCTGGAATTCGCTTCGGTCTCCTCGGGAGTCACTGGCGTCGTTGTACCACCGGCGAGACCGGTGCGCCGATTGCCATCACCTTGTCGTATTGACTGAGAGTATGCACTAAACGTATTCTCCCCGCGATGAGCGTGCCACTGACCCTCCTCGGGCTGCTTCATCGGGAACCGAGCCACGGCTACGAGCTCAAACGTGACTACGACGCCTACTTCGGTAGGGAAAGGCCCCTCCCCTTCGGGCAGGTCTATGCCACCCTCGCCCGCCTTACCCGCGATGGCAAGGTGGTCCCGGGTGCGACCGAAGCAGGCCAGGGGCCCGATCGCAAGCGTTACGTCATCACCGATGTCGGCAGACGGGACGTCGAGTCGTGGCTGGACGAGCCCGTCGGAGCCGAACCCAACCTCCAGACGATCCTGTTCGTCAAGGTCGTCCTGGCCCTGATGCTCGAGCGATCCGCGGCGCACTACCTCGACGTGCAACGGACCGCCCACCTACAGCGGATGCGGGAACTGACCGAGCTGAAGCGCACGGGGGGGTTGGTGGATGCGCTCCTGGCTGATCACGGGCTGTTCCATCTGGAGGCGGACCTCCGGTGGATCGACATCACGGAAGGCCGACTCCCGGCCCTTGCCGAGGTCGTACGGGGATGACCTGACTTTTCCCCGGGCGTTCGCGTGTAGGTATTCTGACGGTCCCCGGGCCGCTAGCTCATCCGGAAGAGCAGGGGACTTTTAATCCCAAGGTGCCGGGATCGAGACCCGGGCGGCCCACCAGTTCAGAGGCACTATAGAGAACCGGACCAACGCTCCGAGACTACAAATCGGCTACAATGGCCAGCGTGAAGGGTACGAAGACAGAGACAAGCCCAGGCGTGTGGCGGCTCCGTGTGTACGCCGGGCGTCGTGCATCAGGGTCGCCGATTCAGCTGACCAAGACGGTGAGGGGCCCGGACAGCAAGCCAGGTTCGGGCACTCGCCTAGCCGACCGGGAACTTGCGAACATGGTCGCCCAGGTCTCGAAGGGCAACATGGCCACCGGCACCGAGACCGTCGGCGATCTCATCGCCGAGTGGCTGAACCATATCGAAGCGGACCGTTCGCCGACGACGATGCGTAAGTACCGGGACATCGCGGACCGCGTCGTCGTTCCCGAGCTCGGCAAGGTCAAGCTCAGG
>JBEKWB010000040.1:0-58379 GCA_049513455.1 Acidimicrobiales bacterium
TTCCTTTGCGTCCACAACGCGGGGCGGTCCCAGATGGCCCTCGGCTGGTTCGATCTCCTGGCATCCGGTCGCGCCATCGCCTGGTCGGGTGGCTCCGAGCCGGGCGCCGAGATCAACCGGGTCGTCGTTGCCGCCATGGCCGAGGTCGGGATCGACATCTCCGAGGAGTTCCCCAAGCCCTGGACCGACGAGTTCCTGGGCGCGGCCGACGTGGTGGTGACGATGGGATGCGGTGACGCCTGTCCGCTCGTGCCCGGGAAGCGCTACGAGGACTGGGATCTCGAGGATCCGACCAACAAAACTCTCGAGCAGATCCGTCCTATCCGCGACGCGGTCAAGAACCGAGTCGAGGTACTTCTCAGCGAGATCCTTCCCCCCTCAACGCCATGACATCAGTGGCGGATCGACGACCGGTCGACAACTGAGGAGTTGGCACGGCCAACGGGCCTGGCGGGGGGCCTAGAGTCCGGGTCTAGTCCGGATGTCTAGAGTGTGGCAACCCGTTCCCTCCCGTCGCCCGGAAAGGAGAAGGGGCACGCGGGTCACGCGACGGACCCGGTGCTCGCCCTCACCGATGCCGAACTGCCTGGTTGTCCAACATGTGGCCCCCGAACCGGCGTTCGCCATCGACGAGGCTCTTCTCGCCGCCGGGGTGACGATCGACACCCGGCGCGTCTTCGCCGGCGATGCCATCCCTGTCGACACCGCCGGTCTCGACGGGGTAGTGGTGATGGGCGGACCGATGTCGGTGAACTCGACCAAGGGGTTCCCGAGCCGGGACGCCGAGGTCTCCTTGCTGGCCGACGCACTCCGGGTCGGTATCCCGACGCTCGGTGTCTGCCTGGGCGCGCAACTCCTCGCCGTGGCCGCCGGCGGTGCCGTGGCGCGCAACGCCTACGGGCCGGAAATCGGGTGGGCGCCCATTCAGTTGGACGCGGCCTGCCAGGACGACCGGCTCCTGGTCGGCCTCCCCCCGACGCTCACCGTGCTGCACTGGCACGGGGAGAGCTTCGAGGTGCCGCAGGGGGCTCGGCCGTTGGTCAGCAGCACCGCCTACCCCAACCAGGCCTTCCGCATCGGCGACGTGGCCTGGGGCGTGCAGTTCCACCTCGAGGTCACCGCCGAGGCGGTCGACGGCTTCCTCCACGCGTTCGCGGCGGATACGGCGGGTGCGCCGGGCGGGGCCGAGGCCATACGGGCCGCCACGCCGTCTGCCCTGGTTGCCCTGAGCCCCGTCCGGGATCTGGTGTGCACTCGCTTCGCCGGATTGGTGGCGGCGCGCGTCACCCGGGGGGACCTGGTCGTCGACATCGAGTCGATCGAAGCTTCCTTCGACATGCTCTCGGATGACGAGGACTTTCCTGCGCGCGGAGTCGACGCGCGTTCCCAGCATCTCGACGAGCTGCGGGGCGGGCGGTGATCCCCGTGGACGCGGACGTCCTTCACGTTTGAGCAGGGACGAACTCCAGCCGGGCTACTGCCGTCGGTCGCGGCGCCTCCGGCGCAGCCAGGAGAACAGGAACACCCGGGCCACCAGCAGGATCCCGCCGATACCGAGCACCCAGAAAATAGCGGCGTGTGCGCCCGCAAAGGAGTCGACCAACAAGAAGCGCAGGGCGAAGAGGACGAGCAGGATGCCGATCCACGCGCCGCCACCCCGGAAGCCCATGCCGTAGCGGCCACCTCCGCCGTACCCGTAGCGCCGGTTGGCCGGTCCGTCGCCGCCCGCTCCGCTCCCACCGGGCACCGCACTACCCTGGCGACGCTGCATCTGGGCGAACTGGCGGATCTGGTCGCGATGCTCCCGGGCATAGCGGCGGGGATCGATCCCCTGCGCCTGCAGGTCCGCGGCCGAGGTCCCGAAGATCTGGGTGAAGTTGGCCCGGACCCACTCCTGGCGGGTCTGAGACCCGTCACTGCCGTGCGGGTTGGCATCGCCATCGAAGTCGCCCTCGGGCGGGACCTGATCGATGCCAGAGTCTCCCATGGCTGAGTGTCCCATCCCGAGTCATAGCGGCGCGCCGGGCCCTGGTCGATGAACGTGGGACCAGCTCGACCTGCCCAAGGTGCGGGTCCAAAGTGACCAAACCCAAGGGCCGGACGTTTCGGTGTCCGAGCTGCACCCTGGTAGCGCACCGCTACCTGGTGGGAGCCGCCAACATCGCCCCGAGAGGATCTCGGGGCGGGCTACCTTTGACCTCACGGGGTTGGAGATCATGCACCGTCGAGCTGGTCGGCACCTGCCCGGCCGGACCCGGCGTGATCCACGGCGCATCTCGATGGATAACCACCGTCGAGAACGAGTGGATCTATGGCCGGCTGTGGCCCGCCCCGAGACCATCGGGGAGTCGCTCGGTCGGGTCGCTTCTGTGGCCTGAACGAGGAACCGCCAACCGGAGTCCCAAAGAGGGTGAGGGTTTGCGGGCGCAGCACTAGATGCTGCGCCCGTTCTCGAAGCGCGCGTACTGCTTCAAGAACAGCAGGTTGGCCTTGCCGGTCGGGCCGTTGCGGTGTTTGGCCACGTCCACCAGTGCGTCGTCGGCCCGGTCGATCGCCACCTCGTCGTTGTACTCGGACTCCCGGTACAAGAACAGCACCACGTCGGCGTCCTGCTCCAGGGAGCCGGACTCGCGGAGGTCGGAGAGCATGGGGGTCTTGTCCTGGCGTGATTCGAGGTTCCGGCTCAGCTGGGAGAGCGCCACCACCGGCACCTCGAGCTCGCGGGCGAGGATCTTCAAGCCCCGGCTGATCTCGGCCACTTCGGTCTGCCGGTTCTCGGCCCGGCCGCGGCCGGTCATCAGCTGCAGGTAGTCGATGACCACCAGACCCAGATCGCCCTCGGACTTCTTGAGACGCCGGGCACGCGCCCGGATGTCCATCACCGTCGCGTTGGGGTTGTCGTCAATGAAGATGGGCGCGTTGCTCAACCGGGTGACTGCGGTGCCGAGTTTCGGCCAGTCCTGCGTGCGGATCTGGCCGGTCTGCAGGTTCTGCCCGTTCACTTCGGCCTCGGACGCCAGCATGCGTTGCGTCAACTCGAGGTGGCCCATCTCCAAAGAGAACAGCAGCGCGGGCCGCTGCACCACGACACCCACGTGCGCCAGGATGCCGAGAGCGAAACTGGTCTTCCCCATACCGGGCCGCGCGCCCACGATGGTCAGCGACGAGGGCTGCAGACCCAGGAGGATTTTGTCCAGTTCGTGGTACCCGGTGGCCACGCCCGTGATGGCCGAGCCGCGCTTGCCCAACTCCTCAATGCGGTCGAGTCCTTTGAGGAGCAGCTCGTGCAAGGGGGACATGGTGTCCGCCGTCCGCCGCTCGGCGACGTTGAACATCATCTGCTCGGCTTCGTCGACGGCGGCTTCGACATCTTCGGGCACCGAGTAACCGAGATCGGCGATCTCACCGGCCACGCCGATGAGGCGGCGCAGGAGCGCATGCTCCTCCACAATGGCGGCGTAGTGCCGCGCGTTGGCGATCGACGGGGTGTTGGCCTGCAGCGAAATGAACACCGACGGATCGCCGACGGCCTCGAGGAGACCCGAGCGTTGGAGTTCGTCGGTGACCGTCACCGCGTCAATGGGCTCGCCCCGTTCAATGAGGGCACGGATGGCACCGAAGATGTGCCCGTGCGCCGGCTTGTAGAAGTCCCCGGCCGAACAGCGCTCGACGGCTACCGAGGCCGCATCGTTGGAGAGCAACATCGCGCCGAGGAGGGACTCCTCGGCTTCGAGGTTGTGCGGGGGGACCCGGCTACTGCTCGGAGGGGCGGGTGCCGCACGCAGCGGGCGGGGGCGGGTGTCATCAAAGGCTTGGACCACGGTCCCCCAACTGTGCACTCGGTGAGCTGTGGGGAACCAGAGCAACAAGCTGGGGATTGGACCCGCCAAACCCACGATGCGGTTGTGGACAACCGGACATCCCCTGTGGAGGAGCTAGAGCATTCGTCCGCATTCCACCATGGTCGTACAAGGCTGTGACAGCGGCGCGGATCCTCGGGGCTCCCCGCTCAAGAAGCGGCCGTGACCTCCACTGTTACCACTGTTGCAACGCCCGTGAACAACTCCACGGTGACGTCGAAGGAGCCCACCTCCTTGATGTGCTCGGGCAGGAGCACGTGCTTGCGATCGATCTCCACACCCTTGTGGACGCGGATGGCCTCCACCACGTCGGCCGGACCGATCGAACCGAAGAGCCGACCGCCGCCGCCGGCCCTCGCCGAGATCGGGATGACCGCCCCGGCGAGGATCGTCGCCTGGCTCTCGGCCTCGCCGCGGCTTTTCGCCTCGCGCAGGTCGCGGCCGCGCCGCATCTGCTCCGCCTGGCCCTCCACGCCGTCGGTGGCCACGATGGCCCGGCCTTCGGGCAACAAGAAGTTGCGGGCGAAGCCGCCGGCGACCTTGACGATGTCGCCGCGCCGGCCTACCCCGTCGACGTCATCACGCAGGAGCACTTTCATTGGTCGCCACCCTCGCTGTCGGAGGCGCCCACCGCGGCGCCGCGGTCGGCCCTGTCCGACGAACCGGCTGCATCGGCATCCGCCGCACCAAGGCCGGCGTCGTCATCGGCACTGGCGTCCGCACTACCGCCCGCACTACCGCCCGCACCGTCGACCGCACTGCTGCGGTCGAACGCCGCGACGTCGCCGAGGATCTCGACGCTGGCGTCGCGATCACGCGGCGCATCGGCGCCGATGGTGTCGCTCAAGGTCCGCTCGGCGCGCTCGCCACGTTCGCCGCGCTCACCGCGATCACGTCCACCGCCACGCCCACCCGGGCGTTCGGTCACGGTGCGCTGCGTGTAAGGGAGCAGGATCAGTTCCCGCGCCGTCTTGATGGCCTGGGCCAGCGCCCGCTGGTGCTGGGCGCAGTTCCCGGTGACCCGGCGCGAGCGGATCTTCCCCCGGTCGCTCATGTACTTGCGCAACATCGGGACGTCCTTGTAGTCCACCCACTCGGTACGGTCCCGGCACAGCGCGCACGGCTTCTTCTTGACCCGGCGGCCCAGGTCCTTGGGCGCACGACGCGTCGTGGTGCCTCGTTGGTTGTTACGTGCCATCAGAAGGGCTCCTCGTCGTATCCGTAGCCGCCACCGTTGTTGGGGGCTGCTGGAGGTGGTGCTTGGGGTTGGGGCGGGCGGTTCCCCCCACCGCGGGGCGGCCCGTCACCAGGGCCCCGCCGCTCGTTCTTGGTGATCTGCGCGGTGGCCCAGCGCAGGGAGGGGCCGATCTCGTCGGCCACCACTTCGACTTTGGAGCGCTTGTCGCCCTCCTGGGTCTCCCAGCTGCGCTGCTCCAGGCGGCCGGCCACCATGACCCGGGCCCCGCGCGTGAGGGTCTCGCTCACGTTCTCGGCCATTTCGCGCCAACACACCACGTCGAAGAAGGAGGTGGCCTCTTCCCACTCCTGGGTCTGGCGGTTCTGCCACCGGCGGTTGACGGCCAGCCCGAAGGAGGCCGTGGGCTGCCCGGTGTTGGTGAAACGCAACTCGGGGTCCCGGGTGATGTTGCCCACCAGGACCACGCTGTTATCTGTCGCCATCGTGTGCTCCTCTCGTCCCTCGACTCGTCCGGTGCGGGCTCAGCTGGCGGCCGGCTGGGCCGCGGCGGTGCGACCGCCGGCGGACTCCGGCAGCCGGACGATCTTGTGGCGGACGACCTCGTCGGCGAGACCGAGCATGCGGTCGAGGTCGGCCACGGTCTGGGTGCCCGAGGTGAACTCCACCACGACGTAGTAGCCCTCGCGCTTGTGGTTCACCTCGTAGGCGAACGTCCTCTTGCCCCAGCGGTCGATGGCCCCGGGGTTGCCCCCCGTGCTGCGGATGACCTCCAGGGCCTGGTCGAGCACGCCCTGAATGACGGTCGGATCTGTGGTGGCCTCGAATATGGCCATGACTTCGTAAGGCCGCATGTGCGGCATACCTCCCTCTGGACCGAGCGAAAACGCTACGGGCCCCTGACGGTCAGGGGCAGGGTCTGTTGCGGGGAGCCATGCTAGTCCACTGGCGCGGAGACCGGTTCCCCACTCCCGGTTCGGCCGGGTCCGGCATGGCGCCTCATTCGGCCGGGTCCGGGCATGCGCCTCATTCGGCCGGGCCCAGCATGGCGCGGGCGCTCGTTCACGACGGCGGCCAACGTCGCCGCCTAGCGGGCCCGCCGGCGCGCCGGCGGCGCGGACGGGTAACGCCGCCGCGTCAGGCCAGCGCGTCGCCGAGCTCGGCCGAGCCGTGGTAGCTCTCGGCGTCGCTCGGGAAGGTGCCGTTCCGCACGTCCTCGGCGAAGGCGGCGATGGCTTCGGTGGAGATCCGCCCCACTTCGGCGTACTGGCGCACGAATTTCGGCGGGGTGTGGGCCCCCAGACCGAGCAGGTCGTGGAAGACCATGACCTGCCCGTCGCAGGCCGGGCCGGCGCCGATGCCGATGGTGGGCACCCCGATGGCTTCGGTGACCGCGGCGCCCACCACCTCGGGGACGCCTTCGATGACGAAGGCGAAGCATCCGGCCGCTTCGAGGGATTTGGCCGCGTCGAGGAGGGCGTCGGCCGCCGCGATGTTGCGGGCCTGCACCTTGAACCCGCCCATCGCCAGCACCGACTGCGGCGTGAGGCCGAGGTGGCCCATCACGGGGATCTCGGCCCGGATGATGGCCTCTATGACCGGGAGACGGGCCCGGCCCCCTTCGAGCTTCACCGCCTGGGCCCCGGCGCGGATGAGCTTGGCCGCGTTGCGGACGGCGTCGTCGGTGGAGAGGTGGTAGCTCATCCACGGCATGTCGCCCACAATCAGGCAGTGCGGGCGGGCCCGGGCCACCGCCCCCACGTGGTGCACCATCACGTCGGTGTCGATGTGCAGGGCGTCCTCGTGGCCCAGCACGTTGTTGGAGACCGAATCCCCCACCAGCAGGATGTCGACACCGGCGTTGGAGACGATCCGGGCCCCCGGCTCGTCGTAAGCGGTCACCATGACGATGGGGACCGCGCCGTGGCGCCGCTTCCGGGTGCGCAGCGAGGGCACCGTCACCGGGCTCGACCGGGGGCCGGTCACCGGGCCACCCTACGGCGCCCGCGCCCCTTGGGCCCTCCGGCTGGATACTTCCTCATGAGGTGGTGCCAGGCACACTCCGGGCACACCTCGACCTCGAAACAGAGCACCGGCTCGGGGCGCCGGCACAGCTGGGCGAGCTCGGCCGCCGTGCCCGGGCACCGGCCCCCCGCCGGGAGCTTGGCCCCGAAGACGAAGGTCACCGTGACCAGGCGGCACTCGTTGCAGATGGGGCAGGTCTCCTTGGTCGGGCGCCCCACGTTGCGGGCGGCCCGGAGCAACTCGGGGTGGGCGTCGCAGACGTCGATCTTCATGGTGCGGCCCCGTTCGACGTCCCGGACCAGGCGGTTGCGCACCAGGCGGTACTCCACCCCGGCCGAGATGTCGGCACTGACTGCTCTGCCTGCTCTTCCAGACGCCCCCGGCTCCGAGGTCACGGACACGGCGCCAAGGCTACCCCCCGAGCCCGTAGATCACACCGCGTTTTCGGCCCGGGGAACATTCCGGTGATCGTAATGTGACGATTTGGTATCAATCGCTATATCGATTCGATATAGTGGACCGCAATGTTGGACATGGCGATTCTGGGGCTCCTCGAGGAGAGGGACCTGCACGGGTACGAGATCAGGCGGCAGCTCCGCGACAACCTGGGCATTCTCGCCAACGTTTCCTTCGGGTCGATCTATCCCGCCCTCACCCGGCTGGAGAAAGCCGGTGCGGTCATGGCGACCGAAGGCCCCGTGGGCCCGGCGACCCGGGCCGCCGCCCCCCTGGCCCCGCCGACCGGCTCGCTCAGCGGCGAATTGGCGGTGCTGCGGGCCCGCCGCCACTCGACGTCCCACTCCCGCCGGGGCAAGAAGGTCTACCGGATCACCGACAAGGGCCGGCAGCTCTTCGTCCAGCTCCTGGCCGACCCGGGCTCGCTCGACGACGCCCGCAGCTTCGGGCTCCGGCTCGCCTTCGCCCGGCATCTCGCCCCCCAAGCCCGGCTGGCCCTGCTGGAGCGCCGCCGGGCCCAACTCGTCCAACGCCTCGCCGAGGCCGAGCGAACCACGGTCGAGCTCGACATCTACGCCCGCTCGGTCGTGCAGCACACGGCCGACAGCGTCGCCCAGGACATCACCTGGCTCGACCGCCTGATCGCCAGCGAACGCGCCGTACCCCAACCCAGTGAACACGCCGTACCTCAATCGGTTCCGACCGAACTCACCTACGAAGGAGATATCCGATGAGCAGTCCCATCCGCCTCGCAATCGCTGGAGTCGGCAACTGCGCCTGCTCGCTGGTCCAGGGGATCACCTACTACCGCGAGGCCCAGAAGGACGACGTCGTCCCCGGCCTGATGCACGTCGAGCTCGGGGGCTACCACGTCCGCGACATCGTGCCGGTGGCGGCGTTCGACGTGGACCAGACCAAGGTCGGCACCGACCTGAGCAAGGCCATCTACGCCGGGTTGAACAACACCATCCGCTTCGCCGAAGTCGGCGAGGTGGGCGTCACGGTCCAGCGGGGGCCGACCTTCGACGGGCTGGGCAAGTATTACCGCGAGGTGGTCGAGGAGTCCCCGGCCGCCCCGGTCGACGTGGCCCAGGCTCTGCGCGACGCCCGGGCCGACGTGCTGGTGTCCTACCTGCCGGTCGGTTCCGAGCAGGCGCAGCGCCACTACGCCCAGGCCTGCCTCGACGCCGGCGTGGCCTTCGTCAACGCCATCCCGGTGTTCATCGCCTCGGACCCAGCGTGGGCCCGCAAGTTCCGTGATGCCGGCGTGCCGATCGTGGGCGACGACATCAAGAGCCAGGTGGGCTCGACCATCGTGCACCGCATCCTCACCCGCCTCTTCGAAGACCGGGGCCTGGCGCTCGACCACACCTACCAGCTCAACGTCGGCGGCAACATGGACTTCAAGAACATGCTCGAGCGCGACCGGCTTGAGTCCAAGAAGATCTCGAAGACCCAGGCGGTGACCAGCCAGATTGAGGACAGCCTGCTCGGGGCGGACGACGTGCACATCGGGCCGTCGGATCACGTGCCGTGGTTGAAGGACCGCAAATGGGCCTACATCCGCATGGAGGGTCGCAACTTCGGGGACGTGCCGCTGAATCTCGAGCTGAAGCTCGAGGTGTGGGACTCGCCCAACTCGGCCGGCGTGATCATCGACGCCGTCCGGTGCGCCAAGTTGGCCCTCGACCGCGGCATCGGCGGCCCCCTGCTCGGACCGTCGGCCTACTTCATGAAGTCGCCCCCGGTGCAGTACCACGACGACGTGGCCCAGTCACTGGTGGAGTCGTTCGCCGCGGGCGAACCGGGCGACGTCTGGCCGGCCGACTGACTGGTCGGCGCCGTCTACCAACCGGCGGGCGCGACCTACCAGCAGGCGCTCGCGCGGCGCGACGTTCAGACGAGAATGCGCTCGTCGGGGGCGGGCACCCCGACCACGGCGAGAACCCGGCCCATGCCGAGCCACATGCCGCAGCAGATGGTGAGATCGGCCAGCTCGTCGTCGCCGAACAGCTCGCGCAAGCCGTGCCAGTAGGCGTCGTCCATGGCCAGATGGTTGAGGGCGAACCGTTCGGCGAACTCGGCCGCCGCCCGCTCCCGCGCGCTCAAGTGTGCGGCGGAGCGCCAATCGGTGACCTCCGTGTAGAAGGGCTCGTCGGCCCCGAGGCTGGCGCCGTCACGGACCCGGGTGTCGCGGCACACCGCGCAGTCGTTGATCATGGCGATGGTGTAGCGGGCGGCTTCGCGTTCCCGCGCCGCCAGCTGCGAGTGGCCGTAGACGGCCTCGGACAGGGCGCCCATGCCCGCCGCCATTTCGGGCCGGTGCAGCGCCCAGTCCATGGTCTCGCCCATCACGGTTGCCGGAGCTGTAATACGTCCCATGGCCAGTCAAGGGTAGTCGCGGCGCCCTATTCGTGCTCGGGCGCCGCCGCTCCGTCTTGCTCGGGCGGCGCCACTCCGCCCGCCTTCCACCATGCGATGAGCCGGCGGCCGGCCTCTTCCTCGCCCAAGGGGCCTTCGTCCAGGCGCAGTTCCATGAGGAAGGCCAGCGCCCGCCCCACCACGGGGCCGGGGCTCACCCCCAACAGCTCCATCACCTGGTTGCCGGTCAGGTCAGGTCGCAGGCGGCGCAGCTCCTCCTCCTCGCCCAGCTCGGCGATGCGCGCTTCGAGCTCGTCCATCCGTCGCGCCAGCGCCCGCGCCTTGCTGGCGTTGCGGGTCGTGCAGTCGCAGCGGGTCAGCTCGTTGAGCCGCTCCAGTTGGTCTCCGGCGTCGCGCACGTAGCGGCGCACCGCCCGGTCGGTCCACCCGAGGCGATAGGTGTGGAAGCGGAGATGCAACTCGACCAGGCGCACCACGGTGTCGACGTCGTCGGCCGAGTAGCGCAGCGCCTCCATGCGCGTCCGCGTCATGCGCGCGCCCACCACCTCGTGATGGTGGAAGCTCACCCCGCCGTCGCTGATGGCCCGCGTGCGCGGCTTGCCCACGTCATGGAACAGCGCGGCGAGCCGGAGCAAGCGGTCCGGCGACGTCTTGTCCACCACGGCGAGCGTGTGCGCCAGCACGTCCTTGTGGCGGTGGATGGGGTCCTGCTCGAGGGCCAACCCGGGCATCTCGGGCAAAAAGTCCGCGGCCAGGCCCGTACGCACCACGAACCACAGGGCCTCGGACGGCACACTGAGGAGGACGATCTTGTCCAGCTCGTCACGTATCCGCTCGCGCGAGACGATCGACAGCCGCTCGTGCATGGCCTCGACGGCCGACTCCAACGCCGGATCGGGCTTGAGCGCGAAGCGCGCCATGAAGCGGGCGGCGCGCAGCATGCGCAGCGGGTCGTCACCGAAGGAAATCTCGGGGTCGAGCGGCGTGCGCAGACGACCCGATGCCAGATCACCCAACCCGTCGAAAGGGTCCACCAATTCCATGTCGGGCAGACGCAGCGCCAACGCGTTGATAGTGAAGTCCCGGCGCGACAGGTCCAGTTCGATGTCGTCACCGAACGTCACCTCGGGCTTGCGCGAGTCGGGCACGTAGACCTCGGCCCGGTGGGTGGTGATCTCGAAGAGCTGCCCGTCCCGCCGGCAACCGATGGTGCCGAAACGGGCTCCCTGCGTCCACACGTCGTCGGCCCAGCCGCGGACCAGGCGCTCGATCTCGTCGGGCCGGGCATTGGTGGTGAGATCGAAATCCTGATCGGCGGGTTCACCGGCGCCCGTGGGGAAGAGGGCGTCGCGCACCGAGCCACCCACCAGATACAGGGTGCGATCAGCCTTGGTGAACCGCTCGGCCAACTCGGCGGTGGCGCTGAGGAGGGGGCGGAACCGCTCAGGTACCGGTGTGGACTGCACCCGACCACGGTAGTGCGCGATCTACGGTGTCCCTGTGTCGATGCGCTGGGCCAGAATCAGCATCTGCGCGCTGGTGATGTCCGTGGTCCTTCTCGTGGCGATATTCCCCCGCTCGACCGGGGAGCGCGCCGGAGCCGACACGGCCGGGGACGTCACCGTCGGGCCCGCGCTTTCACTGGCCGCCCAGACGGCATGGGTCAGCCCCGCCGCCCCCTGGTTCGCGCTCACCGCCGAGGCCGGGAGTGGGACCGGGCCGATCGACGACCTCCACGTCGAGGTGACCTTCTACAACCGCATCAACGACGAGACCGAGCTCGCGCAAGCCACCCACGCCGTTCCGGAAAAGGGCGTGCTCGACCACTTCAACACACCGGTCACCACCACCCCCAATGGCCGTGTGGCGGCGACCTGTGCCACCGTCGTGCGCAGCGGGAGCGAAACTCCGCCCACGACCGCCCCGCCGAACACGTTGGCCTGCCCGCCGGGATCTCCAACGCTGATCCTCGGCTGCACCCCCGATGAGGGCATCTGCGGTGGCGTGTACCCGGTCTCGGTGGCGTTGTACCGCCAGGGCACCGACGCGCCGCTGGCCCGCTTCACCACCTTCCTCACCTATCAGGAACCCGGCATCTCAGCCTCGGACGGTGCGGGCGGACCCCTCAGGGTCGCCCTGGTCATGCCCGTCTCGGGCCGCCTGTCGCCGACCAGCTCGTTGCTCTCGGGCAGCGCGCTGGAACCGGTGGAGGACCTGACGGGCATCATCGCCGCGCACCGCGGCGTGGCCGTCTCGCTGGCGGCAAACCCGGCGACCGTGGCCTCCCTGGGGGCCGGTGGCAAGAAGGGGCGGCGGGCAGTCACCCAGCTGCGCTCCCTCACCGCCGCACCGGTGGGAGACGATCAGCTGCTCGCCCAGTCCTACGTCCCCATAAACGTGGCCGGGCTCGCCGACGCCGGCTTGACCGACGAGATCGGCGCCCAGATGGCCCGCGGCACCGCCCTCCTCGACGCCGCCGGGCTCCATCCCACCTCGGGGACCTGGGTGGACACGTCCTCGGACTTCACGACGGGCGGGGTAAGCGACCTCGGCGACGGCCTGCAGGCAGCCCATGCGGACAACCTCATTCTCGACGACGCCGACCTCGCCCCGCTTCCCGCAGGACCGACGGGGCCGAAGAACCTGACCTTCGCGCAACCCTTCTCTCTCGGCGTGGGTGATGGCCGACACGTCACTGCGGCCGGAGCCAGCAGCGAGGTGGACGCGCTCTTCACCGCCGATCCGGACGACCCCGTCCTGGCGGCCAACCAGATGATCGCCACGCTGGAGTTCATCCACTTCGAGAACGCCTACGAAACAGATCCCCGCGGGATCGTCGTGGAACCACCGGCGTCCTGGCAGCCGTCGGACCCGTTGCTGACCACCTTGCTCACCGAACTGGCCGGCAATCCCGTCCTGTCCCCGGTCACCCTCAGTCAGTTCTTCGCCCAGGTCCCCAAGGGCGGCAACGAAGAGCCGGCGTCGCGTCGCCTGCAGGCGGGTTCGCCGGCCAAGTCCGGCGTCATCGCGGCCGCCACGGCGCGCCATCTGGCCGCCGCACGCGCCCACCTGACCTCGTTCAGCCAAGCGGTGGGCGGGCATCAGCATCCTGCAGTGTTCGTCGAGCTTTCGGACCTCCTACTGGCCACGGAGAACAAGTCGTTCGACCCCGCCGAGCGCGCCGCTGCGTTCGCGGTCTTCATCCAACGCTTCGGTGTCGAGGTCAACCTGGTCTCCCTGGCCGCCCAGAACACCATCACCTTCACCTCGCGCACCGCATCCATTCCCGTGTCGGTGCTCTCCTCGGCCCCGTTTCCGGTCAAGGTCGTCCTGTCGTTGAGCAGCGACAAGTTCGCCTTCCCCGACGGCAGCGCGCGCACGCTCACCCTCGACCACCCCACCACTCCGGTGCGCATTGCGGCGCGCGCGATCACTTCGGGCGACCGGCTGCCAGTCGAGGTCACGCTGACCACTCCCGATGGCCAACTCGTGTTCGCCCGCGCCACGCTGACGGTCCATTCGACCTCCATCTCCATTGTGGGGATCGCGCTGACGGTGGTGGCCGCGCTGGTCCTCCTGGTCTGGTGGGCCCGCACGTGGCGCAAGGGGCGCAAAAAGCGGCCGCGTGCCGCATGAGCATGGAGACCCCACCCATTGAGCTCCCTCCCCCGGCGTTAGGCCGGCGGGGTCTCTCCCTGTCCACCGCGGCCTCCTACGTGGCGCTGGGCACCGGCATGTCGCGGCTCACTGGTCTGCTGCGAATTGTGGCGCTGGCCTGGGCCTTGGGCCAGACCCACGTGGCGGACGCCTTCAACCTGGCCAACACCACCCCCAACATCCTCTACGACATCGTGCTGGGCGGGGTCCTTTCGGCGACCTTCATCCCGGTGTTCGTCGACCAGCTCTCCAACCGCACCAGGGAGGAGGCGTTCACCTCCATTTCGGCCGTGATCTCAGTATCCATGGTCGTCCTCGCCGTCTCCACCCTGGGCGCCCTGCTGTTGGCCCCCACCTTGATCACCGGCCTGACCGCGCTCGATACGACCTCGCACTCCCAACTCCTTCACACCGTCGTGGCCGAGCGGAACGACGCCACCACGCTGCTGCGCTGGTTCGTGATCCAGATCGCCGCCTACGGCTTCTTCGCCCTCGCGACGGCGCTGCTCAACACCCAGCGTCGCTTTGTCGCCGTCGCGTGGGCACCCATCGTCAACAACCTGGTGTGCATCGTGGTGCTGATCTGGTTCGGCCTCTTGACCGCCAGGAGCCCCACGCTTGCCGGCCTGGCGGATCATCACACCCAGGTGCTGCTCCTCGGACTGGGGACCTCACTCGGCGTCGTGCTCCAGTGCGTGGCCCTCATGCCGAGCCTGCGCACGGCGCGGCTCGGCCTGCTCCGTTGGCGGTGGGACCTGCACGACGCGGCGCTGCGCACCGTGATCCGCCTCAGCGGGTGGACGTTCGGATTCGTACTGGCCAACCAGGCGGCCCTGTTCGTGGTCATTCTCCTCGCTGGCACGGCCGGGGGCACCGATCCCGTTTCGTCCTATACCTACGCCTACGCCTTCTTGCAGATGCCCTATGGCATTGTCGCCGTCACCGTGATGTCGGTGGTGGCGCCCGACCTGGCCGAGCGCTGGTCCACCGGACAACGGGCGGCCTTCCTGTCCCGGCTCTCCGGGGGGATGCGGGCGATGTTGGCGCTGATCATCCCGTCCGCGGTGGCGATGCTCTTGTTGGCCAAGCCGGCCGTGGCCCTCTTGCTCGGCCACGGGCACAGCACGGCGACCGGCACGGCGCCCACCGGCGAGGCTCTGGCCATGTTCGCGTTGGGCCTGCCCGGCTTCTGCACCTTCCTCTACGTGGTGCGCGTCCTGCAGTCGATGCAGCGGACCAGGGTGGCCTTCTACCTCTACCTCATTGAGAACACGATCAACATCGCGCTCGCCGTGCTCCTCGTACACCCACTGGGCGTGCGCGGCCTCGCCCTGTCCCTTTCCGTCGCCTACACCGTGGGCGCGGTCCTGGGCGTGGCGCAACTCCGTCGCTGGTTCGGTCCCCTTGGCACGGAAGGGACCTGGACGCCGCTACGCCGGGTCGGTGTCGCCACGGTGGCGATGGGGATCGTGGTGCTCGTCGTGTCCAATCTGTCGGGCGCCACGCACGGCCCGCTCCTCTTGGCTCGAGTGGTCGGCGCCGTCGTGGCCGGGCTCGCGGTCTACGGCGCGATGGCCGTCGTGCTCGGTCGTCGTGCCGCAACCCGACAACGCCAACGTCAGCGGCGGGCCAGGGAATCACGCCGGCTGGTGGCCCGGCACCGCGCCTGAGGCGGCCGTCGCGGCCTCATCGTGGCAGACTCCACCCATGCCCGGTGTACGGATCGTGACCGACAGCGCCTGTGACCTGACCGATGATCTGGTCAAGCAGCACGACGTCATCGTCGTGCCCTTGACAATTCGATTCGGCGCCGAGGAGTTCGAGGACCGACGCGAGCTCAGCCCCGAGGAGTTCTGGCGCCGCTGCCAAGGCAAGGGTGCCCTGCCCGAAACGGCAGCCCCCTCCCCCGGGGCCTTCATCGCCGCCTATCAGCAGGCGGCCGACGAGGGAGCCGACGCCGTGCTCTGCCTGACCATCTCGTCGAAGCTCTCGGCCACGTACGCCTCCGCCGTCACCGCAGCGGACACCTTCACCTCCATTCCGGTACGGGTGGTCGACACCCGCTCGGTCACCATGGGCCAGGGCCTCTCGGTGATCGCCGCCGCCGAGGAGGCCGCCGCCGGGGCGGCCCTGGACACGTTGGCGGCGGCGGCCGGGGACCGGACCAGCCGGCTCCGGGTCTACGGCGTGCTGGGGGGGCTCGAGTTCCTCCAGCGGGGTGGCCGCATCGGAGGCGCGCAGGCCCTCTTGGGATCGCTCCTCTCCATCAAACCGGTCATCGTGGTCAAAGAGGGCGAGGTGGCCGAGGAGTCCAAACAGCGGACGCGGACGCGCGCGATGAGTTACCTGGTGGCCAAGGTGGCGGCGGACGCGCCGCTCGAACGGCTGGCCATCGCCGACGGCGCCTGCGACGACATCGACGACGTCGTGAAGGAGCTCTCCGCCATTCCCGGGCAACACCCCTTGGTGTCGGTGCAGCTCGGTCCCGTCGTCGGCTCGCATACCGGACCCAACACGCTGGGCGTGTGCTACATCCTCCCGGCCGCCGTTTCGGCCTCCGGCGACTAATCTCTACCCGTGGCCGATCACAATTTCACCGACGACCTGTCGAACCGCGCCCTGGACACCATCGACTCCGTGGTGGCCGCGGTCAACGACAAGGCCATCCGCCCCGCCATCGTGGCGGCCCGTGCCGTCGTGTTCGGGGTCATCATCGGGGTCATCGCCCTGGCGGTGGTGATACTGCTCAGCGTCGGGTTCATCCGCCTGACCACGGACTACCTCTTCCACTACCGGGTGTGGGTCTCCTACCTGGCGCTCGGGGCCATCTTCAGCGTGGGCGGGCTCCTCGCCTACTCCAAGCGCGGCGTCGCCCCGCACTCCGATGCCTGAGCGCCGCAAGGTCGTCATCGTCGGCTCCGGCCCGGCCGGATTGACCGCGGCCATCTACGCCGCCCGGGCGCAACTCGAGCCTCTGGTCATAGAGGGCGAGCCCTCGTCGAACAGCGACCAGCCGGGCGGCCAGCTCATGCTCACCACCGAGGTGGAGAACTATCCCGGGTTCGTCGACGGCGTCATGGGGCCCGAGCTCATGGGCATCATGCGCAACCAGGCCATCCGCTTCGGGGCCGAATTGCGCACCGCCAAGGTCAGCCGCCTGGACCTGTCCTCCCCCTCCCCCTTCCCCGTGTGGGTGGGCGACCCCGAGGCCGACGAGCCGACGGTCGAGGCCGACGCCCTGATCGTCGCCACCGGCGCCCGCTCGCTCATGCTGGGCTGCCCCAACGAGGAGCGCTTGCTCGGCTACGGGGTGTCCACCTGCGCCACCTGCGACGGCTTCTTCTTCCGCGAACACCACATCGCCGTGGCCGGCGGGGGCGACTCCGCCCTCGAGGAGGCCCTGTTCCTCACCCGCTTCGCCTCCAAGGTGACCGTCATCCACCGCCGATCGGAGCTGAGGGCCTCGAAGATCATGCAGGAACGGGCCTTCAAGAACCCGAAGATCGAGTTCTTGTGGGACTCGGTCATCGTCGACGTGCTGGGCGACACCAAGGTCAGCGGCGTCAAGGTCAAGCACACCAAGTCGGCGGAGACCTTCGAGCTGCCGGTGACGGGCCTCTTCGTGGCCATCGGCCACGAGCCCAACAGCGCCCTGCTCAAGGGCCAGCTCGACCTGGAGGACAACGGCTACGTGCGCACCATCGGCCGGTCCTCCCGGACCAGCGTGGATGGCGTGTTCGCCTGCGGGGACGTGCAGGACCACATCTACCGCCAGGCCATCACGTCGGCTGGGTCCGGCTGCATGGCCGCGATCGACGCCGAACACTGGCTCGAGGAGCGCGGCGAGTAGCCGGGAACGGCAGAGACGAGCAGCGGGAACAGAAGCTTTACCCACGGCGTTACATGTTGGTGACAAGGAGAACGCATGAGCGAGAAGATTGTGACTCTGAGCGACGCTACGTTTGACGAGCATGTCAAGGGTTCGGATGTCCCCGTGCTGGTGGACTTCTGGGCTGAGTGGTGTGGCCCGTGCAAAATGATCTCACCGGTGCTGGAGGAGATAGCCGAAGAGCAGGCCGGCAAGCTCCAGATCGGGAAGCTGAACATCGACGACAACCTCGAGGTGACGCGGCGTTTCGACGTGATGAGCATCCCGACGTTGATCCTGTTCAAGGACGGGGAGCCGGAGGTACGACTGATCGGGGCGAAGCCCAAGGGTCAGCTGCTCCAGGAGATCGCGGCGTACCTGTAGGCCTGCCCCTTTCCCTGGGGGACACCGGAGCGGCCGTCTCGGATATCCAGCACCGGCTGACCACTGTCCTCGGAGGGGGCGGTCCCCTCGACACCGATGGGGTGTTCGGCGACGGCACCCGTGCCGCGGTGGAGGCATTCCAGCACCTGCGCGGCTTGCGGGTCGATGGAATCTGCGGCCTCCAGACGTGGAACACCCTGGTCGAGGCCAGTTTCCGCCTCGGCGACCGCTTCTTGTACCGCCGCACACCCATGCAGCGCGGCGACGACGTGGCCGACCTCCAGTTGAGGTTGAGCACACTCGGCTTCGATACCGGTCGGGTCGACGGGATCTTCGGCGACCTGACCTCGCGGGCGTTGGCCGAGTTCCAGCGCAACGCCGGCCGCCCCGCCGACGGAATTCTCGGGGGTGCCACCCTCGGTGAGCTCAAGCGACTCGAGAGCCGTCACCATCAGCCCAAATTGATCTCATCCGTGCGGGCCCGGGACCAGCTGCGCCATGCCCCCCCCACGCTCACCGGTCGCCACGTCGCCATCGGCGAGAGCGGCGGTCTGGGCAGCGTGACAGGTGCCCTGCGGCGCCGGTTGATTCTCGGAGGCATTCAGGTAAGCGAGCTGCACCACCCCGACGACGCCACACAGGCCCACGAGGCCAACGAGCTCGCCGCAGACGTGTTCGTGGGCCTTCGGCTCAACCCCACACGGGCGGAGTGTCGCACCTCGTATTGGGCCGGGCGTCACGACGAGTCCCAGGGTGGCCGTCTCCTGGCCGTACTGATCCAGCGATCAGTGCCCGAGGTGCTCGGGATCCGCGACGCCGGGGTTCACGGCATGTCGTTGACCATCTTGCGTGAGACGCGCATGCCAGCAGTGCTCGTCGAACTCGGCCCGGCTACCCTGGTGGTCGAGCGAGCAGCACTTTTGGCCGCTTCTCTCGCCACTGTTCTGGGTCAATGGGCTGATGCTTCCTGGGAATGAAGTGATCAGAGGGTGACGAACCTCACGCAGAGATGAACAGTTCTCAACAATCCACAACCTGTGCATGACGTTGTGGATGAAGCTGTACGAGGACTTGACAGTTCCGTGATCAACTAGGCAACGCCGTCACCAACCATCGCCCTGTAGATGCGCTCCAGGTCTTCCAGTGTGGCGAATTCCACGACCAATCGGCCTCGGCGGTTCTGAATATCGACCTTCACCCTCGTATTCAAATAGGTTGAGAGTAGGTCCTCGAGCTCGAGAACGCCTGGCTCCGGTAGTTTCCTCGGCCCGGGGCGCCGAGGTGCCGAATCGGCGGTAGTACTCTTGGTAGTACCGCTGTTCTCTTCGAATTCCTCCGGTAGTACCTCGGGTGGAATTGGCGCAAACTCCCGGACGGGAGCGCCCGCCCGGACGATTTCCTCGACGGCGCGGACCGTCAAGCCCTCGGAAGTGATCTGTTCGACCAACTTGTCCTGGAGTGTGCGGTCCGGCGTACCCAACAGGGCACGGGCATGACCGGCCGAGATCGTTCGCTCGGCCAGCGCCCGTTGCGCACCCGCGGGGAGTTGGAGCAGGCGAAGGGTGTTGGTCACGGTGGCCCGGCCCTTGCCCATCCTCGTGGCCACCTGTTCGTGTGTCATCCCGAACTCATCGATGAGCTGTTGATAGGCCGCCGCCTCCTCCAACGCGTTGAGGTCTTCGCGGTGAAGGTTCTCGACCAACGCCTGCTCGAGACTGGAGACATCACCGGTGTCGGGCTGTACGAGTACCGGGATGGTCTGCAGGCCGGCACGACGCGCGGCACGCCACCGTCGCTCCCCCGCAATGAGCTCGTAGCTCTCCTCTTCTCCGTCGACTTCCCGTACCAACACCGGCTGGAGCAGTCCCACTTCACGGATTGACGCCGCCAGTGATGACATCGACTCCTCGTCAAAGTGGCTGCGCGGTTGGAATGCGTTGGGCTTTATATGGGAGATGGGAACAACCCGAAGGGCCGAATCCGTCTCCCCCGTCGCTTCGGACGGGATCAATGCGCTGAGCCCCTTACCGAGTCCGCTGCGGCGCGCCATTACTCACCTCCTTAGCCAGCTCGCGGTAGGCCACGGCCCCCCGCGAGGTCGGATCGAACACAGTGATCGGTTGTCCGAACGAGGGGGCCTCGGACAGGCGCACCGTACGCGGGATCACGCTCTGGCACACGCGATCGGCAAAGTGCAGCCGAACTTCATTGGCGACCTCAATGGACAGACGGGTCCGCGCATCGAACATGGTGAGGACGATGGTGGTGACCTCGAGTGATTCGTTGAGATTGGACGAGACCAGATTGACGTTGCGGAGCAGCTGGCTCAGTCCTTCCAAGGCGTAGTACTCACACTGGATGGGCACCATTACCTCGCCCGCGGCAGCGAGGCCGTTCACGGTGATAAGCCCGAGCGACGGAGGGCAGTCGATAAGGATGAAGTCGAAATCGTCGACAACGGTGTCGATCGCCTTCTTGAGCTTCATCTCCCGGCTGAACGCCGGCACCAGCTCGATCTCGATCCCGGCCAGGTCGATGGTCGCAGGCGCCACGAACAGATTCTTCACGCTGGTCGGCTCGATGCAGTCCTCCAAGGACTGATCCCGCATGATGACGTCGTACATGGAGAGCTCGAAGTTCCGCGCGTCAATGCCCAAGCCCGTGGTGGCGTTGCCCTGCGGATCGAGGTCGATCACCAGCACGCGGTATCCGATCTCGGCCAAGGCGGCGCCGAGGTTGACGGTCGTGGTGGTCTTTCCCACTCCACCCTTCTGATTGGCGATGGCAATCACGCGGGGCAGCTCGCGGGGTGCGGGCCGCGCGCCGTCGAGGAGGGTGTTGGCCTCTGAACGGATGCTCGGGGTCCTCATCTGGGTCGCCGGGTCAGGCGGCGCGGTGGGCACCGCGGATGCGTATCTGGGCTCTGGGACCCGTTCCAACACCGTCGAGTCAACGAAAGGCTCGGGTTCGGGAGCCCAGGCGACGGGAGAATCGTTCGTGACCGGCGCGGGGGGGACAAAGGGAGGTGGCTCCACCACCGTGGGTGGGGGAGCCGGGCTGGGAGCAGGAGCCGGGGCGGGAGCAGGAGCCGGGGCGGGAGCAGGAGCCGGGGCGGGAGCAGGAGCCGGGGCGTCGACAACGGGGGGAGGCGCAGGAACGAAGGTTGGGGGCTCAGGTTCAGGAGAGGTGAGGAGAGCCTGGTCGAAAGGGGGTGGCGGCTCGACTGCAGGCGAGGCTTGTGGCCTGGGCTCTGCGGCCGCGGGTGGGGGGGCGGGAGCCGGGGTGGGAGAGGGTGCCAGGGGTAAAACAAGGCGCTCCGGCTCGACTGGCGTTGCTTGTTCGGCGATAGGGGCTTCGCCCCGGTCGCGGCGGCGAATCCGCATCAGGCAGTACTTCCGATCCCTCGCGCCATAACGCCTATCCTGGCCTGCCGGCTACGCCAGGTCAAGGCAACTCTCATGTTTCACGTGAAACAATCTCCGAAATGCCACATCCACCAAGCCGACCGCTCCCAAATATGGCTCATCCATTCCTCGGAGCGATGCTACCTCGTCGTCGCCCTGACTGAACCACCCCGACAACCGACATCCCGGTGACGTACAAACCGAGCCGGGGATCGCAGGATTCTTGAGATTCCTCGGAGTCCATATATATGGCGGGCGTCCCAAAAAGGCGAGAGGAATACGCCTGCTTCCTCCGCCAGGTCGAAAATGGCCAGGAAGGCGAACCTTGGCGGCTTAAGACAGGGGATTGGAGCTTCCTTTCGGGGCCGCTACTGCGTGCCGACCTGACCTTTTGATATGGCCTTGGTCATCTCGCGCCGGGAGTCCCGACAAAACCGACGCAATCTGAACGGTGGGCTTGTGCCGGATCACGGGGCATTCAAAAACGCTGCCGGGTCCGGCACATGGCCATGTGACACTCGCGAGATCCACAGGTCATTGCCGGAGAGCCCTCCAGGCCAAAGGTGAGATCTCCACCGAGTTTGGTCCGTCCTCGCGTCGCCCGACCCCCACTTCAGACATGAGAGGAACTGGGGGCCATTCCACATCCGGACACCGGGAGAACAGTGGGCGCTACCCGGCGTTTGTCGGCCCCCTCAAGGAGCGGAATGTAGAGCAGGAGTCGGCGATGTCCCGGAATCGGAGTAGAGGGCTCCGTCATCTGCTGAAGTGACCCGTTACCCGGCTAACCGATCGCAAGCCTCCCCGGGGAGCCAGGGGCGATCTCGTGCGGGCAGCGAAGGCGTAGGGAGGAGCACCGGTCTCCCTGGGGCCACCTGAAGTTACCCACAGAACCACATTTCCCACGGATCTTCAGCCCGGGGTGGGGACTGCCAGGACCAGGACCACAGAACCACATTTCCCACGGATCTTCAGCCCGGGGTGGGGACTGCCAGGACCAGGAGCGTCTGTGGGGCGTTGCGACGGGGCCGCACCGCTCCTTACGCATCATCGCGTGGTGCTATCTGCTCCCGCGGAAGATGGCTGGGGGCCTCCCTCTCAACGCAGTCCGGTTCAGCCCGTGCGCCCGGAGGAGACGGCCGGAATGGCGAAACGGCCATTCCCACGCCCAGGCGTCTGCGTCACAGGGGTAAGCCGACCTGTGACTATGGCCATTCCATTCTTGGCCGCCGACACAGGGGTCACGAGTGGCCTGTGGCGGGTCGGCCGGCCGACGCCGGGTCTGGCGGGTCGGCCGGCCGACGCCGGGTCATCGCAAGCCTGCTCAACCAACGACGACTGCAGTGCCGTCTCCCCGGAGGGACTGGCCAGGAAGGCCGGGTCTCTGAATCGTCGGGGGATCGATCACAGACCGGGAGTGCCTGGCGCGTCCTCTTCCTCGCTAGGGTCCGTTTTCCTCTTTACAGGCTTTACGGGGATCCTTCTGGAGTTCACGCGGTGATTGTTCCACGTGAAACAGCGCGCAACGGAATCTCCTAGAAGAGCGGCTTTTTCGACGGAACCCCATTACGACGCGGGAACCGATCAGGGCAGAGGAGGACTTGCCGAAGGATTTGGTAGCCAAACTCGGTCCGGACCGACTCCACCGGCTTCAGCCCGAGTGCCGCCAGCTCGTCCGCTGGCCAACGCCCGGTCTCCTCTGCAATCGGGCGTCGTAGGTCTGCCTGATCCGCCGCCGAATCTGCGCTGAGGGCGGCTGAGCCGTCCTCAGCTGGAGGCTCCGAGACGATGAGCCATCCCCCAACCCGAAGGAATGGGGCGGCACACTCCGCCACGACCGCCGGCGATCCGAAGGAACGCACAACCACGCCGTCAAACGTGGCTCTGTACAAAGGATCCCGCCCGCAGATCTCTGCCCGCTGGTGCGCCACGCTGACCCGCTGTTGCAGGTCGCAAGCAACCACAGCCCGCTCGAGGAACTGAGCCCGGCGTTCATTCGCCTCGAGGAGCACCAGGGTGGCCTCTGGCCATGCTCCAGCGACAACCAGACCAGGGAGCCCTCCACCGGATCCAAGATCAAGGATCCGGGGGCTTTCGCCCTCCGCCTCCTGGCGGGCGAGGGTCGCGAACCCTCGGGCGTGGCGCAGGTGACGCTCGATCGGCCCCGGCCCAAGGAATCCGGCATCGCGCGCCGCGACGAGGACGTCCTGCAATATTCCTGGCGCTATCCCATCCCGGTCGGTGTCAGGCACCGACGCTCCTGGTCAGCCGGCCGGGGCGATGACGATGTAGCGGTTGGGGTCCTCCCCCTCCGAGCGTGTGGACACGCCCTCAATCTCGTTCACGGCGTCGTGCACCGCCTTGCGATCCGCCGGGCTCATCGCCTCGAGCGCCTTCTCCTGGCCCGTCGCAATTACCTCTTCGGCGATCTGGGTGCTGAACCGCTTCAACGCAGCAGAACGCTTCTCCCGATAGCCAGCCACATCGACGAGGATCCGATCCGTCCTGGATGGGCATTGGCGCTGCACCACTGCACGCGTCAGATCCTGCAGGGCGCTGAGGGTCGAGCCCCGCGGGCCGACAAGAAGCCCCAGGTCCTCGCCCATGGCGGCGATCTCCACCGTCTCGTCGTCCAGCAGGCGCGTCTCCACCGACGCTGAGACCCCGTATTCACTCAGTAAGCCAGCCAGGAACGCTCGGCCCACCTCACCTTGCTCTTCGAGCGTCATTCCTTCGGCCATGGCAACTGTCTCCTTCGGTTCTCTGGTGCGTTGCGTATCCTTCTCCGCCGATCCGGACTCCTGGCGGGAAGGCCTGGTCACGGAAGCTCCATTTTGCGAACTGTCCGAAGGGCCGCCGGTTCCAGTCTGGCTGCGGTTGCGACGACGCCGTGCGGATCGACTCGTTCCCGCTCCGGTCCCCTCGCTCTGCCGATTGGCCGCCGGCGTTCGCGTCTCACCCCGAGGCGTGCCTGTACGAGCTCCCGGACCGCTCGACCCTTGGGCACCCTTCGCGGCGCCCCGGTTCCGGTCGCGAGACCGCTCCCGCTTGGGACGGGCGCCCACAGGTCGCACCCTGGCCCGCACCCGGGCCTCGACCCTCATGCGACCGAACAGGCCCGTCTTCGGTTCGGTGACGACGATAACTTCCGCATCGCCCACCGCCACGCCGAGCTGATCGAGCGCGAGCTCGGTTGCCTCGGCAATGGTCTTTCCGGCTACTTCAACCCACTCCACGCTCTATCGAGCCTTTCTCGTCCTCTTGGATCGCGAGCGCGGGTGCTCTTTGGGCACCACCACGGGCTCGATTTCCGCGTTATTTGATGTGTTCCTCCCGTTGCCAGCTTTCGCCGCAGCGGAACTCTTGCCGTTGGTGGGGCGCCTTCCGTTGGGCTGCGCGCTGCCGTTCGCCCCGTTCGCCCCACTCGTGCGCTTCGCCGCGGCGGCGCTTTTGCCCGGCGATTTCGCGGTGCCTCCGGCGGCTTTTGCGGTGCCTCCTGTGGACTTCGCCGTGCCGGAGGCAGGTTTTCCCGTGCCGGTCTTCCCCGTGCCGGTTCCAATTGCCTTCTGAGGGGTGCCACCCTTCGGTGCGGCCGCACCGCCCCCGATCTCCCGCTCCGTTGCCGCCACCGGCGTGACCATCCCCGTGCGGAACATTATCTCCTGTGTACCGATTCTCATGGCCGATGACACCACCATGTAAATGGTTGCTCCCGCGGGCACTCTTAGGTAAATGACACCGAAAATAATCGGGAAGAATTTCTGCATTTGCTGCATCTGCGGATTCGCTGCTGCAGCCTGCGGATTTCGGCTGTTCATCTGCTTCATTTGGTAGTACTGCAAGAAGATGGCCATCCCGATTAATACCAGGTAGGGGATGACAAGTACGGCCTGATCCGAGCCGTGGTGGGTGAACGGAGCAGACGAAAGATCCATACCGAACCACGAGTGCATCTGGCCCTTGTTCTGGACCAAATTCTTGTAAATTTCGGAACCCTTTGGAATATATCTTGGAGTCGCCTTTATGACCTGTCCGGCCTTGTTCAACGTGCCAAATGACAAGCCACGGATAAGGGAGTACAGGACGATCAGGAACGGCATCTGCAACAGGCTGGGCAGGCAGGCACCGAAGGGGCTGGTGCCGTTCTCCTTGTACAGCTTCATCATCTCCGCGTTGAGCTGCTCGCGGTTCTCCGGGCCCTTGAACTTGGCCTGGAGCTTCTTCATCTCTGGCTGCAGCCGTTGCATCGCCAGCATCGACTTGGTGCTCTTGATCGTCACGGGGGTGAGGGCGAGCATGATGACCACCGTCAACCCGATGATGGCGACGGCGTAGTTCGGTACGACCGAATAGATGCCGGCGAGGATCAGACCGAAGAGCTCGAAGAGGGGATGGAAGACCTCCCCGATGTCTTTGAACAGGGCGTTCTCAGCCAGAAATGTCATCGGGGACGTCCCGTCCGCGGCGCGTCGTGGGTGTGGACGGGCAAGGGCACCAGATCGACACCATGCGGCCCGAACGGCCGGCAACGCACGAGGCGTCGGGCCGTGAGCGCGAACCCACGCCAAAACCCGTGGTCAGTGAAGGCCTCGACGGCGTACTGGGAGCAACTGGGGTAGAACCGGCATGGGGATATCCGGCCGGATGCCGCGGCCTGATAGGCCTCGATCACCCGGATCGCGGCCCGCACCGGCCGGCTCAGCACATCCTCGCCGTTCACGGCTGTACCCGGGCCGACGCCGCGGCGCGCTGGAGAGCTCGTTGCACATCGGCCACGAACATATCTGGTTCAACCTTGGCGGCCGCCGGCTCGACGCGGAGCAGATACGCCCCCCGCGGCAAGGTGGGGGCGATCGCCCGGGCCGACTCGCGCATGCGGCGGCGGAGCGAATTGCGGACGACCGCGTTGCCGCAGTGCTTCCCGATTGCGTACCCTACCTGGGGATACACTCCTGGGGTTTCCGGTGCGGCGGGCACGAAGGTGGCACGGACGGGGCCGCAACTCGCCCGCGCACGGGAGCGCTGCAGCTGCCCGAAGGCAGCGCGGGTTTGAATTCTTCCAACCGTCCGGGCGGGCACGAGCAGCTCAGACGGTGAGACGGTGGCGCCCCTTGAGCCGCCGCGACTTCAAGATCGCCCTGCCGGCCCGCGTGGACATGCGCTTGCGGAAACCGTGGGTCTTGGCCCGCTTCCGGGTATTGGGTTGATAGGTGCGCTTCACGTCATTCAGCCTTTCGCCACGCTTGTTCGGCACCAGGAGCCGGGGCGCTGCAGAGTTCGGATCACCAACTGGTCAGCCGCCAGTGGTCATGGGGTGCCGGCCATGTTAGGCGCGAATCGCCAATGCCCACTAGTCGGTCGGTGTGGCACGGTGTACCTTCGATCAATTACCCGCACCGAGGAACGTTCAGCCATGCCCAGGACGCCGCGGACGGAGGAAGGGCAAACGGACGACGCGGTGAATCAAGCCGGAGAACTATGGAACCGGTGTACGGGATCGCTGCGCGAGCAGGTTTCGGAGACCACCTGGCAGCTCTGGCTGTCCGGCATCGAACCGGTCGACTTCGCCAACGGGGTCTTTGTCCTGTCGGTGCCCAACGGTCTGATCCGCGAACGGGTCGAGACCCGCTATCTGCCGATGATCGAAGACACCCTGGCCAACGAGGTCGGCTCCCCGGTCCGCGGGCGACTCGAAGTACAAGAACAGGAGCCCAATCAGCCTGATCAGGACCCGTTCTTCGACAGCCACCAGCCACCCGAGCCCGCCCGGCGGCCCCCGGCCACCTCCCAGAACAATGCCAACGGCCGTGACACGCCCGCGGTGCAGCTGGATCCGAAGTTCGTCTTCGAGACCTTCGTCGCCGCCTCTTCGAACCGCCTGGCCCATGCGGCTGCGCAGGCGGTGGCTGAAACCCCTGGTAGGTCATACAATCCACTCTTCATTTACGGTGACAGCGGGCTCGGGAAGACCCACCTTCTCCACGCCATCGGGAACTACGTCTCCGAGAACTTCAACCGGCGCAAGGTCCTCTACGTCACCACCGAGACCTTCATGAACGACTTCGTCGACTCCCTCCGGACCTCGACGACGCTGGCCTTCAAGCGTCGCTACCGCGAATGCGACGTCCTCCTGATCGACGACGTCCAGTTCATGGAGAACAAAGAAGGGCTCCAGGAGGAGTTCTTCCACACCTATAACGACCTCAAGGGAGCCTCCAAGCAGATCGTCTTGACCTCTGACCGCCCCCCCAAGTCGATAGAGACCCTGGAAGACCGGCTGCGCAGCCGGTTCCTCTCGGGCCTGATCACCGAGATCGACCCTCCCGACCTCGAGACCCGCCTGGCCATCCTGCGCTCGAAGTCCGAGAGCGAGCGCCAGGAGGTCCCCGACGACGTCCTCGAGTTCATCGCCACGCACGTAAAGAACAACATCCGAGAGCTGGAAGGAGCCCTCACCCGCATCAGCGCCTTCGCCAAGCTCAACCAGGAGGCGATCTCCCTGGCCCAGGCGGAGCGGGTGCTCTCCGACATCGTCTTGGCCGGTGAACCCCGCCGCATCACCCCCCAGATGATCCTCGAGGCCACGGCAGCCAGCTACGGCTTCACCATCGACGCCATCTGCGGACCCAGCCGGACCCGGCCCCTGGTCACGGCCCGGCAGGTGGCCATGTATCTGGTCAGGAACCTCACCGACTACAGCTACCCGGCCATCGCCCGGGTCTTCGGCAACCGCGACCACACCACGGTGATCCACGCTGTGGACAAGATCACCGGGCAGATGCAGCAGCGCCGGCAGATCTATGAGCAGGTCACCGAACTGATCCAACAGGTTCGTGCCGGAACTTGAGCCGTGCACGACGTAAACAAGCTGTGGATAACCTTCGTCACACTGGGGACGGGATGCCCCCCTGTCCCCAGGCGGTTCTCCCTGCCAACAAAGGGGCACGAAAAGGAGTGCGTCACCCACACGACCATGGGGATGGTTTCCCTCCCATCCACCAGGGTGAAGTACTCGTCGTCCACAATCCACAGCCCTTATTACCTTTACTACACACATTTCTCTCCACCTCACTCATCGGTGACTGGGGACACAGCCGAAAGGACAAGCTCCGGTGAAGTTCAGATCCGAGCGCGATTCACTCATTGAGATGCTGGCCACGGCGGGCCGTGCCGTCGGCGCACGCGCCACCTCGTCCCCGGTGCTGTCCGGCCTCCTGCTCTCCTGTACGGGCAACGTCCTCTCGGTGACCGGAACCGACCTCGACCTGACCATTCAGGTCGTCCAGGAGGTGATCGGGGTGGAGGACGGAACGTGTGTCGTTCCCGCCCGGCTCTCCACCGACATCGTCCGCCGGTTGGAGCCCGGTGCGGTGACATTTGCCAATGACGACGACCACATCACCATTTCGGCGGCCCGGTCGAACTTCAAGTTGCGCACGTATCCCGTAGTGGAGTTCCCCGCGGTCGGGCGGACGACCGAGGCGACCACCCAGCTTCCCGAGCAGGCACTGAGTGAGGCCGTACGCCAGGTCGTGCGAGCAGCCTCCCACGACGATGCCCGCCCCCTCCTGACGGGCGTCCTGTTGTCCCGGGTGGACGGGTCCATCCGCATGGTGGCAACGGATTCCTACCGAATGGCCCTGCGTGACCTGCCCGGGATCACCGCACTGCCCGGCGAGGAGGACCTGCTGGTGCCGGCACGCGCGCTGGCGGAATTACAGCGGCTGCCCTCACATCGCGGTGGGGAGGAGGGTGACGGCGGCCAGGTCGGCGTAGCGGCCAGCACCAGCGAGATCACGTTCTGGCAGGGGAACGTCCAGATCAGCACCCGCCTGCTGGAGGGCCGCTACCCGGACTACAAGCAGCTCATCCCTGACCACTACCCCAACCGGCTGCATCTGGGGAAGGAGTCGTTCCTGGCGGCTCTCCGGCGCGTGCAACTCCTCGTCCGGGACAACACCACCCCCGTGCGGCTGTCCATGCGCCAGGGCGGCGTCGACCTGACGGTGGTCAGCCAGGAGGTCGGTGACGCCTCGGAGTCAGTCGACGGCGACTTCACAGGAGAGGATCTGGTCATCGCCTTCAACCCCTCGTACCTGATCGACGGGACGGAGGCCGTGCAGGGTGACGAGGTGATTGTGGAGTCGGCCGACGCGTCGCGGGCGGCTACGGTGCGGGGAGCCGACGATGATCACTTCCGGTACTTGCTGATGCCGGTTCGAGTGTCTTGAACAGGGATTTCTTGTTGCGGTGAGCCTGCGTCGAATCGAGCTCCTGGACTTTCGCATTTTTACCGCGGCAGCCTTCACCCCGGAAGCCGAGGGGACGACCGTGATCAGTGGCCCGAACGGAACGGGGAAGACGAGCGTGCTCGAGGCCATGGTGTACCTGGGGACCCAGCGTTCCTTCCGTGGTGCTCCCCGCGAGGCCATGGTGCGCACCGGCGCCGATCGGGGCATCATCCGGGCCGAGCTGCGCGGCGCAGCGAGCCCCACATTGGTAGAGGCGGAGATCCTGCTCGCGGGCCGGAGCCGTACCCAGGTCAACCGGAAGACCGCCAGCGGGCGCAAGGACCTGGCCGTGGCCGCACCCTGCACGATCTTCTCACCCGAAGACCTGGCGCTGGTGAGCGGAGGACCGCGGGTTCGCCGAGAGCTTCTCGACGACGCGCTGGGGTTGGTGGACGCGGAGGGAGCCCGTGCGGCCGACGAGGTGGATCGGGTGCTGCGCCAGCGCGCCGCCTTGCTGCGCCAGGCGGGAGGGCGGGTCAGCGCGGACGTGACCAGCACGCTCGACGTATGGGACCAACGCCTGGCGGATGCGGGAAAGATCCTGGTCACGGCGCGTGAACGCCTTGTCGGCGCCCTGGATGAGTTCGTAGGACCGGCCTATGGTCGTCTGGCCGGCGTTCCGGACCAGCTGGTGGTCAGCCAGCAGTACGTCCGGAGTTGGTCGGGGGAGTTGCTCGACGCGTTGGTGGAGCACCGGAGGGACGACCTGCGCCGGGGTGTGAACACGGTGGGGCCCCATCGGGACGATCTCGTGTTGACCCTGGACGGGCGGGAGGCCCGCACCCATGCCTCCCAGGGCGAGCAGCGCTGCCTGGCCTTGGCTTTGAGGATCGGGGTGCACCAACTCGTCGTGTCCAGAACGGCCCTCACCCCCACCCTCCTCCTCGACGACGTCTTCTCCGAGCTCGATCCGGCGCGTAGCCGGGCCCTGGTGGCGGAACTCCCACCCGGGCAGTCCATCCTCACGACCGCGGCCCCGCTGCCCGAAGGGATCGACGTGGCGCGGATCGTAAGTATCGCCCAGGTGGTGCAGGGCCAATGAGCCCCGATCGCCGCCGCCGGCCGGGCGGACCCGACGCCGGCCCCCAACAGGTCGGCCCGGCCATCGCCAAGGTGCTCAGCCGTATCGGGGCGTCGCCGTCGCCACAGACCATGGAGCTGGTGTTCGCCCGCTGGGAAGAGCTGGTGGGAGCGGAGCTGGCGGGTCATTCGCAACCGATGCGCCTGCGGGATTCGACCCTGGTCGTGGGCGCCGACCACCCCGCCTGGGCCACCCGGGCGCGAATGGACTCCGAAGTGATCCTGACCCGCGCGCGCCAGTTGGGTGATACCACCATCGAACGCATCGAAGTGGTGGTCCGGCATCGCTGAAGAGCCCGCCAGGATGTCCCGCGAAGCGCTGAAACGAGACGGTCGTCGGGTAGGATGGAGTGTTCGCATCGGAATGCCAGGGACCGACGGTCCAGCGATCCGATTCGCACCGCGAAGACTGCCGTTTTGAAAGGACGCGTCTGTGGCAATAAAGGTAGACGGTCCGGCGGACGCCTCCTACGGCGAGGCCGACATCACAGTTCTCGAAGGCCTCGAGGCCGTGCGCAAGCGCCCCGGAATGTACATCGGGTCCACCGGCCCGAGCGGCCTGCACCACCTCGTATGGGAGGTGGTCGACAATTCGGTCGACGAAGCCATGGCGGGACGCTGCGACCGGATTGACGTCACCCTTCTGCGCGATGGTGGGTGTCGGGTCGCGGACGATGGCGCAGGCATCCCAGTAGGTCCGTATCCCAAGAACCCCAAGGTCTCAACGGCGGAAATCGTAATGACCACCCTGCACGCCGGCGGGAAGTTCGGGGGCAAGGGCTACCAGGTGTCCGGCGGTCTTCACGGCGTCGGCATCTCCGTCGTCAACGCGCTGTCCACCCGTGTCGTTCTCGAGGTGGACCGAGACGGACAGCACTGGCTGGGTGAGTTCGAGAAGGGCGGAAAGGTCAAGCAGAAGATCGCGCCCGTCGGCCCCGCACCCAAGGACCGGTCCACCGGGGAGCCCCGCACGGGCACGACCGTCACCTTCTGGCCGGACGCCGCGGTCTTCGACGAGACGGAATTCCGCGCGCAGACGATCACCGAGCGGCTGCAGATCATGGCCTTCTTGAACAAGGGGCTCGAGATCCGCTTCACCGATGAGCGCAGCGACGAGGTCACCAAGACGACCTTCAAGTACGCCGGCGGGATCGTCGACTTCGTCAAGCATCTCAACGCGTCCAAGGAGGCGCTGTTCCGCAAGGTGGCGTCGTTCGAAGAGGCCGAAGATGGCCAGGAGGTCGAGATCGCGCTGCAGTGGAACACCGGCTATCACGAGTCGATCCACTCCTTCGCCAACGGCATCTCCACCATTGAGGGCGGGATGCACGTCGAAGGTTTCTCCAAGGCACTGACCAACGGCATCAACCGCTATGCCCGGAACCGCAACCTCTTGAAGGAGAAGGAAGAGAATTTCAAGGGCGAGGACATCCGGGAAGGTCTGACGGCCATCATCTCGGTGCGCCTGCGCGACCCTCAGTTCGAAGGGCAGACCAAGGCCAAACTGGGCAACGTGACGATCCGCTCACTGGTGGAGCGCTCGACCAACAAGAAGTTGAACGAGTGGCTGGAGGAGAACCCCAAGGAAGCGAACCAGATCGTGCAGAAATCGCTCCAGGCCGCCCGGGCCCGCATGGCGGCCCAGGGTGCCCGCGATCTGACCCGGCGCAAGTCCGCTCTGGACGGGGCCGGCCTGCCCGGAAAGCTTTCCGACTGCTCGTCACGCGACCCCCGCGAGTCGGAACTGTTCATCGTCGAAGGGAATTCGGCCGGTGGTTCCGCCAAGGACGCCCGCAACCCGCGTACCCAGGCCATCCTGCCCATCCGGGGGAAGATCCTCAACGTCGAGCGGGCCCGCATCGACAAGATGCTGAAGAACACGGAAATTCAGGCGCTGATCTCTGCTGTCGGGGCCGGCCTGGCGGATGAGTTCGACGTGGCCAAAATCCGCTACCACAAGGTCATCCTGCTGGCCGATGCCGACGTCGACGGCAGTCACATCCGGACCCTGTTGCTGACCTTCTTCTTCCGCCAGATGAAGCCCCTGGTCGAGGGCGGGTTCGTCTACGTGGCCCAACCGCCGCTCTATTCGACCCTGGTCGGCAAGGAGAAGGTGTACCTCAAGGACGACGCGGCCAAAGCGGCGTTCCTGGCCGAGCATCCCGACCACAAGCACGACTTCAACCGGCTCAAGGGCCTCGGGGAGATGGACTTCGCCGAGTTGCGCGACACGACGATGTCACCCTCCCTGCGCTCGCTGCTGCAGGTCAACGTCGAGCAGGCTGCCCTGGCCGACGAAGTCTGCTCCATCCTGATGGGTGACGACGTCGAGCTCCGGAGGCATTTCATTCAGACCAACGCTAAAGACGTTCGTTTCCTCGACATCTAGGCGAACGGACGAGGAGAACAGATGGCACGACAGTCGACGCGCGGGACGGGTGGACGAGGGGGCAACGGCGATGGGAATGACGCGCCCCCGGCCGGCGAGGAACCACCCGGCGGTTCGGTAGAGCCCATTGAGATCCAAGAGGAGATGGAGCGCTCGTTCCTCGAGTACTCCATGTCGGTCATTGTGGCGCGGGCTCTGCCCGACGTGCGCGACGGCCTCAAGCCGGTGCACCGCCGGATCCTGTACTCCATGTTCGATCGGGGGCTGCGGCCCGATCGCCCGCACAACAAGTGCGCCAAGGTGGTGGGCGACGTCATGGGGACCTACCACCCCCATGGTGATTCGGCCATCTACGAGGCACTGGCCCGGATGGTCCAGGAATTCTCGCTGCGCCATCCGCTGATCGACGGCCACGGCAACTTCGGTGGCCGCAGTCCCGACGACGGCCCGGCGGCCATGCGCTACACCGAGTGCCGCCTCGCTCCTTTGGCCCTCGAACTCATGGCCGACATCGACGAAGAGACCGTCGACATGGCGGCCAACTATGACGGCTCCGACGAGGAGCCGGTCGTCCTGCCGGGGCGCTTCCCCAACCTGCTCATCAATGGATCCCAGGGCATCGCCGTGGGCATGGCCACGAACATCCCACCGCACAACATGGGGGAAGTGATCGACGCCGCCATTCATGTCCTCCACAATCCCGAGGCCACGCCGGACGACCTGATGGCGTTCGTCAAGGGCCCCGACTTCCCGACCGGCGCGCTCATCCTCGGCCGGCAGGGCATCCTCGACGCCTACCGGACCGGCCGGGGCTCCATCAAAATGCGCGCCGTGGCCGAAATCGAAGAAGGCCGCAACGCGGACCGGATCGTGGTCACCGAATTCCCGTACCAGACCTCGGTGGAGGTCATTGAGCAGAAGATCTCCGATCTGGTGCGGGCCGGCGAGCTCGACGGCATCAGCGCCGTGCTCAACTCGTCGGCCAATCAGCAACCCCGTTTGGTCATCGACCTCAAGCGCGACGCCAACGCCAACGTCGTGCTGAACAACCTCTACAAGCAGACTCCCCTGCAGACCAGCTTCGGCGTCAACATGCTGGCCCTGGTCGACTCGGTGCCGCGGACGTTGAACCTGGCCCAGGCCCTCTCGCACTACATCGATCACCAGATCGAGGTCATCACCCGGCGGACGCAGTTCCGGTTGCGCAAGGCCCAGGAGCGCGCCCACATCGTCGAGGGCCTGCTCCGGGCTATCGACATGCTCGACGCGGTCATCGCCACCATCCGGGGTTCGGATGACCGCCCGTCGGCCCGCACCGCGCTCATGGCGGAGCCGTTCGTGTTCACCGAAATCCAGGCCACCCACATCCTGGACATGACCCTGGGTCGCCTGACCCGGTTGGGGCGCACCGAGCTGCAGGAGGAGATGGCCAAGCTCCTCGAGACGATCGCGGAGTTGGAGTCGATTCTGGCCGACGACGCCAAGTTGCGAGGCGTCATCGCCACGGAGATGACGGCGATCCGGGACAAGTACGACAACCCGCGGCGCAGCATCATCACCCACGACCCCGGCGAAATGGGGGTCGAAGACCTGATCGACGACGAAGAGATCGTCGTCACCATGACCAGCGCCGGCTATATAAAGTCGGTGGCCGCCGCCGCCTTCCGGACCCAAGGCCGGGGCGGGCGCGGGGTCCAGGGGGCCCGGCTGAAGGAAGAGGACCTGGTCAGCCAAGTCGTCCACTCCTCGTCCCATTCGTTCCTGTTGCTCTTTTCCAACCAGGGCAAGGTCTACCGCCTGCGGGGCCACGAGATCCCCATGAAGGAACGAACCGCCAAGGGTACGGCCGCCGTGAACCTGGTGCCGCTGGCCCCGAACGAGTCGATTCAGGCCATCATCACGACGCGGGAGTTCTCGCCGGACCAGTATCTCGTCTTCGCCACCGCGCAGGGCCAGGTCAAGAAGACCGCCTTGAGCGAGTACGACAAGTCCCGCCGGGAGGGGTTCATCGCCATCAACCTGCGCGAGGGCGACGAGCTGGTGCGGGTCGTCGCCACCTCGGGCGACGACGACATTTTCGAGGTGACCCGGAGCGGCATGACCATCCGCTTCAACGAGACCGACGTGCGGGCCATGGGTCGCGACGCAGCCGGCGTCCGGGGCATCCGGCTGCGGGCCGGTGACGCGGTCGTCTCGTGCGATGTGGCGGCCGACGACACCGACATCCTCATCGTCACCGACGCCGGCTACGGCAAGCGCACCAAGCTGGAGCGCTTCAACCGCCAGGCGCGCGGCGGCCAGGGGGTGCGCGGCATCCGGCTGACCGGCAAACGGGGCTCGGTGGTGGCCGCCTTCATGGTCGCGCTCGACGAGGAGATCCTGCTGGTCTCATCGGGCGGTGTGGTGATCCGCACCGCGGCTCGCGAGATTGCCTCCCAGGGCCGTGACGCCACCGGCGTCCGGGTCATGAACCTCGACGACGGTCAATCAGTGGCGGCGGTGGCCCGGGTGACCGCGGAGAACGAGAGCGAGTAGGGGTCGGCGTTCGATCAGCCGTCCTGGTCAGCCCGCCGCGGTGAAGTTGATGGTGAAGGGCGCCTTGGGGGGGAAGTAGAAACCGATCAATTTGGTCCCTTCGTAGAACTGCGTCCCCCCCGCCGAGCTGCCCGTTTCGACCGTCAGGAAACTGGTCACCACGAAGGAGTGGCTCTGGCCGGGCAAAAGATCCTGCTCGAACAGCGGTTTGAGCGCGCCCGCCATGGTCACGTCCACCCAGCAGGGCCTGGTGACAGCCAGGACCTTCACGGTGAACGACTTGGCCGAGACGGAGATGTTCTCTGACAGCGCCCCCGGCCCGGGCTTCATCGTCACCTCGGAGGCGCCGGTCGCCTTGGGCGCCGTGGTGGACGTCGTGCTGGCGCTATGCCCATGTCCGGTCGGTTTGGACGTGATGCCGAGAGCGGACTTGGCATCGTCGATCCAGCGGGTGGTGGTGCTGCGCCCGGAATCGAACCACCCGTTGATGTGGTTGTGTTCGATCAGGGCGGCCCCCCCGAGCACGACCAGGAAGGCGACGAGCCCGATCATGAACTTGAGCAGGCGTGGCACCCCGAGGTGGACGGCCCGAACCTGTCCGGTGTCGAGGACCGGGACCCGGCCGGTGTCGAGCGCCGGCAGTCGGCCGGTGTCGGTCACCGATGTGGGGCGGAGGGTTTCCATGACGCCCGTCGTGGTGGCATCGGGCACCCCCGTGGCTTCTCCGGGCCACACCGAGCCGTGTCCCCCCGCCGGCGAGTGCCCACCAGCGGGCGCGGAGGAGATCGACACCACCGGCACCACGGCGGTCTCGCCGCTGGTGGTCAGAATTGGGCCGGGGGACGGCCACTGCTCGACCGCGGCGAGGACGTAATCGTCGCCGGGCAGACCGAGCGCCTCGGCGTAGGCACGCAGCGACCGGAGGGTCGCGATGCGGTCGTGTTGTTGCCCCGGGTCTGCGCTCTCGAGAGCCTCGACGACGGCGGTCTCCAGCCCGGCCCGGACCGCCGCCTCGGGGACGGTGAGCTCGGCGCGCAGGCGAGCGAGCCGGAGCGAACGCGCGATGTCCGGCACGGACGCCGGCATCAGGTTCGCGCCACCCTCCGCGGGGCTGTCGCCGCGACTACGCACCATGGGGTCCCTTCGATGGACAAGCGGACCCCCCTAAGCGTAGTGACCGGGGGATTGAGCCTGGTCGCGGGCGTGACTATGCGAGGGAAGGGGGTCGGGCCACCATGGGCGACGCAGGCACCCGCGCGAGAAGAAGACGCAGGCTACAGCGCTAGAAGAAGTGGAAGCTGGTGATCGGCCAGACGCGGACATCCACTTTGCCCACAATGAGCGATCGTGCGATGGGGCCCCAATACCGGCTGTCACAGGAGTCGGCCCGGTTGTCGCCCATCAGGAAATAGTGGTTGGCGGGGATCACATAGGGCTTGGCCAGGCTGTAGGTCGTCCCCGATGGGCCGGGAAACGTCGTTCCCTGCACCGAGTTGGGGAGCCAGGTCTCGTCGAGCTGCTTCCCGTCAATGAGCACACGGCCCCCGCTGAGCGAGATCGTCTCGCCCGGTAGCCCTATGACCCGCTTGACCAGGTCGGCCACGGGCGGTCCGCCGCAGTTCTCATCCGCCGGCCGGCGGAAGACGACGATGTTGCCCCGATCGACGCCGTGCAGGTGATAGCTCAGCTTGTTCACCAGAATGCGGTCGCCGACCTGCAGAGTCGGCTCCATGGAACCCGAAGGTATGTAAAAGGTCTGTACGACAAAGGTGCGCAGGAGCAAGGCCGCGGCCAGGGCCACCACCACCACGACCAGCGTCTCGCGCAGCCAGTGCGACCGCTTGGGAGCCCCCTCGGCGACCGTCGGTTGGGAGAGGTCTGCCTTCACGGTAGGCGCAGGCTAGCCGCCGCCGGGCCAGGGTCTCTGTCGCCCACCCGGGCCGGGCGCGCTCCGGGGATGGGGTCTCTACGCCCCCGATGTGCCCGGGAGCACCGATGCGGTGTCGCGACCGGATCGGAGCAGGGTGCCGGGGATGGCGCCGGTGGGCTGCCCGTCCCGGACCGTCTCCACCCCGTTGACGAGGACCCGCACGACGCCGTGCGATCCGGCGATGAGACGGGGGGCATCACCGGGGAGATCGCGGACCAGGCGGGCCGGCTCCGAACCCACCGTGGCGGGGTCGAAGACGAAGACGTCGGCCGCGTTGCCCGGGGCCAACACGCCGCGGCCGCGGAGCCCGAAGAGCTGGGCGGGTTGCCCACTCAGCATGTGCACGGCCTGGGTGACCGGTACCAGCTGGCGCCCCCGAAGGCAGTCCGCGAGGAAAGCCGTCGGATAGCTCGATCCGCACATGCGGTCGAGGTGCGCTCCGGCGTCGGAGCCCCCGATCATGGCTCTGGGGTCGGTCCAGACCTCGGCGCGCATGGCCCAGGTCTTGTCGTTGCCGTCGTCGGTGTTGGGCCACAGGACGGTGCGGAGCTCGTCGGCGAGCACAATGTCCAGCAGGGTGTCGAAGTCGGCGGTGCCACGTGCAGACGCGATGTCCCGGACCATCTGCCCCCGGTAGCCCTCGTTGGCGGCGGCGTAGGTGTCGCCGATGACGTAGGTGCCCCAGTTGCCCAGGCCGCGGAACGCCCCGGCCTCCTTGCTCTTGGCCCGTTGATCGAGCATGGCGCGCACGTCGGGGTCGGCCAGCTTGACCATCCGCTCCTCCGGCGGAAGTCCCATTACCTCCTCCCATCCGGGCATGAGGAAGAGGGCGCAGAACGTGCGAAAGCTCATGTTCATGGGCACCAGGGTCGGCATGGTCAAGGCGACGATCCGCCCCCCGGCCTCGGCGGCCCGGGTCGACGCCGAGAGCTGATGATCCACCATGTCGGCCGAACGGCCGTCGATGGTCAGCACGTTCCAGTTCAGCGGGCGCCGCGCGGTGACGCTCATGGCGGTCATCAGGTCGATCTCTTCGTCGCTGAACTGATCCAGGCAGCCGTTGGTGATGTACTCGAGGGTCGTGCCCTCGTGGGCCGCCACCTCCTCGCAGAAGGCCATCATCTCCCTGCGGTCGGCGTAGCGCGAGGTGATGGGCCGGCCGTCGCCGTCGGAGTGTGTCCGTGACTGCGACGATGAGAAGCCGAGCCCTCCCGCGGCCAGCGAGTCGGCCATCAGCGCGCGCATGGCGGCGATCTCCTCGTCGGTGGCCACCTCCTCGGCCCTGGCGGCGCCCATCACGTGGCGGCGCACGGCGCAGTGGCCCACCAGGAAGCCGGCGTTCACGCCCAGGTTGCCCTCCAGCGCACCGAGGTACTCGCCGAAGCTGGACCATCCCCACGGCACCCCCTGCTCGAGCGCGGCCAGCGGCATGCCCTCGACCTTGGCCATCATCCGCCGTATGTAGTCGGCGTCCTCTGCCCTGAGCGGCGCCAGCGTGAAACCACAGTTGCCACCGATCACGGTGGTGACCCCGTGGAGGTTGGAGGGTGAGGCGGTCGGATCCCAGAAGAGCTGGGCGTCGTAGTGGGTGTGCGGATCGACGACCCCGGGGGCCACGATCAGGCCGGTGGCGTCGAGTTCGGTGCGGCCGGCGGCCGCTCCCTCCCCGATTTCGGTGATCCGGCCCCCGTCAATGCCTATGTCAGCCTGGCGGGCGGGACCCCCCGTGCCATCGATGACCGTGCCGGACCGGATCACGTAGTCGAGCATTGGACCTCCGATGTCGTCAGGGTGCTGTCAGGGCCGCGCGCCGCGGCGCTCGTCCACTCTAGGGCGATGGTCCGGGCTGTCGCAGGTTCAACCCACGTTACCCACAAGCACCCTGTGGATAACGTCTGTGTGCCTGGGCAATATGCGTGTCCCGGGTATTCATCCCCAGGTCATCCACAAGTGGTTCTGCGGTTTTTCGCCGCCCGCCCTTTCCCCCACCGCGCTTCGTGCTTAACGTGTCCGTGCATGCCGTCCGCTGACCGATCGCCCGCATGGTGCTGAGCCTTCATCCGAGCGCCGAGGGCGTGCTCCCGGGCCATCTGCTCGAGCGGGCCATCCGGGCCGGGTACATCGATGCCGGGAGATTCAACATTCCCGAGACCAACGTGCAGCCGGCCAGCCTGGACCTGCGGCTGGGGGAGCGAGCCCTGCGCATCCGCTGCAGCTTCCTACCGGGGGACGACACGGTCGAGCGCAAGCTGAAGGACTACATACTCGACGAGATCGACCTCCGCGGGGACGGAGCCATGCTCGAGGCCCGCTGCCCGTACCTCATCGAGCTCAAGGAGCGGCTGGACCTTCCCGCCGGCCTGCGCGGGAAGGCCAACCCGAAGAGCTCGACCGGCCGGATCGATGTCTTCACCCGCGTCATCACCGACCACAGCGACCGGTTCGACGAGGTGGCGCCGGGGTACCAGGGGCCCCTCTACCTCGAGGTCGTGCCGCTCTCGTTCGCGGTCCGGGTTCGAGAGGACCTCACCTTGAACCAGCTGCGCCTCTCCATCGGGCGACCCTGGCTCAGCGACGAAGAGGTGCGGGCCGCCCATCGGGAGGAGCCGATCCTGTTCCGGGACGGGGAGCCCGTCCCACCCGAGGGCCTCGTACTCTCCGACGGGCTCTTCCTGGGCCTCGACCTCCACGGCGACGCGCAGGGCCGTGTGGGTCACAGCACACGGGACAGTGCACCGCTGTTGGACCTCACGTCCGACCATGAGGTGGACCCGGCCCCGTTCTGGGACCCGGTGTTCCGGGAGGAGGGCGACCGCCTGGTCCTGTCGCCCAAGCGCTTCTATCTGCTGATGTCCCATGAAGCGGTGAGCATCCCCCCGTACCTGGCCGCCGAAATGACCGCGTACGACCCCACGAGTGGTGAGCTGCGGACGCACTACGCCGGCTTCTTCGATCCCGGTTTCGGCTTCGATCCCAGCCGGCGCTTCCGGGGCTCGCGCGCCGCGCTGGAGGTCAGGGCCCACGACGTGCCGTTCATGGTCGAGAACGGGCAGGCGGTGTGCAAGTTGACCTTCGAGCGCATGCTCGAGGAGCCACTGGCCCTCTACGGGTCGGACATCGGCTCGTCCTATCAGCAGCAGGAAGAGACCCTCAGTCGGTACTTCCGGCGCACCCCGGCGTAGTGGCCTGACCGCGCGCCATCGCCGCCCCGGATGGTAAGCCGGGGGTGCGCCGCCACCGGGGCGGACACGTCACAGCGAGGTCAACCGTGCACTACGACAATTTGGGAACGTCGGGCCTACGGGTCTCCAGGGTCTGCCTGGGCATGATGGGGTTCGGCAACGACAGCGAACGTGAATGGGTGATCGACGAGGATGCCGCGGAACCGATCGTGCGGGCCGCGGTCGAAGGTGGAGTGACGTTCTTCGACACCGCCGACGCGTATTCGGGCGGCGCCAGTGAGCGGGCCACCGGGAAGCTGGTCGGCAAGTTCTTGAGCCGGGACGAGGCGGTGATCGCAACCAAGGTGTTCATGCCGGTGACACCCGGAGAGAACGGCGGCGGACTCTCCCGCAAGCACATCCTCTCGGGCATCGATGCCTCGTTGACCCGCCTCGGCCTGGACTACGTGGACCTCTACCAGATCCACCGGTGGGATCCGCGCACGCCCATCGAGGAGACGATGGGGGCCCTGCACGAGGTCGTGCAAGCGGGGAAGGCCCGCTATTTGGGGGCCAGCAGCATGTTCTCGTGGCAGTTCGCCAAGGCGCAGTACACGGCCGAGAAGAACGGGTGGACCAAGTTCGTCTCGATGCAGAACCACTACAACCTGATCTACCGGGAGGAGGAGAGGGAGATGATCCCTCTCTGCCTGGACCAGGGTGTGGGCGTCATTCCGTGGAGCCCGTTGGCCCGTGGGATCCTGGCGGGGAACCGGACGCGCTCGGGTGAGCGCCACACCACCCGAGCCAACACCGACCCGTTCACCGACTATCTCTACGAGCAGCCGACGGACTTCGACGTGGTCGAGAGCGCGCAACAGGTGGCGGCGGCACGCGGCGTCCCCACGGCGCAGGTGGCCCTGGCGTGGCTGCTCTCCAAGCCCGGCGTGACGGCACCGATTGTGGGCTCGACCAAGCTGGGGCACCTGCAGGACGCCCTGGCGGCCGAGGAGCTCACGTTGAGCGAGGACGAGGTGGCCAGCCTCGAAAAGCCGTACGTGCCGCATCCGGTGCTGGGCCACTTCTAAGAACGGAACAGCGCGGTCCGGTAGGGTCGGCGGGCCGGCCGGACGGAGCCCGGCCGGGAGGGGGACGCATGCAGGTTGCACTGACGGTGGCGGACTTTCTCAATCGGGGAGCCCAGGTCTACGGCGCGCGGGTGGCCGTGGTCGACGAGCCGGAGGTGCCCGGATCGCTCGGGGTGATCACCTATGCCGAGCTCGAGGCCCGCGCCCGCGGGATGGCACGGCACTTCGACGATCTCGGGGTGGCGCAGGGCGAGCGGGTGGCCATCGTGAGCCCGAACTCGGCCCGGTTCCTGACCTCGTTCTTCGGTGTGAGCGGGTACGGGCGAGTGCTGGTGCCCATCAACTTTCGGCTGTCAGCGCCGGAGATCGGTTACATCGTCGAGCACTCCGGGGCGTCGGTCCTCCTGTACGACCCCGACCTCGCCGACGTGGTCGGTGACATCCCGGTGCGGCACCGTTTCGCGCTCGACGGTGTCGACGACGCCGTGCTGTTCGCGCCCGCCGCCGAGGGCGCCACCGCCCGGGAATGGCACGGCGAGGAGAGCGACACGTGCTCGGTCAACTACACCTCCGGAACGACCGCCCGGCCCAAGGGGGTGCAGCTGACGCACCGGAACTGCTGGCTCAATGCGGTGACCTTCGGCTGGCACACCGGGGTCGGTGATCGCGACGTGTTGCTGCACACCCTTCCCATGTTCCACTGCAACGGGTGGGGGATGCCGTATGCCGTGACCGGTATGGGCGGGACCCACATCGTGTTGCGCAAGGTCGACGGGGAGGAGATCCTGGGGCGTGTCGAGCGGCACGGGGTCACCCTGCTGTGCGGCGCGCCGGCGGTGGTCGCGGCCATCCTCGATGCGGCTGCGGCGCGGGCACGCCAAGGGCGATCCGTTCCCGGAGCGGGCACCGTGCGCATTGTGGTGGCCGGTGCGCCGCCGCCGTCGAAGGCGATCGAACGGATCGAGACAGAGCTCGGATGGGAGTTCATCCAGATCTACGGCCTGACGGAGACGGCCCCGCTGCTGACGGTGAACCGGGCCCGGGCCGAATGGGACGAGGTGACCGCGGCCGAGCGTTCCTACAAGCTGAGCCGCGCCGGCACGCCGGCCATCGGGGTGCAGATCGCCGTCGACGACGAGGGGGAGGTCCTGGCCCGCTCCAACCACGTCTTCGCCGGGTACTGGGAGCAACCGGAGGAAACGGCGGCGGCGCTCGCCGGCGGCTGGTTCCACACCGGTGACGGCGGGTATCTCGACGGGAGCCACCTGGTCATCTCTGACCGCAAGAAGGACGTCATCATCACCGGCGGCGAGAACGTGTCATCCATCGAAGTCGAGGACTGCCTCTACCAGCACCCCGCGGTCGGCGAAGTGGCCGTCATCGGCGTGCCCGATGAGAAGTGGGGCGAGACGATCAAGGCTCTCGTGGTGCTGCGCCCCGGCGCGGCGGTCTCCGAGGCGGAGCTCATCGCGCACTGCCGTGACCGCATGGCCCACTTCAAGTCCCCCACGACCGTGGAGTTCCGCGATGCGCTCGACCGCACGGCCACCGGCAAGCTCCAGAAGTACAAACTCCGCCAGCCCTTCTGGGCGGGGCGGGAGCGGACGGTGAGCTGAGCTCAGGGCAGGGGGCGGTGGGACCGTTCCTCGAGCACCAGCGTGCCGTCGGTGTCGAATGCCGCCGCCACCTCGCCCGCCATCAGGCGCCGGATGGGATCACCGGCGATCGTGCTGCGCCAGCCGACGTCGAGCCGGCTGGGTTCGCCGCACAACAGGTTCGAGATATCGGACCGGGTGGCCAGCAGGGCCTGGTCAAAACGCAGGTCGTCGGCGATCTGCCGTACAAGACCGGCGCAGACCGCCACTGCGGCCGGGGAAGCTTGCGCCTCCCTGCCATCGGGCGGCAGCCGGATCTCCCCCGGCGTGAGGGCGAGCCCACGGGCCACGGCGTCGAGGATCTCCGCCGCGGCCCCGTTCGCCAGGTGGCGCCCGTCGACGCCGCGCGTCTGCTGGAGTTCCTGACGGTTGCGCGGCGGCCGTTGCGCGATGGCCAGGAGAGCCAGGTCCGAGAGGACGTGTCGTCGGGGTCGATCGACTGCGGCCGCGTAGCGGTCGCGCCAGGCCGCCATCTCCTGAGCCACCCCCCGCGAGCGCCCGCTCAGCCTTCGGACATCGCCCATCTTCCACCAGAGCTCCTCGGGCTCCACGATCCTGCGCCTGGCCGCCAGCACCCGGGCACACTCCTCGAGAGCCCACGTGAGACGGCCGACTTCCTGCAGCTGCTCGGTGAGAACGGCCCGGAGCTCGAGCAGATAGGCGACGTCACCGGCGGCATAGCTGATCTGGCGCTCTGACATGGGCCGGGTGAGCCAGTCCGATAGTTGGTCGGCCTTGGGGATCGTCACGCCCAGCATCTGATCGATGAGGCGGGCCAGCGAGGGTGTGGACAGCCCGAGGAACCCGGCCACGATCTGCGTGTCGAACACGGTCGCCGGCACTCGCCCGCTGGCCGTCTCCAGCACATCGACGTCCTGCTCGGCCGCGTGGGCCACCGCGATGCCCGGCCCGGCGAAGACCGTGGCCAACGGAGCGGGATCGACGGCCAGGGGGTCGACCAGCGCCACCTTGTCCGCCCACCCCACCTGAATGAGGGCAAGTTTGGGGAAGTAGGTGCGTTCCGTGTGGAATTCGGTGTCGAGGGCGTAGTACGGCTCACCGCTGACCTCGCTGCAGAGGGAGTCGAGGTCGGCGGAGGTCGTGACCATCTGGGGCCGGGTAGTCGTCTTGGTCATGTCGGGTCAGGGAGATTGTCTCAGATATCGGTGTCCATCCCGGCATCCTGGGGATTTCCTGAGCGCGTACCGGGGTGCAATTCAGGCACGAACCAGGCCAGAAACGTGCTCCGTGTCGTGCAGTGGGAGACGCCAAATGTCCGTTCGGTGACGAAAAGACGGACGGAAAATTGGGACTTTAGACCCTATATAGAGTCAGCGCGCTCGGGACTTTTTGCTCTATACGCGAATGAGGCTTGTAATCGAGAATGACGTAGCGTCTTTCTGCTCTGTGTGGGACGGCAAGGCGCGGGGACCGGGGCCATCGGGGTGGTCATCGTCCGGCTCAGCCGGACGGCGACACCCGATCGGCCCCGCCTTCTTTTGGTGGGGGATGGGGCCACACGGGCGAAGGGCCGGCCGCCGGGGCGCCGGTCCGGCCCTCACGACTTAGTGCCTTTCCTGCGTGATCCGGAGCCCGTCTTTTCCGCGGTAGCGCGATGGGAAGCGGACGGTTTCTTTTGCGGATGACCCGACTCTTTTGGCGGCCCGAAATACTGTTCCACGGCGGCGGTCAGGCCGTCGGCGATCACCTGTTGTCCGCGCGCGCTGTTGGCCAGGCTTCCCTCGTAGGGATCGGTGATGAACAGCGGCTCGATCAAGGCTCCGGGCATGGTGCTCGGGGTGGAGAAGTATCCAGGATCGGCCGGGCCGAGGAGGAGCAGGTGTCCATAGGCGGCCGCCGCGTCGGAGAGAGCCGGACCACCGAGAAGGGTGTCCGACACCACGCCGTCGTCGGGGACGTCCCACCCCTGCGCGTCCATGGCGGCCACTACGTCCGTTTGTAGCAGCGTGGCCAACCGGAGGTTGTCGTCGGCGAACGGTCGGTCGGCGTCATAGCCCGTGATGCTGCCCGCGTTGGAGGGCGAGGACCCGGCGTCGAAGTAGATCCCGACCAGAATGTCCGCCTTGGCCATGTCGGCGCAGATGTCGCGGCTGGCGACGTCGCGCAGGTCTCCCGCAATGGTGTAGAGGCCGTCCGAAACGTCGCCGGGTTGGGGGCGGGCGACCGGCGAGTCCCCGGTGCGCGAGACGGTGACGGTGAATCCGGCGGATCGGAGCAAGGCCAGGGCATCCAGCTCGACTGCGAGCGTCTCGGTCGCCTCGTAAATGGTCTGACCCGACTCCGTGACGCCCGCGCTTCCCGGATCGATGCTGCCGTGGCCGGCATCGAGGAACACCGACTCGTGGCGATTGCCCGCGGTCGGTCCGAAGGAACGGCAGGATCCTGGTTCGAACATGGCGGGGTCGACGGCGTGGCCACCGGCCGGCGCACTCGCGGTGCCAACGACGAGCGACGCCGCCGTCCCGGTCGGGCCCGGGGGCACGAGGAGCACTGCGAACGTCACCAGGCCGGCCAGACCGCCCAAGCCGGTCACCCGGGAGACGGCGCCCATCGTCACCGTGCGGCGAGCGCGGCAGCGACGAGAGCTGTCGACGATGTCCTCGTCATGGCCGCACTGTAGGTTCTCCGCCCGCCATTTTGGGGACGGCCCGGCGCCGGAGTGTCCTCCTAGTCTGGTCAGGCATGCCAGGCCGCCCCGTCTTCGACTACCGGCGCGAGTACGAGTTCGCGCTCGCCCCCGAAGCGATGTGGGAGCGCATGGAGCACCTGGACCAGTTCGCGCGCTGGTGGCCCTGGCTCCAGGAGTATCGCCTCGAAGGGGGAGGGCTGGCCTCGGGCTCCGTGCTGCACGGCGTGGTCGTCCCGCCCCTTCCCTATCGCATGCGTATCCGGGTCGAGTTGACCCGATGCGAACCGCCGGGGGTCATCGACGCCATCATCAGCGGCGATCTGGAAGGGGAGGCCCATCTCCGGATTCGCGCCGACGGGACGCGGAGCCGGGTGGAGGTGGCCTGGACGGTCGAGACGATGCAGCGCCCCATGCGGCTCGCCAGCCGCTTCGGGCGACCCCTCCTGCAGTGGGGCCATGACCGGGTGGTCGAGATGACCGTGGCCGGCTTTCGGCGGCGCCTCGAGTCGGGCGGTTAGTGCAGTCGGGCGACGGCCAGCGCGGCGGCGAAGAGGACGACACCCCACGACATGGCGTGCAGGGCTGTCTCCAATGGCGCCAAGAGCGTGCGGACGTCGAGTGGGAGCACGTCGCCGCTGCCCAACGTGATCTGACCCTCCACCTGCTTGGCCTGCCTGCGGATCGTCCGGGCCGGAGTGCTCAGACGGCGTTGTGCGGCCGACAGGGCGAAGGCCGCGGCGGCCGCGATGACCGGGCCGAGGGCGAGGCGCCCGGTCTGGGCCACGTAGGAGACGAGGACGGGGAACGAGCCCCAGGCCAGTGCAAACCCGAGATCCGAATGGAACAGCCCCCCGAAAAGCTCCCAGTTGTACGCGACGACGAGCACCGGTCCGAGCACCATGAACGGGATCAGCGGCCAGCCGACGCGGGATAGCCCGACTATCCCGAGGGTGACCGCGCCCAGCAGACCCGCCACCGTCACCGCGATCAGCACCGGGGTGGGTATGCGGGTTCCGAGGGGTCGGCCGTGGAGTTCGTCGAGCGCGTGCGCGGCGAGTCCCACGGCGAAGAAGAACGCCAGGAGCGTGGCGAGCAGGCGGGACAGCTCGACGCGAGGGGCCAGTGATGCGCCGATCACCACGTAGGCCAGGTGCCAGGCCGTATACGGGGGGTGCAGCAGGGTCCACCAGTCCCTCCATCCGCCGGAGCGGGCGGCGTAGAAGGCGGGACGGCGCTCTATCCCGGGGGCGTCACCCACTGCTCCGGGTGCCCCACATCACCAGACCACCGCCGAGGCTCATGATGCGCACCCCGACGTTCTCGAAGCCGGCCCGGCGCCATGCGTCCTCGGTCCAGGCCAGTGGATACTTCTTGTAATGCCCTGAAATGTTGGGGCCGAGGAACCGGCCGACCCGGTACCACTCGGCCCCCCCGGTCAACCATCCGCCGGCCGGGAGCACGAAGCGGGTGTAGAGCCACCACCAGGCGCGCCAGAAGCGGCTGGGCGGGAGGTAGAACTCGAGACTGGCGACGGCTCCTCCGGGCTTGACGACGCGGGCCAGTTCCCGCAGGGTGGCCTGAGGGTCGTCCACGTAGCGCAGCAGGTAGGTGAACGTCAGCGCGTCGAAGGAAGCATCGGGAAAGGGCAATTGCTCGGCGCGCCCGGCCACCAGCTGGACCCGACCGTTCAGGCCGGCCCGGGCCACGTTCCTCCGGCCCTGGGCGAGCATGCCGATGGTGAGGTCGACGCCGATGACGTCGGCCGGTGTGCGGGACGCCAGCTGTAGTGCCACGCCGGCCGTGCCCGACGCCACATCGAGCACGCGACCGGGGGCCGCCGGCACGATCCGATCGACCATGGCCCGACGCCAGCGACCGTTCTGCGCCATGGAGAGGACCTCGGCCAGGCGGTCGTAGCGCTGGGGGAGGGAGGTGAACAGACTCTGGGCGAATCGGTTCCGTTCGTCAACGACGTGCGACAACGTGCTCCCTCCGACGGTGGAAAGATCTCACTGTAGGCCCGGACCATGAAAGGAGCAGTGTGCGTCGAACGCAGTTTGACGCACTCGTGATCGGAAGTGGCCCCGCGGGCAGCGTGGCCGCCCTCGTCCTGGCGCGGGGCGGGGCGCGGGTGGCCCTGGTGGACAAGGCCTCCTTTCCCCGCGACAAGGCATGCGGTGACATGGTCGGCCCGCGGGGCGTCCAGCTGCTCGCCGACCTCGGCCTACCGATGCCGGACGGACCCCACGTGGGCGACATGCTGGTCGTCGGACCGACCGGCCGACGGGTCCGGATGCCCAGCGCGGCGGGTCTGACCTATCCGGGACACGGCACGGCGGTCACCCGCACGGTCTTCGATGCCATGCTCCACGCTGCCGCCCGGGACGCGGGGGCGACCGCCATATACGGGCGCGCCGTGGCGCCGCTGGAGGTGGCGGGGCGGGTCGACGGCTACCGGTTGGACACGGGAGAGGAGGTCCATGCCGACTTCGTCGTCGGGGCCGACGGCGCCACCAGCGGCGTGGCGCAGGCGACCGGGCTGGTCGAGGCGGGCAAGGTCTTGTGGGGCTTCGCCATCCGCACCTACCTGGCCCAGGACGTGGATCTCGCCGCCATTGTGATGTGGGAGCCGACGCCGTGGCACGCCTTCCCCGGTTACGGGTGGGTGTTCCCCGGGGCCGAGGGCGGTGCCAACATCGGGCTCGGTATCGCCACACGGGCGGACCGCCGGGCCGGGGCGAAGGCCGTGCGGTCGTTGCCGGGATTTCTCGCGCATCTGCGCGCGGTCGGCCTGCTGGACGAGGCCGCGCCCGAGGTGCTGCCTCGCCGCCTGGGGGGGTGGCTCAAAATGGGCATGGTGGGGACCACCCCGGCCACCGGCCGGGTGCTGTTGGTGGGAGACGCCGCCGGGCTGATCAACCCGTTGCAGGGAGAAGGGATCGCCCAGGGCATGCGGAGCGGTCAGCTGGCCGCGGAGACCCTGTTGGCAGGGCCGGGCCGGGCGGCCGAGCGCTACACCGCCACCATCGTGTCCGAGCACCTGCCGTACCAACGGATCACCGCCGCACTGCAGAGCGCGCTGGTGGGCCGGCCCTGGGCGGTTGCGGCGGTTGCCCGGTTTCTGACCGCTGCGGCCGGCGGCGACGCGCTTGCCGGAGGATGGGCGGTCTTCTGGAACGAGTTACTCGAAGGCGCCCCGCCCGGTCGCCACCGGTCGGTCGCCACCGCCCTCACCCGTTTCGGCGAGACGCTGACCTCCCGCACCGCCGTGGCGCGCTGGTTCGATCAACTCCTGTCCGGGGCCCCGGCGGCGCTACCGGGGTGACGACCGGGCCGGTGTGAGCGGACCGGCTCCTGGTCCGGCTGTTCAGCCCGGAGAATCGACGGTCAAGAGATCGGTGGCCAAAACGACCGCACCGGCGAAGTGCGCGGTGGCCTGGTCCAGCCATTCCTGCTCGGTGCCGGCCGTCGGAGCCGGCACGAGGTGGGTGAGGAGGAGCGTGTCCACCCCGTTGCGCGAGGCGGTCTGGGCGGCTTGGGCCACCGAGGAGTGGTAGTCGAGCACGTCGCTGAGCCGGGGGAGGCCGAACTGCTCGATCAGGTCGCGCCGGACCACGGTGTGGACGAGCACACCGGCCCCGGCGCTGAGCTCGTCGAGGCCGCGGCACGGCACGGTGTCCCCGGCAATGACCACGGACTGTTGCGCGTCGTCGATGCGGTATCCGAGAGTCGGACGGACGGGAGCGTGATCGGTGGGGGCGGCGGTGATCCGCACCGTGCCCTCTTCGAAGATCGGACCGCCCTCGACCTCGATGACCTCCGCCGAGGGGGGCCATTGCAGGTCCGCGTGGTGGGCCAGCCGATAGCCGACGTCCGGCTCGAGCATGGTCCCGATTGCCCCCACGAGGGCGGCCGTCCCGGGCGGGCCGTACACCGGTAGCGGGTTGGACTGGAACGACGTGACCCAGCGGCTCGTGTAGATGTCGTTGAGGTCCGTGATGTGGTCGCTGTGCAGGTGGGTCAGGAGCACGGCCCGGAAGGCTCCGGCGCCAGAGCCCGCCGCCGCCGCCCGCATGAGCACACCCCGTCCGCAATCAAAGAGGAAGTCGCCCACTGAGGTACGCACCAGGGTGGACGGCCCGGCCCGCTGTGGGTCGGGGAGCGGCGAACCGCTCCCGAGAATGATGACCTGCATGGCGCTCCTCGGGTCGGGCTCCGACGGGCGGCGGGGCCGAGGCAGCCTAGGAGACTTGGTCGTCGTGGCGGACCGCGGCGACATCGGCGAAGGCCTGCGCGTCCATCGTCAGCCCGCTTTGGATGGCGTTGATGGCGCCGTGACGCGCCCGCGCCTTCGTGCTCGCGTGCGCCGACCGGTCGAGACGGGCCAGCCCCGCCGCCACCGTGGTTGCGGTCTCGAGGAGGTCCGCCGCCTCGACCACCCTGTCCAAGAGGCCGGCCGCCACCCCGTCGGCGGGGGCGTAGGCCTCGGCGAGACCGACCACCCTGATGAAGTGCGAGGGCGCCAGCCGCTGACGACAGAGTTCGATCGCCGCGAACGGCATCGTCAGGCCGATGGCCACCTCGTTGGCTACCAGGCGAAAGGGCCCGTCAACCCCGATGAGGTAATCGCCGGAAAGGAGCAGGAAGACGCCCATCGCCACCGCGTGGCCGTTGCAGGCGATGATCACCGGGGCGGGATGGTTGAGCAGGCGCAGGGCCAGATGAAAGCCCTGTTCGAGCATGAGGGCCGCGTCAGGACCCCCCGCTCGTAGCGTCGTGAGGTCGAAGCCTCCGGAGAAGATGCCCGTGCGCCCGGTCAGAATGACGACCGCCCCGTCGGAGGTCGCCCGATCCAGGGCGTCGTTCACCGCCGTGATCATGGCGGGGGGGAGTGCGTTCACCTTGCCGTCGTCCATGACGATCGTCGCCACACCCTCGGCGAGTCGATAGGAAACGAGTTCCCCCAAGGCCGACCACCCCCTTCACCCTGAGCACATGCCGCCCGCCCCGGTGGCCTCGGAAACGTCCGTGACAAGAATAACCAGCGTACGGGGCATATCTGCCGCCGCACCGCGTGGGCGAGGGGGGACTTGAACCCCCACATCCTTTCGGACACAGGAACCTGAATCCTGCGCGTCTGCCTATTCCGCCACTCGCCCGAGCGACCGGGCAAGAGTAGTACCTGGCTGGGACCTCCCGGATCGCCTTGTGGGGCAGGTCAGCCGGGCAATAGGCCAGTATTGGTCCCGCAGGGCCATTAGTCTCTTGGGGACCATGGGACTCCAGCAGTTCGAGGAGCGCCTCGAGCGTTTGGTGGAGGGCACGTTGGCCAAGCCGTTCCGAAGCAACCTCCAGCCGGTAGAGATAGGCCGGAGGCTTACCCGAGAGATGGACCTGCACCGCCGGGTGGGCGTGCGCGGCCTGATCGCGCCCAATGCGTTCGCGGTGACGCTGGCGCCCGCCGATGTCGAGCGATTCTCCAACTTCATCGACGCCCTCTCACGCGAGCTCTCCGACGCCGCCCGCGAGCACGCGAAGAACGAGGGATACCTGTTCGTCGGTCCCGTTGAAGTGGAGATCTTCGAGGGCTCCACGCTGAAGTCCGGCCGGTTCACCGTGGAGGCGGAGGTACGCGAGGACGCGGACGGCGGTTTCCTGGCCGAGCTCGTCCTGACCGACGGGCGCCGGGTGCAGGTAGGGAGTGAGCCCCTGGTGATCGGGCGCCTCCCCGAGTGTGGAGTGGTGCTGGCCGACTCCAACGTGAGCCGCCGGCATGCCGAACTGCGCCGCTCCGGCGACAGCGTGGTGCTCACGGACCTCGGATCCACCAACGGAACACGGGTGAACGGCGCTCCCATCCGGGAGCGCGTCCTTGTCAGTGGGGATGAGGTCAGTGTTGGGTCGACGAGACTCATCTTCGAGATGACGTGAACTCGCTCCACGCAGTGGCGTGGCTGCTCGCCACACAAAACCTGAATGCGGTGCTCCGGGTCCTGCAATGGGGGGTGATCGCGCTCATCTTCCTGTTCTTCCTGCGCGTCATCAGGGCCGTGTGGGTGGAGGTGAGCCCGGCGACCATTCGGAAGTCCCGCTCCGAACGACGCCGGGACAGGGCCGCCGCCCGCCCGCCGAGAGCCGAACCCAACCGCAAACAGCTCTTCCTGCGCATTGTGGAGCCGAGCGCCCACGAAGGTCAGACGTTCGACCTGGACGACGAGCTGACCATCGGCCGGTCGCCGGGATGTGGTGTACCGACCCCCGACGACATCTACGCCTCGACCGTGCATGCCCGCCTCTACCGGCAAAAGGATCAGCTCTGGGTGGAGGATCTCGGTTCGACGAACGGGACCTACGTCAACTCGGAGAAGATCACGCACGCCCGGCGGCTCGGCAAGGGTGACGTGCTCCAGGCCGGATCCACCGTGTTCGAGGTGACGCGGTGACCATCCTGCGCTCCGGGTCGGCGACGGATGTCGGGCGGGTGCGCAAGGTCAACCAGGATCTCCCCCTCGAGGCCATGAACCTCTATGCGGTGGCCGACGGTATGGGCGGGCACGTGGGCGGTGAGGTCGCGGCCCAGGTGGCTGTCGATGCCCTCCTCCGGGTCTTCACCCGTGAACCGACCAAGGCCGGCCTCCGGGACGCCTTCGACCAGGCGAACAGCGCTGTCTGGCGGGAGGGCCAGGAGCACAGCGAGCTGCGCGGCATGGGGACCACGCTGACGGCGCTCGCGTTGGTGGGCGACGACGACGGGCGCGACACGCTCGCCTTGGCCAACGTCGGCGACTCGCGGGCGTATCTGTTCTCGGACGGACAGATCGTGCAGATCACGGCCGACCACAGCCTGGCCGAAGAGCGCGTGCGCCACGGCGAAATGACAGAGGAGGAAGCGGCGGTGCACCCGCAGCGACACATCCTCACCCGGGCGCTCGGGGTCTCCTCCGAGGTCGAAGCTGACATGTGGGACCTGCAGCTCCGCTCCGGCGACCGCCTCGTTCTCTGTAGCGACGGGCTCTCCAACGAGCTCACCAGTGACGAGTTGGCCGAAGTGCTGTCGAGGGTGCCCGACCCGGGCGAGGCGGCGCAGCAGCTGGTCGAGATCGCCAACGAGCACGGTGGTTCCGACAACATCACCGTGGTCGTCGTCGACGTCCTGGTGGGAGAGGACACCCCCCCGCACGCCTCGGTGATCACGCCCCTCGGGGCCCGGGCCGGATCCCCACTTCTCGTCGGACCGGCTTCCGTCGCCGGAGCGGCCCTCGCCCCCGGAACGGCACCCGCCCCCGCCCCCGGGACTGCCTCCGGAAAACCGGCATCAGACGCCTTCGCCAAGGGAACGCAGCTGGGCTTCGGCAGCCAGACCAGGTCACTGCGCGGCGACGGCCTGCGGACGGGTGAGTTCTTTCCGAACACGACGCAGGCGGTCCCGGTGTCCCGGGCCACCGACCGTTCGGTCCCACCGAGCGTTCGGAGCGCCGACGCCGCGCCGCCCAACGAGACCCGCCGTGAGCGCCGCCGCCGCCTCGGGATCCCGCGGCGCATCACCTTTCGTGTGGTGCTGTTCATCCTTCTGATCGCCGCGGTCCCCACTGCGGCCTATTACGCCATCCGCTGGTACGCCTACGACAACTGGTACGTGGCGGTCCAGAAGCAGGAGATTGTCGTCAAACAGGGCCGTCCCGGCGGGGTCCTGTGGTTCCATCCCAGGGTGGTCGACAATACCCGGACGACGACGTCACAGCTGCTCCCCAGCGACGTGGCCCAGATCCGCGCCGGGGTGCAGGAGCCCTCGCTGCTGGCGGCGAAGCACTACGTGACCAACCTTGCGAACGAGTACGTCAGCGTGGAGAACGCCAAACGCGCCGAGACCAACTCGTCCACCACGACCACGACGACGGCCCCGGGGACCGCCCCGACGGCCACGACGGCCACGACGGCCGCCACGACGGCCACGCCATGAGGGGTCCGCGCTGATGGGAAGGCGCATCCGCTGGCTCGGGGTGATTTTGGTCCTTTGCTTCGCGCTGGTCATCGTCCAGTTGATCAACATCCAGTTCCGCCAGGCCAGCGCGCTGGCCAACTCCCCGTACAACCCGCGCGTCGCGGCGACGAAGTTCGACAACGACCGCGGCACCGTCACGGCGTCGGACGGTACCGTCCTCGCCAAGTCGGTCAAGATCAACTCGAGCTCGAGCACCTACAACTACGAGCGGGAGTACCCCGACGGGTCCCTCTACGCCGGTATCACCGGGTACTACTCCCCGTACTTCGGAGCGCCGGCAGGCATTGAGTACGAGTACAACCAGTACCTGCAAACCCACGCCCAGGCCCCCCAGAACCTCAGCCAGTTGCTGTTCAACAAGCCGCCTTCTGAACCGGACAACGTCGCACTCACGGTCGACCCGGTCCTGCAAGCTGCCGCGACGCACGCACTGGCGACCATTCCCAGCGCCAACAAGGACGGGGCGGTGGTGGTCCTCAATCCATCGACCGGTGCGGTATTGGCGCTCGCCTCCAATCCGACCTTCGATCCCAATTACCTGTCCAACCCGAGCGTCCCGGCCGAGTTGGCGTACGAAAAAGCGGCGTCGGCCAACGACATCGAAGGGTTCAACGGTCTCACCCCGATTGCCACCGAGGAGAGCTTCTTCCCCGGATCCACGTTCAAGGTGGTGACGACGGCCGCCGTCTACAACCTCAAACCGAGCCTGATCAGTTACAGCTTTCCCTCTGCCGTCTCCATCTCGTTTCCCGACTCCAACAAGACGTTGAGCAACGACGGCCTCACGCCGTGCGGCGGGACCATGGTCATCATGTTGCCGGCATCCTGCGACCCGGGTTACGGGGAGCTCGGCATCAAGCTGGGGGAGGCCGACCTCACCCAGGAAGCGAAGGACTTCGGCTTCTCCGTCTACCAGTCGGGCCCCCAGACCGTCCCCGGGCTCGATCTCCCGCACGTCGCCGTGTCGACCATCAGCAACATTTCGCCGACGGCCCAGGCCGATCTGGCCTACAGCGCCATCGGGCAGCTCGACGACCAGGCCACCCCGCTGCAGAACGCCTTGGTGGCGGCCGGCATCGCCAACGGCGGGGTCGTCATGACCCCGCACCTCATGAACCAGATCACCGACTCCCAGGGCGCAGTCGTCAAGACGTACACGCCCACCACCATGTCCACCGTGACCACCCCGGCCGAGGCGGCGGAGATCACCAAGCTGATGCAGAGCGTGGCGGTTAGCGGAACCGCGGCAGGCATCTTCCCCGCCAGTTGGCACATGGCGGTGAAGACGGGCACGGCCCAGGTCCAGGCTCCGAGCGGACCCGAGCAGACCGACGACTGGATGATCGGCTTCCTTCCGGCTGCGACGGGGGCATCGCAGCTGGCCATTGCCGTGGTGGTGCCCTACCAGGCCTATTCGCTCACCGGGGCCCAGATCGCTGGTCCCATCGTCAGGCAGGTCGTTCAGGCGTACATCACCGAGACCGGAGGACAAGGATGACCTCTCTGTCAAATGGTGGGGTCGCTCCCGGTCCCTTCGGGCGCGCAGCGTAGGCTCTGGCAGCCATGGAACCGGTCGACACGCCGCGGGTCTTTTCGAACCGTTACGAACTGACGCATCTGATAGCCCGGGGGGGCATGGCGCAGGTGTACCGGGCCCGCGACCGCCAACTCGACCGCCCCGTGGCGCTGAAGGTGCTCTTCCCCGAGCTCTCGGTGGATCGGGCCTTCGTGGAACGGTTCCGGCGGGAGGCGCAAGCAGCGGCGAATCTGTCCCACCCCAATATCGTCCCGGTCTTCGACTGGGGCGAGGACAGCGGCTCCTACTTCATCGTCATGGAGTTCGTCGACGGCCGGCCCCTCTCCGCCGTCCTGCGCGAGTCCGGCCCACTCTCGGCCCAGCAGACCGCCACCATCGGCGCCCACGTGGCCGCCGCGCTCGCCTTTGCCCATCGCCACGGCGTCGTCCACCGCGATGTGAAGCCGGGGAACGTGCTCATCACGGCCGATGGCGTCGTCAAGGTCACGGACTTCGGCATCGCCCGGGCCATGAACACGGAGGAGAGCCTCACGCAAACCGGTGCCGTCATGGGTACCGCGGCGTACTTCTCGCCCGAGCAGGCCGAGGGCCACGGCGTCGACGCCCGCAGCGACATCTACTCCTTGGGGGTCGTGCTCTACGAGATGTCGACCGGCAAGCCGCCCTTCACCGGTGACTCGCCGGTGTCGGTCGCCTCCAAGCACGTTCGCGATCATCCGGCGCTGCCCCGGAGTGTGAATCCGGCGATTCCGGCGGCCTTCGAGGCGATCGTGATGAAGGCCATGGCGAAATCGCCGGGCGACCGCTATGCCACCGCCGAGGAGTTCCGGGCCGACCTTCTCCGCTTCGTCGACGGAAGACCGGTGGAAGCGAGCGATGTCGCGGCCACCACCACCATGGGCGCATTCGGGACCACCGAGGCCGTCATGATGGGCGGTTCGACCCAGGCCTTACCGGTCGGGGCGGGCCCGGGAGGCCCGGGAGGCGGCGGAGGCCCCGGAGGCGTAGGAGGCGGCGAGGTGAACCGGGCCGAGGCGGAGCGGCGACGGCGCATTCGTCGACTCTGGGCCCTCCTCGTCGCCCTTCTGGTGGTGCTCGCGGTCATCGCGGTCTTTTTGGTCCAGTCGCTGGACAACAGCCAGCACGTCACCGTCCCCAGCGTGGTGGGCCAGACCGTGTCGGCCGCCACGCAGACGTTGCAGAGCGAGAACCTCTCGGTCGGGTCCACGTCGTCGCAGACCAGCAACACCGCGAAGGGCGAGGTCATCTCCACCGATCCCAAGGCCGGTGCCAAGGTGACGAAGAACAGCCACGTCAACCTGGTTGTCAGCGCCGGTGAGCCGAAACTGGTGCCGGTGCCGCCGGTGGTGGGCCAGCAGCTCAATGCCGCGGACGAGCTCCTCACCAACGCCGGGCTGTCCTTCAAGACCAAGTACGTCACCAGCAACAAGGCGCCGGGCACGGTACTCACCCAGGACCCGGCCGCCGGCACCTCGGTCAGGTCGACGACCGTGGTCCAGCTGACGGTGTCCAGCAGCCAGTCCACCATCAGCGTCCCCAATGTCGTCGGCTTCTCCCAGACCAACGCCGGCAGCTCCATCACCAGCAACAACCTCACGGTCGGGTCGCAGACTTCGGCCTGCTCACAGAACGTGGCCACCGGTAACATCGCCTCCCAGAGCCCGGTCGCCGGGACGCAGGTCAAGAGTGGGACGGCGATCAATCTGGTCGTTTCCAACGGCCCCTGCACGGCGACCGTGCCGGACGTGATTCAGGAGACCCAGAGCGCGGCGAGCGCAGCCATATCGGCGACCCCTGGTCTCACGCCGTCCTTCACGCCGGTGGACTGCTCCCAGAGCGGGGGGACGGTCGGCACGGTGCAGAGCGAGAGTCCCTCGGCGGGGACGGTCTTGAGCCCCCCGTTCCCGCAGACCGTCACCATGACCGTGTGTCAGCAGACCACGCCCACCACGACCACGACCACGACGTCGCCGGGCGGAGGTGGGGGAACCACCACTACCACCGGGTGACGGCGACGGAGCTGTACGCGACGGAGCTGTAGGGACGCGCTCCCGCTCCCGCTCCCGCTCGGGGACGGGGGTTCCCGCCAACTGGGCGAGGAAGTTGCCCAGCAGGGCGGGCCCCGAAACGGTGAGGACCGACTCGGGATGGAACTGGACGCCTTCTATGGGCAGCTCGCGGTGGCGCAAGCCCATGATCACGCCGTCGCTGGAGGTGGCCGTCACCATCAACGCGGCGGGAACCGAATCGGGGCTGACCACGAGTGAGTGGTACCGGGTCGCCACGAAGGGGTCGGGCAACCCGCGGAAGATGCCCTGGCCGTCGTGGTGGATCTCCGAGGTCTTGCCGTGCATGAGGTGGGGCGCGGCGACGACCGATCCGCCGAAGGCCTCCCCGATGCACTGGTGGCCGAGGCAGACTCCTAAGAGGGGGATCTCCCCGGCCAGCTCCGCGATGGCGGCCAACGACACCCCCCCGTCCTCGGGACGTCCCGGTCCCGGCGAGATCAGGACGGCGTCGGGCCGCTCGGCCCTGATCCCCGCCACGTCGATGGCGTCGTTGCGGAAGACGACGGGAGACGCCCCGAGCTCGCCCAACTCCTGGACCAGGTTGTAGACGAACGAGTCGTAGTTGTCGAGGACGAGGATCCGCGCACCCATGTGACCATGGTAACCGAGCCGCCATGAGCGACCGTCCCGCGCTGGCTATCCTCACCCGGGTGGCAACCAACACCAGAACCGGACCGGGTGGCGCCTCACGCAAGGGGAAGTCGGCGGGGGGACGGAGCACGTCGAAGTCCACGTCGAAG
>JBEKWB010000041.1:0-35062 GCA_049513455.1 Acidimicrobiales bacterium
CATCTCGAGAGCATGGGATCCTAACGTTCGAAGTCGGACATGGACAGTTCTTTGGCCAGCTCGCCATCGAGCTCCCATCCGGGTTCTACGCCAGGATCGAGAGTCGCAGGGTATGGGAACTCAGCATGTAGGGACCTTCGACCTGTGTCGGTCTACGCTGTGAGCAAAGCAAAAATGGGAGGTTCGACCTTGTACACGATTATGTGGACTGGGTTGCAACCCACCGAAGCGGGTTGGAGTCCCCCCCTTTGTAACGAAACATCCCCGAGCGCAGATGTGCCATGACTTCTCGCTTTCCGCTGCGATAAGAGAAGGTGCACGCCCGCTGCGTCGTATGGCCCAGCGAGGATGGTGAAAGGTGAATGCGTCAGGATGCAAGCCTTGAGAATTGCAGCAACGATGACAGCAACGCTGCCAAATCCCTCCGAACGCTAATGAACGACTCTGAACAATAAGCCCTCGTCAGAGAGTTGTGACGATCATCAGTGACCTATGGCGAACCCCGTCTCATACGCATGACGCGCAAGGGGTCACAGGTTCGAGTCCTGTACGGCCCACCAGAAAAGTCCAGGTCAGAGGCCCAGTGCGTCGGCGGGCACGCGTGCCGGCGCCGCTCTCGTCCTCGTCGAGCCGAAGACTTCGTCCAGCAAACGAGTAGGACACGCAAGTTGGAGCCGACGTCGTCCATCGACCTCGCGATGCCGGTTTCCAGTAGGCGGGCCGCGGCAAACGCTTCCACCATTGCCGCAGACACGGCCTGTCCGGCATCGCGTTGCCGGTGCCGTAGCTCCGCCAGTCGACACGAGGTCCTGGCGCAGTGAATCGGTTTGCCGACGGTCTCGCATCTGGCTGATCTCTCGGTAGTTCGCTCATCGTCCCAGGCGCGAATGCTCGGGCTCCGCCGGGACTTCCGGCCCTATCGGCCGGGCGACACCCGGCCGAAGCTGGGACCGGCGAAGAGGGGAGATGGGTGTGCGCAGAACAGTCGTGGCGTTGGCTCTGCTGGCCTTCGTAGCCGCGTCGTGCGCGAACGCACCGACCATCAGCTCGAAAGGCACCGGCTCGACCTCGACCAGTGTCTCGTCGACCAGTACGTCCTCGACCACCCGTCCGCTGAGTGCGCTCGACGACCTGACTGGATTTTTCACCGCCGCAGCCGGTATCGACCAGAACCTGAAGGTGGCTGCCGTCGATGCAGATGGTGCCATCGGGACGACGCAGATCACGATTACTCAAGCGATGCTCGACGCCATTGCCGCCGCCGATCCCACTCCGGCGGCGGAGGATATTCCCGCAGGCCTCGCTTCGGAGGTATTGCTTCGGGTGCTGACAGCCCAAAGCGACCTGGTGTCGCGCTACTACGCCTTCCGTGGTTTCGTCGAAGCTCAGCCCGGAACCATTCCTCGGACCAATCCCACTCCCGGATCCACGTCCGCCGCCGACTACCTACTGAGGTGCCTGGGCAACGGGAGCAAGGCAGCCGGCACGTACGCCGCCGACGTGGCCGCTGCCCGGAAAGCGGCATCGAACGCGCCACCGGTGACACCCGTCGGCCCCTCCTCGCAGGCCGCCGCCGATCTTGCCATATGGCTCCATCACATCGTCGAGGCCAATTCGGGGTGCGAATCGTGCGGCGGGGCCCGACTCACCTCCCTGCCGCAGATCACCTGGCACCACGTCGCCCCTCTGACACCGGGTGCCAATGCGTGGGACGGCGACATCGCCGGCCTCCTGTTCACTGCCCAGTACACGCAAGGCCAGGGTTGGACGGTTCAGTTCAATGCCTGTTGAGCCCCCTCCAGGACCGACCATTTCGGCGGGGAAGCCCACACCCCACGATCAAGCCGTGAGACAGCCAGGCATCACGCCTGCCGAGGAGAGGGGAAACACATGAGCAGAGGCTCTCACAAGAAGAGGGACACCAACGTCGGGAGGCGGATGATACGGCTAGGGACCTTGTTCGCCTTGATCTCTACGTCCTTCTTCGCGGTGGCCGCCGGCACGCCAACGTCAGCAGCTTCAAGCGCGCCCGGCTACTGGCTGGAGGCCGGCGACGGCGGCATTTTCACCTTCGGGGCGCCCTTCGAGGGCTCTGCGGCATCGGACACCGCTCGCTGCCCGGCCAATCCTCCCGCCCGCGCCATGCCCGATGGAACGTGTTGGTCCATGGCTCCCACTGCCGACGGCAATGGGTACTGGATCCTCAACGCCTACAGCGGCGTCATCTACCCCTACGGCGATGCCGTCTCCTACGGTGAGCCCGCCGACACCTCCGCCTACGGCGGAGGGGCCGATACGTGGCCCACTGCCATCGGGATCGTCGCCACCCCCGACGGCAGGGGGTACTGGGTGCTCGAACAAGGGCTAAGCGGACTCGGCTCGGTCCAGAGCTTCGGCGACGCCGCCAACTACGGAGATGAGACGACCATCGCTCACGGCACGGCGCACGTCGGGAAGCCGGTGGCGTTGGCCGCGACCCACGACGGCAAGGGCTACTGGATCGTCGACTCTGACGGCGGGGTCTTCAGCTTCGGCGACGCCGCCTTCTACGGCTCTATGGGAGGTGCGCATCTGAACGCGCCGGTGGTGGGCATCGCCGTCACGTCGGACGGCAATGGCTACTGGCTGGCTGGCGCCGACGGTGGCGTCTTCAGCTTCGGTAGCGCCGCCTTCGGCGGATCCATGGCTGACACTGTCCTGGTCGAGCCGATCATTGGCATTGCCGGCAACGCAAGGGGAACCGGCTACTGGTTGGCCGGCGCCGATGGCGGTGTCTTTGCCTTTGGCGGAGCCCCCTTCCTGGGATCTCTCGGTGGGCAGGACCTCAACCGGCCCGTGTTTGCCATCAGCAGTCTTTCCCTACCGGCCGGCTGAAGGGCGGATCGTCCTTCCGGCAATTGGGTTCTCCTCCGATTCGACCTGGCGGACGATCAACTGCAACCTACCGAAGCGGGTTGAAGTCTCCCCGACACCATCGAAAGCCCATGACCTCGGTCGGGATTCCATCACCCATCGATTTCCGCTGGTGTTCGTGGCAAGTGATGACCGTACCCGACCGTGATACGCCCATCACGCGGAAAACGTGACCTTGGGCGGTGGGGACCTTTGGCCCTCCTCGAGGGCGACCTCGGCCGTCAGACTCGAGATGAAGGGGTCGTGAGCGAGCACACGAGCCGGATGCGGTGATTGGAGGATCAAGTGAACAACGAACAGGAACGCGAACTGGACCAGGTGGACGGGCAAGAAGAGAGGAAGTTTCAGCATGAAGGGCTCTGTGAGAATTGCGGCGCACATCGCCACCTCCATGAGGGCCTCTGTCGGCCATGTCACCGTTTAGCCCTCGACGAGCGCAGAACAGGTGTCTCGATGGACCAAGAGAAGCGGCGGCCAATTCCTCCCCATCAGGCACCTTCCATCCCGCTTCACAGCCCTCCCTGGCGGCGTAGGGGTGCTTGATTCGAGTAGCGACGTCATGGCTGCCCTGTGCAACGGGTCGTGAGCCAGGGACCTTGGGGGTGGCTCGGATGCTTCACCGCGCGAAGTGTGCTTCCCGATGTGCCTATCGGCACCCCTGAGGCGCAGGAAGTCCTGGCATTTCGGATAACTGGTCTGTGACGGCACTCAGATGAGGTTGTACCCGGACTTCGAGGCGCTCGATGTGTTGGCGCTCGTGCGTTTAGATCGACTACCTATGCAGAATCTGCAGTGCTTCGTGGACGTCTACGAGCCGTACTACGACGATCTCCGCGTCGCCACGGCGCCATAGCCGTGCCACTGCCACTGCCACTGCCACTGCCACTGCCACTGCCACTGCCACTGCCACCCGGAGCGAGGCAGGTACGGACATCGCTGGCCGGTGCCGCACTCGACGCGGTGGGCCGGGGATGGTCGGTGGTCCCGCTGCACACCGCCTCCGCGGGCCGCTGCTCGTGTGGTGATCCCTCGTGCCCGGCGCCAGGCAAGCACACGCATGGACCCTGGAAGGAACGCATGCGTCAGGTTGCTGGCATGGAGCAGATCCGTCGATGGTGGCGGCGGTGGCCCGACGCCAATGTTGGCGTCGTCACCGGAGCGGTCTCGGGATTGGTGGTGCTCGACGTCGATCCCCGCCACGGTGGGGGAGACTCGTTGGCCGTCCTTGAGGGCATCCATGGCGTCATACCGCACACCGTCGAGTCGTTGACGGGAGGTGGCGGACAGCACCTTTACTTTCGCCACCCTGGCACAGTCGTCCCGTGTCGTTCGATCGCCCCCGGGCTCGACATCAAAGGCGATGGTGGACTCGTCGTCAGCCCGCCCAGTACCCACATCTCTGGCCGGCTCTATGGCTGGGAGTCAGGATGCGCACCAGGCGAGACTCCCTTGGCCGACCTGCCCTCGTGGCTTCAACGCTTGGCCCAGAGGTCCCCGACCGCCACTGGGATAGGTGCCAGAGTGGTGCACCAAGAGCCGGTACGCACGAGGGGTGAGCGAGCCGAATTCGAGTCGTTGTGGCAGATCGTTGGGGTCGAGCTTCGTCCTGGCGACCACTACTACCTGTGCCCGTTCCATCCCGACCACAACCCCTCGCTCCATATCGATGCGGAAGGGTGTCGTTTCTACTGCTTTGGATGCGGGCGGGGTGGCGGGAGCGGCCGTCTGCGCCGGCTCGTGCACGCGCCACGCCTACCAACATCGACGCGCAACGGAGTTGCGAATCCTTCCATTCGGCAGGCGACCACGGCCGTAACTTTGCCGGGTACCACCGAGATCCGGGTCGTGGGGGATTCGGCATACCAGGGCGTTCTCCTCGAGCTCACCGGTGGTAGGCGTCACTATGGCGGCGTGCGGATGGAGACGGTGGCCCACCTCGTTCTCGAGCCGGACAACTCCGCCGACCCCGCTGCCATCGCCGTGACGATCGGCGGGCGCACCGTGGGATATCTATCGCGTCCAGACTCGGCGCGTCATCGCCAAGCGATCGCGACCGCCATCGACCGCACAGGCGAGGCGAGCTGCATTGCCTTCATCGTTGGCGGTTGGGAGCGCGAGCACGGGGACGTCGGACTGTTCGGAGTACGCCTCCATCTCGGTGCCTTCGTCGAGTAGCCGCCCGGGACGCGTGTCGCTGAGATGAAATGTGTCACATGTCGGGCGGGATGCACGCCCTCGGGTCGTCCCAAACGGTAATCCGCCAACTGGTACCAGAGCTTTCGTGATCGTCGTCGCTCAGACGTCGAGGAAGGGAAGATCCAGCTCACGTCGGCCGAATTCGTCATTGTCGAATCTTCCCGTTCCCCGCAAGGAACCACCATGGGAATCAGGTGTTGTGGGCAGTCAATGTCAGGTAATCGGCTACGGTCAGTTGCATAGCCCGTGACTATCCGGAAAGCGGAGTCATTGTGGGCGTGGTCTGATGTCGAGAAGTGGGCCATCCGGCGAAGGATGAGAAAGTGGAGAGGCGATGAGCGACGAATCGATCGAACCAAGCGACGGGCTATGGGGTGCCGCACTCCATTCATTTCGCAGCGTTGAAATGGCCCTTCGGCTGTTGACCCCATATCAGAAGGTCCCCGAGCTCCTGATGGAGGACGACGAGTGGCTCCAGGACGAAATCAAGAAGTCCATAGCATCAGAAGCTCCTGAGAATGTCGCGGCCGAAGCGGGGCGCATCATCCAAGGGTTTCTTCTTATGTCGGTGATCCTTTTGGACGACCTGGCCAAGGCCAAGGGCACGTCGCAGGGGCACGAACTGGCGCTCTTCACGCGTACTACTGAGGAAACCATTAAGGGGCTGGAGTCGGGCGCCTAGCTCGTCGTCGCTCAATCCACCTCGACGAATTGCCGTAGTTTCGTAGCAGCGGATCGATTGGTCATAGTCCCTGTCCAGTCCGTGACACAGATCGTCAGGCGCCGAGAAGTTCGTTCACGGGTTCGTCGTCATGGAGCCGGCCGATCGCAGCGGCCAGCAGCGGCGCTATCGACGTCACCTCCACCGGCAGCGCGTGGCTCTCGATCTCACCCAAGGTGTCGGTAACGACAAGACGCCGCAAAGGCAACTTGGCGAGTCGTTCGACTGCTTCGCCGACGAAGAGACCATGGGTGGCAGCGACGACCACGTCTGGGCAGGCGCCGTTGTCCAGGAGCAGTCGGACGGCAGCTTCGATTGTGGCGCCCGTACTGATCATGTCGTCCACGACGATGGCTGGCCGCCCGCCGACTTGGCCCACCAATTCCTCGGCGCGGACGGTCGTGCCGGTCAGTCGGGTCTTGCGCACGATGACCACCGACAGGCCGAGCAGGGATGCATAGCGCTCGGCGAGCTTGACTGCACCGAGGTCGGGAGCGACGACGACTGTGTCCGGCGTGACGAAAGTGAGCAGTTCGTCAGCGATGACGGACACCGCAGTGAGTGTTTCGACCGGGATGGCGAACATGGCTTCGAGTACGGTTGTGTGAGGGTCGATCACCATCAGCCGATTGGCACCTGCTGAGGCGATCGCCGCCGCGACTACCCGAGCCCCGATTGCCTGTCCGTCCCGATTGCGCCGGTCCTGACGGGCATAGCCGAAATAGGGAACGACCGCGGTCACACGACCGGCGCCGGCGCGCCGACAGGCGTCGATCAAGAGCAGGAGCTCGACGAGCCGGTCGTTGACGGGCGGACCGGTGGGCTGCACGAGAAAGACGTCGTCGCCGCGTATGCCGGGCATGTGGGGCCGCAACTCGCCGTCGGGGAACCGTTCCACTTCGCCCGCCAACATGTCAGCCCCCAACGCGGACGAGATACGTGATGCCAGCGCGCGATGGGCGGTCCCGCAGGCGATCCGAAGACTCACCGTTGTTCCAAACTGGTTTCGGTGCCCTGCATCTCCTTAGGTCGCAGTCCACCGGCGAGGTGTTCCGTGAACCAGTCTCGGGCCAGTTCGGCCGCGGTTTTGAGGGTGTCGTCCTCCTCGAAAAGGTGGGTGGCGCCGGGGACGACAGCGAGACTGCTCTCGCAGCAAAGCTGTGCCCTCGCCTGACGATTGAGGTCGAGGACGAGGAGATCCCGGCTGCCTACGATGAGCAAGGTGGGAGCGGTTACCGCGGCGAGCCTCGGACCGGCAAGGTCGGGGCGGCCGCCCCGGGACACCACGGCGGCGATGTGGGCGTCAGGTTCGCTGGCGGCCCACAGGGCGGCAGCGGCTCCAGTGCTGGCACCGAAGTAGCCCACCATAAGATCCCGTGTCTCGGGCTGGGACCGCAACCAAGCGGTGACTTGGCCAAGCCGACGAGCCAATAGCTCCACGTCGAACACGTTGGCTCGGTCGATTTCCTCTCCGGGGGTGAGTAAGTCGAACAACAGCGTGGCGAGACCGGCCTGATTGAGCACGGCAGCGACATAGCGATTGCGGGAGCTGCGGCTGCTGCTGCCGCTGCCATGGGCGAACGCAACCACTCCGACGGCCGTTTCGGGCACGGTCAGGCGTCCACCCAATCGCACGGGCCCGGCCTGAATGTTGACTTCCTCATCGCGTATGGGTGGGTCGTCTGCCTGGACCGCGGCGGCCGCTGCTGCCACGGGCGGACGCGCATGCTCCAGGCACGCGATGACCTCCTCGTCGGTCGTCTGCGAGAAATCTGCGTAGAACTGCCCTACGCCGAAGAACGGTTCTGGTGTGTCAACACAGACCAACTCGTCGGCGTCGCCCGCGAGGCGTTGGGTCCAATCACGGGGCGCCACCGGGACAGCCAGAATCACGCGGGCGGCGCCATGCGCCCGGGCTACTTGACACGCGGCTCTGGCGGTCGACCCGGTGGCGATCCCGTCATCGACTACAACGACTGTCTTTCCTTTGATCGGCACTGGAATCCGGCCACCCCGGAAGCGTTGGGCGCGCCGCTCCAACTCGACCCGCTCCCTCTTCTCAACCGCAGCCAACTCTTCCGAAGAGACGCCGGCCATCCGGACGACCTCGAGGTTGAGGACCCGCACACCATCCTCACCGATGGCACCCATCCCCAGCTCCGGTTGGAACGGCACCCCAAGCTTGCGGACAACGATGACGTCGAGGGGAGCGTGCAGCGCCGTTGCAACCTCCGACGCGACCGGTACCCCGCCCCGAGGCAACCCTAGGATGACAAGATCCTCGCCCCGCAAGTACTCCAGCCGGGCGGCAAGACACCTACCTGCGTCGACGCGATTGACGAAAGACATTGGACTACCTCCGTGTCCATTGTTCGCCACCGTATCCAGTGCCGCCAGGGCCGATAGTCCCACTCCAGATGAGTCGAGTAGCCCGGTGCGGTTGGTGGCTGGCCCGGCGTCGACAATCTTGGCGCCGCGACGGGCCGGCGAGTCCTTCACATCAACTGATCAGGTCGCGAAACGGGGCCGGGAAGAAGTTTCGCGTCGCTACAGGAGGAGAGCCAGGCTTGGAGGGCAAGCTGCCCGATCGTCGGTTAGGTGGCCGGCGCGGGCAGCAACCGGGTGAGCACGGCCCGATGGTCGGAGTGAGGGCCAGATGGCGCGTCGAGGTGCGAGGACTCGAGAACGGTCCAGTGGGCCGACGGCGGCTGCTGCACGAAGATGTAGTCCAGACGTCGGTGCAACGTTCGCCTCCCAGGCCTGGACTTCGTGTAGGTGATGGCCTCGTCGTGGGGACGCGCGGTGCGGAACGTATCGGTCCACGCTCGCCTCGTATGCTCGATTTCGCGGCGGTCCTCGGAGGCGTTGAAGTCGCCGCCGATCACCGCTACCTCGCCTTGAGAGACGTCGCGCACCCACGCGCGCAGCCGGCGGATCTGTCCGGAGTTGTGACGCCGGACGAGTCCGAGGTGAACCGACACCACGAGAAGGTGCCCATGGGGGGTATCCACGTGTCCCCCGAGAGCCAGGCGGCGGACGAACGGGTTTCGGCCATGGCTCAGTTGGCGCAGGTGCAGGTTACCGAGCGGGTAGCGGCTGAGGATGGCTACGCCCTCCTCGAAGCCGATTGCGCCCAGGTCGCCATTCGCCCGCGCGTACGCCATCGCCAAGCCGAGTCGTTCGGCCAGCCAGACGTCGGCTTTCAGTGTCGACGTACGCGCAACCTCCTGGAGCAAGATGACGTCTGCTTCTTCCGCTTCGACCAGTTCAGCGAACGCCTCCAGCCGCTCGGGCCACCGCTGCTGGCGCGGCCAGTCGTGCCACAGGTTGGCGCTGACCACGGTAAGGGGCCCGACATGGAGCGTTCTCGCGCACGGTTCACTGACCACCGTTACCCGGCCGGCGTCGCGGGTCACGGCGCCGATGCGTCGGGAAAGGGGCCGCAGCCGCTTGAGGCCCGGCAGCGCCAACATGGCCCCGGTGAGCCACGCCACCCCGCGGTACAAGACCCTGCCCGCGTGAGGATGGGCCTCGAGAAGTTGATCGGGCAGTGTAGCCATGCGTCGTCCCTACTCTAGGTCCCTGCAGGCGGTTCGCGGCTTCGGCTCGCCTGGCGCACGAATCCCGGCCCGTGACGGTTCACTCGTCTGACGTTGCCACTGCGATAGGTTCCGATCGTGAAATCTGGTGGCAGGGCTCGGGGGCCACGGACCCTGCTACTGGCACTCGACGCGGTGCCATACCGCGTGTTCGAAGAGGCCCGCCGCCGCGGTGCTTTCTCCGACTGGCCGTCTCCGTCCGCACTCGTCGCGCCGTTCCCCACGGTGACGCACGTTGCGTTCGCCTCTTTGTTCCAGCCACTAGGTGCGGCCCCGTCCCAGCACTACGAGCTCCGCCAGTTCGATGTGACGACGAACAGAATGGCTGGCGGTAGCCCCGTGCACTACGGGAGGGACGCACCGCCGTGGAGCGAGTTCCTCGATTCGCCCCACCGAAGCCTGACATCGGAGCTGTCCAACTACGTGTCACCGGGATGGGCAGCCCACAGGGAGCTCGACGAGATCGAGCGAGAGCTCTTCGCCTCCGAGCGCGACGTCGTCGTCGCCTACGTGGGAGGCACGGACGGGATCATGCACCTCTTCGGAGACGATGCCGGCATCGAGTTCCTCATGGAGCTCAACGAGCGCCTTGTGACCACAGTCCGACGTCATTTGACGTTACGGAGGCGACCGCTGCGCATCGCGCTGTTCTCCGATCACGGTTGCGGCAGCTGCCGGGTTCACCACGCCACCGGATTTGATGACCTCCTGCGAGACGAGGGATTCCGGGTGGTGGAGCGGCTCGAGCGACCCGAGGATGTCGTGGCACCGACCTTTGGCTTGGTCAACTTCGGCGCACTGTTCCTGCGTGACGCTGACCGCGCCGGGGCGGCGGCGCTCGCTGTCGCCGGCCACGATGCCGTGGAGATGGCCGCCTTTTCGTCCGGGCCGGGTGTCATCGACGTCGTCTCACCGGTCGGCCGATCGCGCATCACTTGGCGCGGCCCACCTGGCGCGGAGCGCTACGCGTACCAAGACCAGGGCGGTGATTCCCTGCGGCTGATGGAGGCATACAACCGGCTTGTCGCGGGAGGGCTGGTCGACACAGACGGCTACGTGTCCGAGGACGATTGGCTGCGGGAGTCCGCGTTCGAGGACTTCCCGGACCCCCTTCGCCGTCTCGCCGCGGCGCTCACTGGCGACCGCGTCAAGAGTCGCGCAGACGTTCTCTTCTCTCTCGGGCCGTCCTGGGCACTGGGATTGCGGTCGGCGGTGGTGGGCTCGTGGGTTCGTCACGGCTCGCTCAAGGGTACCCACGGCGGCCTCGACCGTGGCTCGACGCTCGCGTTCTATGCCGTCAGTGATCCGGCTTTCTCGCTGCCGCCCGTCGCGCCATCTCACGAGGCCCTCGCTCCGTTCGCCGACGGTGTGGCGACGGGGACAGTCAGGTCCCGTTCGTAAGCGGCGTCGGTGGTGTCCCTGGCTGCCATCGTGGGTCCCGACCCCCGATCAACCCGATGTAGTCATGCCGCCCGGCGAAGTCTGTACCGGCGTTCGGGAATCCCACCGGAGCCAGGACGATCCCTCCCCGCGCCTTTTGGCCTGCAATGTGGTGAACTGTGCCAATGCCACGCGTCGTGACGATATCGGCGTCCTACGGCGCCCACGGTGATCAGATCGCCCACCGGGTCGCCGAACGCCTCGCTCTCCCATTCCTTGACCGCGCCATTCCCGCCTCGGTGGTGCAGCAGCTGACCCCGTCCGGTGAGGTAGAGGAGAGTCTCGACGAACCCGCCCCCAGGCGGTGGGAGCGCATCATCATGGGGTTCGCCAACGCGACCACGCCGATGGGGCCGAACCAGCTGCCGACGGCGGAGATCGAGACGCCGGAGCGATTTCGAAAGGCGAACGAGGCCAAGCTTCGCGACATCGCCGACACCACAGGGGGAGTGATCCTCGGGCGGGCGGGCATGGCCGTGCTGGGCGATCGATCCGACGTTCTGTGTGTGCGACTGGACGGTCCGGTCGAGGCGCGCATCGCCCATGCGATGGCACGGGGGGTGGACGAGGCGAGTGCCCGGAAAGACCAGCGCGCGGTGGACCGGGCGCGCGAGGCGTATGCGCGAGTCTTCTTCAACGTCCGCCAGGACGATCCGCGCCTGTACCACCTCATCCTGGACAGCACCGCGCTGTCGGTGCCAGCGAGCGTCGACGTCATCATCCGTGCCGCCAGGGATCGCTTCGGCGAGGATGACTGATCAACTCCCGGCCACGTACCCGGCGGTCGGATCTACCCCAGATGCAGGGCCGCTTGCACGGCGCCGCTCAAGTACTTCGCATACGTGGCACTGATGTGATACTGATCGTTGTAGACACGGATATGCCCGACGATTGGGACACAGAGTTGGGAGCAGATCCACTGCTCCGTGGGGATGTAGTCGGCACCGTTCGCGCTGGCCGCCTGCTCTTCAGCCGACACGTAGACACCCGTTTCGGCCGCCGCGACGGGGGTCGTACAGGCATGGACGTCCGTCTCGTGGGCGGCCAGGCAGGTGGGGTCATCCTGAGCCAGGATAGGAATGTCGCCCATGACGACCAACTGGGTCCCGGGCATTTTGAGCATGGAGAGCGTCTTGCTCAATCCGGTTTCCCACTGTGCGGAGGTCGCGATCACGCCCTTGCTCACTTGTTGCGAGAAGCTCGCGCTGGTCACGACGACCATGGCCGGATCTGTTTTACGGATCGCTGCGATCGCATCCGTCCGAAACGTGTTACACCCGGTGCTGGGAGCATTCGACTGGGCCGAGTAGAACGTGAGGTCGGGCGCCGGACATCCGGGAAAATAGAAGATTCGTACTTTCCAGCCGGTGCGAGCGGCCGCGTATCTGATCGCCGTCAACCACATGCCCGCGTGGGAGTCCCCGAAAATGTCCAAGAGCCGCTTGCCTGACGGGTCGCCGTAGACGCAATCACCGAAATGAAGAGGATCGAGGCCCACCTTCGGTGCCGAGTAGTGCGCCGGGCAGACGCCGGTGTTCAAGACCTCGATGTCGTTCTCGTTTGTCAGCGCCGGCGCCAGATTGGCCGGCACATGCGTGATCGATTGCGCCGCCTTCACGGCCGCGAGGACCTGCGCATTCGTCGCCACCGACCCCGAGGCGCCGGCGGATGGCTCTCCTACGAATGTGGATCCGGCGAGGACGGTGGAAAGGATCGCCACCACAGGCATCATCCTCCGGGGGGAGAAGAGAGCAGTCGCGGAATTCGCGTTACGACGTATCCACGGCATGACGTCACTCATCTGATCCTCCGTCGGTCGGGTAGCGGAACGCATCACATGGGGAATGTCGCCCTGGCCATTTTCGCGCAGAACTCACCCTAAATGGTTCCACCCCAACTCTGGTTGTCGGGAGAGCGCAGGGCTAGTGGAATTAGTCACATTCACAGTCCCCGGGGTCGACCGCGTGTCTGTGCGGATTCTGCCTGCATCAGAACGGCACCTCGGAACGGTCTGCGCCATGGGTGAGAGTGGGGTCCGGGGCCTGAGATGATGGGGACATCCGAGCCCAGAAAGGATGTGCCCTGATGGCGCGCGACACGGAGGACGATTGGGTCTCTCGAATGGCGGACCAGGTCATCGTGGCGGCGGAGCGCCGCGCGCCGGGGAAGCCCGTCGTCGTCGCGTCCGGCCTCAGCCCGTCGGGCCCCATCCACCTGGGCAACCTTCGTGAAGTGATGACGCCGCACCTCGTCGCCGACGAGATCAGGCGACGGGGTGTCGAGTGCGTGCACATTCTCTCGTGGGACGATTACGACCGGTTCCGCCGGGTGCCGGCCGGTATCGACCCTTCATGGTCCCGCCACATCGGGAAGCCGTTGACCTCAGTGCCGGCACCCCAGGGCAGCCGGCACCCGAACTGGGCCGAGCATTTCAAGGCCCCGATGATCGATGCGGCCCGCCGGCTCGGGATCGAGTTCCTCGGCATCAGTCAAACCGAGCGCTACACCTCGGGCGCGTACGGCGCCCAGGTGCTGCTGGCCATGCGTGAACGCGCCAGGATCGATGCGGTCCTGGACCGCCACCGCACCAAACCCAAACCAGAGGGCGAACCCGAGGAGCCGTTGAGTCGGCTGTCCGAGGACGAATCGATCGCGGCCAGGGCCGCGGCTGAGGGATCGGGCGCCGCCACCGAGGACGATGGCCGAGCGGGTGGGACGTACTTTCCGTACCGGCCCTACTGCACCGTCTGCGAACGCGATGCCACGACGATCATCCGATACGACGACGACACCACCGCGCTGACCTATGTCTGCGAGTGCGGCCATGGCGAAACGGTGGAGCTGTCGACGCACCATCGGGGCAAGCTGGTGTGGAAGGTCGATTGGCCCATGCGCTGGGCTTACGAAGGCGTGATCTTCGAGCCATCCGGGGTGGACCACCAGTCACCCGGCTCGTCGTTCGTCGTCGGGGGGGAGCTGGTCCGGGAGATATTTGGCGGCGAGCAGCCCATCGGACCGATGTACGCCTTCGTCGGCATCAGCGGGATGGCGAAAATGTCGAGCTCCAAGGGGAGCGTGCCCACTCCGTCCGACGCGCTGGAGATCATGGAGCCACAGGTGTTGCGATGGCTGTACGCCCGCCGCAAACCGCAGCAGTCGTTCACTGTGGCTTTTGACCAGGAGATCTACCGGCTCTACGACGAATGGGACGCGTTGGGGCGCAAGGTGGCCGAGGGGACGGTGTCCCCTTCCCACGCCGCGGCATTCGTGCGTGCGGTCGGGACAGCTGCGGGACCATTGCCCCGCACGCCCGTGGCGTTGCCGTATCGGACGCTTGCGTCAATCGTCGACATCACGACCGGTGACCAGGCGCAAGTACTGCGCATTCTGCGGGACCTCGACCCGGAGAACCATCCCGTCGATCGTCTCGACGAAGTCCGGCCACGGCTCGACTGTGCCCGGGCCTGGGTCATGACGCAGATGTCGGCCGACCAGCGCACAGTCGTGCGGGGAGAGCCCGACGCACAGCTCCTGGCGACTCTAACCCCAACGGAGCGTGAGTCCCTGGCCATGTTGCTCGACCGGCTCGACGAGCACTGGTCCCTCGACCGGTTGACCACCCTCGTGTACGCCATTCCCAAGTTGCAGGCCGGACTGGAGATGGATGCCGAGCCGACGCCTGAGCTCAAAGCGGCGCAGCGGCAATTCTTTGCCCTGCTGTACAGGTTGTTGGTCGGCCGGGACACCGGACCGCGGCTGCCCACGTTGCTGTTGGCCATTGGATCAGCGCGAGTCCGCTCGCTCCTGGGCGGGTGACCACCTCTCGTTCGCGGAGAATCCGCACGTGGCGTACGCTTCTGTGGCTTCGCGGGTGGTGCCGTGTCTGCAGTGCCCCCTCTCCGCAGGGAGAATGACGTCGTGCCGGATCAAGTGCCGAACTCCTCAGGTGGATTGACCTCTGTGCACCGCGACCTGCTCCTTCGCCATGAAGCGGTGATGCCGAGGTGGCTCACTCTGTACTACGACGAGCCTCTCGAGCTCGTGAGCGGCGAAGGGCGGCACGTTGTCGACGGGGAGGGTAACCGCTACCTCGACTTCTTCGGCGGCATCCTCACCACCACCGCCGGCCACAACATCCCTGAAGTCGTCGACGCCATCCGGGAGCAGGCGGGACGGATGCTGCACTCGTCGACCCTCTACCTGATTCGCCCCATGATCGAGTTGGCCGAGCGGATCGCGCAACTTTCGACGATTCCCGACGCCAAGGTCTTCTTCGTCAATTCCGGGACGGAGGCGGTCGAGACCGCCCTGATGTTCTCATGCACCGCCCGGTCTTCCAACCAGGTGCTGGCCGTGCGACACAGCTATCACGGCCGGTCCTACGGCACCATGGCGGTCACCGGAAACCGGGCGTGGTCAGCGTCGAGTTTGAGCCCGTTCGCCGTCAGCTACGTGCAGAGTGGTTACGGCCTGCGCAGCCCGTTCGGGCCGCTGAGCGACCGCGAGCTCACCCGGGCGTGCGTGCGCGATCTCCGCGAGGTTATCGAGACGACCACGGCGGGTGACGTGGCCTGCATGATCGCCGAACCGATCCAAGGAGTCGGTGGGTTCGTCGTCCCTCCCGACGGGTTCTTCGGGGCCATGAAGGAAGTGCTCGACGAGTACGGGATTCTCTTCGTCTCCGATGAGGTGCAGACCGGGTGGGGGCGTACCGGTGACCACTTCTGGGGTTTCCAGGCCCATGACCTCGTGCCCGATCTGGCCACCTTCGCCAAGGGTCTGGGGAACGGTCTGGCCATCGGCGGAGTTGTGGGTCGGGGTGACCTCGTCGACTCGGTCGGCGCCAACTCGATCTCCACCTTCGGCGGCAATCCCCTGGCCGCCTCCGGAGCGCTCGCCAACCTCGACTATCTCCTGCGCCACGACCTTCAGGGCAACGCTCTCAAGGTGGGCAGCTTCCTCCTCCACGAGCTCGCGACCCGCTCCGCCGCCCTGGGCGTGGTGGCGGAGGTGAGGGGGAGGGGCCTCATGGTCGGTGTCGAGCTCGTCGAGCCCGGCACCCTCGTTCCCAATCGACCGGCGGCATGGCAGGTACTCGAGCTGTGTCGCCAGGAGGGGCTGCTGATCGGCCTGGGGGGGTTGCACGGAAACGTCCTGCGGATCGCCCCTGCAATGAGTGTGACAATGGAGGAGGCGGTTGAAGCCGTCGAGATCCTGATCCACGCGCTCCATGGGGCGAACGGGGCCGCGGCGCACAAGGGGGCACCATGAACCGCATCACGCACTGGATCGACGGCAAGCCGTGGGTGGGTGATGCAGAGCGGCGCGGGACGGTCTTCGACCCGGCGACGGGGCGCCAGACGGGTGAGGTCGACCTCGCCGGGACCGCCGAGGTCGACGAGGCGGTCGCCGCAGCAGGCAGGGCATTCCTCGGATGGCGGTCCACCTCGCTGGCCACGCGCACAGCCGCGCTGTTTGCCCTACGAGCGTTGCTCGCCGACCATGTGGACGACCTGGCTGCCGTCGTGACGTCCGAACATGGGAAGGTCATGGCGGACGCGGCCGGCGAGGTGGCCCGCGGTCTCGAAGTGGTGGAATTTGCCTGCGGTATTCCCCAATTGCTCAAGGGAGAGTTCACCGAGGGCGTTTCCACCGGCGTGAACGTGCATTCCATCCGGCAGCCGTTGGGCGTCGTGGCGGGAGTCACTCCGTTCAACTTCCCCGCCATGGTCCCCCTGTGGATGTTCCCCCTGGCGATCGCCTGTGGCAACACGTTCGTGCTGAAGCCGTCGGAGAAGGACCCGTCCGCGTCGCTCTTCCTGGCCGAGTTGGTGGCCGAGGCGGGATTTCCCGATGGGGTGTTCAACGTGGTGCAGGGCGACAAGGTCGCGGTGGATCGGATCCTCGCCCACCCTGACATCGCCGCAGTGAGCTTCGTCGGATCGACGCCGGTGGCTCGCCACGTCTATGAGACCGCGGCGGGCCGGGGGAAGCGAGTTCAGGCTCTCGGCGGGGCGAAGAACCACATGGTGGTGCTTCCCGATGCGGACATGGCGGAGGCGGCGGAGGCGGCGGTGAGCGCCGGTTACGGCTCGGCGGGTGAGCGCTGCATGGCGGTGTCCGTGTTGGTCGCCATCGGCGGATGTGGCGACGCGTTGGTAGAGGGTATCCGTCGCCGCGTCGACGGTCTGGTGCTCGGAGCGGGCACCGATCCCGACTCCGAAATGGGCCCTCTGATCACCGCGCAGCACCGGGAGAGGGTCGCGTCCTACCTCGATATCGGCGAGAGCGAAGGGGCGAGCGTCGTCATTGACGGGCGCCGGCACCCCAGCAAGGGCGCCGAGGGCGGGTACTGGCTCGGGCCGTGCCTGATCGACGGGGTCTCACCCGCCATGCAGGTGTATCGAGACGAAATCTTCGGGCCGGTGCTGTCTCTCGTGCGCGTCGACTCCCTGGACCAGGCGCTCGATCTCATCGCGGACAACGGCTACGGCAACGGCGCGGCGATCTTCACCGGCGACGGTGCGGCCGCACAGCGCTTCGAGACCGAGGTGGAGGCGGGCATGGTGGGTGTCAACATTGCCATCCCGGTCCCGGTCTCCTCCTACTCGTTCGGGGGGTGGCAGGGTTCGCTCTTCGGTGACCTGCACGTCTACGGGCCCGACGGCGTCCGCTTCTATACCCGGGGCAAGGCGGTCACGAGCCGCTGGAGCCGTATCGGTGATCATCACGCGACTCTGGCGTTCCCGAATTCCTCGGACGTCGCCGCAGGCTGACTCTGAGAGGGGCACCGCGACGCACAGCGGGGCCGCCAGCGAGTCAACGCGTCGCGCCACCGTCACGAAGCGCCGCGTTTTCCCTGCCCAATGGCGTCCCGGGGAGCCACGGCCAGGGGCGATTCGCGTCGGTGCGGCGTTCACGGCGTGACCACTCGGCCGCATTGTTCCATCGGAGCTGCGGCGATTGGGCGCCCAGGGGTCGCGGAGGGCCCCGAAATCACGACTCCGGGGGGTGCTAGATCCCAATCGGGAGGAGGGGTTCGCTAGATTGGCCGCACCATGACCAGCGGCACGAAGTCCAAGGCCCAACGACGGGCGGAATTACAGCGCAAAGCAGCCGAGCGTCGGGCCGCCGAACTGCGGGCGAAGCGGATGCGGCTCGCCTTCAGGTACGGGGGTGCGGTCGTGGCGATCCTGGTAATCGTCCTGATCATCGTCCTGGCGACGGGCGGCTCCTCGAACCCGCCGTCTTCGAAGACGGCGGCGGACGTCAAGACCGAGCCCATCCCCGCCTCGCTGCAGATGATCGCGGACCCGCCGACGACACCCGGGGCGGAAGGCATTCCGATTCCCGAGGGGACCAAGCTGGCGACATTGAGTACGGCCGCGACCGGTCAGTCGGTGGACGGGATCCAGTGCAACGCCGGCGAGAAGACCGTCACCCACGTCCACACCCACCTGACGATTTTCGTGAACGGGAAGGCGCGCATCATCCCTTACGGCGTCGGCATACCCGGGAACACCGCGGTGCAGACGCCAGAGGGCCCCTTCGTCGAGACCGGGAGCTGCTTCTACTGGCTGCACACCCACGCCGAGGACGGCATCATCCACGTCGAGTCGCCCAGCACGTCGGAGACCTTCACCCTCGGGCAGTTCTTCGCCGAGTGGGGCGTCCCCTTGAGCTCCACGCAGGTCGGTCCGGCCACCGGGACACAGACCGTGTTCTTCGCGGCACCAGGGAAGAAGGTGGGCATCTACAAGGGTGATCCGGCGAACCTCCCCCTCGGTGATCACTACCAGATCCAGATCGACGTCGGCACGCCCATTGTCAAGCCCGTCAACATCACCAACTGGGGTCAGCTGTGAGCCTCAGCCGCTGACCTGACTCGTCAGGTGGCTGAGGATCGCCGGCGCCTGGTGCTGCAGGAGTGACAGATGGCCCTCGCCCGGTACCAGGGAGAGCTCGGCCCGGGGGAGGTGGCGGAGTAACAGCTCCCGGTACTCCGGGGGACCCGTGTTGTCCTCCTCCCCCTCCCAGATCTGGACCGGCACCGTGACCTCGCTGAGATCGAAGCCCCACGGGCTCCCGAACACCCGGTAGTCCTGGAGGCACCCTTCGGCCCCTTGGCGCATGGACTCTTTGACGAAGGCCACGGCGTCGACGATCGATCCCCTCTCCTCGAGAGCGGCCCGGTCGACCGCAGGAAAGCTCCGGCGGATCTCCCGGTAGAGGCGCCTCTCGGTGGCCTCGCCGATCGTGACCCGGAGGAGGGCGGAGGCCAGCCGCGGCGCCCAGCGAACCAGGAAGAGCAGGATGCGGTCGTCGCGGGCAAGACCCTTCGTCGTGCCGACGAGCTCGAGCGGCACGGCGCTCGACAGCAGTCCTACCGCGGTGATCCGATCGCCCATACGGGCGCCGCAGACGGCGGCGTACGGCCCACCGCACGACCACCCCATCACGGCGAACCGGTCGATGCCGAGCGCGTCGGTCAATGCAGCCACGTCAGCGGGCCAGTCCAGGAGGCGTCGGCCGGGTTGGAAGGTCGACCGGCCGATTCCCGGCCGGTCCGGCGATATCAGCCGGACGCCCAGATCGAGGGCGGCCTGGTGGGCCGGAGCGGCGTCGAGCCGGGAGCTCAGGCCGCCATGAAAGCTCAGGACGGGTCCGCCGGCCGGATCGCCGTACTCCTCGTAGGCGAGCTCCCTGCCGTCGGGCAAGGTGACCGAACGGGTCATCCGTGGCCCCCCGGGGAGCCGGGAGTGCCGGGAGCGCCGGGCGGAGCGGCCGGAGCGGGGTCGAAGGCAACTACACGCACGCAGGCACGCTATAGGGTGCTGGCGTGCGCGTGAACGTGGAAGAGCTCGTCGACCAGCTCCTCGAGGAGATGCCTCCGGCGACGACACCGGCGAAGGAGTTCCTAGGTGAGCAGTTCGATCGGGGATTGGCGTGGTTGCACTATCCGGAGGGCTGCGGCGGCCTGGGCCTGACGCCGAAGGACCAGCAAGTGGCGCAGGCCCGGCTGGTCGCGGGTGGGGCCCCGGTGAGCGGGTTGAAGAACCCGATCGGGTACGGAATGGTGGCGCCCACCATCGTCTCCCACGGCACCGATGAACAGAAGAAGCGCTACCTCCGACCACTCTTCACGGCAGAGGAGATCTGGTGCCAGCTCTTCAGCGAGCCCGGCTCGGGATCGGATGTGGCGAGCCTGTCGACGCGAGCGGTGCGCGACGGCGAGGAGTGGGTCCTCAACGGGCAGAAGGTATGGACCACCCTGGCCCATCTGTCCCGGTTCGGGCTCCTGCTGGCTCGGACCAACCCAGACGTCCCCAAGCACAAGGGGATCACCGCCTTCCTGATCGACATGCAGGCCGTCGGCGTCGACGTGCGGCCGCTGTACCAGATCACCGGCGAGGCCGAATTCAACGAGGTCTTCTTCACCGACGTCCACATGCCGGACACCGCCCGGTTGGGCGCCGAGGGTGACGGGTGGCGGGTCGCCGTCACCACGCTGATGAACGAGAGGGTCTCCATCGGTGGTGGCGTGTCGCGTCGCGGCGGCGGCCCCATTGCCGACGCGCTGCGGATATGGAAGGAGCGCTGGAGTGCCGACACATCGCCGCACGCGCTGGCGCTGCGGGATCGCCTCATCTCCAGTTGGATTCGCAGCGAGGTGCTGAGCATGACCAATCAGCGGGCGGCCCAGGTCCGCCGGGCCGGTACCCCCGGCCCGGAGGGCTCCGTGGCGAAGCTGGCCTACGCCGAGGAGAACCAGCGCGTCTACGAGCTCTGCATGGATCTGCTGGGGAACGAGGGGATGCTCTATCCCGCCGGCTATCCGATGATCCGCCCCGAGTTCCTCGGGATGGGCTCAACCGACGTTCACAAGTCGTTCCTGCGCGTGCGGGCTAACTCCATCGAGGGGGGGACTTCGGAGGTGATGCGGAATATTTTGGGGGAGCGCGTCCTGGGCCTTCCCGGCGACGTGCGCAACGACAAGGAGCTGGCCTGGAAGGACGTGCCCCGCAGTTAGCGCGGCACCGGCTGCAGGTTGGCCACCGTCTCCCCACCCAGGGCCGGCCCCTCGGTGTGGAGGTGGCATCGGACGGTTGTCCCGCTGGGCGTCACGAAGGGCTCGGGATCGACGGACGCACAGATGTCCATGGCGAAGGGGCAACGCTGGCGGAAACGGCAGCCCGTGGTGGAGCTCTGCCCCGTCTCGACCTCTCCGGTCAGGACGATGTGGGGCCGGGCGCGGACCCGGTCGGGATCGGGCACCGGGATCGCCGACAGCAGCGCGGCCGTGTACGGGTGGGTCGGGCGAACGTAGACTTCGTTGGCGTCCCCCTCCTCGATGATTTGTCCGAGGTACATCACCGCGATGCGGTCGCTGAGGTGGCGGACGACAGACAGATCGTGGGCGATGAACAGGTACGCCAGCCCGAGCCGGTCCTGAAGGTCGCTCAAAAGGTTGATCACCTGGGACTGCGTCGAGACGTCGAGGGCGGAGACCGGCTCGTCGCACACGAGCAGTCTGGGCTCGAGGGCCAGCGCCCGGGCAATGGCGATGCGTTGCCGCTGGCCACCGGAGAATTCGTGGGGCTGGCGTCCGAGCACGTGGGGGCCGATCCCGACCTGACCCAGCAGCTCGATCACTCGCTGTTGGCGCTGGGCCCGGTTCAGATCGGTGTGAATCCGCAGGGGCTCGCCCACGACCTCCAAAATGCTCTGGCGCGGGTCGAGCGAGGAGTACGGGTCCTGGAAGACCATCTGTATGCCCTGCCGCTCGCGGCGCAACTTCGGCCCGCGCAGTGCCGTGATATCGGTGCCGTTGAGTTCGACGCGCCCATTGGTGGGCTCTATGAGGCGGGTGACCAGACGGGCGAGCGTCGACTTCCCCGACCCGCTCTCGCCGACCAGCCCGAGCGTCGTCCCGGGGGCGATGCGGAGATCCACGTCGTCGACGGCGTGGACCGACCCCGAGACCCGTTGCAACAGTCCGGTCCGCAACGGGAACCGCTTGGACAGGCCCTTGACCACGAGGAGTGGCGCGCCGCGCTCTGCTGCGAGGGGAGCGGCCACCGTCGTCGGCTCGGCAACTCCGCGCGCGCCGGCCAGCGTGAGCACGTCCTGGCGCAGGCAGCGGCTCAGGACGGTTTCCGGCTCCTCCTTCGATGAGCCACCGCCGGTCGGCTCCGTCCCGGCCGGTCCCGGCGGGCGTAGCGAGACCGGGGTGGAGACGCAGGCATCGATGGCGTAGCTGCACCGGGGATGGAATCGGCAGCCCCGGGGGACCTGGTCGGGACGCGGCACCATGCCGGGGATGAAGTGCAGTGGTTCACCCGGCGGTGTCAGCTGGGGGATCGAATTCAAGAGCGCCTCGGTGTACGGGTGGCTCGGTCGGGTGAAGAGAGCGGTGGCGCCGGTGTGTTCGACGATCTGTCCGGCGTACATCACCACCACGTCGTCGGCGACGTCGGCGATCACCCCCAGATCGTGAGTGACGAAGATCATCGCCATGTCCTCTTCCCTCTGCAAGGTGTGCAGGAGTTCGACGATCTGGGCCTGGGTGGTCACGTCGAGGGCGGTGGTGGGCTCATCGGCGATGAGAAGCTTGGGTGAGCACGAGAGCGCCATCGCGATCATCACCCGCTGGCGCATGCCTCCGGAGAACGCATGGGGGTAGTCGCGGGCCCGTGTGGCGGCGTGGGGGATCTCCACCCGGTCGAGCATCTCGACGGCGACCTTCCACGACTCGGCCTTGCTGAGGTGGCGGTGCGTCCGGACCTGCTCGGCGATCTGGTTCCCGACGGTGAAGGCCGGGTTGAGGCTGGTCATCGGCTCCTGGAAGATCATGGCGATCTCGTTACCGCGGATCTGGCGGAAGTCCGCCGGGGAGAGGCGCATGAGGTCCCGTCCCTCGAAGCGGGCCGTCCCGCCGGCCCGGCAGCCCCGCGGGGGCAGCAGTCCCATGACGGCCAGGGCCGAGACGGTCTTGCCCGACCCGCTCTCGCCTACCAGGCCCAGGGTCTTCCCCCTCGAAACGGTGAAACTGGCGTCTTCCATCACCGGGAACCACTGGCCGTTCGTCAAGAACTCGACGCGGAGGTTCTTTACCGAGAGCAGTGAGCCGTCGGGGTTCTGCGCCGCCACCGGGGCGTTGGCCGACGGCCGGTCCGCGCGGGGCGAGATTCCTCGCAGCTGGGCCAGGCGTGACACCCGCTTGTCGCGCCCCGCGCTGACCAGGCTCGAGCTTGCCGCCCGATCCCGGCCCAAAGAGTCGCGAAGCCCGTCCGCCACCAGGTTGAACGAGAGGACCGTCAGCATGATGATCAAACCCGGGAAGACGAGCGCCCAGGGCGTGGTGAAGATGAACGAGTACCCCTCGTTCATCATGGACCCCCAGCTGGGCGTGGGCGGTTGTTCACCGATGCCGAGGTAGCTCAGCCCGGCCTCGGTCAGCAGGGCAAAGCCCAGTGACAAGGACACCTGGATGATGACCGGCGACGCCACGTTCGGAACCACGTGACGGCGGATGAGCCGGGGCGACGTGGCGCCGAGGGATCGCGCCGCCTCTATGTAGTTCTCCTCGCGCACCGCGATCACCTGGCCCCGGAGCACCCGCACGAAACTCGGTATGAAGACGATGGCGATGGCGATGGCCGTGTCGTTGACGCTGGAACCGAGCAAGGCGGCGACGGTCAGCGCCAGTATCAGTGGGGGGAACGAGAACATGGCGTCCATGGCCCGCATGATCACGGAGTCCACGGCGCCCCGGAAGAAGCCGGCGATGAGCCCGAGCGGGGCGGCGATCACGATGGCGATGCCGACGATCTCGAAGGTGGCCCGAATGGAGATGCGTCCGCCCCAGATCAACCGGCTCAGGATGTCGCGTCCCAGATCGTCGGTCCCCAGCCAGTGCAGCGCAGAGGGTCCCGCGTTGGTGATGTTCAGGTTCTGCAGGTCGGGCGGGTAGGGGGCGATGAGAGGGGCGAAAATGGCCGCCACCGTGACCAGGAGCAGAAAGGCCAGGCCGCCGAGGGCGAACGGCTGGTGCAGGAACCGATGCCAGAAGCCCGAGCGCGTCGGCCTGACCTCCGACCCGTCGGCGCCGTCCTCGGTGGGTCGCGGGGACTCGCCCAGCCCCACGAGCGGATCCTGGCTGGAGGGGGGGAAGGCCAGGCTCATACGAGCCGGATCTTGGGGTTGAGGTAGCCGTAGATCACATCGACGATCAGGTTGATCAACACGAATGCGGTGGCGGTGACGAGCACGACGCCCTGGATCACCGGCAGGTCCTTTTCGGAGATCGCCTGGAGTACGTACTGTCCGATCCCCGGAAGCGAGAAGATCTGCTCGATGATCAATGTGCCGCCCAGCAGGTAGCCGAACTGGATCCCGATGACGGTGACGGCCGGGCTCAACGCGTTCTTCAGGGCGTGTTTGCCGATGACCGCCCGGGTACTCAGTCCCTTCGCCACGGCGGTGCGCATGTAGTCCTGGTCGAGTGTGTCGATGAGGGCACCGCGGACCTGGCGGGCGATGGTGGCCGAACCGCCGATCCCCAGGGCGACCCAGGGGAGGATGAGGTGCTCAAACCACTGCCACGGCGACGTGGACCAGTCGACGAAGCCGAGCGCGGGAAGGATGTGGGAGTCGACGGCGAACCAGATGACGAGGAGGAGCGCCAGCCAGAAGTCCGGAATGGCCACCCCAAGGCTGGAGCCCACCGTGACCAGCCTGTCGCGTGCACTGCCGCTGTGCACGCCGGCGACGATGCCCGCCGGGACGCCGATGAGCACGGCGAGGATCATTCCCCCGACGGCCAGGGTCAGCGTGACCGGGAAGCGCGTGGCGATTCCCGAGGCCACGCTCTGGCCCGGGTTGAACAACGAGTCCCCGAGGTTCCCGTGGATGACCCCGTTGAGCCAGCGCAGGTACTGCTTCCAGTAGGGCTCGTTCAGGTGGAGCTGGCGGGTGATCCGGGCGACCTCGGCCGGCGTGGAGTGGATGCCTCCTGCGAGGGTCAGCGCGGGGTTGCCGGGGAGGATGAGGACGAGGCTGTAGACGGCGAAGGAGATCAGGAGCAGGAGCGGGATGGTGATCAGCAGCCGGCGGACAATGAACGAGAGCAGGGAACCGCCAGATCCCACCTTCGCCTCAGCTCACAACTTCGGGGAGGAGTTCGTTGCTCCTCACTTCTTGATGTAGATACCGGCCAGGTCCGATCGGCACTGGCCGATGGGTGCGACGACTTTCCCGCCGACCACCGACTTGTTGTAGGCGATGATCGCAGGCTCGAACTCGATCGGCGTCTCGAGCCCCTGCGCCATGATGGTCGCCCCGACCTTCTGCATGAGGGGACCCTGCAGGCTGGGACTGAGCGAGGCGTTGGCCGCTTCGATGGCCGGGGTGATCGCCAGGTCCTCGGTCCCCAGGTACTTGGCCGGGAACCCTGTGGGCTCGAACTCGGCCTCGAAGGTGTTAGAGATGTCGGGACCGTTGGTCAGGTCCTCGCTCAAGAGCGCGTTGCCCTCCTTCTTGATGTACACGTCCTCCAACACATCGGCGCCGGGGATCAGGGTGATGCTGGCGTTGAACCCGGCCGCGGCCATCTCACTCTGCAGAATGGTGGCGAGCCGTTGCTCCGTCGTGTCACCGGACGGTACGTCCATCTTGAAGGAGACCCCGTGAGGGTACCCGGCCGCGGCCAGCATGGCCTTGGCCTTCTTGGGGTCGTAGACGTACTTGTCGCCCACCGTCTTGTTGTAGCCCGGCGAGTTGGAGGGGAAGGGCTGGTAGGCGGGACGGCCCACGCCTGCGTACACCACCTTGTTGATGATCGCCCGGTCGATGGAGTACTCCAGCGCGGCACGGACCTCGGGGTTGTTGAACGGGGCGACGTCGTTACGCGTGTTGAGCACCGCGTAGTCGTAGGACTGGGTGATGGAGACGCCGATGTTGGAGTCGTGCTCCACCTCGGTGTACTGCTGGGGGTCGAGCGAGATCATGTCCACGGCGCCCGAGGTGATGGCACTGACCGCCTGTGGCCCGGTGCTGACCTCGACGAAGTCCACCCCGCCCAGCGGGTAGGCCGCAGAATCCCAGTACTTCGGGTTCTTGACCAGATCGATGGAGGACCCGGGCTGGTAGCTCTTCAGCATGAACGGACCGGCGCCGATCGGGGCGGTGGCCGCTGTCGGGATGGACGAGGTGGGGTAGACCATCCCGTCGATGTAGGTCATGGCCCACAGGAAGTCACCCGCCGTGGGTTTGTCGAGCTGGACGATCGCCGTGTCGGGATCGGGTGTGCTGATGGAGGCGATGTTGAAGAGCGAGCTACGCAGCGGGCTCGTCTTGGTGTTCAGGAGGCTCGTCATGACGTCGGTCGAGGTGACGGGCTGGCCGTTGGAGAAGACCATGTTGGGTCGGATGTGCAGCGTCACCGTCTCGGCGTTGTTGGAGATCGACCAGCTCTGGGCCACGCCACCGCTGATGTCGTACTGCCCCGGGGCGGTCACGGACTGGTAGATGTTGGACATGACCGTGTACCCGCAGTCGTTCAGCGACGTCGCCGGGTCGAAGTTCCCGAATTCGTCGTTGATGTCAAAGCCGTATTTCAGGATGCCGTTGGTGTTGTCGTTGGACGGGGTGGCGCCGGCCCCGCCGGTCCCGAGCGTGACCACGGCCATCGGCACGAAGAAGACGAGGGCGGCGGATCCGGCGAAGATGGCCCGCCCGTGACCCCGCGGCCCACCGCTGCGCCTCCGGGCGGTGCGCCGCATGCGGGTGTGTCGCGGCGTCCAATGGTTGCGCGGCCTTTCTTGAGAACCCATGGCCTTTGACTCCCCGTCCGTCGAGCAACAGTCCTGTCGTCCTCGACGCGATCATCCCGCTGCAACGGCGGGTGAATGCGTTGAGCGGCCGACTATACCGATTCCGCCTGCCGCTCGTTGTCCTGCACGTTCAGGCCGCGGAAGTGCAGCCCCGAAGGTCTTGCGCGAGGGTGGGGGGGTGGACGACACAGACAGGGAGAAGCGGGCCGCCGCAGAGGGCGCGGCGGCGTTGGTCGAAGACGGCATGGTCGTCGGATTGGGGACGGGGTCCACGGTGGCGTTCCTGCTCCCTGCGTTGGGAACGCGACGACTCGACATATCCTGCGTCGCCACATCGCCGGCCACCGAGTCTCTGGCCCGGGCCGAGGGTCTTCGGGTCGGCCCCTTCGAGCGTATCGACAGATTGGACATGGCGATCGACGGCGCCGACCAGGTCGATCCCGGCGGCTGGTTGATCAAAGGGGGCGGGGGCGCCCATACGAGGGAGAAGATCGTCGCCGCCGCGGCGGACCGGTTCATCGTCATTGTGTCGTCGAACAAGCTGGTGCCCCGGCTGACCTCCCCCGTACCGCTCGAGATCATGGCGTTCGGTCTCGATTCGGTCCTCCGCTCCCTCCCCGGCGTCGACCTGCGCCGGGCCCCGCGTACCCCCGATGGCGGTGTCCTGGCCGACTACCACGGCGCGCTCGATGATCCGGCGCGGTGGGCCGAGCGATTCGGCCACACGCCGGGAGTCGTGGAGCATGGCCTGTTCCCGCCGTCCATGGTTTCCCTCGTGGTGGTGGGGCGAGGTGACCGGGTGGAGTCGTTCCGTCCGGCGGTCTAGACCTTTGCGGGCCGCCTGACGTGATGATGAGAGCATCCGACAACGAACCCGTTTCGCGGTCCCGTCGTCGACGGGTCCGGACCATTCGAATGACTGTCGGCCTGGGACCGCACTGCGCACCGCCCGCGCCGAGACTTAGGATCACCCACCCATGAAGACATTGCGCACCCCTGACGAGTGCTTCTCCTCGTTGCCCGACTTCCCGTATGCGCCGCATTACGAGGAGGTCGGCGACGGGGACGGGGGCACCCTCCGGGTCCATTACCTCCAAGAGGGTGACCCGGACGCCCCGGTCGTCCTTCTCATGCACGGGGAGCCTTCGTGGTCGTATCTGTACCGCAAGATGATCCCGGTCCTGACCGCGGAGAGGCTGCAGATCGTGGCTCCTGACCTCGTTGGTTTCGGACGATCGGACAAGCCGTCCGAACGGAGCGACTACACCTATGCGCGCCATGTCGAGTGGATCCGAGAGCTGCTCTTCGACCACTTAGGCCTCACGGACATCACGCTGGTGGGCCAGGACTGGGGCGGCCTCATCGGACTCCGACTGGTCGGTGAGCATCCGGGACGGTTCGCGCGGGTCGTGGCGGCCAATACCTTCCTGCCGACGGGCGACAGCCCGCCCGGTGACGCCTTCTTCAATTGGCAGCGCTTCTCCCAGGAAGTGGAGGTGTTCCCGACCGGGTTCATCGTGAATTCCGGCTGTGTCACCGATCTTTCGCCCGAAGTGCAGGCTGCCTACGACGCCCCGTTTCCCGACGAGTCGTTCAAGGCGGGCGCACGGGCCTTCCCCATGCTCGTGCCGTCGAGCCCCGACGATCCGGCCCACGACGCCAATGTCGCCGCCTGGGCCGGGCTGGCGGCGTTCCCGCGCCCGTTCCTGACGGCGTTCGGCGACAGTGACCCGATCACTAAAGGAAGCGATCGGGCACTGCAGGAACGCATCGCCGGCGCAAAAGGTCAGCCGCACACGACCATCGTGGGTGGCGGGCACTTCCTTCAGGAGGACCGCGGCGAGGATCTGGCGCGGGTGGTCGCGGCATTCGTCCGGTCGTGACCGGGTTCCGATGATCGCGCTCGAACCGATCGTTCTCGAACCCATCGGCGTCGTGATCGGCGGCCGTACGGAACCGATCGACGACGATTGGGGTGCCGTCGAGTCCGTGCTCCGTCTCGATGGCACGCGTTTCGGGAACGATGCGGTGGCCGGGCTGGAGGCATTCTCACACCTGTGTGTGGTCTTTCACTTCCATCTGGTCGAGGAGGCCGATGTGGTCACCGGCGCGCGGCACCCCCGTGGCAACCCGGACTGGCCCCGGGTGGGAGTATTCGCCCAGAGGGCCAAGGTACGGCCGAACCGCCTGGGAGTGAGCAACTGCGCCCTCACGGCCGTCGAGGGTCTCGACCTTCTGGTGCGGGGGCTCGACGCCGTCGCGGGCACGCCCGTCCTCGATGTGAAGCCGTTCATGCGGGAGTTCGAACCGGTCGAGAGTCGCCAACCTGCGTGGGCCACCGAATTGATGGCCGGCTACTACTGAACGCCGCCGCTGCTGGTCATGATCCTGGTCATGATCCGCTCAGCTGTCGATGGCGGCGCGCACCTTCTCCAGTGACATGGCCGTGGTCAGGTGCTCGTTGCACTGCCCGCAGTCGGCTGCATGTCGCCACGACCTGATCATTCGGGTACCGGGCTCATTGAGATAGACGGTGAATGTCTCCGAGTCCGGGGGATCCTCGAGCCTGGCGTAGGACCGCCACCCGGTGACGACCGGCTGCCCTCCCACCTCGGTCCCCTTCAAGATCCGGCGGAAACGCATCCGGTCGGTATCGAAGATCCACGTGCTGTGACAGGACTCGATTGTCAGGGGTTCGCGTTCCATGTACGCATTGTGGCCCCCCAGAATGTTGTCGGTCATAGGTTGAACTGTGCCTTCCCTGGGGAGTTCGTTGCAGAATTATGACAGTTGCAGAATTATGACAGTCTTCTAGGCCGACGGAAGCCGGGGCGCCCATCAGTCGAAGATGGGCGGCTTGTCCCGGCTGCGCTTGAGCTCGAAGAAGCCCTCGGTACCCGCCACCAGGAGCACGCCGTCCCAGAGCCGACCGGCCGCCTCGCCTTTAGGAGCCGGCGTGACCACGGGGCCGAAGAAGGCGACCCCTCCCAGGTGGATGACCGGGGTGCCGACGTCGTAGCCCACCGGGTCCATTCCCTCGTGGTGGGACTTTCGCACGGCATCGTCGAACTCGGTCGAGTCCGCCGCGGCCGCGAGGTCGGCCGGCAGCCCGACCTCTTCGAGCGCCTCGACAATGATGCCCGGGTCCTCCCTGCGCTCCTCGAGGTGGATCCGGTTGCCCAGGGCTGTGTAGAGCGGCAGGAGCACCTCTGGACCTTTGGCCTGTTCGGCTGCGATGCACACCCGCACGGGGCCCATGGCTTTCTTCATGAGGTCCTGGTAGCGCTCGGGAAGGTCGTCCTTACCCTCGTTGAGGACGGCCAGGGACATCACGTGCCAGCTGGTCCGAACATCACGGACCTCCTCCACCTGGAGCATCCAGCGGGACGTGATCCACGCCCAGGGGCACAGAGGGTCGAACCAGAAGTCGGCTCTCTCGGTCACTGGATACCTCCATCAACTCGCAAAGTGGCGCCGGCAGACCCACCATACGGGCCGTGGGCTGGGGGCCAACCACCCGGAGGTGACCACCCGGAAGTGACCCCCGGGGCCACCCGGGTTCTTACCGGAGAAGCTCCGCCACCGCCGCGGTCACCACTTTGGCCATCGGGATGTGGAGGAATTCGTTGGGACCGTGCGCGTTGGAGTGGGGCCCGAGCACCCCGGTCGCGACGAACTGGGTGTGGGGGAAGCTGCGCTTGAGGTCGGCCAGGAAGGGGATGGTGCCTCCCTCGCCGTGGAAGCCCACCGGCTGTCCGAATGCGGCGCGGGAGACGCGTTCGAGCGCCGCGGTGTTGCGTGCGTCGAGCGGCGGTGCCACCCAGCCGTCGGCCACACCCTCGAGGTCGATGGTGATGTGGGCTCCCTCCTCGGTGGCGAGTGCCGAGATCAGGGCGTCCGCGGCAACTTGGGCATCGACGTCGGGCGGCAGTCGCACCGAGATCTTGGCGGTGGTGAACGGTCGCAGGACGTTGCCCCCGTCGCGCACGGCGGGTACCCCGTCCATGCCTGTCACCTCCAGGGCGGCCGACCAGGCCCGGGCAATCAGCCGATCGCCGGCACCGGCGCCGGCGAGTCGGAGCCCCTCGACCGTCGGCAGGGCGCTGTCGGCGGACTCCTCCGCCGCGGCGTTGAGCGAGGTGCGGAGGTCGTCGGGGACGCCCGCCCCCCGGAGCTCGGGCAAAAGGATTTCGCCCGTGGCCTCGTCCTCAATGCGGGAGAGCATGCTCCTCAGGATCCGGAACGAGGACGGCACCACGCCACCACCGACGCCACTGTGCACGCCCTCGGTGAGGACGTCGACCCGGACGCTGGCCACCAGGTTGCCCCGCAAAGATGAGGTCAGCCACAACCGGTCATAGCTGAGGCACCCCGAGTCGAGGCAGATCACCAGCGAGGGCGTGCCGATGCGCGCTCGCAGATGCTCCACGTACGCCGACAGGTCGGGGCTGCCGCTCTCCTCGCTGGCCTCGATCAGGATGACCACCCGCCCCCGGCCCCCCTCGGCGGCCAGTAACCCGGTCACCGCGGCGAAGAGCGCGTAGCCGTCGTCGGCGGTGCCCCGGCCGTAGAGGAGATCGCCTTCGCGTACCGGTTCGAACGGCGACAGGCCGGGGCGCCAGTCGCCCAACGGTGGCTGCTTGTCCATATGGCCGTAGATCAAAATGGGGTCGCCGGCGCCGCCGTTCTCGACGAGCAGGACCGGGGTGCGTCCGGGCAGCTGCACGATCTCGGTGAGCAATCCCCCATCCTGCTCCTGGGCCCAGGCCCGCAAGAGCTCGGCTGCTTCCGTGATGGCCCCCCGTTCCGCCCAGTCCGGGTCGAATGCGGGGGACAGGCACTTGATGCGCGTGTATTCGGCAAGCGTGGGCAGGACCCGCTTTTCCCAGATGGCGTCGATCATCGGCAAGATTGTTACCCGGCCGCCGGTCCTTCGGTGATTTTGGCCAGGCGTTCCAGGGTCTTCGTCATGCCGTCGGCGGTGGCTGACGGGAGCTTGCCCCGCCGCAGAAAGGTGGACTGCCTGTCCTGCGAGATGTCCCAACTCTCCCGGACGAGGGTCCCGCCCTCGACCGGTTCGAACTCGTAGCGCCAAATGCGCCCGCCGACGTAGCGGCCGAGGAATCCCGAGAGGACCGTCTTCCAGGCGATGCGGCGATCCTGCTCGAACTCGATGACCGTGTTGGACATTGAGTAGGGCACGCCGGCCTTCATCGACATTCCGAACGTCGATCCGAGCGTCAACTCATGGGGCGCCCCGGCCTTGGGCTTGACCACCGCCCCGGAGCCGTCGATCTCGGGATGGCGGCTGGCGTCGGAAACGATCCTGAAGATATCCGACGCCGGGGCGGCAATGACCCGTTCCACCGTGACCACGTCACCTTGCACCGTTACAGCCTCCTTGGATGGGCAATTCCTAGCCGGGGTTTCCGGGCAGAATCTCCGGACATGGGACAGCTTTCTCTCTACTTCAATCCTCGCTGCTCAAAGTGTCGCACGGCGCAGGGGCTCCTCGCCGAGCGCGAACTCGAAGCACACGTCATCGAATACCTGAAGACGCCGCCCACGGTGCCGGAGCTTCGGGTGCTGATGGGACAGCTCGGCATCAGCGACCCCCGCCAGATGATGCGGACGGGGGAGGATGTCTACGTCGCCCTGGGTCTGGCCGACGTGTCCGGTGACGCACTCTTAGAGGCCATGGCGGCCCACCCCGTCCTCCTGGAGCGTCCGATCGTGGTGCGGGATGGCCGCGCCGTGATCGCGCGTCCACCGGAACTGCTCTTGGAGCTACTCGGCCCTTGACCGATGCCGTCCGGGCCCCGGCTTGAAACTTTCGGGCCTGTCGCCCCCCGGACGTGCCCCTACGGGACGGTCGACGGTGTCGATCAGGTTCTGGGCTACTTCGCCGAGATTGAGGTTCAGACGCTGAGAGGCCTGCCGCAAAATCTGCAGCGCCCGAGGCGCGGAGATCTTTTCCCGTTCCATGAGAATTCCGGCGGCTTCGCCGAGGGTTTCGCGGGTGCTGAGGGCGGCGCGGAGGCTTTCGACCCGCTGCTCCTCATTCCGGTGGGAGCGGGCAACCGAGAGAGCGATGCCGGCCAGCGCGGCGAGGAGGGAGGCTTGGGCTCGCCCGATCACGTCGAAGGCGGCCGGGTCGCGTGCAGACAGGCTGAGGGAGCCGAGTTGCGAGTTCGAGTCCAGAGGGAGGGCCAGAATGCTGTGGATGCCCAGCCCGAGGGCGCGGGGGGCGAAATGGAGCCAACGAAGGTCACGTGCCAGGTCGGTCGAGTAGAAGGTGAGCCGATGGCTGATGGCGTCGAGGCAAGGACCCTGACCCGTCTGGAGTTGCAGGTCGTCTATTTCGACGACCATTGGATCCGTGAACGCCGGGGTGCTGATCACATTGCCTTCGATGAGAAAGAGACCGGCGTAGTCACATCCCTCGACCGTGGATGCGGCCAGCTCCACCACGCTGGACAAGGTGGCCGGAACGCTGCCGGCCGAGAAGAAGGCTCGAGCGATGGCCGAGAAATTGACCGCGTCCTCGGAAATAGAGTTTCGACCAGACGGAGATTCGCCGGTGAATGTCATGGTGATGCTCCCGTCACCTACGGAACGCACCGAACCCGAGGGGGACGATGCTCAGGCCCAAAAGGCCCTCGGATCTCCCTCCCTTTCGAAGGTGCTTCCAGTGTTGCACGTTCCCTGCGTGCGCGCAGGAACTTTTTCGCCTCTGCGGTGAGTCCTTGACGGCGGGTCCTTGACGGTCAGTCCTTGACGGCGAACAGGGCCAGGTCGCTGAGCTGCACCCACTCCAGCGTCGAGGCGTGGGTGGACTCGAGCACGACCGGCGGCGCGACTCCGGCTTCGAACGCCTCCTGCCAACGGCTGGCGCACAGGCACCACTGGTCACCGGGCGAGAGGCCGGTGAACCCGTACTCGGGATGCGGGGTCGAGAGGTCGTTGCCCACGGAGGCCGAGAAGGCCAGGAACTCCTCGCTGGCGCGGATGCAGACAGTGTGCACCCCGAGGTCGTCCGCACCGGTGTTGCAGCAGCCGTCCCGGAAGAAGCCGGTCAGCGGGTCGTAGCTGCAGGGTTGGAGCTCGCCTCCGAGAACGTTCTGGGCCATGCCCCCATTTCAGCACGGCTGGGCCCCGATCACGTGCGGATTCGACGCCCGCCGTCTAGCGGGAACCGTCGAACGCCGCCCCCGCGTAGCGGTCGACCCATGTGAACGCTTCGACCGGTTGGCGTCGCAGGCGCCGGGCCGCCGAGACGGGCCGGCCCAGCACGACCACCGCGGCGACGGCGGAGGTCTCCGGGATGGAGAACAGCTGGCGCACGTCCGACTCCCGCCGGATCGCCATCGTGGTGATCACGCCACCGAGTCCCTCGGCGCGCGCGGCCAGGAGGAGGTTCCAGGCGAAGGGGTAGACGGACGCCCCGCCGGCGAACGTATACCGGTCGAGGTCGCGATCAACCGCGGCCAATGCGGTCAGGTCGACCACCAGGAGCAGCACCGCCGGTGCGAGGTCGAGCGCCTCGGCCATGCCGGGCGACCCGGCGGCGGTCCGGGCCGCCGCCTGCTCCGCCAGTTCGGGGGCGCGCGACGCCGCTTCCGCCTCGGCCACCCGGTCGGTCACCGGCGCCCAGGGGACCAGTCCGGCACCGGACATGGCGAGGTACTCGTACCAACCGGTCAGGTAGAGGTCACGCAGGGCGCGGCGCTTCTCTGGATCCTTGACCACGATCACCCGCCAGCCCTGTCGATTGCCGCCGCTCGGAGCGAAGCGGGCGGTATCGAGGATCCGGTAGAGGACGGCGTCGTCGATCGGGTCGGGGAGGAAGTCGCGCACGGCACCCGTGCTCCGCAGGGTCTCGATCAGGTCCATCCGGGCACGGTAGCGGGCACGCCTCGGGTTCGCCTCTTTCGACACCGCACCAGGTGGCGCGGCAATGTGGGCGCATGCCCGGCACCGACCGCTTGCGGGACCTGAGCCGCCTTCCCCTCGTCGCGGCCCCCATGGCCGGCGGCCCGTCGACGCCGGCGCTGGTCATTGCGGCGGCGGAGGCCGGCGCTCTCGGCTTTCTCGCCGGCGGTTACAAGACGGCGGCCGACATGGCATCTGAGATCGCCCGTGTCCGGTCGGCGACGTCAGAGGCGTTCGGGGTGAACCTCTTCGTTCCCGGCCAGGCGACGCGCGAGCCCGAAGCCCTCTCGGCCTATGTCGCCCGACTGGAGAAGGAGGCGGGCGACCTCGGCGCGAAGGTCGGCGAGGCGCGCTGGGACGACGACGCGTACGGCGCCAAGCTCGAGGTGCTGCTCGTGGACCCGCCGCCCGTCGTGAGCTTCACGTTC
>JBEKWB010000042.1:0-63185 GCA_049513455.1 Acidimicrobiales bacterium
TTCGTGTATTTGGTCGACAGCCTCCCCACCAATCCGAGCGGCAAGATCCTCAAGCCCGAGCTCCGCTCCCGGGCCGCCACGCTGGTGGAGGCGGGCGAGACGGCCTGAACCGTGTCAGCCGGTCCGGGCCGGCCGGAACATCGGGACGGTCACCTCGGGTGCGATCTCGACGAACGTGGCCTGGAGCTCCATGCCGATGTGGACATCGTCGAGCCCGACCTCGACGATGTCGGTCATGGCGCGGGGGCCCTCCGCCAGGTCGACGATCCCCGCCACGTAGGGCACCCGGTCGGTGAACGGGGCCAGATCGTTGCGGCGCACGATCGAGTACGTGTACAGCACGGCCCGGCCGCTGGCCTCTTCCCAGTGCACGTCGGTGCTCCAGCAGTACGGGCAGAACGGGCGCGGGTAGAAGTGGGGCTTGGTGCACGCCGCGCACCGTTTGATGAGAAGAACGCCCCGCCGGGCCGCGTCCCAGTACTCCTGGGTGCTCTCGTCGGCGGAGGGGATGTCGATGCGGGTGGCGGTCATCAGCTCTCACTCCTCACTCGCGGCGTGGGCGGACGATAGCCCGCCGCACGCGGGCCCGAGGCACCCGCCGCCTTGCACCACTCGCGATGGGACGCACTAGTTTACTTTATGCAACTCGACGGGCCGGATCGCGAGCGCTTCGCGGGCGGCGGAACCGTCCGTACCGCCGACCCCGAGGGAGCCTGCACCGCCGATGTCGAGCAACAGCGATCCGAGGTCCGGTGATCCGCTTGCCGGAGGCCGCCGGGTGGCCATCGTGGGTGCCGCCCTTTCGGACTGTGGCCGGGTGGATCACAAGACCGTCTACGAGCTCCACTATCAGGCCACCACGCGGGCGTTGGACGATGCCGGTCTCACGCGTGCGGACATCGAAGGCTTCATGTCCACGGGGACGGGCACGCTGGCTCCCATTGAACTGTGCGACTACCTCGGCATACGGCCCCGCTGGGTGGAGGGGACCAACGTCGGCGGGAGCGCCTGGCAGTTCATGGTGGAACACGCCGTCGCGGCCATCTCGCGCGGCTACGTCGACGTGGTCGCGATCACCTACGGATCTACCACCCGGAGCGACCTGAAGAAGAAGCTGCGCACGGCCAACCTCACCTTCGGCGGCCGGGGCGCCGAGCAGTTCGACGTGCCCTACGGGCACACCCTGATCTCGCGCTATGCCATGGCGGCCATGCGCCACATGTACGAGTACGGCACGACGATCGAGCAGTTGGCGGAGATCGCCGTCTCCACCCGCTACAACGCCTCGCTGAACCCCGAGGCGATGTACCGCGAGCTGATCACCGTCGACGACGTGCAGAGCTCGCCGATGATGGCCGACCCCCTCACCAAGCTCCACTGCTGCCTCCGCTCCGACGGCGGCGGTTCGGTGATACTGGCCAGCGAGGACCGGGCCCGGGACTGCGCCAAGGCGCCGGTGTGGATTCTCGGGACCGGCGAAGCCATCTCCCACACCACCATGAGCGAGTGGACGGACTTCACCGAGTCGCCCTGTGTCCGCTCAGGCGAACAGGCCTTCCGCCGGGCGGGTGTGACGCCGGCCGACATCGACGTGTGCCAGCTCTACGACTCGTTCACCCCGACGGTCCTCCTCACCCTCGAAGGGCTCGGCTTCTGCGCCAAGGGCGAGGGCGGCGCTTTCGTCGAGGACGGCAAGCTCCGGGTGGGGGGTGCCCTGCCCACCAACACCGACGGCGGCGGCCTCTCCGCGTGCCACCCCGGCATGCGCGGCATGTTCCTCTTCGTCGAGGCGGTGCGCCAGCTCAGGGGCGAATGCGGGCCACGGCAGGTGGAGGGGGCCGAGCTGGCGTGCGTCAACGGGACCGGGGGTTGGTTCTCGTCGGCCGGGACGGTGATCCTCGGGAACGAGCCCGGCTCGCCATGACGGCCCCGAGCGGGCCGGCAGTCGCCGGGCTCCGGGTGGTCGACCTCAGCGCGGGCATCGCCGGGGCGTACTGCACGAAGCTGCTCGTCGACGCCGGGGCAGACGTGGTCATCGTCGAGTCGCCCGGAGGTCATCCCCTCCGGGCTCGGGGTGGGTCCGGCGCTCTCTTCGGTTTCCTCCACACCGGGAAGCGGTCCGTGATCGCCGAGCCGGGAGGAACTCCCCTCCCCACCCCCGTGGCGCGACTGGTGGCCGGCGCGGACGTCGTGGTGGTGGACGCCGCGCCGCCCGACCGCACCGCGGCCTCCCTGGCTTCTGCCCACCCCGATCTCATTGTGGTCTCGCTCTCCCCCTTCGGCCTGGCCGGGCCGTGGTCCGAGCGGGTGGCCAGCGACCTCACCCTCCAGGCCCTGTCCAGCTCGATCGCCGGCCGCGGCGAGCGGCACGGCAGCCCGGTCAGCGCCGGGGGCGAGCTCATCGAGTGGGCATCGGGCACCGCGGCGGCAGTGGCCACCCTCGTCGCCCTGCGCCGGCGCGACCGCACCGGCCTCGGCGAGCTGATCGACCTGGCCGCGCTCGAGGTGGCCATCACCATCTTCAACGGCTTCCGAGCGGTGTCGGGCCAGCTGGTGCCCGCCGGGCCGCCTCCGTACCAGGTGGTCGAGGTCCCTTCCATCGAGCCCGCACAGGACGGCTGGATCGGCTTCGCCACCCTCTCCGCCGACCAGTTCGCCGGTTTCGCGGCCATGATCGAGCGGCCCGAATGGGCCGACGACCCTGAGATCAGCCGCATCGACGTCCGGATCGACCGGGCCGAGGAGATCCGCCGTGACATCGCGGCGTGGACCACCCGCCACACCGTCGAGGACATCATGGACCGGGCCGCCGCCCGCCGGGTGCCGTCGGCCCCGCTCGGTGACGGCGCCACCACGCCGCGACTGGCGCACCTGGTGGAACGGGGGGCATTCGTCACGCACCCCGGCGCCGACTACGTGCAGCCGAGGGTCCCCTACCGGCTCGGCCGGACCCCCCAACCTCCGCTGCGACTCCCGCCGCAGCTCGGGTCCGATGACGCCGGCGCGCTCGCGGCCACATGGGGCCCCCGCCCCTCCCCCGGCCGAACCGCTACCGGCGGGCCGCACCCCCGGGACTCTCCCGAGGGTTCCGACGCCGACCTCCCTCTCCGGGGAATCCGGGTCTTCGACCTCACCTCCTTCTGGGCCGGACCCTACGCCAGCCAGATACTGGGGTTCTTCGGGGCCGACGTGCTCAAGGTGGAGTCGATCCAACGACCCGACGGGACCCGCATGGCCACCTCCTACGGCATACGGGGCGACCAGGTGTGGGAGCGGGCCCCGCTGTTCCAGGCGGTGAACACGGGAAAGCGCGCCGTCACGCTCGATCTGGGAGATCCGCGCGGCCAGGAGCTCGGCCGCAGACTGCTGGCCCGCTGTGACGTCCTCGTCGAGAACTACTCGCCCCGCGTCGTCGAGCGCTTCGGGCTGCTCGACGAGGACCGCCCCGATCTCATCACGCTGCGGATGCCGGCATGGGGACTCACCGGACCGTGGCGGGACCGCCCCGGGTTCGCGCAGACGATGGAGCAGGCGGCCGGCCTGGCCTCGGTCACCGGCTTCCCCGACGGACCGCCGCTGATCCCGCGCGGCCCGTGCGATCCCATCGGCGCCCTGCACGCGGCGTTCGCCGTCCTGGCGGCCATCCGCGACCGTGACCGGACCGGCCTCGGGCAACTCGTCGAGGTCCCCCTGGTCGAGACGGCGCTGAACGTGGCCGCCGAGCAGTTCGTCGAGTACGGCGCCACGGGTACCCTGCTCGGGCGGCATGGCAACGCGCATCCCCATGCGGCCCCGCACGGGGTGTACCGCACGGCCGGCGACGCCTGGGTGGCGGTCGCCGTCATGGACGACGACCAGTGGGCCCGTCTCGCCGACGTGGTCGGACGGGACGAGTGGCGCCACGACGCGGCGCTGGCCACGCCGGAGGGCCGGGTGGCGGCCCGGGAGCGGTTGGACGCCGGCCTGGCGCAGTGGTGCGCCACCCGGTCGGCCGACGAGGTGGTCGAGGCCCTGTGGCCGATCGGCGTTCCGGCCGCCCCCCTGGTGGCTCCGCACGAGGTGGTCTCGTTGCCCCAGACCGAGAGCCGCGGGTTCTTCGAGACGGTCACGCATCCGGTGATCGGCGCGCTGCGGTTGCCGGCCTTCCCGGCCCGTCTCTCTTCACGGACCCTGCCGTATCATCAGGGCCATGCGCCGCTCCTCGGGCAGGACAACCAGGGCCTTCTCGGGGGCTGGCTCGGACTGGACGACACCGAGCTCGCCACCCTCGAAGACGACGGCGTGATCGGCACCCGCCCGCTGTGAGAGAACCCGTGCCAACGGAACCCATAAAGGAGAAGATGACCTGATGCCAACATTCCGGTTCGACGATGTCGACGCCATGAACGCCGCCGCGTCCGAGGAGTTCGGCGAGTGGGGCCCCGAATTGACGATCACCCAGGAGATGATCAACGAGTTCGCCGATCTCACGGGTGACCACCAATGGATCCACGTGGATGTCGAACGCGCGCTGCGCGAGAGCCCGTTCGGCGGGCCGATCGCCCACGGGTTCCTCACCCTCAGCCTGCTCCCGCGCATGATGACCGAGAGCAGCACGACGATCACCGGCCACACGAACGCCGCCAACTACGGGGCGACCAAGCTCCGCTTCATCGCACCCGTGCCTGCGGGTTCGTCCATCCACAGCCGGAACCGACTTGTCGAAGCCGTGGCCCGGCCCAAGGGCACGCTGCTCACGACCGAGATCGAGGTGGCCGTGGTGGGCGCCGACCGTCCGGCCCTGCTCTACGCCATGCAGACACTGTATATGTGATGCAATTGTGATTGGCGCCCCTTGTCGGGGCGTCGGTAGAGTCGCCCCGACTCAGGGCAACGGCCCGGTGGGCTCGTGGCCGTCGGCCCAGATTTGACGGGCGCGGACGCACGGTGACTGCCGCTGACGCAATGCGTCGAGCCGCGCCGGAGCCTGATAGCAATGATCGAGACAGCCCGGGGACGCAACCCGGCAGGAGGGGAACGCCATGACACGGTTGCTGGAAGACAAGATATGCATCGTGACCGGGGCCGGTCACGGCATCGGGAGAGGGCACGCCCTCGAGTTGGCCCGCCGGGGGGCCAAGGTCATCGTCAACGACGTCGGCTCGTCGGTCAGCGGGGGCGGGAGCGGCCGTGATGCCGATCTGACCGTGGACCTGATCACCGGGCGCGGCGGCACCGCCGTCGCCAACTATGGCGACGTCGGCGACGAGACGGCGGCGAAGGAGCTCATCGATCAGGCCGTCGACACCTACGGGCGCCTCGACGTCCTCGTCAACAACGCGGGCATCGTGCGGGACCGGGCCATCTGGAACATGACGCCCGAGGACTTCGACATCGTCATGCGGGTCCATGTGCGCGGCACCTGGCTCACGTCGCACTTCGCCGCCATCCACTGGAGGGGGCGGGCCAAGGGCGGCGAGAAGCTCAGCGGCCGCATCATCAACACGACCTCGGGCGCCGGGCTGCAGGGCAACTTCGGCCAGACCAACTACGCCACCGCGAAGGCGGCCATTGTGGGCATGACCCAGACGCTGGGCCTGGAGCTGGCCAGCATCGGGGTCACCGCCAACGCAGTCGGGCCCGGCGGGCTGACCCGCCTGTCAGCCACCGTGGGCGGCATGGGCGAGGCCTTCGAGGCCGACTCGCTGGGCGAGGACGAGTACCACCCGATGGACCCGGCGGGCAGCTCCCCGATGGTCGCCTGGCTGGCCAGCGACGAGGCCCAGTACGTCACCGGCCAGGTGTTCCGGGTGATCAACGACGACATCTTCCACATGAAGCCCTGGTACGAGGCAGCGACCGTCTCGAGCGGCGAGAAGCGCTGGGACGCCGACAAGTTGGGGGCCATCATCGGCATCAACATCTTCGGGAGTCGCGTCCGGGGGATCGGGTGAGCGACCCCGAGAGCCTGGCGGACGGCACCCTCCTGCGGCGGGTTGACGGCGGCACGGTCTGGCTCACCCTGAACCGGCCCGACGCGGGCAACGCGCTGACCCCGGACCAGCGCAACACACTCATCGACCTGTTGCACGAGGCCGACCTCGACCCCGCCGTGCGCGCCATCGTCATCGCCTCCACCGGCAAGCACTTCTGCACCGGGGCCGACCTCCGGGCGCCGCAGCCGCAGATGGAACAGGCCGAGCCGGATATCGATCCGCCACCCGGTACCGTCATGCGGGTGCTGGCCGACGGGGCCCAGCGACTCGTCGCCGCCGTCCTCGACTGCCAGAAGCCCGTCGTGGCCGCCGTCAACGGCACCGCCGCCGGGATCGGGGCACACCTGGTCCTGGCCTGCGACCTGGTGGTGGCCTCCGAGGAGGCCAGCTTCATAGAGGTCTTCGTCCGCCGGGGCATCCTCCCCGACGGAGGGGGTTGCTACCTCCTGCCGCGCATCATCGGGATGCAACGGGCCAAGGAGCTGGTCATGCTCGGCGACCGGCTGACCGCCGCGGACGCGTACACCTTCGGCATGGTCAACCGCGTGGTCCCGGCCGCCGAACTCGAGGCCACGACGGCCGAGCTGGCCACCCGGCTGGCCGAGGGCCCCACCATCGCGTTGGGCCTGGCCAAGCGCCTCTTGAACCGTTCGCTCGACGTCGACCGCGCGTCGTCGTTCTTCGAGGAGTCGATGGCCCAGGAGCTGGTGACGAGGTCAGAGGATGCCACCGAGGGCATCGCCTCGTTCGTCGAGCGCCGGCCCACATCGTTCCGGGGCCGATAGCCACGCCCGAAGGCCCGCTCCCGGCGGCGCCCCTCGACGGAGTGGTCGTCCTCGACCTGGGCCGCATCGTCGCCGGGCCTCTGTGCACCTTCCTTTTGGCCTCCCTCGGGGCCACTGTGATCAGGATCGACCAGCCGGGAGGGGACGTCAGCTGGAAGTCGCCCCCCTTCGTGGGACCGAACGGCGCCACCAACCGCGGACCGCGGCCGGACGACGCCATCTCCTTGGCCCATCTGAAGCGGGACCGGGGTAAGCGCAGCGTCGTCCTCGACCTCGAGACGGAGGAGGGGCGCGCCATCCTCGTCCGCTTGGCGGCCCAGGCCGATGTGCTGGTGCAGAACTACCGGCCCAGCACTTTGGAACGACTCGGGCTCGACTACCAGGCCCTGGCCGCCGTGAACCCGGGGCTCGTCTACTGCGCCATCAGCGGCTACGGCCTGACCGGGCCGTACCGGGACCGTATGGCCATGGACATCGCCATCCAGGCCGCATCGGGCTTCCTGGCCCGCACCGGATTCCCCGACGGCCCCCCGGTCAAGGCCGGGCCTACCGTCGGGGACCAGGTCCCGGCTGTCTACGCCGCGCTGGGCATCCTGGCCGCACTGCGCCAGCGCGAGCAGACCGGCCTGGGCCAGCTCGTCGACGTGGGGATGTTCGACGTGGTCGCCTCGCTGGTGTGGGACGAGCCGATCGAGCTCTACGACGAAGTGGGGCTCGGCGTGCGCTGGGGCAACAGCGACCCGCGCGGCGGGCCGCTCAACGTCTACCGGACCACCGACGGGTGGGTGGCCCTCGTGGTGGGCTCCGACACCCACTGGGAGCACATCTGTGCACTCATGGACCGTCCCGACCTGGCCGTCTACGGGGCGACGCTGGCCGACCGGACCCGGCACCTCGACGAGCTGGATCAGGTCGTGGCCGCCTGGTGCCTCGGGCAGGACACTGTTGCGCTGGCCCACGCTCTCGGGGAGGCCGGCATTCCCAGCTCGCCCGTCGTCGATCCCATCGAACTGCGCCACGACCCGCACGTGGCGGCACGGGGCACCCTGGCCGACCTCGTCCACCCGGCCGCGCCCGACCGGCCCAGCGGCTACCTCGGGACCTCGCTCCCCATCCGGCTCTCCGCCTTCACCTCCGCCCCGGCACCGGCCGAGACACTCGGGGCCAGCACCGACCAGGTGCTGTCGGAGCTCTTGGGCCTGACCCCGTCCGAACTCGGCGGCCTGCGCTCGCGCCGGGTGATCTGACGCGCCCGCCGGCCGGCACCGCCTGATCTGACGCGCCCGCCGGCCGGCACCGTCCGATACCGTTCCCCCGTGGCCGCAACGACGGCCCCATCGGATGCGGGAGGAACAATGGACGACGGACGGGCCCGGGCGCTTCTCACAGCAGAGCGGATCCGGGTCGAGGGCCTGCTCGCCGGGACATCCCGCGCCGGGCTCGACGACCGCGACGAGGCCAACGCGGAGGGCGATATGGCCGATCCGGCCCAACGGCTCACGGCCGAGCAGGGCGACGATGCCGTGGCGGAGGGCCTGCAGGCACGGTTGCGCTCCATCGAGGCCGCCGAACGTCGGCTCGCCGCGGGGAACTACGGCCGCTCCATCCGCAGCGGGTTGCCGATCCCCGATGACCGCCTGGAGGCCGACCCGGCCGCCGAGCTGACCGTCGAAGAGGCGCAGGACGCTGCGACCGTCGACGAATTGACCACGTCCGATGTCACAGTGGAAGAGGCCGAGGACGCCTGATCACGTGTCCGAAGTCTTCGTCCCGGCCGGCCCGTCCGACATCACCCCGCCCTGGCTGGAGCACGCGCTCGCACCCCGCTACCCGGGCGTGCGGGTCGGCGCGGTCGATGTCGTAGAAGTACGGCAGGTCACCAACACACACGCCTTCCTCCGCGTGGAGTACGAGGATGCGCGCAGCGCCCCCGACCGGATGTTCTGCAAAATGCTCCCCTTGGATCCGGGACGGCGCACCGTGTTGGCGGCGAGCCTGATGGGTCCGAAAGAAGTCTTCTTCTACAGCCGGCTGGCACCCCACCTCGCCCTGCGCGTGCCCGACGTGTACGTCGCCCGCCACGATCCGGACGACGAGTCGTTCGTGCTTCTCATGGAGGACCTGGGCGCGTCGGACTGCCGGGTCTCCGACGGTACCTGGGGCATCACCGCGGATTCGGCCGCCACCGCACTCGAAGACCTCGCCGCGCTCCACGTTCGCTTCGAGGACCCGCAACGTCGGCTGTCCGAGGTGCCATGGGCCCCAATGGCCGAGGACGTTCCCCCCTACGGCATGACGCCGCTCCGCTACGGCCTGGACCATCACCGTGACCGCCTGAGCGACACCTTCGCCCAGGTCGCCGAGATCTACATCGCGGACCCGTTTGAGCTCAAACGTCTGTGGTCCAACGGACCAGGCCCGGCCACCGTCGTGCACGGCGACACGCACATCGGCAACCTGTTCGACGACGGGGGGCGCACGGGCTTTCTCGACTGGGGCGTCATCAACGTCACGACGCCGCTGCGCGATGCCAGTTACTTCATCACCATGGCCATGCAGGTTGAGGACCGGCGCGCCCACGAGCGCGCCCTGCTGCGCCACTATCTCGAGGCGCGAGAGGCCCTCGGTGGAGAGCCCATCGGATGGGACGACGCCTGGGAGGCCCATCGGCTGCACGCGCTCTACTGCGTCGTCGCCGCATGCCAGGTCGTGACATTCCCGGCCGATGCGCCACCGGCGCGACAGGTCTTCGCCAACGCTTTCCTGACCCGGGTCGAGGCGGCGATCAGCGACCTCGACTCGCTCGCCGCGTTGGAGAGCGCGCGCGGGGGCTGATGCGCCCTCGCGCCGCCTACTTGACCGCGAGCGCGTTCGCCGGGGAGCCCACGCCGTTGAGCAGGTTCAGCGGGGCCGAGGTGAGCAGGAACTCATAGACGCCGTCGGCGGCGCAGTCCTCGCCGAGCGCCTCGAGATCCCACATCTCCCCGATGGGGATGCCCAGGAGCCCGAGGATCCGGAAGCGGAGGAACACGTCGAGGCTGCGGGCGGGATCACGCAAGGCCGCCCCCAGGTCGGCGCCGCCCACGCCACCGAACGGCACCACCTCGAATGCCGGGGTGTCGGTTCCCACGGCGGCAATGTGGAGATCCCACAACATGGCGGCGGTCGACTCGCGTGCGCTGAGGCCGCACGACGGTGCCATCGACTGGTCCGCCAGAGCATGGCGGGCCGCCTCGTCGAGCCCTCGGTACCAGCCGACCCAGCCGGTGCGGATGAGCAGGATGTCGCCCGGCTCCACATAGAGCTCCTGGCTGCTCAGCGTGGCGAGGACCTCCTCGGGCTCGATCGGGTCCGCCTCGCCGACCCGCAGCGGTCGCCCCTCCGCCTCCCGCCAGCGGCCGACGTCGGCCAGGAGGCCGCGGGTCACGATCCCTTTGCGCGCCCAGTGGTGCACGCCGTGATCCTCGCTTTCGAGGCCGTTGTAGTTGCCGTGCAGCTGGTGGCGGACGTGGCGGAACCCGTCCCACTGCGTCGAGCTCTGGGTGTTGAATCCGTGGAGCTCGTCGTCGAGGGTGAGCCCCGAACCCTTCACCTCGTGACGGATCGCCGAGCGCCGGTAGAGGGGCGGCGACGGCAACTCGAGTTCGAGGTTGAGATTGAACACCGCACCGCGTCGCACCAGCGCCGCACCCCGCGCCGCCCGTTCGGGCGTGGCCAGGTTCAGGGTGCCGAAGACGTCGTCGTCGCCCCACAGTCCCCACGACGACCCGGCCGGCGCTCCGGCACGGACCGGCAGCTCGCTGTAGTTCGGCAGCCGTTCAGACATTTGATGGTCTCCTTCCCCGAAGATGGCAGCGTGGCGTCGCAAGCACTACAGCGGGATGTAGACGTTCTTGAGGCGGAGGAACTCGTCGAGACCGGCGCGTCCGCCTTCCTTGCCGATGCCACTCAACTTGTTCCCCCCGAACGGCGCCGAGGCCGGGAGGGCGGCGAAGCCGTTCACCGAGATATACCCGGCGTCGAGCTGGGCCGCCACGCGGTGGGCGCGTTGGAGGTTGCTGGTGTGGATGTAGCCCGCCAACCCGTAGCGGGTGTCGTTGGCCAGGGCGATGGCCTCGTCCTCGTCGCTGAAGGTGATGATCGACAGCACCGGTCCGAACACCTCCTCCTGGGCGATGTAGTCCTCGCTGGCCAGGCCGTCGAAGATGGTGGGCTCGATGAAGAAGCCGTCCCCGAAGTCAGCCGTCGCCGCGGCGCCGCCGGTGACGACGTGGCCATGTTCGCTCTGCCGGGCCCGGGCGATCATGCCGAGAATCCGGTCGTACTGGGCTTCGCTGACTACCGGGCCCACGACGGTGGCGGCATCGAGCGGGTCACCGAACGGCAGGGCGCGGGTGACCGCGGTGGCCCGCTCCACCACCTCGTCGTGGACCGACTCGTGCACGATCAGCCGCGACGGGGAGACACAGGCCTGCCCGGCCAGGCCCATCGGGGTGGCACCGGAGAACCGGCTGGCCGCCTCGAGATCGGCATCGGCGAACACGATGCTCCCCGACTTCCCCCCGAGCTCGAGCACGACCGGGGTGATCGACTCCGCCGCCGTGGCCAGGATCTTCCGGGCCGTCTCCACCCCCCCGGTGAAGCTGACCTTGCGCACATCGGGGTGGCGGACAAGGGCGGCACCCGCCTCGGGACCGCCCACAATCACGTTGACCAGCCCGGGCGGGAGCCCTGCCCGCAGCGCCAGTTCGCCGAAGCGCACGGCCGAGAAGGGGGCGAGCTCCATCGCCTTGACCACGACGGCGTTCCCAGCGGCCAGCGCCGCGCCACCCTTGCGGCTCAATGAGCTGATGCCGCCGTTCCAGGTCGAAATGGCGGCCACCACCCCGTAGGGCTCGGGCAGCGTGTAGTCGAACGCCTGCTCGGGAAAGATCGGGATGACCTGACCTTCGATCTTGTCGGCGAAGCCGGCGTAGTACTCGAGGTAGTCGCCGGCCCGCCGGGGCAGGCCGGCGGCCATGGACATGGGAATCCCTGCTTCGAGCGCCATCACTGTGGCCACCTCTTCACCGTCGGCCCGCACCAGCGAGGCCAGGCGCCACAGCGCGTTGCGCCGCTCGTCCGGGCGCCACGACCACCACACCTTCTGCGCCGCCACGGCGCTGGCCACGGCCCGGTCCACCTCTTCGGGACCGGCCATGACCACATCGGCCTGCACCTTTCCGGTCGCCGGATTCACATGGGCGAAGCGTTCGCTACCGGTCCGGGTCACGCGCTCTTCGCCGATCAACAGGTAGTGCGAAGACAACAGCTCGCGAGCGAGCCGTTCGTGCGTTGCGATGTCGATAGCCATCAGGTGTGTCCCCTCCCTCGGGATGCCGCGGCCCACCAGCGTTCGAGCTCCAGCCGCAGACGCCGCATCGTAAACTGTATATTTCATGTTCCGGGCGAAGCCGGCCCGCTGTCGCCATCCGAGGCGCCACGGATCGGCTCTGACCCAGGAAGGGACTCGTCCAGCAAGAGGAGGGGATTGTGGACGCACAGCGCCGCCACCGCGCCAAGTGAGCGACAAGCCGGGCCCACTGCTGACCGGACGGGTCGCCGTCATAACCGGCGGGGGTGGGGGGATCGGAGCCGCTACGGCGTCACTGCTGGCCGCCCACGGCGCCCGCGTGGTCATCGCCGAAATCGACGAGACGCTGGCCGAGAGCACGGTGTCGGCCATCGCCGCCGAGGGCGGCCACGCCGAAGCGGTGGTCATGGACGTGCGCGACCGCGAGGCCGTGCGCTCACTCGCCTCCACTGTCCTCGAGCGGCACGGCCGGGTCGATGTCCTGGTCAACAACGTCGGTCACTGGCTGCGCACGGCGAAGCGGTTCGTCGACGACGATCCCCAGAACTGGGTCGACCTGCACGAGATCAACTTCGTCCATGTCATGACCGTTACCCACGCCTTCCTCCCGTCGATGATCGAACACAGGACGGGCTCGATCATCAACGTCTCCTCGGTCGAGGGCCTCCGGGGCTATCCGGCCGATCCGGTCTACGGTGCCTACAAGGCGGCCGTGGTGCAGTTCACCCGGTGCCTGGCCGTCCAGGTGGGCAACGACGGGGTGCGGGTCAACGGGATCGGTCCCGACGTCACCGAGTCGATCCAGGTGCCCTACAGCACGTGGCTCCCGCCCGAACAGCAGGACATGTGGCCCCTGTGGGTCCCCGTAGGCCGGATGGGCGTCCCCGACGACCAAGCCCGGATCGTCCTGTTTCTGGCCTCGGACCTCTCCGGCTTCATTACCGGCCACACCATCCCTACCGACGGGGGTACGGCGGCGGCCGGCGGGTGGTTCCGCTCCGAGTCACGGCCCGGTCGGGTCTGGACCAACCGGCCCGTCAATCCATAGCCCGCGTCCCACCCACCCGGGTCCGTAGGACCCACTCAGGAAAAGGATGGCCCATCGTGCCAGTGCGAAGCTTGTTCCTCTACGAGGTCGTCGATGTCGTCGGTCAAGGCCAGTACGCGTACATGGAGCATCTCTGGAAGGATCCGGTCCAGCGGATGCCCGAGATGAACAGCCTCCAGGGCTCGTTCTACATCTGCGCCCAGGGTGGCGGGAGATGGCCCCAGGTCATCAACATCTGGGACATCGGCAACAAGGGCTGGGAGAGCTGGGCCGCCAATGTCGACCGCATGAACCTCAAGCGGCGCAAGGCCTTCTACGGCGACTGGTGGGACGAGGCGGCCCAGTGGCGCAGCGGCGGGTTCGACCGGCTCTGCGGGGGTGTGCCCGGAAGCCCCACCACCGACGAGATCGCCGCGGCGGGCATCAAGGGGACGCTCTTCGTGAACGAGATCCTCACGGTGCGTCCCGGTTCGCAGCTGGAATTCCTGGCGGCCGTGGTCGAAGAACGGGTCCCGCTCATGGCCGAGTACGGGCACCGGCCGACCGGCATTTACGAGGTGCTGTCCAACCCGCACGAGGTGGTCATGGTGTGGGCCACCTCCATCGCGGCCCAGGTCGGTCTGCGCCGGAGTCGGGACGCCGCCCACGGGTTGTGCGACGAGGCCGAGCCCGACGACCGCCTCGTGGCCTGGGAGCGGCGGTCGGCCGGCTGGGTCACCGGGGGCGACACCCATGTCATGACCCCGTTGCCCCGCACCGTCTACGGCCCCGACGACTGGGAGGACGCCAGTCTCGACGACTGGTTCAATCCGCCGGATCCGGACTGACCCCGGCTGCGGCGTCGTCATCGTCGGTTGGGCCGGAGGGGTCGGGCGACCCACGTAGCCCGAGTACCTCGCCCTGGTGCTCGCCGACGTGCGGGGCCCGCGACCTGATGCGCCACGGGGAGCGGGAGAAGAGCATGGGGGCGCCGGGATAGGTCACCGCGCGTCCGAGGTCGTCGTGGTCGACGGACACCGGGAACCCCCGGGCCACGAAGTGGGGGTCGCCGATCACCTGTTCGGGGGCATTGACGATGCCGCAGACGATCCCGCGCTGCTGGAATCCCTCGAAGCACGTCCGCGCGTCCACATGGGCGGCAATGAAGGCCATGGCGGCCCGCCCGGCACTCCAGATCTGGTCGACGATCGGGTCCTGGCCCAGCTCGACGATCGAGACGCCGCCCCGTTCCACCGCCATTTCGAGCAGGACGCGGTCCTCGAACGCCGAGCTGAGACCCAGCTCCTCCAGCCAGTCGAGAATGGCCCGGTAGTCCCGGGCGCTGCGCGGCGGGAAGCCGAGGGTGACATAGCCGCCGTCGGCCGCCTGCACCTGGGTGGGGGAGGTCGGGGACACCGAGGCGTGCCGCCCGGTCTGCCGCTGCACGGTGTGCCGGGCCACCAGCCACTCGTACGACCCGAGCTCGGTGGTGACGTTCAGCGCGGCGTGCATGTTCACATCGATGTGCTGGCCCACGCCCGAGGAGTCCCGGTGCACGACGGCGGCCAGCGTCGCCATGGCGGCGTGGACGCCGGCGACGTGCGCGGCCTGACCCCCCAGGCCGCGCACCGGAGGAAGGGAATGGTCGTCGTAGCCGCAGTTCCACACCGGCCCGCCGCCGGCCATCAGCGTGAGGTCGGTGGCCGGGTCCTGGGCCCGTGCCCCCTCCTGGCCGAAGGGCGACACGGACACCCAGATCAAGGCGGGCGAGGCGGCCATGACGCGGTCCCGGTCGAGGCCGCGGGCGGCCAGGTGCCCCGGTTGCTCGGCCTCGAGCACGATGTCGCACCGCCCCACCAACCGGCCCAGGAGCTCGACGCCCGCCGGGATGTCGAGGTCGAGCACGACACCGTTCTTCGAGGTGTGATGGTGCCACCACCACAGGCTGCGCTCCGGCCCCGGACGGTCGTCCAGGAAGGGTCCGATGGAGCGGGTGGCGTGCCCGCCCGGTGGCTCGACCAGCGTGACCTCGGCACCCAGGTCCGCCAACAGCTTGCCCGCCCACGCCGCATGCTCGCTGGCCAACTCGACCACCTCGAGCCCGTAGAGCGGACCCGGGCGGGGCTCCGGCGGGGTCATGACCGCCCCGGAGGGCGTAGGCGCCCCGTCACACGACGCCCCTCTCGGCCAGACCGACCAGCTCGTCGGGCGTGAGGCCGAGGAGGTCCCCGAAAATCTTCTCGTTGTGCTCCCCGAGGCACGGGGCGCCCCGATCGATCACCCAGTCGGTCCGGGACAGGTGCACCGGGAGTCCCTCCACCCGGACGTCGCCCATCAGCGTGTGGTGAACCGTCGGCCACAGTCCCCAGTCGGCCGTCACCGCGTCATGGTCGATCCGGTCCTCCGGCATGGCGACCGCAGCCGCCGGGACCCCGGCCGCCAGCATCACGCGCGCCACCTCGTGGCGGTCCCGGCTGCGGGTCCAGCCGATGAGCTGCCGGTCGAGCTCGTCCTGATGGGCCAGACGGCCTTCGAGGTGCGCGAAGGTCTCCGCACCCGCCCACTCCTCGCCGATCACGGCGCGGCAGGCGGCCCAGTCGGCGTCGTCCCGGCAGGCGACGGCCACCCAGGCGTCCTCGCCGGCGGCCGGGTAGATGCCGTGGGGGGCCATCGCCGGATGCGCGCTGCGGTTGGAGTCGACCGAGCCCGGGCGGCGCACCGCACGCTGGTTCACCCCGAAGTCGAGGATGTCGGTGCCGGTCAAGGAAGCGCCGGTCTCCGTGCACGCAATGTCGACCCACTGGCCCTCGCCCGTGCGATTGCGATGGACGATGGCGGCCAACACCGCCAGCGCCATGTAGTTCGCCCCCATGTGGTCCATGTACGAGTAGCCCCAACCCGCCGGTTCATGACCGGCCAGCGCGGCATCGAACGTGAGGCCGGAGCACGCCTGCACGATCGGGCCCCATGTCTTGTACTCGCGGTACGGGCCGGTCTGCCCGAAGCCGCAGTTCGAGACGTAGATGATGTCGGGTCGCAGTTCGCAGAGCACGTCGTAGGAGAATCCCATGCGGGCGAAGACCCCGGCGGCGAAGTTCTCCGTCACCACGTCGGAGGTGCGGATGAGCGCGGCCAACATCTCCTTGCCCTCATCGGTGCGCAGGTTGAGCGTCACCCCCCACTTGCCCACGTTGTGGTTGTTGAAGCCGCCGCCCATGTCGATTCCACGCCGATCGTCGACGAACGGCGCGGCGCCGCGGACGATGTCCCAGCCGCCCTTGTTCGTCGGGTCCTCGACGCGTATGACCTCGGCCCCGAACGCGGCCAGATAGCGGGTGGCGCCCGCACCGGCCAGCTGGCCACTGAGGTCGCACACGCGAATGCCGGCGAGCGCCGCCGCAGATCGCCCACCTTCGGGGCCCGGCGTCACCAGCCTCCCCCGCGCCGCCTCTTCATCATTTTGTTCTCCCCCTGCTGTGGCTCATGATCCCCCCTTCGACCGGACACCTCAGGCACGTCCGGCGGTGGACGTCCTCATTCCTCCCAATCGGTCTGGTCGGAGCGGGCCGGCTGGCGGTGGGTGCGGAGGGGGCTGAGCGGGCTGTCCACCAGGAGGAAGCGGAAGATCGACGTGGTCTCCTCGTACGCCCGGGTACGCCACTTGACCAGGGCCGGGTGGGTGCGCTGGGCCTTCTCGAACTCGGCCCAGTGCTCCCAGGTCGGGATGGACCACAAGAAGAAGCATTCGGACTCGTCGATCATCAACGTCTCCCACGCCCCGGCCAGCTCCCAGCCGAACTCCTCGTAGACGGGGACGGCCTCCTGGCGGACGATCTCCAGGTACTCGGCCGAGCGGCCCGGTGGGACCTTGATCTGCTCGTGGGCGTAGGCCTCGCCGGTAACCCCGTCGGCGCACAGCTCGGTGATCGTCCGGGTCCACGGGGCCGGGGCCAAAATCCGGTCGACTCCACTCGAGCGGAACTCCGCCGCCTTGGCCCACCATTTGGCCAGCTTGGGGTCTTGCAGGGTGGCGTGGTTGAACTCGTAGCGCCATGACGTGGCCAGACCGTCGAGGCCCTGCTCCTCCCACAGGTTGACCACCTCGGGCCACTTCTTGGTGGAGCCGACAACTCCCCAGACCCCGTAGCAGAGCTGCTGGCGCTCCTCTTGCGCCGTCGGGCTGAAATTGGCCGTCATGTGGTGCATGTAGTTGGCCCGGTTGTGCCCGATGATGTCGATGAATTCGTGGATATAGACCTTGTCGTTCACGTCGCCTCCCTCCTCGTTGTCGATCTACTGGTCGATCTGGCTACTGGTCGATCTGGCTACTGGTCGATCTGGCTACTGGTCGATCTTGAGCGGCTCGACGCCCAGCTCGCCGGCGATCCGGCCGAGCTCGGCGAGCGACGCCGGCGAGAGCGGGATGCCGTCGCGGACCCGGCGCTCCCGAAGTGTCCGTTCGATGTCCCCCGGGACCGACACCTTTTCGAAGCCCTCGGCCGGCTCCGAGGACCAGACATCGCGCATGAGGGTGTCCATGCGTTGGCCGAACTCATCACCTCCCGGGAAGCGGGCCGGGTCGATGGCCAGGAACAGCGCACCCTTGGCCACGCGGTCCTTCCCGTGCACCGGTGACTCGGTGTGCTCGGTGCGCCCGAAGCTGCTGTTGGCCAGCACCCCGGCCATCACCTCGACAAAGAACGCGATGCCATAGCCCTTGTGGCCGCCGAACCACTGCAGGTGGTCGATCGACGCGGCCGCGGTGTCCGTCGTCGGGCGGCCCTGGGTGTCGCTGGCCCATCCGGCGGGGATCTCCGGATCACCGCGCTTTTTGGCCAACAGGATCTTGTTGCCCGCGACCGCCGTGGTGGCGATGTCGAACACCACGGGCTCCTCCTCGGACGCCGGGAAGGCGTAGGAGAACGGATTGGTGGAGAAGAGTCCGGTCACTCCCCCGTAGGGCGGCACGAACGCCGGGCCGTTCTGGACGACCAGGCTGATGACGCCCTGCACGGCGGCCCGGTGGGTGTAATAACCCAGCGCACCCAGATGCGTCAGCTCCCGGACCGACACCGCGGCCAGGCCGTACTCGCGTGCCCGCTCGACCGAGAGATCGGTGGCCCGGATGCCGACGATCTGCCCGAGCCCGAGCCCCCCGTCGAGCAGCACCGTCGACCCGTTGTCGGCGACAACCGTGACCTCGGTCACCGGCTTGATGTGCCCGGCGCGGATCCGGTTCACGTAGAGCGACATGAGGTTCGCCCCGTGCGAGTGCACCCCGCGGAGGTCGGCCTCCACCAGCGTCCCCGCTACCAGATCGGCGTCGGGTTCGGGCACACCGAGCGCGACCAGGAGCTGGGCGCAGTACGCCTGAAGCTCCTCGGCGGTGACGAGCGGGTCAGCCATGGTGAAGATTCTCCTCGCCCGCACGCGACAGTCGGGAACTCTCGAGGAGCCGGGCGTGACGAGCGTCGGTATAGTACCGACGCCGTCTCAGACCCGCAATGAAGCACGTGCGCCCGGGCGCCGTCACGGACCGCGGGGCAGACCGAGGAGTCGGGTGGCGACGATGGTCCGCTGAATCTGCTCGGACCCGCCGTACACGCTGGCGGCGCGCGACCAGAGATAGTCATGGAGTGCCTCGGGCTCCTCACCCGTCAGCACGCCGACGCCGTGGAGATCGAGCTCGGCATGACCCAGTGCCTGCTCGGTGCGGACCATCAGCAACTTGTCGACCGACGCGTCCACCTCGGTGGCCAACCCCGCCGTGCGCCGGGAGAGGCTGCGCAACACATGGACACGTAGCACCTCCACGTCGACCATCGATTGCGCCAACCGGAGGGCCTTCTCCCGGTTCCCGGCGGGCGCCGGGCCTGCTCCCGTGCCACCGCCGGGGCGTCCAGCGCGGACCACGTCGGTCAAGCGGCCGATGGTCCGCCGCAGATCGGCGATGTAGCCCACGTCCCCGGGACCCCGCTCGAACGACACCGTGGACATGGCGATCCGCCAGCCCTCCCCGGCTTCCCCCACCCGGGCCGACACGGGTACCCGGACATCGTCGAAGAACAGCTCGGCGAACTCCATGGCCCCGGTGATCTGCCGGAAGGGCCGCACGGTCAGGCCCGGCGCGTCGATCGGGACGATGAAACACGACATCGCCTGGTGGGTGGGGGCCTCCGGATCGGTACGGACCAGCAGGAGGCACCAGTCGGCCCACTTCGCCTCGGTCGTCCACACCTTCTGGCCGTTCACCACATAGCTCTCGCCGTCGAGGTGGGCGCGGGTGGTGAGGGCCCCGAGGTCGGACCCGGCACCGGGCTCGCTGAACCCCTGGCACCACCGCTCCTCGCCGCTGAACGCCGGGGGGAGGAACCGGCGCTTCTGCTCCTCGTTGCCGTAGAGCAAGATCACCCGGGCGATGTACCCGTAGTGCCACGCCGACGGCAGCCCGACGGATCCCATCTCGTCGAGGAGGATGGCCTCGTACTCGGGCGGGAGCCCACGGCCGCCGTACTCCACCGGGAACGACAGTGCGGAGAGCCCGGCCGCGTGCATCCGGGACTGCAGCGCGGACAGATAGGCGATCCGGCCCTCGTCGTCCTCGGGGATCGGCGGGATCGGCCGCTGGCCTTCGATCCACCGTCGCAGCTCGGCGCGAAACTCGTGCTCCTCGGGTGTGTCCGTGAAGTCCACGCTCCCCCTCTCGGTGCGCTCGGCGACGACGGCCGTGCGATTTCCTTGCCGGCGCGGCCCGACCCTAATGTTCAGGCCCGAACGCCACCAACCTGGGAGCGACCCGGAGTCGAGACGGCATGACCCGGGCGAAACGCCTGGCCCACGCAGGGGGATGATGAAGGCCACCTTCACCGAGGAGCAGCAACAACTGGCCGAACTGGCCGAACGCATGGCCGAACGCATGGCTGCCGACGCCCGGGAGGGCGGCGACCCCGACGCCGGCTGGCCGCTCCTGGTCGAAACCGGGCTCGTGGGCCTTCGACTGCCGGCCCGGGCCGGAGGGGGAGCCACCTCGGCGGTGGAGGTCGCCGTCGTCGCCGAGGCGCTCGGGCGGCACGCAGCCCCGGTGCCCTTCGTCGGCCCCGTTCTCGCCGGCGACCTCCTCACGTCCGCCGGGGCCCCCACCGACCTCCTCGAGGAGGTCGTCACGGGGCAGCGACGCCTCACCGTTGCGCTCGACCGGACGCTCTCCCGCCCCGGCCGCCTCGACGGCGACCCAGACGGCGACGTGATCGGGTGGGACTCCTTTGGGGCCGAGTCGCTCGTGGGACTGGTGGAAGAACCCGACGGGACCGTCCGGGTCGCCCTCTCCCACGGGACCGGCCCGGCGCTGGCGTCGAGCGATCTCACCCGCCAGCTGGTGAGGGCGGGCGCGGCCGCGCCCACCGTGGCCGGCGATGCCCTGACCGAGACGGCGCGGCTGCGCTGGGAGGCGCTGGCCCTGGTGCTCCTCTGCGCCGACATGGTCGGTGCCATGACGGGCTCGCTCGAGCTGGCGGTCGCGTACGCCAAAGAACGCGTCCAGTTCAAACGGCCCATCGGCTCGTTCCAGGCCATCGCGCACCTGGCCGCCGATCAGCACGTGAGCACCGAAGCGTCCCGCAGCGCCACCTACTACGCCGCCTGGGCCGTTGACGGGCTGGCGCCCGCGGACGCACTGGCGGCGGCGCGGATCGCCAAGGCGTACGTCTCCCCACTCGCCCGTGAGGTCACCGAGGCCGTCCTCCAGATCCATGGCGGGATCGGCCACACCTGGGAGCACCGTGCGCACTACTTCCTGCGGCGGGCGCTCCTCAGTCGCCGCACGCTGGGCGACGAGTCGGTCCACCTGGCCCACATCGCCGACGGCGTGTTGGCGGGCCATCCGACGGAGCAGCAGCCGGCGCCGACCGGCGGGAGGGATGGACGATGAGCAACGAGTTCGCCGGGAAGATCGCACTGGTGGCGGGCTGTGCCCGCCCGCCCGGCATCGGCCATGCCACCGCGCTCCGGCTGGCCCGCAAGGGTGCCACCGTGATCTGCGTCGACGCCGTGGGCGACCAACCGGAGGGCGGCTACGACACCGGGATCGTCACGGCGGCGCTCCTCGACGAGGTCACGGCCGAGGTGGCGGCGGTCGCCGCGGCGCCGATCGTGGCAGTGGCCGCCGATCCGTACGACCAGTTGTCCTGGGAGCGTGCCGCCACCGCCGTCGTCGACCGCTTCGGCCGGGTCGACATCTGTTGCGCCCTCATGGGCACCACCGGGCCGTTCGCCGGGGACGGGGACCTGATCGACATCCCGCTCGACTCTTGGCAACGCTGCTACGACGTGAACGTCGTGGCCCCGCTCCTCCTGAGCCGGACCTGCGCCCGCGCCATGGCGCAGCGGGGCGAGGGCGGCGCCATCGTCATCCTCTCCTCGTACTCGGCCGTGGTGCCCCCGGCCGGCAACGGGGCCATCGCATCGGCCCGGGCCGCGGTGAACCGCATCACCGAGACCATGGCCATCGAACTGGCGCCGCACCAGATCAGGGTCAATGCGGTGCAGCCGCTCAGCGTCCGCTCCGACGACGCCCGCTTTCCGAACCCAGGCCTGTCCCGCCTGGCCGATCACGAGGCGGACTCCTTCTCGACCTGGGTCCGGACACAGGTCCCGCTGGGGCGGCCGCAGCGGGCCGACGAGACGGCGGCCGCGGTGGAGTTTCTCTGCTCCGACGAGGCCTCCTTCATCACCGGCGTCTCGCTCACCGTGGCCGGCGGGGCGCACAGCCACTCGTAGTACCGGTCCGCCGGTCCGCCGGTCCGCCGGTCCGCCGGTGGCCGGCAGCTCAGCGACCGGCCACGCGCGCCACGACCGGGGCCATCTGCTCCATGTGGCGCTGGCTGACGGTGAAATACGAGATGCCGAGCTCGTCGCGGGTGCGGAGCAGCTGATCGGCCACCTCGTCCACGCGGCCGAGCAGGCAGAAGGGTGAGCCCAGCAGGTCGTCGGCGCTGCAGTCCATCCCCACCGCACCGGTCCGGGCCTCCGCCTCGCGGTCGACGCCGATGGCGGCGATCCGCACCCGCAGGTTGAGCTCGATCCGGTCGAAGCGCGCCCCGGCGGCATCGCGCACCCAGCCGATCTGGTTCTCGACGACGGCGCGGGTGATACCCGGACCGAGCACCGACGGATCGGTGCGGCCGTTGTTCTCGGCGGCCACGCTGACGATGTCGCCCAACCGGCCCGCCAGCGAGAGCATCTTGCGCCCCCCGCCTCCGAGCACGATCGGCACCCCACCCGCCTGGACCGGCCGGGGACGCACCGAAAGACCCTGCAGCTGATAGTGCTCCCCGTCAGCCGAGACAGCCTCGCCGGCCAGCAGGGCCCGTATCGCCCGCACCGCCTCCTCCAGGCGGGCGATCCGGACCGAGGGGCGGTCGAAGGGAATGCCCAGAGCGGCGTACTCGGCCTGATCCCATCCGGCCCCGAGGCCCAGCTCCACCCGGCCCCCCGACAGCACATCGAGGGTCGCCACCTCTTTGGCCAGGACGCCCGGGTGGCGCATGTCGTTGGCCAGCACGAACATGCTCAGCCGGAGCCGGGTGGTGGCGCACGCCGCCGCGGTCAGCGCGGGGAGTGGGGCGAACTGCTCACCGAGGTGATCGGGCAACGACACCACGTCGAAGCCCATCTCCTCGGCCTTCTGGGCCAGGGATGCCCACGCGGGCCCATCGGGTGCGCCCAGGAGCTGGACGGCGAAGCGGAGCCGGCGGGCGTGGGACATGGACGACCTTTCGGAGAGAACCGGATATGAAATATATTGCCGCGGTGCCCGATGCCCCGAGGGATCAGTGGCTCGGGGTTGTCGCATGCAGCTGATCGGGATCGACGCCGGTGGCACGTTCACCGACACGGTCGTCGCCGCGGCCGGAGGTGACCTCGCCGTCGGGAAGGCGCTCTCGACGCCGGGGCACCTCGAGGACGGGGTGCTGGCCTCGCTGGCCGACGCGGCGCGCCAACTCGGGGTCACGGTGGCCGAACTGCTCTCGCAGTCGGACATTCTGGCCCACGGGACCACGGCCGGCTTGAACGCCCTGCTGACGAGGACGGGCGCCACCGTGGGCCTGCTGACCACCGCCGGCTTCGAGTCGACCCTGGCCATCGCCAAGGCGAACAAGGTCCACGGGCTCACCGATGACGACCTCTCCCAGCCGACCCGTTGGGTCAAGCCACCGCTGCTGGTCCCGCGCCGCCTCACCCGGGGGATCGACGAACGGGTGGACGCGGCCGGACGTGTGCTCGTCCCGCTCCGCCTCGACGACGCCCGGGCCCGGCTGGAGGAGCTGGCGGCCGAAGGTGTCGACGCGGTGGCCATCGCGCTGCTGTGGTCGGTGGCCAACCCCGCCCACGAGGAGGCACTGGCCGACCTGGCCCGGGAGGTCCTCCCCGATGCCCATCTCTCGGTCTCCAGCCGGCTGGTGCCGCGCATCGGCGAATACGAGCGGACGTCCACCGTCGTGGTGGACGCCTACGTCGGCCCCCTCGTCTCGTCCTACCTGCGCCGGCTGGAGGACGGGTTGCGCCAGGCCGGCTTCGCCGGCCTCTTCGTCGTGATGCGGATGGGCGGCGGGGTCCTTCCGGGCGCCATGGCCCGGGCCATGCCCGTCCAGACCCTGCACTCGGGCCCGGTGGGCGGCGTGGCGGCGGCCGCCATGGTCGGCCGCCAGCTCGGCCACAGCCATGTCATCACCACCGACGTTGGTGGCACCAGCTTCGACGTGGGCCTGGTGATCGACGGCGAGGTGATGTTCTCGTCCAAGCCGATGGTCGAGCGCCAGGCCCTGGCCATCCCAGTGGTCGATGTCACGTCGATCGGCACCGGCGGGGGGAGCATCGCCTGGCTCGACGAGGCGCTGGGCGTCCTGCGGGTCGGTCCGGCCAGCGCCGGGGCGGTCCCGGGCCCGGCGAGTTACGGGCGGGGCGGGACGCTACCGACGGTGACCGATGCCGCCGCCGTGCTCGGTCTGGTCGACCGGCTGGGCGGGGCGCTCCGCCTCGATCCGGCCGCGGCGTCCGACGCCATTGCCAAGCACATCGCCATCCCCTTGGGGCTGCCCGTCGAGGAGGCGGCGGACGGGATCGTCCAGGTCGCCTGCGAGGAGATGCACGACCTCATCCGGCGAATCACCGTCCAACGGGGCCATGACCCCGGTGACTTCGCCCTCTATGCCTTCGGCGGCGCCGGTCCCCAGTACGCCGGCCGCTACGCCGCCAGGCTCGGCGTGCAGGAGCTCGTCATCCCCGCCCTGGCCGCCGAGTTCTCCGCCTACGGCGCCATCGCCAGCGAGGTGAGGGTGATGGTGGAGAGGGACATCCTGCCGGGCGGCCTCCTCGACAGCCTCGACCGGGTGAACCGGGGTCTCGACCGGCTGGAGGGGGAAGCCCGCCGCCAGCTCTCGGGCACCGACCGTCTCCCGGGCCGACTCGGGGAGGGGGCCCACGCCACGCGCACGGTCGGGCTCCGCTTCTACCGGCAGATCCACCGGATCGACATTGCGGTCGGGGCGGGGCCGCTCGCCCCCGCGGATGTCGAACTCCTCGTGGACGCCTTCCGCCTGCGCTACGAGCGCATGGTGGGCACCGGCACCGCCCGGGAGGATGCGCCGGTGGAGGTGGTCAACCTCGGCGTCCATGTCGTGGTCCCGCTGCCACCGGCCGCACTCCCCGTCCGTCCGGTCGGGGTGGCCCGGGCGACGCGGACCCGCGCCGCGTGGTTCGCGGGCGCCCGTGTGCCCTGCCCGGTGTTCCAATGGGGCGCGGTGGGGGCGGGTCAAGCGATCGAAGGCCCGGCATTCGTCGAGTCGGCTCAGTCCACGGCGGTCATCTACCCGGGTCAGACCGCCATTGTGGACCAGTTCGCCAACATCAGGATCGCCGGACCGTGACCGGCGTGGCTCCATCGCCCTCCGTCCCGCCGGCGGAAGAGCCGGCCGTCTCCCCCGTGCTGCTCGAGATCATCCGGCACCGCCTCGACAACATCAACGACGATGCGGCGTCGACCCTCAAACGGGTGTCGGGCTCCCAGATCGCCGTCGAAGCGAGCGACCTGAACACCGTGATCATGGCGGCAGACGGTCGTGTCGTGGCCTGCGGTCGCTACGTCCTGATCCAGGTCGCCTCCATGCACCTCGTCGTGTCCTTCCTGTTGGAGCACTACGCCGACAACCCGGGCATCGCACCGGGAGACCAGTTCATCACCAACGATCCCTACGTGGGCACGTTGCACCAGCCCGACGTCGTACTGGCTGCACCCATCTTCGTGGAGGGCACGCTGGTGGCGTGGTGCGCCTCCGTGGTGCACCAATCGGACGTGGGCGGGCCCACACCCGGTGGGATCACCTACGACGCCCGGTCGATCTTCGACGAGGCCATCCCTATGGCCCCCATCAAGATTGTCGAGGGCGGCCGCCTGCGCAACGACATCGAGCGCGAGTACCTGACCCGGTCGCGGACACCGGAGCTCAACGCCCTCGACCTGGCCGGCCAGATCGCCGCCAACCGCCACGCCGCCACCCAGGTCGAGCAGGTCTGCCGACGCTACGGCACCGCCACCCTCACGGCCGCGCTGGCCCAACTCCTCGGGGCCGGCGAGCGCCAACTGCGCCAGCGCCTGGGCGCCTTGCCCGACGGACGTTGGCGACACACGTCCTACGTGCTGTTCCACGATCGCAACGCCCGCGCCGGCCAGCGCGACCAGAACTACGCCGTCCGGCTCACCATGACCAAGCGCGGGGACCACCTCGAGCTCGACTTCACCGGGAGCGACCCGCAAGCGCCCGGCGCCATCAACGCCACCCGGCCGGCTCTGGTCAATTTCGCCATGGCCGGCCTCCTCATCTACCTGTGCAACGGCATGCCGTGGGTACCCGGCAGCGTCTGGCCGGTCGTCGACATCGTCAGCACGGAGGGCACGGTCGTCCATGCCCGCTGGCCGGCCGGGGTGGCCATGAGCACCAGCTCGACGGGCCAGGCGGTGCGGGTGTGCGTCAACGCGTGCGTGGCCCGCCTGCTGGAGGGATCGGACGAGCTGTCCCCGCTCCTGATGGCGAGTTGCCAGTCCGCCGGTGCCGGCGCGTGCACCATCTCGGGGGTGGACGGCGACGGTCGCCCGTTCGCCACCATGACCCTGGATGACATTTCCGGCGGGGGCGGGGCGCGCGCGGATGCCGACGGTGCGGACTCGTCCGGTTTCACGACCTCACCGGGCGCCGCCATCGCCAACGTCGAGGTCAACGAGAGCTATCTGCCCATCCGCTACCTCTTACGCCGGGAGCTGGCGGACTCGGGTGGCCCCGGGGCGTTCCGCGGCGGGGTGGGAACGGTCCAGGTGCTCGCCCCCTACGGCGCCCGGGGCCCGATCTCGGTCCTCTCGTTCGGGCAGGGACTCCAGCATCCCGCTGCCATAGGGGTGGCGGGCGGCGAGCCCGGCGGCCAGAGCGGATTCGCCCTCCTCCACGCCGCGGTGGCGGACCGGGTCATCGCAGGGGTGGCCGGCGTCGAGACCCCGGTGGCGCTCCCCACGGCGGGGATGACCATGTCGACCGGACAGGTCGAGCTGGTCGTCTCGCAGGGCGGCGGCGGGTACGGCGACCCGCTGGAGCGCGAGCCCGATCTGGTCGTGGCCGATGTGGCCGAGGGCCTGGTCTCCCCCGCCGCCGCCGCACTGGTCTACGGCGTGGTCATGGAGGCGGCGCCCGGCTACCCCCGGCTCGACCATGGGGCGACGGTGACCCGGAGGGACGCCATCCGCGCCGACCGCCTCGGGGGACGGACGCCACGGCCCGCGGCACCGGTCGCCGGCCGGCGGTTCAGCGAGGCCTTCGCCATCGTGCCCGCCTCCGGTCCCGGCGCCGAGGACACGCTGGTGTGCCGCCGGTGCGGAGGCGCGCTGTGCCCGACCACCGCGAACCTCTACGACCACCTGACCGTGCGCACCTCCGCCACGTCCGCGCGGGCACCGCTCGGCCTGCACTACGACGGCAGCGACGAGTTCGTGATCCGGACCTGTTATTGCCCGTCCTGCGGTCGCCAGGTCGATGTCCAGGTGGGGCGGGCGGACGAACCCGTCCTCCGGGCCATCGAGCCCCTCGCGCATCACGCCCCCGCGGCCGGCCCGGCCGTCAGCGAGCGCGGAGGAGACGGTCCCGTTACCCGAGCGTGATGTCGCGGCGGGCCAGGCGCCACACGTCACCCTGCCGGGTGAACGTGTCGTGGTAGTGGCCCATGTTGAAAAGCGTCGGCGCCGTCGTGGTGTGCTGGTAGAAGAGGAAGTAGGAGTCGGCGGTCGCAGCGTCCTCCTCGTCGAGTTGCACCGAGACCGTCGTGATCACATGCCGGGTGTTGCTCCCGGGACCGGTCACCCCGCCGGCCCGTCGCTCCTCGGCCCCGGCGCGGATGTCGTCCCGGCCCTGCCGGGAACCACCCGGGAAGCCCCACAGGGAGTCCTCGGTGAACTGGTCGACATACTCGTCGAGATCACCCCCGTCGGCGAGGAGGGCGAGCCGGGCGATGACGTTCCTGATCTTCAGTTCGGCGGCGGTCTGCGCCACCAGGGCGTCGGTCATGACGTGCTCCTTCGTCGTGCGGATGTCGTTCTTAGCACCTGCGCCGGGACGCCTACTCAGGCGATGACCCCGGACTCGCGCAGTTCCTCGATCGTCGAATCGTCCAGGCCCAACAGATCGCGCAGCACCGGCACGGTGTGCTCGCCCATCCCGGGCACGTCGGTCTCGGGCCCCTCGGCCACCTTCGACATCTTGATCGGGTTTCCCGCAACCAGGACGGGCTGCGCCACGCCGTCGGTGCGGGCCAGCTCCACCAGCATGTTGCGGTGGAGGACGTGGGGGTCGTGCACCACGTCGGCGGCATCGTTGCAGGGCGCCGCGGCGAGCCCGCTGCCGGCCAGCAGGCTGGCCGCCTCGCCCTTGGTCTTGTCCGCCGCCCACTGCTCGACTGCCGGGCGGATGACCTCGTCGAGGTGGGCGCGCCAGCCCTGGCGGGTGGCGAACCGCTCGTCGTCGACCCATTCGGGATGGCCGACCAGGTTGGCCAGACGCTCGAATTGATATTCGCGCACCACCTGGACCATGAACCAGCCGTCCGCGCTGCGGAACGAATCGAGGATGAGCGGCAGGTTCGGCTCCTCGTCGGGCTCCCGCCGCTGCCCCATCGACCAGTAGTTCACGGCCAGATCGCACAACGAGACCATGGCATCGAACATGGAGACGTCGACGTGCTGGCCCAGACCGGTGGCATCGCGGTGCCGGAGTGCGGCCAGCACGCCGATGATGCCGAACATGCCGGTCCCGGTGTCGCCCAACCCGCCGACGGGCGCGATCACCGGCGGCTGGTGGGGCCGACGGGAGTACTCGTAGATGCCCGACATCGCCTCGGCGACCGAGGCGTAGGCGGGCCACTTCTCGTAGGGCGACAGGCCGTCATTGCCGAAGCCTGAAATGGAGAGGTAGATCAACTCGGGATGGTTGGCACTCATCGTTTCGTAGTCGAGACCCAACCGCTTGGCCTTGCCCGGTCCGAGGTTCTCGCAGACCACATCGGCCGTCGCACTGAGGTCCAGCACGAGCTGGCGACCCCGGTCCGACTGGAAGTCGATGGCCACGCTCTGCTTGTCCAGGTTGTTGCGCAAGAACGTGGCCCCGACCTTCTCGCCGTTCTCCTTGGTCACCGTCGGCGTCGAGGCCCGTCCGGCGTCGCCGCGACCGACCTGCTCCACCTTGATCACCTCGGCGCCCAGCCGCGCCATGAGCTGGGTGGCGAACGGAAGAGCCTGCATCTGTTCGAGCGCGAGCACCCGCACGCCGTCGAGAGGGCGCCCGAACTTGCGGGCCTGGTCGTTCGCCGTGTCACCGAGTCGCATGCATCTCCCCCACAGTCGTCGACGTTCTTGTCTGCGGCGAGCGCATGGTAGCCGTCCTCCGGAGACCCCGCACCAGCGCGTCGACGGCCACCACCCCCTGGCCGGCCGGCAGCACCAGCAAGGGATTCACGTCCAGCTCGGCGATCTGGTCCCCCACCTCGAAGGCCAGGCGCTGGAAGCGCATGAGGACGTCGACGAGGGCGTCGACGTCCCCGGCGGGCCGGCCCCGGACACCGTGCAGGAGCGCGGCCCCCTTGATCCCCTCGACCATGGCGCGCGCCGACTGCCTGGTGAACGGGGGCACCCGGAAGGCGACGTCCTCGAAGACCTCGGTGAAGATGCCGCCGAGGCCGAACAGGATCGTCGGCCCGAAGGGCACCTGCTGGCTGAGCCCGATGATGACCTCCGCCACCGCCCCGGCGACCACGGGTTGCACGACCACCCCCCGCACCAGGGCCTCGGGGCACTGCCGGCGCGCCGAGGCCACCAGGGCCTCGAACGTCCGACCCACCTCGTCCAGCGACTCGAGGCCCACCTCGACCAGACCGAGATCCGACTTGTGGGCGATGTCGGCCGACAGGACCTTCATGACCACCGGCAGGCCGAGCGCCGTCGCGGCCGCGACAGCCTCGGCGGCGGTGGTCGCCACGGCCTCGGCCACCGTGGGAATGCCGAAGGCGGCCAGGAGCTGCTTCGACTCGACCTCGTCGAGCGCCCCCGCGGCCAGGAGCTTCTCGGCGTCGCGGGCCGCGTCCGACTTCTGGGCCGGGATCTCGAGGAACGGATCGGGCAGCGAGGCCACGAAGGCGGAGAAACTGACCAGGGCCTTGATGCCGCGCACGGCGGCGCCGAACGAGTGGAACAGGGGCACACCCGCCTCGCAGAGCGCCCGGTAGGCGGAGTCGTCGCGCAAGGGCGAGCTCCAGACCGCGATGATCGGCTTGCCGCCTCGGCGGTGGAGGTCGATGAGGTCTTTGGCCAGGGCATCGCTCATGCCGGGGAAGACCCCGGTGATGGGGGCCAGCAGGATGTCGGTGTTGGCGTCCTCGAACATCAGCTCGAGGACGGCGCGCCCGGCGGGCAGCGCGGCGATGGCGCCGCCGGAGTCGACCGGGTTGTCCTTGCGCAGAAACCAGGGGATGTACTCGTCCAGGGCCTCGATCGTGCGCTCCTCGAGGCGCGGCACCGAGAGGCCGGCGGCCGCGCAGAGGTCGACCATGTGCGACGCCGTCCCGCCCGACAGGGCGTAGATGGCCACCCCACCCGAGCTCCCGGGCGCCAGCAGCCCGGCGTGGCAGAACATCCCCGAGATCTCGATGATCTCGTCGAGGTCGTCGACCCGGACCACCCCGAACTGCTCGAAGACGGCGTCGTGGACGGCGTCCGAACCGGTCAAATGCCCGGTATGGGCCTGGGCCATCGCCCTCCCCTCATCGGTGCGGCCCACCTTGATCACGACGATCGGGACCCCGTGCTCGGCCGCCGACTGGGCGGCCAGCATGAGGGTGCGTCCGTCCACGAACCCCTCGACATAGGCGGCGATGGCGCCGGTGTCGGGCAGGCTGGCGTAGTAGCCGACGAAGTCGGCGAACTCCAGGTCGGCCTCGTTGCCGATGGTGGCCCAGGATTGGATGGCGATGCCCAGGTACTCGCCCTGGGAGATCGGCCGCCCCTGGAAGCCGGACTGCGTCACGATGGCCAGCTTCTGGCCACCGATGTCCTGTCGCCACGGCTGGAAGATGTTGAGATTGGTGTTGGGCCCCAGCACCCGCATCGTCCCCGACGACAGCTCCTCCAGACGCCGCTGCGCCTCGTCACCCTCCTCGGTCCCCACCTCGGCGAAGCCGGCGGCGAAGACCACGGCGGCCCGCACGCCCAGTTCGAGGCAGTCCTCCAGGACCGGCAACGGCTCGCGCACCAGCACGATGGCCAGGTCGATGGCGAAGGGGACGGCCCGGACCGATGGGTAGGCCGGCGTGCCCAGGATCTCGGGCTTCGTGGGGTGCACCGGCACGACCGTGGCGCCGCGCGCGGTGAGCCGTTCGTGCACCTGGAGCCATTGCGCCCGTTGCTGCGTCCCCTCGGTGTCGGTGGCGCCCACCACGACGACGGTGCGCGGCGCAAAGAGCGCGTCCCAGTCGACGGGACGCAAGGCCAGGGGGCGCCCGTTGAGGTCCACTCGATTGCCGTTCATAGCGCGCCCTCGTCTGCAGTCTTATGCGGGCCTTGACGACCCGGTCCGAACGCTCCTCGTGCCGCGATGACGCCGTGCCGCGTCGGGGAGCCCGCCATTCTCGCCCCTGATGCTCGTCGTAGTCGACTTGGGTGCTCACGAGGCCGCATGAGCGTCCGATTCAAGCCATATACACGCCCCCGTTTGGCCGGATGACGTGCCCGGCGCTGTTTGGCGCGAGCCGAGTCAGCTGTCAAGGGACGGTACGACGATGGCTTTGATCGCCTCACCGCGGCGAGCCACGTCGATCGCCTCTTCCAACTGACTCAGCCCGAAGCGATGTGTGATGAGATCCGCCAACCGCAAACGCTCGCCGTGGCGCTGCGCCAACTGCACCGTCGTGCGGTAGTCAGCGAAGGTCGAAGGACCCAATGACCCGATCACCGCGAGATTGCGGTTGTTGACCTGTACCGGATCCAACCGCACCGTGCCATGACCCGAATAGATCCCCAGGACCACATAACGACCGTCGTCGGCCAGCAGGCTCATGCCCTCGTCGAAGGCTTCCATCCTTCCCGTGCACTCGATGACAACGTCGGCGCCGCGCCCCTCGGTCAACTCCAACACGAGACCCCGTCGGTCCTCGACGGTGGTGCCATCGAGCGGAACGGTCGTCGTCGCACCGAGGGTGGAGGAGGCGGCCAGCCGGTTCGGTGGGTCACCGATCACGATGACTTGCCGGGCCAGAGTCAGGCCCGAGAGCAGGGTGACGGAAAGACCGACGGGGCCGCAGCCCTGCACCACGACGGTCTGTCCGGGTTTGATTCCTCCCAGTCGGGCGAGGCCCCCGAGCGCGGTGGGCATGGCGCAGCCGAATGCGATGACGGCATCGGGATCTGTCCCCTCTGGAATCCGGGTAAACGGATTGGAGGGCGGCAGCGTGGCGTAGTCCTGGAACGCCGCCGGGTTGGGCAGATCCTCCGGCGGCGGCCAGCCCATCGCCGGAGGGGCGGCGGGTGTGGAACCAGAAGGAGCGAAGTAGACGAGGTCCCCGGGCCGAACGGGGATGCCCCAGTAATCGGTCGTGACCCCTTCGCCGAGACTCACGATCTCCCCGACGCCCTCATGTCCGAAGGTCACGGGGTGCCCGACATCGGGGAGGTCACCGTCCAGGCGGTGGGCGTCGGTACCGCACACCCCCGCCTTGACCACCCGCACGAGAACCGCTCCGGGCCGGGGGTCGGTCACCTCGCCGTCCCGGCACTCGAGAGGTCGGCCCGACCCCACGAACACCATCCGACGTCCTTTCCTCACGGGCCCTCCTCTTGTCGCGACGCGGAGCGGCCGCTCACCGTTGTCCTCCCATCAGGCTTGCCGGAGCGGTGGAGCAGATCAGGAGGGACCGCGGACGAATGACGCGGCACACATCCAAGCGGCTCAGCTCAGCCTAGTTTCAGTGCCCGGTCCAAATCGGCGGCCGCTTCTCGATGAACGCCGCCAGGCCCTCGCGGAAGTCGACGGACCTGGTCACGATGGACAGCGCCTCGTTCGAGATGGCGAACGACTCCTCGTCGCCCAGGCGGCTCGTGGCCAGGAGCACCCGTCTGCTCTCGCGCACCGCCAGCGGGCTGTTGGCGATGATGCGTTCGGCTAATGCCAGGGCCGCGTCCACGGCGTGACCGTCCTCCACCAGCTCGTTGACCAGACCGACGCGCTGCGCCCGCTCGGCGCTGATCGGGTCTCCGGTCAGCGCGCATTCCATGGCCACGTTCTCGGGGATCTTCCGGGCCAACCGGAACAGGCCACCGGCACCGGCGATGAGACAACGCTTGACTTCGGGGATCCCGAATGCCGCCCGGCGCGACGCCACCACCAGGTCGGCCGCCAGCACCAACTCGGCCCCGCCGGCCAGGGCCGGCCCGTCCACGGCGGCGATGACCGGCTTGGAGCGGGCGCGGGTCACGAACCCGCCGAACCCGCCCCGGGCGGTGAAGACGCCGTCGCCCCGCCCCCCCTGCACCTCTTTGAGGTCGGCGCCGGCGCAGAAGACCGGGGCCACGCCGGTCAAGATGCCCACCCACAGCTCGTCATCGCTCTCGAGGCGGTCGATGCCCGCCTCGATCCCCGCCGCCACCTCCGCGTTGACCGCATTGCGCGCCTCGGGACGATTGATGGTGATGACCCCACAACGTCCCCGGCGCTCGAAATCGACGCTCACGGCGCTCCTCCGTCCCTCGCGACTCTTCGGCGCCTAGGTAGAACGCCTAGGCGACACCGACCCAATGCATCGGGCAAGATCGTGCCATGAACCCAGACCCTCCTCGCTCCCGCGTCAGACCACGCCCGTATCCGTCACCACGGCCGTGTCCGCACCGACGCCCCCGGTGGTCAGGCGCATGAGCCCCGCCGCCACTGCTGCCGACGCGGTCGAACTGCGCGCGTTGGCCGAAAGCTACGCGCACGGCGCCGACCGCGGTGACAAGGACGCCTTCCTCTCAGCGTTCCATCCCGACGCCCGCCTGATCGTCTTCACCAACACCGACGATGCGGAGCCGCGTTCCGTCCGCGAAGGGCACGAGGCACTGAGCGCCATCCCCGAGATGCTGCGCCGCTACGACAAGACGTTCCATTTCGTGGGGAACCACCGCTACTCGGTTGACGGCGACACCGCCTCGGGCGAGGTCTACTGCATCGCCCATCACCTGAGCACCGACGCGGACGGGGCCACCGACTTCGTGATGCTGATCCGCTACCTGGACTCCTATCGGAGGGACCCCGGAGGCGCCTGGCGCATCGCCGAACGGGAGGTGCGGCCGGACTGGACCGAATCGCGTCGCTGCTGAGCCGCGCGGCCGCTCAGTGCCCCGCGATCGCCCGCTCACGGGCGGCCCGGACGGCGAGGTAGGGCGGCATGATGGAGTAGGCGCCGTCGACGACGATCTCCGCTCCCGTGTGATACGGCAGGGAGGGGTCGGCCAGGTACACCGCAGCGGCGCCGATGTCGTCGGGCGTTCCCCATCGCCCGGCCGGGATGGAGGACACGACCTCCGTGTCGTACTCGGTCGTCACGGTGTCGGGGTGCAGGCGCTCGTTCTCGGTGAAGCCGGGGATCAGCACATTGGCGCGGATGCCCAGCGGCGCCAGCTCGGCGGCGACGGAGCGGACGAGCCCGCTTATGCCGGCCTTGGCGGCGCCGTACGAGTGCATCAGCGGGGCGGCATGGCGCGAGGCGACCGACGACACGGCGATCAACGCTCCCCCTTCGCCCCGGGCGGCCATGTGCCGCGCCGTCTCCCGAAAGCAGAGGTAGACGCCGGTCAGGTCCGTGGCCAGGACGTCGTTCCACTCCTCGAGCGTGGAATCGAGGAAGGGAACGTGCAGCGCCATCCCCGCGTTGGCGACGCAGATGTCCAGCCGGCCCAATTGCTGCACGGTCTCTTCGGTGGCCCGCTGCACGTCCTCCTCGTCGGACACGTCACAGCGGGCGCCGACGGCGTTGATCCCCTCGGCATCCAGCCGTTCCACCGCCCGCACCGTCTTGGCCTCGTCACGGCCCCACACCGCCACGGTGGCACCGGCGTGGCCGAGCGCCGAGGCGATCCCGAAGCCGATACCCCCGTTGCCGCCGGTGACGACGGCAACCCGCCCACCCAGGTCGAACACGGCCATCACAGGCCCGCCGTCAAGAGGGCCTGCGCGGCCGGGCTGCCGATGGCGATCGACGTCCGGTGGCTGATACGCCACTCCCCGTCCCGCCGTACCAGCTCCCAGCGGCCGCAGCCCTCACGCCAGATGGCGAAGTCGTCCCCGGTCCGGCGCACCACGGTGGCGTACCCGGTGGCGACGGCGTGGTCGCCCTCGACCTCGATCGCCACGGGCCCGATCAGGTGTGCGCAATCGGGCAGGAGGGACTGGTGCGTCTCGTCGTCGACCAGTGCCTTGGCGCCCTCGCGCCCCCGGAACGTGCGGCCTCCCTCGAAGTCGAGCTCGATGACGCAGTCATGGGTGTAGAGGTCCGCGGTGGCGTCAGCATCCCCACTGTCGACGGCAAAGCCGTAGCGGACGAGTGTCCGGTGAATGGCCCGCTCGTCCTCCAGGCGCTGCACCCGTCGTTCCAGCGCCTCGAATTGCTCGGTCGTGATGGTCATGGTCCTTCCTCCCCGTCCCCCCGGGATACCAGGACGACCTTGGCCTTGGGTCCACCGCGCGCCATACTGCCCGCCGGAGTTCCTTGCGAGGCCGACCGTAGGTCGGGGCCGCCACAACCGGCAAACGAAGGAACAGGCGAAAGGACCGAGGTCGAACGTGAAAGTGTCATTGCAGCTCCCCACCGACAACGTGCATGCACTGACGGAGTTCATCACCGCCGCCGCCGTGGCCGAGATCGCCCAGGCGGCCGAGGCGGCCGGCGCCGACGCCGTGAACTGCACCGACCATCCGTTCCCCAACGACGAGTGGATGGCAACGGGCGGCCACCACGCCCTCGACCTCTTCGTGACGCTGGCCTTCGCCGCCGCGCACACCTCCCGCCTGCGCCTCCACACCAACCTGTCGGTGATTCCCTACCGCAGCCCAGGCGTGTTGGCCAAGTCGGTGGCCACCCTCGACCAGCTCTCGGGGGGACGTACCATCATCGGCGTCGGCGCCGGCTACCAAGAGCGCGAGTTCCAGGCCCTCGGCGTCGACTTCGCCCGGCGCAACGAGCTCACCGACGACGGCATCCGCACGATGACCGCCATCTGGACGGGAGAGAGCGTCGATGGCAACACGGCGCTGCCACGGCCGGCCCAACGACCCCGTCCCCCCGTGTGGGTGGGCGGCAACAGCAGGCAAGCGATGCGGCGGGCCGTCGACCTCGCCGACGGCTGGTGCCCCGTCCCCAATCCACGGTCCCTGGTGGCCCGCCGCCACACCTCGCGGCTGGAGACCGTCGAGGACTTCCGCACGCGGGTGGACGAGCTGCGTGCCTACGCGTCGTCGGTCGGCCGTTCCGGCGCATTCGAGCTGCCCTTCATGCCCTTCGAGGGACTCCCGCACGATCGCACCGCGGCCGCCACCGACGACTTCATCCGCCAGGTGGAGGAGCTGGCCCGCGCTGGCGCCACGTACCTGGTGGCGACGCCCCGGGCCGAGTCCCGGTCCCAGTTCCTCGACGAGATCGAGCACCTCGGACGCGCCGTGATCCCCCGTCTCGACAGCATTGCCGTGTCCTCCCCCCTGGAAGGGCTGTGAGCACGCCGAACCGATGATCGCGTCAACTTCCGGCTGCGCAGACCCTCAAGTACACTGCGACCTCTTCGCTATCGACGTTGCCGCGGCGCGGCGAGAATGGTGCACCAACCGATGAGCAGTTCCCCCGCAGAATCCAGCGCACCCGTCACCATGACCGGGGGCCAGGCCCTGGCCCGCCAGTTGGTCAACGAAGGGGTCGAGGTGATCTTCGGCCTCCCGGGCGACCAGCTCATGGCGGCCCTCGACGCCCTGGTCGACACACCGCAGATCCGCTACATCGTGACCCGCCACGAGCAGGGGACCACGTACATGGCCGACGGCTACGCCCGCGCCTCGGGACGCCCGGGGGTGGCCATGGTCGTCCCCGGTGTCGGGGTGTACAACGCGGCCAGCGGGCTGGCCACCGCCTATGCCTGCTCCTCCCCGGTGCTGCTGTTGGCCGGCCAGGTCAACCGGCACGGCATCGGCAAGGACCTCGGCCTGCTCCACGACATCCACGACCAGCTCGACGTGGTCCGCCCCATCACCAAGTGGGCCGAGCGCGTCCTCGAGCCCCACGCCATCCCCGCCGCGGTGCGCCGGGCCTTCTTCGAAATGGCGAGCGGCCGTCCCCGCCCGACCGAGATCGAGATCCCCCCCGAGACCTTCATCGAGAGCGAGCCGGTCACGCTGCTCGGGCGCACCGAGGTGGCCCCGGTGGCCGCCGATCCCGAGCTGGTGGCGCAGGCCGCCGACCTCTTGGCGGCGTCGAAGACCCCGGTCGTCATCGCCGGAGGCGGTGTGGTGCTCGGGGACGCCACCGAGGGCCTGCGGGCCGTGGTCGAGCTCTTGTCGTCCCCGGTGCTCACCACCCGGGAGGGCAAGGGGGCCATCGACGACCGCAACCCGCTCTCCGTCGGCACCGCCTGGGTCAACCGGCGCGTCCAGCCGGTCATCGACGCCGCCGACGTCGTGCTCGCCGTCGGCACCCGCGGCCAGGGCATGGGCCTGACCTCGGGCCAGCGCCTCATCCACCTCGACGTCGACCCCGAGCAGATCGGGCGCAACCACCCGGCCGAGATCGCCCTGGCCGGCGACGCCGCCGCCACCTTGGCCCTGCTCGAAGCCGCCCTCGCCGAGCGGGTGGGCGACCGTCCCTCGCGCACCGAGGAGGCCAGCGCGCTCCGCCACCGCGTGGGCGAGCAGCTGCGCGCCATCGGCCCGGCGGCGCACATGGTCGAGCTGCTCCGCCAGGGCGTGCCCGAGGACGGCATTTTGGTCTGCGACACGACCACCGTGGCCTACATGTGCCACATGCACTACCCCGTCTACGCCCCGCGCACGTACCTGTCGACCTCGTACATGGGCACGCTCGGCTTCGGCTACCCCGCCTCGCTCGGGGTCAAGGTGGCCCGGCCCGAGCACCCGGTGGTCACCGTGACCGGCGACGGCGGTTTCCTCTTCGCCGCCACCGAGCTGGCCACCGCGGTCCAGCACGGGATCCACACGGTCACGATCGTCTTCGACGACGGTGCCTACGGCAACTCGAACCGGGACCAGCGCGAGAAGTACCACGGCCGCGAGCTGGGCACCGTCTTGCGCAACCCCGACTGGGTGGCCTTCGCCCGCTCCTTCGGGGCCGAGGGGACCAAGGTGGACGACGTGGAGAAGCTGCCGGCGGTCCTCGCCGACGCCATCGCGGCCACCGCCGAGACCTCCACGGTCATCGCGGTGCCGATGGATCGGCTGCCGTCCCCGTTCTGATCCGGGGCACACGCGCATGGCCGGGGGACCCATGGAGTTCGCCGAGCGCTACGGCCCCTGGGCGCTGGTCGTCGGCGCCTCCGCCGGCATCGGGGCCGCCATCGCCGACGAAGCGGCGCGCCGCGGCATCAACGTGCTCACCGTGGCCCGCCGGGCGCCGTTGCTCGAGGAGAGCGCAGCCCGTATGCGCGCCACCCACGGGGTCGCGGTGCAGACCCTGGCCGTCGACCTGACGGACCCCGGTGCAGTCGACGCCGTCGAGGCGGCCGCCGGAGGGCTCGAGATCGGCACGCTCGTCTACAACGCCGCCGCCGAACCGCGGGGGTACTTCCTCGAGGTTCCGGTGGCCGAGCATCTGGACAACATCACCGTCAACTGCACGGTGCCCACCATGCTCTGCCACCACTTCGGCCGCGCCATGGCAGGTCGGGGACGCGGCGCCATCGCCCTGGTCAGCTCCATGGGTGCGCTGCAAGGTGGGAAGGTCTTCGCCTCGTACTTCGCCGCCAAGGCGTACGAGTGGATTCTGGCCGAGGGTCTGTGGGCCGAGCTCGGTGAGGCGGGCGTCGACGCCTTCGCCTACGTCGTCGGGGCCACCCGCACCGAGAACTACAAGGGCCAGATCGACGGAAGCTCCGACGTCGGGGCCTCCGAGACCGGTGCCGCCGACGACCTCGACATCGCCCGCCGGCGGCTCCGCCACCCGTCCGACCCCGATGAGGTGGGGCGGCACCTGTTCGACGTGCTCGGCCGCGGGCCCACCGAGTTCTCGCACCCCGACGACGAACGCCATGCCACCGCGGTCCTGCAGTTGAGCCGCCGGGATGCGGTCGCGCGGATGAGCGATCTCACCACCGGCATTCGCCGCACGTGACGGCGGGACCCGCTCAGCCCTCCTTTTGCCACCGGCTCTCGTAGGCGGTCAGGTTGGCGGCGGCGTCGTCGTAGCTGATGTTGTTCTTGGTCGGACGCGGCCCGTCCCAGCCGTCGAGGAGCTTGCGGTCGTGGCAGAAGAACTGGGCCTCGATGGTCTTCCCGTTGAAGGAAGGCGCCTCGTCGCTGGTGGCCAACCAACCGACCACGCGGGCGACCACCTCGGGCGGCGCGCCGTTGTTGGCGATACCGAACTTGGCCATGTCCTGGCCGATCCGCTCGGTGGCGATGAGGCCGGGCTGCACGTTGTAGCAACGGATCCCCTGGTCCCGCAGTTCGACGGCCAGGAAGCCGGCGATCCGCTGGAAGGCCCCCTTGGAGATCCCGTAGCCCATGCCCCACCCGCCGGCGCCGGCGGGCTCGGTGGGGTCGCCGTACCCCGAGGCCGACGTGATGTTCACGACGATCCCCCCGCCCTGCTCGATCATTCTCGGCAGGACGATGCGGTTGAGTACCAGGGGTGCGATCACATTGGCCTCGAGCTGGCGTTCGAGCAGCTCTATCGGCGTATCGAGGAAGCGGTCCATGTGCCCGGGCCCGATGTAGCGCCCGTTGTGCACTATCAAGTCGATCCGTCCCCACCGTTCCAGCACCGTGGCCACGGCGGCGCCCAGCGAGGCCTGGTCGAGCAGGTCCGCCGGGACAGCGAGGGCCTTTTGCCCCTCCTTCTCAATGAGCGCGGCCGTCTCGGACAAGCTGCCCGGCAACGGGGAGACGTCGGTCGCGCTGATCGTCGACGAGTGCTCACGCTGCTCACCGGCATTGACGGTCCGGGCGGTGACGGCGACGTCATAGCCGAGGCGGGCCAACTCGATCGCCACAGCCTTTCCGATCCCCCTGCTGGCTCCGGTGACGAACGCGACCTTGCTTGCCATGGCTCCCCCTCTTCGAGCGGCCGGCGGGCGCCGGGCCGAGATGCCTCTCCTTTAGCGTGGTGCATTTCCCGTGATGGGGTCAAATGACGGTGGCGCCAGGGAGCCCGGACAACGTTGTCGGATGATGACGCGCGGCCGGTACTGTGTCCGGGCACTGCCGCCAGAAGACGACCATGGCGCGGCGAGGACACTGGGGGAAACGTGGGCAACGCAGCGGCTCGCCCGCTCCGACTGGCGGGCGAGGTGGCCATCGTGACCGGCGCCACCATGGGCCTGGGACGGGAGGTCGCCCGGCTCTTCGGCTCCGAAGGGTGCGCGGTGGTGCTCAGCGGACGCGACCACAGTCGCGGGGACCTCGCCGCTCGTGAGGTCGAAGAGGAGGGCGGCACGGCAATTTTCGTCCCGGCCGACCTGAGCCGCGAGTCCGACTGTCAGGCCCTGGTCGACGCCGCACTGTCGCACTTCGGTTCACTGACCGTGCTGGTCAACAACGCGGTCAACAACACGGTGATGGCGGACGACGGCCCGGTGGCGGAGGTTGACCGGGCCACCTTCGACGCCGTGCTCGCCGTCAACCTGGTCGGTCCAGCCACGTTGAGCCGTCTCGCCATCCCGGCCATGCTCGAGGCTGGGCACGGGGCCATCGTCAACGTCTCCTCCAGGGCCGCGGAGCGGGGCACCCCAGGCCTCGCCGCCTACACCGCGAGCAAGGGCGGCCTCAACGCGCTCGCCCGCTCCATCACGATCGACTATGCCCGGCGGGGAATACGCTGCAACACGGTGCAGGCGGGATACATCCTCCACGAGGTGCGCGACGCCAACCTCACACCGGAACGACGCCGCGAGATTGAGGGGATGCACCTGACCCGGATCTCGACCGCCACCGATGTGGCTTACGCCATCGCGTTCTTAGCCAGCCGCGAAGCGGAGACGATCAGTGGCGTGACGCTCCGAGTCGATGGGGGGAGCTCCAGTGTGCGCGGACGTACCCTGGGCTGAGTCAACCGTGACCAACGACACCCCGATCATCGGTATCACCGCGCAGTCCACGGACCGCTCCATGCCGCTCTTGGACCTCGCCACCGCCACCGCCGAACGCGGGTTCGGCGCCCTGTTCGTGTGCGAGCACACCCACATGCCGTCCGATCACACCAGCTGGCCGCCCGGTGACGAGGACCGCTTCATCACTCACCTGTGGGATCCGTTCATCGCGCTGTCGTTCGTCGCCGCCACCACGAACCTGGCCATCGGCACCGCCGTGGCGCTCCCGGTCCAACACGACCCCATCGTCTTGGCCAAGGAGATCGCCACCCTGGACCGACTGAGCGGCGGACGGCTGACGCTCGGCTTCGGTTGGGGTTGGAACCGCGAGGAGGTGGCGAATCACGGCTACCCGCCGGCCGAGCGTGTCGCCGTCCTGGCCGAGAAGCTGGCCCTGATGAAGTCGCTGTGGACCGAAGAGGAAACCGCCTTCGACGGCACCTATCTGCACATGGCGCCCAGCTCGTCGCACCCCAAGCCGTTCCAAAAACCCCACCCCCCCATCCTGTTGGGCGTTCCGGGCAACGCGCGCAATTTCGCCCGCATCGCGGCCTGGGCAGACGGATGGATACCCCACGCCTCGCCGTTGCTCGAGACGGGATTCCCTGCGCAGATTCAGGTGGCGAGGGCGGCGTGGCAGAGCGCGGGACACGACCCTGACCGCTTCGACGTCACGATCATGCAGCTTCCCGAGACCACCGACAGACTGCGTCAGGCACTGGAGAACGCCCGCACCCTGGGGGTGCGGCGCCTGTTGTTCGTGGTCGTCGAGGCCGACACCTCGGGGACGCTGCGCCAGCTCGACGAGCTCGCGCCACTGCTCACCGGTTGAGTGGGGGCGGGAGCGGCCGCCCGCTCAGCGGCGCGCCTTCGGCAGGCCGAGGTGGCGCTCGGCGATGTTGTTCCGGTTGATCTCGGACGTCCCCCCGTAAATCGTCGTCACCGGGGCGTGGCGCGCGTGGTACTCCACCCAGCCGTCCGCGGCCGCATCAGGTTCGTCGAATTGCAACAGGCCCTCGGCACCCGCCATCTCCTGGGTCCACCGCGACGCCTTCTGGTATGCCTCGGTGGCGAAGACCTTGGTCATGGAGCCCTGGAGACCGGCCTCGCCTCCGGTCGCGGCCGTCCAGGCGGAGCGCTGCGTCAACAGCTTGGCCACTTCGCTGTCGATGGCGACCCGCACCAGGCGCTCGCGCACCAGCGGGTCGGCCATCAAACCCTCGGCCTCCGCCCAGCGCCGGAATTCGCGCAGCATCTGGACACTCTGGCTGGTTCCCCCCATCACCCCGCGCTCGAACGACAGCGCCACCCCCATCGTCTTCCAGCCTCCGTTGACCTCCCCGAGACGCCACTGGTCGGAGACACGCACGTTGTCATAGAAGGTGGCGTTGGTGCGTTCGGTGCCCATGGTCGGGACCGGGTCCACCGTGATGCCCGGGGTGTCCATGGGAAAGAGGAACATGGTCAGCCCCTTGTGCTTGGGCGCCTCGGTATCGGTACGCGTGAGCAGGATGAGCCACTTCGCCGCCTGCGCCATGGTGGTCCACATTTTGGCGCCGTTGATCACCCACTCGTCACCGTCGCGCTCGGCCCGCGTCACGATCGACGCCACGTCACTGCCGTAGTCCGGTTCGCTGTAGCCCATGCAGACGAGCGCCTCGCCGGACAAAAGAGACGGCAGGATCCGCTCCTTCTGCCAGTCCGTGCCGACCGCGTTGACGACCCCGGCGATCATCATGGTGATGGAGATGCCGTCGTAGGGGGCGCCGGCCTTCTCGAGCTCGTTGAAGAGCAGCCAGAGCTCAACGGGGTCTCCCTTCCCGAGACCCGGAACCGCCCGTTCGAGGTAGCCGCCGCGGGCGAGGGCCAGATTGAGGGCGTCGCTGTTGAAGGTGCCCGAGCGATGCTGCTCCTCCACCACCTCGGGGGTGATGACCCGGGCGATGATCTCCTTCAGCTCGCGTCGGTACTCTTCGATCTGGGGCGAGAGGGAGAAGTCCATCATGCCGCTCCCACTGCGACGGGGCCGAACAACCCGTCGGCCAGACGGAGGCACTCTCTCGAGGGGTCGTCGAAGACCAGCGCCCACCCACGCGCCCGGCGGTAATAGAGCTGGATGTCGTACTCCTCGGAGAAGCCGTACCCGCCATGAAAGTGCAGGCTGCGGTCGGTGGAGCGGGTCGCGGTCTCCGCCGCGAACACGAACGCCATGCCGGCGAGGCAGTCGAAGTCGGTGATGTCGGCGTCGTCGACGTTGCAGATCCCCGGAGCGGGCTGGTCGCCCGACCACGCCGCCTTGTGGGTCAGAAGGCGCGCCCCGTCAATGAGCGCGGGGAGGTCGGCCAAACCGTGCTGGACGGCCTGGAAGGAGCCGATCGGCACGCCGAACTGGTGGCGGGACATGGCATAGTCGCGCCCGAGCTGCAGGGCGGCGACCGAAATCCCCACCAGTGCGGCGGCGGTGAGGGTCTTCCATTCGCTGAGGGCGCGTGCGAAGTCGGCGGCTGGGCCCAGCACCGTGCGCTCGCCCACCCGCGCAGAACGATCGGAGATCGGCGCCGCGGCGTGGTTACGGGGTGCCTCACCCGGAGCGGGCGATCGCACGGCCACGAGCTCGTCGCCATCGACGCCGAGCACGACATCGGCAATTGCCCCGGCGGGTACCAGGCGCCACGTTCCATCGGGCCGGGCCGGCCGCAGGGAGATGGTGGCGATGGTGGCGCCCTCCACCACGTCGTCGACGGGGTGGGCCCGCGCCGCGACGATGTGCTCGATAAGGGGCACCGGGGCAATCGCATGTCCCACTGCCTCGGCCACGACCACCAGGTCCGACAGCGTGGCCCCGTCACCGCCGGTCTCCGCCGCCACCCCCATGCCGGGCGCACCCATGTCGACGAGGCGGTCCCACAGGCTGCGATCGAACCCGAGTGGTTCGGCGGCCCGCACCACCGCCGGGGGGGACTCCCGAACGAAGAGCCTGGTGAACGCCTCCTCTATGGCCAGCTGGTCCTCGGACAACCCGAGATTCATGGTGCTCCTCCCGTTCTTGGCGGACCCTGGGGCGCCCGACACCTTTTCATACTGCGCCCTCGGACCTCATACTGCGCCGTCGGACCAGAGATCGATGATCTCGTCGACGGTCGTCAGCATGGCGAGGAGGCGAATGGTGTGCTGCAGCACCGCCTCCACGTACTCCGGCGGGGTGCCGACCACGCCGTCACGCGGCACGACCACCCGGTAGCCGAGATTTACCGCTTCGATACACGTGCCGAGCACGCCGACGTTGACCGAACCCCCACAGACGATCAGATTTTCGATCCGCTCGGCCCGCAACATGGCGTCCAGCTCGGTTCCCGAGAACGGGCTCACGCCATGGGTACGCACCGACACCAGGTCGGATTCGACCTGACCCAGCTCCAGGGCCGGCTCGGCGTGCGGCGAGCCCACCAGGAGATCGACATTGCGGCGGGCACCCCAGGCCAGGAGCGGCGCGTTGCGGGCCGTTCCGGCGAGGTCCGGCCGGAAGGCCGATATGCAGTGGACGACCCGGGTGCCCACGGCGCGGCCGGTGGCGAAGAGCCGGCCCAGGTTCTCCGGCAGGCCCATGGCACGCGCGGCGTTCGCCAACGGGTAGTCGGCGACGAGGTCTCCCATCGAGCCTCGCTTGACTTCCATGGCCAACAGTGCCGTCACCGGGGGGTCGATGAGCTCACGAAGGTGGACGGGCACGGAGTTCCTCCATCTCGGGGTCTGGTGCAGATGGCACCGGAGGTTCCGGATACTCCCACGTACCAGGCGTCACGCCCTCCGCGCGCAGACGAAACTTCTGAACCCGAAGGGACGTCTCGTTGCGGGGAAGGGCATCGACGACCCGCACGAACTGGGGCAGCATGAACCGCGGCATGCGCGGCACCAGCCAGTCACGTAGCCCTGCCGGATCGAAGTGCTGGCCATCGACGACCTCCACCACGACCAGGACCTCCTCCTCGCCGTGGACAGCGGGGGTCCCGACGGCAGCGCAGTCGACCACACCCGGGTGGTCCCTCACGACCTGCTCGACTTCGAAGCTCGAGATGTTCTCGCCCCGCCGGCGGATGGCGTCGCTCATCCGGTCGACCAGGTAGTACCACCCGTCTTCGTCGTAGCGGAATGCATCCCCGGAATGGAACCAGCCGTTCCGCCAGGCCTCGGCCGTGCGCTCGGGAAGCCGGTGGTAGCCAGCCGTGAGGGCCCACGGCTCTTCCGTGCGCACGACGAGCTCGCCCACCTGGCCCGGAGGGAGCGGCTCGTCGACGTCGTTCACCACCCGGACCTCGGTCCACGGGTAGTCGAGACGGGGACGCCCGCACGTCCCCGGCGGCCCGTGGTCCCAGCCCGTGGCGAGGGGCGTGCCGATTTCGGTCATGGAGTAGCACGTGGCGACCCGGACCCCGAACCGTTGCTCGAACTCCTCAATTTCGGGGATCATCGGTCCGGCCATGATCGATCGGAGCGGGTTGTCGCGGTCCGACGGATCCGTAGGCTGGCTGTGTACGTACGCCAGCATGGGGCCCACGAGGCACGCCGCCACGCAGTCGGTCCGCCGGATGTCCGCCCACAGGTCGGCGGCGCTGAACCGATCCCGCCAGACGAAACGGGCGCCGCGCACGAGCGTCGAATTCAGCGCCGACTTGCCCGAGGTGTGGAACATGGGGAACGGGCAGTACAGTCCCTCGCCCCGCGTCAGTGCGTCGGCCGGGACCCAGGACCAGGTCTGGTACACCGAGGCCCACGTGACCAGGACCCCCTTGGACGGACCGGTCGTGCCGGACGTGTAGAGCAGGGTGGCGACGTCCCGGTAGCTCGGACCGTCCATGTCGTCGGCCGGAACGCAGCTCCGGAGAGCCTCAGCGCCGTCGATGACTTCGATGCCGGCCTCCTGCAGCGCACGCTCCGCCTCTCCTCCCCCGCCCGCGGGCCCCGGCACGAGCACAACCCGCCGGAGCTCCGGGAGATCGGCCACCACGTCGACCACGGCGTCGAGAGAGCCGGGCACGGTGACCAGCACCGTCGCGCCCGAACCGCCGAGGGCCGCGGCCAGGAGGCGCCCCCTCAGGGCAGGGTTGAGTGCGGCCTCCACGGCTCCCAGCCACCCGAGTCCGAGCCACACCTCGAAGGCGGCCGGTCCATTGGGCAGCATGGTCGCGACGACGGAACGCGCCTCGATCCCGAGGTGGCGGAAGGCGGTGGCCCACTGGCGGCATGCCTGGTCGAGTTGGCCATAGGTGATGGTGGAGCCGCCCACGTGCGCAATGGCCACCGACTCGGGCGCCGACGCGGCCCAGCGGCGGACGGCGTGGGGCGCCAGGGCCTCGGGGGGCAGTCCCACCGGCAAGCGGGTGCGCCGACCGCTTTCGAGGGTTTTGGGAGTCCCACCCGGCAACTCAGGCACGACCCGACGGCTGCTCCGACCGGGCCCGCGGCGTGGTCTTGGGCCCGGTCGTGACCTTGGACGGCGATGTGTAGAGATAGCCGTGGAGGATGAGCTGGACGACCTCGTCGATGATGTCGTCATCGCTCGGTCGCGGGCCTCCGTAAAAGGACTGTCCGAACGCCGCCATGCCGGCCGACACGGCCAGCACGGCTCGGGATCCCAGGTCCTCGCGGTGTTCGATCTCCGGGTGCCGACGGTGCATCGCGCTCCGGCTGACCTCCACCAGCTGCGCCAGCGCGCCGGTCACGTCGTCGAGGACACCCGACTCGGCCAGCACGTGCTCCTCGTTGGTGTCCGCCGCCCACACCACAGCCAGGAGGCCTCGATTGGCCCGGAAGAGCTGGTAGACGTCGGTGATGTAGCCCTTCGTGAAGTCGGCGTCGCTCAGATGGTCAAGCGCGCCCGACCTGTTCCGCTCGGCCCAATCGTCCACGAACTCCACGAACGGCACGACCAGCGCCTCGCGGAACAGCACGGCCTTGGAGCCGAAGTAGCGGAAGATCAGCGTCTCCGAGACCCCGGCGCGATCGGCCAGCTCGCGCGTCGACGTATCGCTGTAGCCCCGGCGGGAGAACAGGTCCCGGGCCGCGGCGAGGATGAGCCTTCTGGGCTCACCGGTCGGGCGGCGCTTCCTGGGTTCGATTGCGGTCACTCGGTTCCCTCGACGCTCGACAGAAGGTAGTAGGCGCTTGCTAGATTACCTGACTGCCCCGACCGGCGGATGCTCCACCCATCCACCACCCGATCACCCTATGGAACGGAGGTTCCCGTGTCCGCCACCCCCCCGCCTGCGACACCGATCCCGCGCATCCCGGCGTTCGTGCACGACATCCTGGACGACAACCCGACGGGCTACCTCGGCACATTGCGGCCCGACGGGCAACTGTCCATCACCCCGCTGGCACTCCTCTTCGACGGCACCACTATCCGGCTCAGCACCACCACCGATCGCAAGAAGTACCGCAACCTTCTGGCCGACCCCCGGGTGGCTCTGTGCGTCCCCCATCGCAACAATCCCAATCGCTACGTCGAGGTGCGCGGCACCGTCCGGATCGTTCCCGACCCGGACCGGTCGTTCATCAACGCGGTGGCCAAGAAGTACCTGGATGCCGACGTCTACCCCTTCGACCCTCCCGGCACCGATAGGGTCACCCTCGAGATCATCCCCCAGCACATCTCGACCCCACGGATCCCGCTGGAGGAGGGGAACCCTCTCCAGCCCGACCGGTAGGCGATGTGCCGTCCGGCAGTGCAGTCCGGCAATGCAGCCCAGGAGCGCCTGGCCTACTCCTACGCCGGTGCCCGGCGCTTCGCCTACAACTGGGCCATTCGTTCCGTGCGGGAGAATCTGGCCACCCGATCAGCCGAACGAGCAGCAGAAATGGCGGAGTCGGATCTGACGCCCTCCCTGTCCTGGTCGGCCTACAGCCTGAACATGGCCTTCAACGCGGCGAAGGAGGACCTCGCGCCGTGGTGGTGCGAGGTCTCCATGCACGCCTTCCGCTCCGGAACAGCCGACGCGGCGGCGGCTTTGGCCAACTTCGCAGATTCGAAGAAGGGCGCCCGAGCCGGCAAGAGGGTGGGTTTCCCCAACTTCAAGTCGCGCAACCGGTCCACTCCGTCAGTGAGCTTCGTCGAGATCAATCACCAGCTGAGCTGGTTCCACCCCGACCGACACGGCATCCGGCTCATGTTGCCCCAGTCGGCGTCGGATCCCGACCTCAAGCGGCGGGCAGCCAACCTCGTCTGGCTGCACACGACAGAGTCCACTCGACGGCTCTACAACCTCGTCGAATCCGGACGAGCCCGGATCCAAAAGGTGACCATCTCGTTCCGGGGCGGCCGCTGGCAGGTGTCGTTCACGGTGCGCTACCTGGTGGGCCTGCCCGCCCGAAACCGATCAGCCCGTCTGAGCGGCATCGTGGGGCTCGATGCGGGACTCACCCATCTGGCCACGCTGGATCGCGCCATCCCTGGCCTCACCGACGCGGACGGCCACGTTCCCAATCCAAGAGTCCTCGAAGCCCAGCTCAAGAAGCTGGCCAGGCTGGACCGCGCCATTTCACGAACCCAGAAGCCGTCGCGGACCGAACGGGGTTCAAAGAACCGGGCAAAGCTGCGCCGACGCCGCGCCCGCCTCCACGGCAAGGTGACCAAGACCCGGGCGCTGTACCGGCACCATCTGACCACAGCCCTGGTCGACCGCTTCGATGCCGTTGCCATCGAGGATCTCGGTGTGGCCGCCATGTCGAACCACAAGCACCATCTCGGCCGATCCATGGCCGATGCCAGTCTGGGTGAGCTGCGCCGTCAGCTTGTCTACAAGAGCGACGATCGAGGAACCGCCCTGGTGGTGATCGACCGCTTCTACCCGTCGTCGAAAACCTGTTCGTGCTGTGGAGCAGTGAAAGCCAAGCTGTCCCTTAGCACCCGGATCTTCGAGTGTGAGGCCTGCGGGGTGTCGCTCGACCGCGACGTCAACGCTGCACGCAACATCGCCCGGGAGGGAGCACGGCTCCTCTCCGAGCACAGCAGTGACGAGCAGTACGTCGCGGGGCTACGACCCGAGACGATAAACGCTGACCCGAGATCGCAGAAGACCAGCGGGGCTCGCGCTCCGATGGCAGCGGTCGCCTGAGGGCAGAACCAAGCAGCACCACCGGCCAGATAGCCGGCAGTGCGTGGGACTTGGACGGGGCTCTGGTAACGGTGCCCGGTTCGGAGGATTAGGTGTGGTGGAGGTTCTTATCAACCATCCACCCCACCTTGCTGCCGAACCTAGCGAATGGTGATCCCGGCGTCGACCGGAAGCGCCACCCCGGTGATGTAGCGCGCCTTGTCCGAGACCAGCCACAAAATGGCATTGGTGACATCCGACGCCTCGATGAGATCGACCGGCAACGCGTTCTGCATGCCAGTGGCCGCCGCGGCGGCATTCTCCTGGATCCAGGCCTGCATGGGCTCGTTCAGCACCATCGGCGTGGCGACACCCGTCGGGTGCACGGTGTTGACCCTGATCGAACGGGGCGCCAGCTCCAGCGCCAGCGCCCGCATGAGACCGACCAGCGCGTGCTTGCTCGCCACGTACGCCTGCCCGCTCGGCGAGGGGTCGGCCATTCCCTTCAATCCCGCCGTCGAGCTGGTGATCACAATGGAGCCGCCTCGCTTGCCCTTGGCAATGGCCCGCTTGGTGGCGAACGCGGTGTTCCAGACGCCGGTGAGGTTGACGTCGATGACATTCCCCCACGAGGCGGCCGGATCGGCCGCCGGCGCCATCGACGGTGCGATGCCGGCATTGGCAATGACGATGTCGAGGCGACCGAGCTCCGCCACGCCGGCGTCAGCAGCGGCCGACAGGGCGGCGAGGTCTCGGACGTCCGCCGTCTGCGCCACGACGCGCCGCCCCTGGGCCTCGACCAGGCGGGCCGTCTCGGCGAGGTCGTCCTCGGTGGCCAACGGGTACCACACAGTGTCGATGTCGGTACAGAGGTCCAGCGCGATGATGTCGACCCCCTGCTCGGCCAGGGCGACGGCGTGCGACCGTCCCTGTCCGCGCGCCGCACCGGTGATCAGCGCGACCTTGCCTTCGAGATCTCCCATGTTCCCCCACTCTCTTCTCTGTCGGTTGGTGGCTGTGACCGTATAGCACCTTGCACCCACGCATTCACCGCACCAGTACCGGCGCGGCTCGTGCGGGCCGCGGGTTCCTGCGCGAGTATGCCCACCTGTGCAGGCACGTCCCACCACCGTGGCCGACAGCCGCCGCCAGCTCGCCGATCGCGTTGCCTCGGGACTCCCCACGCCGGTCCCGTTGTGCCTCGACGCGCTCGGGGCCCGATTGGCGGAGCAGCTCGGGTACCACGCCGGGTACGTGAGCGGCGGGGCCATCGGCTTCGCCAAGGCCGTGTCGGAAGGACTGCTGGCCTTCAGCGAACTGGCCGAGGCGACGGCGTCCCTCACGCTTCGCTGCAGCATGCCGATCATCGTCGACGGTGCCGTCGGCTTCGGTGACCCCGTCCATGTCACCCGCATGATGTGGGAGTTCGAGGCCGCGGGTGCGGCCGCGGTGGAGCTCGAGGACCAGGTCGCCCCGAAGCGGGTCTCGCACCATCGCGGCGTTGAGCACCTGGTCGGGACCCGCGAGATGGCCGAAAAGGTCGCTGCCGCGGTGGCGGCCCGGCGGGATCCCAATTTCCTGGTGATCGCCCGCACCGCGGCGTTGCGCCACGAGGGGGCGGCGGCCGCATGCGCGCGGGCACGGGCTTACGTGGACGCCGGTGCGGACGTCATCCTCATCCCGCTGCCCTATGCCGACGGGGAGCTGGAGCAGATCCGCGACGCGGTCGATGTCCCACTGGCCACCATCGGCCTCTTCGACCACGCCGCCAACGCCTACGAACGTGGGGTGACGCTGTTCATCGACTCGATCACCCCACACGCCGTCACCTTCGCCGCCACGCGGGAACTGCTCCGGCGCCATAACGAGGGACTGCCTTCGGGGCTGGAGCTGGCCGATATCATGGCGACCTACCGCGAGCTGGGGGACGTCGGCGGTTTCGAGGGCCTCTACGACATTGAGCGGGCGACCACGGAGCGAGGGAGCTGAGTGCCCGAACCCATACCCGACCGGCCCGGCCCGCTGGACGGCCTGCGCGTCCTCGACCTGACCCAGAACCTGGCCGGACCGCACTGCACCATGCTGCTGGCCGACCTGGGCGCCGACGTGATCAAGGTCGAGCCACCCGATGGCGACGGCACCAGGCGAATGGGCCCGTACACCCCGGAGGACACCGAGCGCGCCTACGGCGGCTACTTCGCCAGCGTCAACCGAGGCAAGCGTTCGATCGTGCTCGACCTCAAGGATGCGGCCGGCCGTCAGACGTTGCTCGAGCTGGTGCCGACGGTCGACGTGCTGGTCGAGAACGGCCGGGCCGGGGCAATGGACCGGCTGGGTCTCGGGTACGAGACGCTGGCATCGCTGAATCCCAAGCTGGTCTACGCGGCCATACGCGGCTTCGGAGACCCCCGAACGGGTGAGAGCCCGTATGTCACCTGGCCGGCCTACGACATAGTGGCCCAGGCGATGGGCGGCCTTGTCAGCATGACGGGCACGGCCGACGGCACCGTGATGAAATGCGGCCCCAGCGTCGGGGACTTGTACTCGGGGGCGCTCAACGCGGTGGGCCTGCTCGCCGCGGTCATTGACGCGCAGCGCAGCGGTGTCGGGCAGTTCGTGGACGTGGCCATGTACGACGCCGTCCTGAGCCTCACGGAGAGTGCGGTCTACCGCTACTCATGCTCGGGCACCGTTCCCGGTCCCACGGGCAACGGGCATCCGCAAATCGCGCCGTTCGACATCTTTCCGACGGCGGACGGCAACTGCGGCATCGGCGCACCGGGCGAGATGTTCGCGCTGCTGTGCGCGCTGATGGGACGGCCCGAGATGGCCGAGGACGAGCGCTTTGCCACCTTCGCCGACCGCCTGGCCAATCGCCCGGCACTCAACGCGGAAATCGTGGCATGGACCAGCACCCGTACCACAGCGGAGATCGTGCGCCTGCTCGGAGGGGTCGTCGCGGTGGGACCGGTGAACGACATGGAGGCCGTCTGGAACGATCCGCATGTCGCCGCTCGGGGCATGCTCGTACGCGTGGAGCAGCCCGATGGGAGTCGTCCACTCACCCTGGCGGGTCAACCGATCAAAATGACGAAGAGTGGCACCGGGGTGTGGTCCCGCCCACCGCGACTGAACGAACATGCCGCAGACATCGTGAAGGAAGCGGGCCTCGACCGGTGAGCGACGACATCACCCTCTCGGTGGCGCGCGGTGTGGCGACCCTTCGCCTCGATCGCGAAGAGAAACGAAACGCGGTCACCTACGACATGTGGGTGTCCATCGGCGAGCACTGCCGCCGGCTTGCGGGCGATGCGGATGTCCGGGTGCTCGTGGTGCGGGGGGCGGGCGCCCACTTCTGCGCCGGTGCGGATATCGCCGGCCTCCAATCTGCCGATCGCTCCTACGGAGAGGCCAATCTCGAGGCGGAGACGGCGCTCATGGAGTTCCCGAAGCCCACTATCGCCTTCATACAGGGAGTCTGTGTGGGCGGCGGGGTTCAGATCGCCACCTCGTGCGACCTGCGGATCGCCGATGCGACGGCGCGCTTCGGCGTCACCCCCGCCCGGCTCGGCATCATCTACCCGGCCCCGGCCCTGGCCAGGGTCGTGAAGCTCACCGGCCCCTCGGCGGCGAAACATCTGCTGTACTCGGCCGAGCTCATCAGCGCGGAACGGGCCCTGCGCATCGGGTTGATCGACGAACTGCACGAGCCCGACGAGGCCGTCACCCGACTGCAGGCGTTCGTCACCTTGCTCGCCGAGGAGCGCTCCCCGCTCACGCAACAGGCCAGCAAGGAGATGATCGACGCCGTCGTGGCGGACGGCCGCGTCGGAGACGCGTGCGCAGCCCGGTGGGCGGCCGAGCTGGCGGTGGCCGATGATCCGAAGGAAGGCGTCGCCGCGTTTCTCGAGCGGCGACCGCCGCATTTCACCTGGAGGCCGCGCCAGGGATGACGGCCCCACGCCCCTCGATCCGCCGTTTCACCCAGGGAAGTTAATTGACTATACAATAATCTGGGCCCGCACCGGGCCGAGAACGAGGTGGTTCCGTGGCAAGTTTCGACATCGATCCGGCGTTCGCCGCCCAGCTCGAATGGATCCGCACGTTCGTCGCCGAGGAGGTCGGACCGCTCGATCTGGCCTTCGGGGGCGAGGAGGTCATAAAGCTGTACAAGCAGGGACTCCGCGACGAATATCGAAAGGCCATGGCATGACGCTCGCCGCCGTATGCACCGAACTGAGTGGCGAAGGCGCCATTGAGCTGCAGACCCTGGACGCCGCCCCGCTCGGGCCGGCTGCGGTGCGCATCGCCGTGCGGGCCGCCTCGGTCAACTTCCCCGATGTCCTGATGATCAGGGGGCTCTACCAGTCCCGGCTCGAACCGCCGTTCGTACCCGGCACCGAGTGCGCGGGCGTGATCACCGAGGTGGGCGAGGACGTCTCCGACCTGGCCGTCGGTGACCGGGTCCTCACGCTGTGTGGCTCGGGGGCGTTCGCCACCGAGGTCCTGGCGACACCCCCGGTCCAGCAGGTCCACCGGATCCCCGATGCGATGTCCTTCGACGAGGCGGCCTCCTTCAACCTCACCTACGGCACGGGTTTCCACGGGCTCATCCGCCGGGGTGGGTTGCGGGCAGGCGAGTCGGTGGTGGTAACCGGAGCCAGCGGCGGGTGTGGATCGGCCGCCATCCAGATCGCCAAGGCGGCGGGCGCCACGGTCATCGCGGTGGCCGGCGGAGCGGAGAAGTGCGAGCTGGCTCGCCGGCTCGGCGCCGACGCCGTGCTCGACCACCACACCCTGGGCTCCCTCTCGGAGGCCGTCAAGGAGCACACGGATGGACGCGGCGCCGACGTGGTGTTCGACACGGTCGGGGGAACGGATGCCAAGGAGCCCCTGCGCAGTCTGGCCTGGAACGGCCGCTATCTGGTGATCGGGTTTGCCTCGGGGGACATCCCAACGATCAAAGCCAACCAGACCATCCTTAAGAGCATCTCGATCGTCGGTGTCGCCTACGGCATGTCGGCCATCATCGATCCGAAGGCCAACGTCGAGGACTTCACCCAGCTGTTCGACTGGTATCGCCAGGGCAAGGTCACCCCCGCCATCGGGCACCGCTTCCCCCTGGCCGACACGGCCGGGGCGATGCGCGTGCTCTTCGAGCGGCGCGCGCTCGGCAAGGTCGTCATAGAGATGCCGGCATGAGCCGGGTCGCCATCATCACCGGCGGTGCCAGCGGGATCGGCCGGGCCACCGTCGAGCTCCTGGAGAGCCAAGGGGTCAAGGTCGCGGTCTTCGATCTGAATGGCGAGACTCCCGTCGACGTGAGCGACCCGTCAGCGGTGGAGGAGGCGGTGGAGGAGGTTCACCGGCGACTGGGGCCGATCGACATCCTGGTCAATGCGGCCGGGATCGGCACCGGCGGGCCCCTCGACGGCGAGCACTACGTCGAGGTGTGGGAGCGGACCCTCGCCGTCAACCTCACCGCAGCCATGTACCTGGTGCGGGCCTGCCTGGACGACCTGGTGCGGGCGGGAAACGGGCGGATCGTCAACGTGGCGTCCACGGAGGCGCTGTCCGCGGGCCCTTTGACCAGCCCGTACACGGTCTCCAAACACGGATTGCTCGGCTTCACCCGTTCTTTGGCCGTCGACCTCGGCGGCCAGGGGGTGACCGCCAACTGCGTCTGCCCCGGGGCAACCCTGACCGGCCTCACCGAGGGCATTCCCGCCGCCGATCGCGAGAAATTCGCCCGGCGCCATGTCCCCGTCGGCCGCTATGGCCGGCCCGAGGAGGTGGCCTACATGATCGTCGCCCTGACCGCGCTGGAAGCCTCCTTCGTGAACGGGGCCGTGATCGCAGTCGACGGGGGAATGACGGCGCGGGGCCGATGAAGACGACGCAGCACCAGCAACTGGCCGAGGACCTCCTGGCGCAGATCGCCGACGGGACGTTCGCGATCGGCGACCGCCTCCCCACCGAAGAACAGCTGTGCGCCGACTACGGTCTGGCCCGCGGCACCGTTCGACGCGCGTTGGGACGCCTCGACGAACTGGGCCTGATCAGCCGGCGACCCCGCGCCGGCACCACCCTCATCGCCTCTGTCCCTATGGCCGGTTACCAACCGTTGGCCCAGTCGGCGGCCGACATCGTGGCCCTGGCGGCCGAAACGCGGCTGGTCAAGCCCGACAGCCACGAGGTAGTCGCCGACGCAGCTCTGGCCCGCCGCATCGGCGCCCCGCGGGGCACTTCATGGTTCCTGATGGAGGGTGTGCGAGCCCGTCGCGGCCGAGATGAGGCGGGCCTGTGCTGGAGCGAGCACTACCTCCGCGGCGACCTCCCGCGCGAAAACCTCGTACGGGGCAAATTCACGACCGAGCACCTGGCGGCCACGCGTGTCGAGCAGACGATCTCCGCCTCGCTCCTTGATGCCCGCATGGCGGCCGCACTGGACGCAGAACCCGGCAGCGCCGCCCTGGTCATCACCCGACGCAACCGGGATCAGTCGGGACGGTTGATCAGCGTCGGCATACACAGCCATCCGGCCGACCGCTACGCCATCACGATGGTCCTTTGAGCGACCCGGTTCGTGACCTGTCAAGCTTGCGCGGCATGAGTGTTGAGGTCAGTCGTCAGGGCGAGGTCCTTGTCATCACGTTGGCCCGCGTCCAGAAGCGGAACGCGCTCAACCCCGACATCACCGCCGGGCTCGATGCCGCCCTGAACCGGCTGGAGGACGACCCCGAGCTGTGGTGCGGCATTCTCACCGGGGGCACCGAGGTATTCTCCGCCGGCGCAGATCTGACCATCGGTCCGGGTGAGCCCACAGAGCGGGGAGGTCTGGTCGGTATCATCACCCGCACGCGGTCAAAGCCACTCATCGCCGCCGTGGAGGGTCTCGCTCTCGGAGGGGGCATGGAAATTGTCCTGTGCTGCGACCTGGTGGTGGCCTCGCGGGCGGCGTCGTTCGGGTTCCCCGAGGTGAAGCGTGGCCTGATGCCTGATTTCGGCGGCGCCTTCCGGATCCCGCGCGTGCTCCCCGCCAATGTGGCCCGGGAGATGCTGCTCACCGGAGAGAATCTGGACGCCGTGCGTGCGGAGCGGCTCGGGTTCGTCAACGCCCTCACGGAACCGGGCCAGGCCCTCTCCGGCGCGCTCGCGCTGGCCGCACGCATCTGTGCCAACGCGCCCCTGGCGGTGCGCGAGTCGTTGTCGGTGGTCAACCACGAGATCAACGGCGATGAAGCGGCCACATGGGCTCGTAGCGACGCCGCCCACGCACGCCTGCTCGGCACCAACGACGTCACGGAGGGGATCGGGGCGTTCTTCGAGCGACGACCTGCCCACTGGACGGGCACGTAACAACATCGACGGCACCCGGAATGCGAGTTCAGACGTGCGCGTCTGGTGCTCGCCCGTCTACCATCGCCCGCCAAGAGGGCGCCGACGAAAGGAACTGATCATGGCCGAGAACCAAAGGGCCGCCATCCGGATGAGCGACGAAGAGGTCGCCACGTTCATTGAGCAGCAACGCAGCGCCACTGTTGCGACCGTCGGACCCTCGGGGCTGCCGCATCTCATCGCCATGTGGTACGCCGTCCTCGACGGTCAGGTGTGGATCGAGACCAAGGCCAAGTCGCAGAAAGTCGTCAACCTGCGCCGCAACGACAGCTTCTCGTTTCTCGTCGAGGACGGGCTCACCTACGACCAGTTGCGCGGCGTGTCCCTCGAGGGCCGCGGCGTGGTGATCGACGATGCCGACGCGCTGTGGAAGGTGGGGGTCAGTGTCTTCGAGCGCTACACCGGCCCGTACACCGAAGAGTTGCGCCCGTTCGTCGAGGCCATGCTCCACAACCGGGTGGCCGTCCGGCTGGATGTCGAGCGGGTTCGCTCCTGGGACCACCGCAAGCTCGGCATGAGCGCAATGCCGGTCGGCGGTTCCACCGCCGAGTACCTCACCCACTAGATTCGGGCGTTCATCCGCCGGCGCGGCCCTACCAGATACACAATGGCAACGGCAGCCCCAATTATGCCAAAGAGCAACCAGCCGACGACTGAACCGGCGATCCATAGAGCTTTGCGCTGAGGAGGCAAGTCGCTCCGGGGACGCCTGGCTGCGTCGACAACGGTCCACATGACCAGTATCAGGGATGCGGCGTAGAGCATGAGGGCCGGAAGGCTCGGGCTGACCAGCGCTGTGTTCATGGTACCTCCTGGTACATTGCGTTACGGAGCTCTGTCATCTGATGCTTCGGGCTCGTGTTCCAGTTTGAATACGAGCCCGAGACCGGTGGCAGTGTGCAGGTAACGGGGGTGGGCAGGATCGGGTTCGAGTTTCTGGCGGATTCTGTTGACGAACACGCGTAGGTAATGCGGACTGTGAGCACCCCGAGGCCCCCAGATCTCTTCAAGAATCTGCTCGCGCGAAACGATGTGGCCCGGATGGCGAAGGAGGATCTCGACCATTCGAAACTCGACGCCGGTGAGAGAGATCTCAGAACCGTCGGTTCGAAACACTCTGCGCGCTGCAATGTCAATAGTGAAATCCTCCGTCACGATGGCGGCCGGCACCTCCGATGCGCGCCCTCGGCGCAGCGCAGCTCGCATCCGAGCCAGAAGCACCTCTACCACAAATGGCTTGGCGATGTAGTCGTCGGCGCCGGCGTCGAGTGCAGTGACGAGGTCACCATCGCCCTCGCCCTCCGATACCACAATGATCGGTAACTCGGTCCGGGCTCTCAGCTCTGCCACCAATGGTGCAATATCAAGTTGAGCCGGATCGACGAGAATTGCGTCGGTCCGATGAGTCCGCACATGGGTGACGAGCTGTTCGAGGGTGTGGGCAGTCGAGACGTCGTATCCTCCGTAGCGAAGCGCGGCCACCTCGATTCGTCGTGAGCCTTGATCGAGATCCAGCAGTACGACGTTCATCGCATGTGTATCCACGGGGTTCCCTAGTCCACGAACTCGTAGAGCGGGTTGAGCATTATGAGGGTGTCACCCTCCATCCAAGGGGTTCCTTCAACACGCAAACGACAACCAGGAACCATGCCCGGAACTTCGGTGCGCCCCATGAAGCGAAGGGTGATAGTGCCGGTCCCGTCGCACAGATCGACATTGAGCCTCACCCAGGGACGAAGATGTGCGGCTACTGCCACGACTTGTCCAGTCAGCAAGGCAGGTCTGCGGAGCACCACCGCCGAGATGGCGGTGGTGCTCATTTTTCCAGCTTGACCAACGCCTCGTTGAGCTGGAGTACGTCGACGTACGAGGTGCCCATGAAGCCGAGCTCCGCACCCTGTGTCTGGCTGATGATCAGGTGCTTCAGCACCGAGGCGGAGAGACCGGTGGCGTTGGAGACCATGGGAATCTGGACCAGGGCGTCCTGCTGGCTGATGTCGGGGTCGATGCCGCTGCCCGAGGTCGTGACCAGATCGGGGGTCGGGTCGACGCCGCGTGCCTTCCAGTAGGCCACCAGCGTCTGCGTGTTCTCCAACAGGGTCTTGGAGCGGGGTCCGAGGTTGGTCGCCGAAGACTCGCCGGCGTTCAGGACGCCGGGCTTGCCGGGGATGTTGTTCGCCGCCAGCGGGTTGTCCCCGCCCCCAGCGACCGGCTTTGCCGAGCCGGCGTAGGGGCCGAGGGCGTCCGGGCGGCCCTGGAATACGCAGCTGCCCAAGGGGTGGCCGGGACACTTCGTCTGGGACCAGTTCTGCCCGATCAGGGTTGACCCGTTGGCAGTGATCGATCCGTCGGCCTGGTGCTTGAAGAGCAGCTGGGCGACCCCGGTGCCGGCGAAGGCGTACACGAACCCGAAGAAGATCGTGACGATAATGACCAGGATGACCGATCGGCGGAGGTGGACGAGCATCAGAGGGTCTCCATCAGTAGGCGTGCAACGCGACGAGGATGAGATCGATGAGCTTGATGAAGATGAAGGGGACAATGACCCCGCCCACACCGTAGATCCACACGTTCCGGCGCAAAATGGAGGCGGAACCCGCGGCACGGAACTTGACTCCCCGCAGGGCCAGCGGTATCAGGGCCACGATCACGAGGGCGTTGAAGATGACGGCCGACAGCACGGCGCTCTGGGGGCTGTGCAGGTGGAGGATGTTCAAGGGCGCTATCTGGGGATAGATCACCACGAACATTGCGGGGATGATGGCGAAGTACTTTGCCACATCGTTGGCGATGGAGAAGGTGGTGAGCGAGCCCCGTGTGATGAGGAGCTGCTTGCCGATCTCGACCACGTCGATCAGCTTGGTGGGGTTGGAGTCGAGGTCGACCATGTTGCCGGCCTCCTTGGCCGCCGTGGTCCCGGTGTTCATGGCGACGCCCACATCGGCCTGGGCCAGGGCGGGGGCGTCGTTGGTCCCGTCGCCCGTCATGGCGACCAACTTCCCACCCTCCTGCTCCGCCCGGATGAGCGCCAACTTTGCCTCGGGCGTGGCCTCGGCCAGGAAGTCGTCCACGCCCGCCTCCTCGGCGATGGCCGCCGCGGTAAGCGGGTTGTCACCGGTGATCATCACGGTCCGGATGCCCATGGAGCGCATCTCGGCGAACTTCTCCTTGATCCCCTGCTTGACCACGTCCTTCAGCTCAATGACCCCGAGGATCTCAGGGCCATCGGCCACGACCAGTGGCGTGGACCCCGCCCGCGAGATGTTCTCGACGATGTCGTCAAGACCCGCGGGTATGGTGCCTCCCTGCTCGCTGACCCACGCTTTCACCGAGTCGGCGGCTCCCTTGCGGATCTGGCGTCCGTCGAAGTCGAGCCCCGACATCCGGGTCGTGGCCGAAAAGGGCACGAAGACATGCCCGGATTCGAGGTGGCGCTCCCGGATGTCGAATCGCTGCTTGGCCAGCACGACGATGGAGCGGCCCTCGGGCGTCTCGTCGGCCAGCGAGGCCAGCTGGGCTGCGTCGGCGACATCCCGTTCGGAGTGGCCACTGGCCGGATAGAACTGGGACGCCATCCGGTTGCCCATGGTGATCGTGCCGGTCTTGTCCAACAGCAAGGTCTGCACGTCGCCGGCTGCTTCCACCGCCCGGCCGCTCATGGCCAGGACGTTCTTCTGGACCAGCCGATCCATGCCGGCGATCCCGATGGCCGAGAGCAAGGCGCCGATGGTGGTGGGTATCAGGCACACCAGCAAGGACACCAGGACCACCACCGAGACCGTTCCCCCGGCGTAGTGACCGAACGTCTGCAGGGACACGACCACGGGGATGAAGATGATGGTCAGCACGGCCAACAGGATGGTCAGCGCGATCTCATTGGGGGTCCTCTGCCGGTTGGCCCCCTCGACCAAGGTGATCATGCGGTCGAGGAAGGTGTGGCCGCGCTCCGCCGTGATGCGGACCACAATCCGGTCGGACAGGACCCTGGTGCCGCCGGTGACGGCCGAGCGGTCGCCCCCCGACTCACGGATGACGGGGGCCGACTCGCCGGTGATGGCCGACTCGTCGACCGAGGCGATGCCCTCGACGATCTCACCGTCGGAGGGGACGAGGTCGTTGGCCTCGCAGACGACGAGGTCACCCTTGGCCAGCTCGGCCGCCGGCACGAGTTCCTCTGTCCCGTCTGCCTTCAGGCGCCGCGCCTCGGTCTCCGAGCGCATCTTGCGGAGCGTGTCGGCCTGTGCTTTGCCCCGCCCTTCGGCCATGGCTTCGGCGAAGTTGGCGAAGATGACGGTAAGGAAAAGCCAGATCGTGATGAACCAGGTGAACTTCCCCGGATGGGCGATGGCCTCAATGAACGTGATGATGGAGCCCACGAGCACCACGAACATGACGGGATTGCGGATCTGGACCGCCGGGTTCAACTTGGTGATCGAATCGATCAGGGCCTGGCGGAGGATCTCGCGGTCGAACAGGCTGCGGGCCTCGGCCACGCCATGAGGCGCTGCCCCTGACCCAGGTTGACCCGGCTGGACGGTCGTCATCGTCATTAGAAGAACTTTCCGTGAGAGAGCTGCTCGACAATGGGACCGAGCGATACGGCGGGGAAGAAGGTCAAGCCACCGATGATGATGATCACACCGATGGTCAGGCCGACGAACATGCCGTTGTCGGTGCGGAAGGTGCCGAGCCCCGCGGGGACCTGCTGCTTGGCGGCCAGCACGCCACCGAGGGCCAGGGCCGGGATCATGACGCCGAACCGGCCGATCAGCATGTCGATCGTCCCGATGACGTTGTAGAAGGTGGTGTTGCCGGTCAGGCCGGCCATGGCCGAGCCGTTGTTGTTGGCCTGAGAGGTGAGCGCATAGAGAATCTCGCTGAAGCCGTGCGGCCCGGCGTTGAGCGGGCCGGCCCGCCCCGCGTGAATCGACACGGCAATGGCGGTGAGGACGAGCACGATGATCGGCATGACCAGGGCCCCGAGCCCGGCGAGTTTGATCTCTTTGGCTTGGATCTTCTTCCCCAGGTACTCCGGCGTTCGCCCGATCATCAGGCCCCCGATGAACACGGCGATGATGGCGTAGATGAGGATGGTGTAGAGACCGCTGCCGGTACCTCCCGGGCTCACCTCCCCGAGCATCATGCCCGTCAACGGGCCGAAGCCGCCCATCGGGTTGTACGAATCGGTTGCACTGTCGACGGCACCATCGGAGGTCTGAGTCATCGACACGTTGAACAGGGCGCTGGTGGTGTCGCCGAAGCGCACCTCCTTGCCTTCGGTGTTACCCGTGGCGGTCTGGGTCACGCCCGCAGCCACGACCGCCGGGTTGCCCTGGTGCTCGGCATAAGTGGTGAAGGTCACCCACGATGCGAAGATGATCACCATGGCCGTCAGCAGAGCGGCGCCGTGGCGGATGCTCCCCACCATCTTGCCGAAGGTGTAGGTGAGTGCGAACGGGATGGACAGGGTGAGCCAGATGTAGAGCAGGTTGGTGAACCCTGTTGGGTTCTCGAGGGGGTGGGCCAGATCGACGTTGAAGAACCCGCCGCCGTTCGTACCCAGCTGCATGATGGGGCCCATAAATCCCGCCGGGCCACGGGCGATGGTCTGAGTGACGCCGTTCAAAGAGTCGTGGATGGTCACGGTTCCAGCCAGGGTCTGCACCGCGCCCTGGCCGACCATCACGATGCCGGCGACGAAGGCGATCGGGAGGAGGATGTAAAGCATGCAACGGGTGATATCCACCCAGAAGTTGCCGATGGTGGGAGAGTTCCGGCGAGCGAAGCCCCGCGTCATGGCGATGGCCACGGCGATCCCGACGGCCGCGCTCACGAACTGCTGCACCGTGAGCACGCCGATCTGGGAGAAGTACGACATCGCCGTCTCGCCGCCGTAGTTCTGCCAGTTCGTGTTGGTCAGGAACGAGGCGGCCGTGTTGAAGCTGAGAGCGGGGGGGACGGCGCCCAGATGCTGGGGGTTGAGGGGAAGCGACCCTTGAATCCTCAGCAGCAGATAGCCCACTCCGAGGAACACCGCGGAGAAGATCACCAGCGAGCCGGCGTAGCGCTTCCAGTTCTGCTCCTGCTCGGGGCTGGTCCCCAGCGCCCGGTAGACCGGCCGCTCGGCCCAGGCCAGGTAGTGCACCCGGCCGTCGAAGACGGCGGCCATGTAGGAGCCGAGGTAGCGCCAGGCCAGGCCGAGGGAGATGACCAGGACGATTATGGTCCAGGCGAAACCCACGTCAGAACTTCTCGGGCTTGAACATGGCGACGCCCAGGTACAAGAACATCACGATCGACACCGCGAGCAGGACGCCCTGGACCCAGGTCATACCCGGTCCAGGGCCCAGATGAGGCCGAGCAACGCCAGGGCGAAGCCCACGATGCCCAGAACTGCGAGAAAGTCAGCCATGAAGTCAACTATTCAATGATCCTTATTAACGCGAAATGAATAGATGGCGATCCGTATTAATACGATGTGAACGAAGGCGGAAAGGTTGCAGCGGCGCAAGGTGCCGCCGGCTGTTCAGCCAGTGAGTTTGGAGGAGGGAATCGTGGCGGCAATCGGCGGTATGCCGACGACAAGCCGCTCACCCCACCCTGAAAGCGTCGTCGTCGCGTTCGCTCCGTTCGAGACAAGGGCG
>JBEKWB010000043.1:0-34075 GCA_049513455.1 Acidimicrobiales bacterium
CGAGCTGGTCGTGGGGCGCCTTTTTGGCGCTGGCCGCCTCCATCGTGGCCTTCCTGCCCTTTGGCGCTCCCCTCATCGAGGCCCGACGCCGGCGCTGAATAAGGGGCCCCAACACTCGGGCATACGAGGAAGAAGCGCAGCAGCCGTGCCCCGGGGCGTGGCTGCGTACAACAGGCCACGGGCCATCCGGCCACGAAGGGAGGGTAGCGGGTGGCGGGCCTAGCTCTGCTCGCCCTGCTCGCTTGGCTGCTCGCCCTGCTCGCTTGGCTGCTCGCCCTGCTCGCTTGGCTGCTCGCCCTGCTCGCTTGGCCCCACCTCTGCCGATGGCGTGCTCACTATCGGGATGCGGTGCCGGGTGGCTCGGGCCGCCTTCGGCAGGCGCAGCTTGATCACGCCATGATCGAGATTCGCCTCAGCGCCTTCGGCGTCTATCCCGCCGGGCAACGTCAGGCGGTAGTCGAACTCTCCTGTTTGGCGGGTTCGGCGCCGCGAGGCTCCTTCTTCGATCCTCCCCGTAATCCGTAACTCGTTGCCCGTGACTTCGACGCTGACATCGTCTGCCCGAACTCCCGGGATGTCGGCCTCCACCACGTAGGCGTCGTCACTTTCTTCGACGTCGATCGGAGGTGACCAGGCGTTGACGCTGATGCGCCCTACGTCAGGGAACACGTTGGTAAGCAGCCGACTCATCTCGTCGTGGAGATCCTCCAAGGCGGCGAATGGGTCCCAGCGGCTCGGGGCGTACCTGCTTTGACGGGCGGGTAATGCCATCTCTCTCCCTCCCTCTTGTCGGTTCATGAGGACGATCCAGTGGATCTCTGAGCGGACTCTATTATAACGGCGAGACCGCCGCTTGCGACCCGGCGAAGGTCTCCAGATCTTAGGGACGAGCGCGGAATGTGACATCTCGGTGAACTCCCGTTCTTCGCCACTATGTCGCGGGGGAGGGGGTTCATCTTCATGGCACTTCTCCATCGCAACTGCTCCGCGAAGCGTTGCCTGTGCTCTCCAGTCTTTTCCGCCGTACGGAAGAGCCGCTTCGTTGACTCGAGTTGTCTCCCTCGGGCTATGTGCGCCCGCATCTCAAATTCACACCGTTCCCATACGAACCGTTGGGTTGGATGATCGAGCAGTCGGGTGCCGAGCTCTTCATGTTCTCGACCGACTTACGTCCGGCACTGGGCTGACTTGCGCGGCTCGCGGTTGTCGGCAACCGCGGTGCAACTGGTGCTTTCTCGTCCTACACTGCAGGGGGCTGGGTAAGCCCGCTCATATCTGCAGGAGATCGGAAATGTCGCGACCTAGTACGAAATGGCTGACAGTCGTTGCCACGGTCGGGGTGATCGGGGTGGGGGCCACCTTCGGGCTGACAAGCGGCGCCGGGGCTTCGTCGAGGACCGCGAGGTCCGCGCGCCTCGATGCCCCGGCTGCGGTTACGACAACCAGCTTCTCTTTCAGCGCGTCGCTCAGTGGTCGCGCGTCGGCAGTGACGGTGACCGGGACGGGCCAGGCCAACTTCCCCAGCCACGCCGCATCCTTTAGCGTTGACTTACCTGCCGGTGTGGCCAAACTGATCCCCGGAGGCTCGGCCGCCCCCGAAGTTGTCAATGCGGTGCTGTCAGGGGGCACCGTCTATGTACAAGTGCCGAGCCTGGCCTCTCTGGTCGGAGAGCCGTGGATATCAGTGACGCTGCCGACGAAGGTTCTCGCTCATGCCGCAATCTTGACCAAGGTGGCTTCCGCGCTCGGCGACGTGAACGCCATCGACAGCTTTGCCCAAGCACATCACGCCACGGTGACCTCCCTGGGTACTGCCATAGTGGACGGAGTCGACGCAACAGGCACCAAGTTCGTCGCGACCCTCTCGCACAGGGGCGGGGGCCGCACGGTTACGGCGAGTGTCTGGGCTGATTCGTCAGACCAACTCGTCCAGGCGAACGTCTCCATTCCCGCTGGTGCCACGAAGGGAAGCCTGGGTGTTACGGCCACTGCCAACTTCACGGGAGACAACGCCCCGGTGACGATCACCGTTCCGCCCTCATCTCAGGTGAAGGTGATCCCGTATTCCACGGTGGCGAGTCTCCTCCTAAAGGGTGGTCACCGCACTCATCGCGCCTGATGGCTGCGGCGGGTCCATCGAGGCTCTCCAGGCGAAGAATTGGGGGAGTTGTGGACCCCCGGTCCGGGGCAGGCGCTCTTCGATCCGTCTGACCCGGTCTTGCCCATCGCCCGGGCCGAGTCCCCGTTCCTGCCGGGCGACGAATCGGAAGGACTGCAGGGCCAGGTGCACAACGTCTGAGCCGGACGTGAGCGCTCTCAACGGCGCGTCGTCACTTGCACTCGACTCGTCTCTCAACTGGGTTGCCCCCGTCCCGGGGCGTTGGGACAATGGACCGCTGCGTGGAGAGAGGAGCCTGACGCCGTGACCGAGGAACTTCCCGAATGGTCGATCCGGTCCGCTCTCGTAGGAGTTTCCGATCTGGACCGCTCACTTGCCTTCTACGAGGACGTGACGAATCTCCGCCAGATCCTTCGGGCGGACCGAATGGTGGTTCTCGGCGTCGACGACACCAGCTCGTTCACGTTGTACCTGAGACACACGCTGGCGGCGACGCATCCGGGGCAGCAAGCCGTCGGGGTTCGGTCACTCGTCCTCGATGTAGTTCAGCTTGCCGAACTTGATCGGGTGGAAGAACGTCTACGAGCGCATGACTCGTTCCGGGCCCGTCAAAGGATTCAGGAGAGTCGCCCATTTCAGTTGGTTCACGGGCACGACCCGGATCGACTTTCGCTGACGTTCCTGGCCTATGAGGTCGGGGCGAAAATGTCCCTTGACGACTACTGCCGTGTAATGGCCGGAATGTACAGCGTGGATCTGTGACGACCGTCTGATCCCGGGCGTCTTGCCCGATCCGCCGGCGGCACCACCTCGTCGTCCCCTCCGCTAGGGCTGTTGCAGGCCCGACCGCCTCCGAGCTTCCACTTCGCGTCATCGAGGTTCCAGGATTCCGGTATAAGTAATCATGTAATTGTGTAATGAGGAGACCTGCGATGACAGACACACTTGCCCGCTCCGCCGAACCCGAACTCGCGGCACTCGACGCGTACTCCCAGGTCGTCGTATCAGTCGCCGAACGACTGACTCCCCGGGTCGCGGCGCTGCAGGTATCCCGGCGCCGCCGTGACGGGAGCATTGCCGCCGGCGCCGGCTCGGCGGTCGTGTTCACGAACGACGGCTTCTTGCTCACCAATGCGCACGTGGTGGGGAAGGCGGAGGCCGGGCAGGCCGCCTTCGCCGACGGCACCACCGTCCCGTTCCGCGTCGTTGGCAGCGACCCCTTGTCCGACCTGGCCGTGGTCCGCGCCGACGGCCTCACCCCGGCGCCGGCGCAGTTGGGTGAGGCGTCGCAGCTCAGAGTGGGACAACTGGTCGTGGCCGTCGGTAACCCCCTCGGGTTGGCCGGTACGATCACCGCCGGAGTCGTCAGCGCCCTGGGTCGCTCATTGCCGACTCGAGCAGGGGAGAACATGCGCATCGTCGATGACGTGATTCAAACCGACGCCGCGCTGAACCCGGGGAACTCGGGCGGGGCCCTTGTCGTCGCCTCTGGCGAGGTGGTGGGCATCAACACCGCGGTTGCCGGAGTGGGGGTCGGCCTTGCCATCCCCGTCAACCGCATCACGCGCCAGATCGTCGCCACCCTGATGGCCGAGGGCCGTGTCCGTCGGGCCTATCTGGGTCTGGCGGGAACCCCCGCGCCGCTGCCACCGGCGCTGGCGAGCCGACTCAATCAGAAGACCGGAATGCGCATCGAACAGGTCGTAGCGGAGGGACCAGCCGCAAAGGCAGGACTGCGGCCTCGCGACCTATTGGTCAGCGCCAATGGCGAGCCAGTCGCCAGCGCCCAGTCGTTGCAGCGACTGATGCTCGGCGACGCCATCGGTCAGCCGTTGGCGTTGACCGTGCTCCGATCCGGAGTTCTTGTCGACGTGATCGCCACACCCGAAGAACTGCGTGACGACGGATGATTCCAAGGCGGAGCCGGGAGGCGGTCTGACGGTCTATGAATGAGGACAGCCTCGATCGTCATCCGGATCTGACCTCGTGACCGGGCTCGAGGTGGTCGCCCAGGCGCAACTCGGTGTCTGCGTCGGCGGCGTGGGCACGCCGAGCCGGATTCGATCGTTGGCCGAAGGCGCCGTGAAGAGCCTGCGTGGCGCCGAGGGTCTCTCGGTAGGCCCCCGAAGGGGTGCTCTGTCGACTGGCCCACGCCCCCACCGAGCATTGGTGAGAAACTGGCGCCCATGACGGCCGCCCCGCTGCTCCGCTCGTTTCTCTACGTCCCCGGAGATCGCGCGGACCGTGTGGCCAAGGCGCTCGACGCCGGAGCCGATGCGGTACTGATCGACCTCGAGGACGCGGTGGCGTTCTCCGCCAAGGAGGCCGCTCGCCGGGTGGCCCTCGACTGCCTGCGCAGCCGGTCCGGCGAGGGACCCGCGGTGTGGGTCCGCATCAACTCAGGCGAGATCGGCCGAGCCGACGCCACCGCGCTGGCGACCGAGGCGGCGGACCTCGGCGGGGTCGTCCTGGCCAAGTGTGACGACCTCGCCTGGCTCGACGAGATCGCCTCGAGGTTGCCCTCATCAGTCCCGCTCTCGCCCCTGATCGAGTCGGCGCTCGGCCTCCGGCGGCTCGATGCCCTGTGCGCCCACCCCCGGGTCACCCAGTGTCACCTGGGTGAGATCGATCTGCTCGCCGAGCTGGGTGCCCGGGCCGAGGCCGGATCCCAGCTGCTGGGGCACGCACAGGCCGAACTTCTCTACGCGTCGGCGGCCGCCGGGATCCTCCCCCCGATCGGCGGGGTCTACGCAGCCTTTCGCGACGTCGAAGGGTTCACGGCCGACTCGGTCCGCCTGGCGCAGCTCGGCTTCGCGGGACGCCCCGCACTCCACCCCTCCCAGGTGCCGGTGATCAACGCGGCCTTCCGGCCCTCGGCCGATGAGCTCGCCACGGCGGCCGCGCTCGTCGCTTCCTACGACGAGGCGCTGGCACGTGGGCAGGGTGTGGTGACCGATGAGGAGGGGAAGATGGTCGATGAGGCCGTGGTCCGCCGGGCCCGGCTGCTTCTCGCGAGCCAACGACATGAGAAGGCGGGGACCAAGTGAGCGACGAGGAGATGGGTGTGCTCGACGGGATGCGGGTCGTCGAGGGGTCGGCCTTCGTGGCCGCACCGCTCGGCGGGATGACGCTGGCCCAGATGGGCGCCGACGTCATCCGGTTCGACGCCATCGGTGGCGGCATCGACTTTCACCGCTGGCCGGTGACGCCCGGTGGCACCAGCCTGTTCTGGGCCGGGATGAACAAGGGCAAGCGTTCGTTGGCGGTCGATGTCCGCCGACCCGAAGGCCAGGAGCTCGTCACGGCGCTGATCTGCGGCGAAGGAGCCGACGCGGGCATCTTTCTGTCCAACTTCCCGGCCAGCGGATGGCTGTCCGACGACCGCCTGCGGGCGCAGCGACCCGATCTCATCTACGTCAACATCATCGGCAACCCCGACGGATCCACCGCGGTGGACTACACGGTGAACCCCTCGTCGGGCTTCGCCTATGCCACCGGGCCGGCCGGCTCGTTGAACCCGACCAACCACGTCCTGCCCGCATGGGACGTGGCCACCGGGCTGACTGCGGCCACCAGCCTCTTGGCCGCCGAGCGGCTCCGCACCCGGACCGGGCGGGGCGGGCTGGTCACGATCTCCTTGGCGGACGTGGCCTTCGCCATGGTGGCCAACCTGGGCTATGTGGCCCAGGCCGAGGTGCTCCACGAAGGTCGACCGCCCATCGGCAACGACATGTACGGTGCCTTCGGTCGTGACTTCGTCACCGCCGACGACCGGCGCGTCATGGTGGTGGCGATCAGCCTGCGCCAGTGGCAGTCGCTGGCGCGGGCGACGGAGATCGAGTCCCACCTGCCCGCCATGGAGAGTGCCCTCGGACTCGATTTCTGCCAAGAGGGCGACCGGTTCCAGGGTCGTGACGCGCTGGCCGCCCTCATAGCCCCCTGGGTGGCCAAGCGCCCCTTGGACGAGGTGGCCAAGGTGTTCGACGGCTACGGCGTGTGCTGGGGGCCTTACCAGACCTTCACCCAACTGGTCGAGGAAGACTGGCGCTGCAGCGAGGCCAACCCGATGTTCAAAGACATCGACCAGCCGGGCATCGGCACCCTACGGACGCCCGGGACCCCGGTCGCCTTCTGGGCCTCGCCGCGCCAGGCGCCGCGACCGGCCCCGCTGTTGGGCCAGCACACCGACGAGATCCTCGCCGAGGAGCTGGGCCTGAGCGCGGCCGAGATCGGCGCCCTGCACGACGCCGGCGTGGTGGCCGGCCCCGAGGGTGCGGGGTGAGCGCGCTGACCCTCGCCGACCTGGGGCTCACCAGATCGGCAACCTCCACCCTGCCCGCCGAACACGCCCAGACGCTGGCGGCGACCCTCGACGCCACCTTCGATCCCACCCAGGCGCTTCCGCTGCTGTGGCACTGGGCTTACTTCAATGCCGTCGTGGCGACAGCCGGACTGGGACCCGACGGTCACCCCCGGCGGGAGAGCCCGTTGCTCGCCGACTTCCCGAGGCGGATGTGGGTCGGCGGAGAGGTCCGCGCCGCAGGACCCCTGCGAGCCGACACCGCGTCGGTACGAAGGACTCGGCTGCTCAGCGACACCCGCAAGGAGGGCTCCACCGGCGAGCTGTTGATCGTGACCCTGGAGCACACCGTCGAGCAGGACGAACGCACCGTCATCGTCGAGCGCCAGGACGTCATCTATCGCCAGGCGGGAGGCGTCACGCCCCCGGCGGGCCCTGCGGTGGAGCTGCCTCCGACGCCAGGGTGGCGAGAGACCGTCCTGCCCACCACGACGCTGCTGTTCCGCTTCTCCGCCGTGACGTTCAACGGCCACCGCATCCATTACGACCAGGACTATGCCACCCGTGCTGAGCACTACCCGGACCTCGTCGTGCACGGGCCGCTCACCGCCATGCTGCTCGCGCAATCAGCATCACATCACCTGGAAAAGCCGTTGCAGTCGTTCGCCTACCGGGCCTCGAGCCCACTGTTCGTCGATCAACCGATCCACGTAGATGGGGTCGTGGCCGCGGACAGCGAGACGGCGACGATGACCGCCACGAGGGTTGATGGAGTCGTCGGCATGACCGCCACCGCGACTGCGGTGTCAGACGCCTGACCACGAACGAGCGCCCACGCCCGTCCAGCGGTCCCAATCAGTGCATGTACTCGCCCGCGTTCACGAAGAGTGTCTGACCGGTGATGCCCTTGGCCCGGTCCGACGCCATGAACACGATGGCCTCGGCCACGTCGGCGTCCGACGCCATGTCCTGGAGGGCCATATTTTTGGTCAGACTTGACTTCGCCTCCTCAGGGGTGATGCCCTCGGCCTCGGACTTCCAGCCCAAGAACATCTGGACGGGCGGGCCGAACATCCAGCCCGGCGCCACCTCGTTGACCCGCACCTTGTCCGGGCCCACCTCGAGGGCCAGATGGTGCATCGCTCCCCAGATGGCGCCCTTGGAGGCGGCGTAGGCCATCTGGAGGGCCTCGGGTGGTGGGAACCACTGAGTCTGGGAGCTCACGAAGACAACCGACCCGTGGCGCTCCTTGAGCGAGGGCAACGCTTCGCGGATGAGCTGCATGCCGCCGATCAGGTTCACTTCGAAGGCCTGGCGGAAGTCCGAGAAGTCGCCGGCCGCCTCGAGGCCGCCGAAGGGCGAGAAGGCGGCGCAGTGGCAGATCGAGTCGACCCCGCCGAACTGCTCGGTGGCCGCGGCCACCAAGGCCTCGGCCGTAGACGGCAGCGCGATATCTCCCTTCACGTAGGCCACCGTCCCGCCGGTCGAGTCGACCTCGTCGGCCACTTCGACCAGCTGTGCCTCGGTCCGGGCCCCGAGGACCACATTGGCCCCTTCTCGCGCCGCGCACAGCGCGACTCGGCGTCCGAGTCCAGGCCCCACGCCCGAGATGATCATCGTCTTGCCCGGCAGATCGGCCATCCACTAACCCCCGTTCGAGCCGGGTCCGATCCCGGCGTTCCTGTACCTCCCGACGTTGCGAGGACCCCGGCACCGTCGTCAGCCCGACCGTACTCCAGGAACAGTGGCCGATGGCAAGCCTGATCGGGTCATCGCTTGCTCCATCACAGCCCTCGAGTGTGTGTCATCGAGTGTCCGAGCGGCTCGACCGGCGTCCTATCCTCCGATCGAAATTGGCTCCTGCGCCACCGGCTTCCGAAGGAAACGGTTGCCAATCGGTTGTCGATCGGTTGTAGGGCGGTTGTAGATCGCCAAAGCGCGTTCAAGAAGCGCTGAAAGAGGGCAAGGTAACACGATGGAAGGTTGTGGCGGCAACAGCGCTCCTCATGCGAGCGACGGCATAGGCCGCTCGGGTCGACTTCGCATTAGCTGTTGGCCACTCAGCGGCGACAGGCGCGAGCCATGCCCGATGCTGGTCTGGTCCAGCGACGCATGCACCTCTCTGACCATGGAATGAGTGGTACGTATCGTCCGGCGAATGATAGCGGTCCGCTCATGATCCGGATGCTTGCTCAGGTCGTGCCTGAGGTCCAGATGGTCGAGATTGTGATGATGCCGGGTGAAGAGATTCCGGGGTTCCCGTCCGAGCCATGGTCGGTTCCAGGACTCGACAAAGCCCGCTCGCGCATTCGCGCCCGTGTCCTCGGTGGGCTTCTTGGCCAAAGCACCCTTCACTCTTTTTCCAGTGTGGTCGCCGGGGCACCCTGGAGAGTACTGGTCGAGCCCATCCGTAAAGAGGGCGGCGAAACCGTGGGTGCACTGTTCGTGGCGCGACAGGGAAAAGTGTGGACAAGGTGGGAGCGCTCTCTGGCCAAGGCATTCGGAGCTGTGCTCAGCCAAGGAGCAATTCTGGCGACGCGTGAGAGGTCACTGCTCTTGGAGCGACGCTTAGACGGGCTGCTGGGTCAGATCGCCGAGCGGCTCATGTCAACGTCTTCACATACTCGAGACGAAATTCTGACGTGGACCATGCGAACCATTGCAGAATCCCTGAGCGTGAATGTCGCCGTGTTGCGACGGCATGACTATTCCAGAGAGCTCAGTGTGATTGAGGCGCAATGGCCCGCGCCAGCAGTCTGCGATCACATAGTGCCGGCGGCGGTTGACTTCGGTGCGGATCCAGCGATGCTTGTCACCAAAGCTTTGCGCGAGCCATCCGTGGCGGAGATTGGGCCGCCAGTCGATTCAAGCGCCTACTTCGAAAGCGTGGGACACAGTCGGGGCGGGCAGCCAGTCGCCATGACGTGCGTTCCACTGCTCGGCGCGGGCCCAGCCTGGGGCGCGCTCTCAGTGTTCCATTTCGGTCGCCGGACATGGGCCCCCGAGGAGATTCGAATGCTGCAGGCGGTTGGAGCTCTCCTCATGCAGATGCAGGCGCGAATTGATGCAGAAGCACAGACCTTGCACAACGCAGGTCACGATGAATTAACAGGGCTCCCGAATCGTCGTGCGCTGCTCGCGCAGTTGGCCGAGCGCCTGAACAACGACGACCTAACGACGGCGATACTGTTTTTCGACCTGGACCGATTCAAGGTGATGAACGACTTCCTGGGCCATGCCAGCGGGGACATGATTCTTTCCAACGTAGCCGCCCGGATTCGCTCGACCATAGGACCAGACGACTTTGCGGCTCGACTCGGTGGAGACGAATTCGTCGTGCTCTTCAGCGGGATCAACGATGACAAGGAGGCCATACGCTACGCAGATCAGATCCTCGGCGCGCTGAGACAACCCATCGAACTTGCGGGGCAACAAATCAGTCATGCGGCAAGCGTCGGGATCGTCCTCTCCACGGCGGGTTTGCGCAATGGCATGGAGCTGATCGGGTGGGCTGACATTGCCCTCTATGCGGCGAAGAGGCGGGGAGGAAATCAAGCTGTGCTCTTCGACGAAGATCTAAAGGAGTCGGTCGGCCAAAGGTCGCAAAAGGAGCTGACGCTCCGGCAGGCCATCGAACGCGACGGTCTCCGCATTCATTACCAGCCTGAGATGGATCTTCGCACCGGGAGACTGCTCGCCCTCGAGGCTTTGGTCCGCTGGCAGCATCCGACACAGGGGCTTCTGCCGGCATCGGCCTTCATGTCGGTTGCGGAGGAGACGGGACTTGTTGTCGACATGGGTCGATGGGTCTTCACCGAGGTATGTCGACAGCTCGCGGCCTGGAGAAACGAGTACCCCGATCTGGCGATAAGTGTGCGAGTCAACGTGTCTCCCTCTCAGTTCTTGATCGGTGATCTCGTCAAATTCGTGGAGAATTGCCTCGTCTCTTATCGGGTTCCGGGCGAGAGTCTGTGCATCGAAATAGCGGAGCGTGCGATATTGCAGGAGCCCGAGCAGACGGCGCTCATTGTGAAGGGTTTTCGGGGTCTGGGCATTGAAGTCGCGATCGATGACTTTGGGACGAATTACGCGTCGTTTGCCGCACTCAAGCGATTGCCGGTGAACTATCTCAAGCTCTCACCGGATTTTGTGCAGGGAATGGGCAATGACACCATCGACAGGGCCATCGTGGAAACAATCATCAATCTCGCGACTGCTCTTGACCTAGGCGTCATCGCCAAGGGCATCGAGAGCCGTGAGACGATTGAAAGACTTCTTGGTATGACATGCGTGCGAGGGCAGGGATCTTTCATATCGGTTCCGATGTCGGCCGGGAAACTAGGAACGATTCTTCGGACCGGCGTGGTCCGTAGGGCGAGCGACCGCTCGCGGGGGGATCACTTCGAGAATGTCTTGGCGATATAGCTGACCGGGCGAGCACCAGCACCAGGGCAGAGCCCGGGCGAGGGCCAGAGCCAGCACCTTGGGGCGGAGTTGGTGCAGCCACTGTCGCAGGTGATAGTGCAAAGGGATGTCGAACTTCGAGTCACTTGTCGCCCTCCCGCCTTCGGCCGACCCGACGGGACTCTGGTACATCGTGGGGACCGGTGCCACCGTACTGGTCGATACCGAGGGCGCACCACTGCTCGGCGCGCGGAGCCCGGTAGAGACGGGGGAGCCCCCGATCTTCATGGGATTACTTGACGGTGTACCTACGTGGGCCGTGGGTACCGACGAGTCGTCGGAGGAACCCGATGGCTACGCACTGCAGCCACTGCGCAATCTCGGAGCGCAACTTGACACTCCCTCGTGGATGTTGGCCGGACGGGCCGTGCAACTTGTTGAGTGGGTCAGAACCAGCCGCTTTTGCGGGCGGTGCGGTACGGCCACTGAATTGGCCGCACGAGAGCGCGCCGCCACGTGTCCCCGTTGTGGGCTCAACGCCTCTCCCCGACTGGCTCCGGCCATCATCGTCACGGTCGAAAGGGGCGACGAGATCCTGCTGGGGCAAGGCCGCGGATTCCAAGGGATGTACTCAGCCTTGGCCGGGTTCGCCGAGCCAGGCGAGACCCTCGAGGAGACGGTGAGGCGTGAAGTACGTGAAGAGGTTGGCGTTGAGGTCGGCCTCGTTCGCTACTTCGGCAGCCAACCGTGGCCGTTTCCTCACTCTTTGATGATTGGCTTCTCTGCTACCTGGTTGTCGGGGGAGATCCAGATCGACGGTGAGGAAATCGTGGACGCGAGATGGTTCAGACCGGATGATCTGCCCAATATTCCGCCGCCACTCAGCATCGCCAGACGCCTGATCGACGACTGGGCCAGCCGGCAGAGCTGAAGGACGTCCTCGCCGTTACCTCTCCTCGTCGGCGGGGAACTCGACCGGATACGGCTCGCTGAAGTCAGCGGAGCGGCTCAGCTCGCCCGCGCCTGGCCTCAGATGAGCCCCGGCGGTTGTGGCTGGCTCGAGTCGACGCCTGGTCTTTCACCGCAGCGCATCAGTGCAGAAGCGCCCGAGCGGGCCTAAACTGCAGCCATGGCACGCAAACTGACTCAAGTCGCCAAAAGGGTCGAAGCCGCGATCGACTCCTTGGAGGAAGCGACGGCCGCGGCGGGTTCAAAAGTGCAGCATGGCCTCAGCGATACCGCGGCGGCCATAGGTAGTTCGAGTGTGGTCGAACGCGTGGAGAAACAAGCGCGGACGAGTCGTAAGGCAATAGCGAAGGAGATCGCCAAAGCGAAGAAGGTGGGGAAGAAACAAGTCGCCACGGCGACCAAGAGGGTCGGGGTGGCCAAGAAGGCCACGGAGAAGGCGGCCAAGAAGCAGGTCGCGACGGTGACCAAGAGGGTCGGGGTCGCCAAGAAGGCGGCCAAGAAGCAGGTCACCGCGGCGACGAAGAAGGTCGGGGTGGCCAAGAAGGCCACGGAGAAGGTGGCCAAGAAGCAGGTCACCGCGGCGACGAAGAAGGTCGGGGTGGCCAAGAAGGCCACGGAGAAGGTGGCCAAGAAGCAGGTCGCCACGGCGACGAAGAAGGTCGGGGTGGCCAAGAAGGCCACGGAGAAAGTGGCCAAGAAGCAGGTCGCCACGGCGACGAAGAGGGCCGGGGTGGCCAAGAAGGCGGTCAAAAAGCGCACGACGAATCGCTAGTCCCACGAAGAATGTCAGTTGGGCTCGCGCCGCCTCACGGCGGCGTCAGCGAAACGCAATCGAGTCACTCCGAAGGTGAATTCGGCGACGCTGGGCCGGATTGCACGGTTCTGGTGCCCACGTCGACCTGACGGCGAAGCCACATCGGAAAGGCAACCACCCCCCGAGAAGGACAAGAGCGGCACCCCCGCCGCAAATTGCCGCGCCGAGCCTGCCGGCCACCCAATCCGAAACGAGGAGGATCGCTCCGATCATGGCGAGCGAAAGGCTGGCCAGACCGCACAGCGCCAGAGCGTCGGTCACATTCACCACTTCGTCTTTGACTCGAAAACGGAAGAGGAGACGGTGAATCGCGACAGGGGCGATGAAGATGGCGGCGGCAGTGCCGGACAGCATGAGGGTAGCCAAGTAATCGTCGCGTTGAAACGCCGTGGTGCGGACGAAGCGGGCTTGGAAGGGGATACTGAGAAGGAAGGCAAAGAGGATCTGCACACCGGTCCCGATCACCCGCAATTCCTGAACGAGCTCGGCCCAGTTGCGGTCGAGCCGCTGCGCCTCGGACTCCTGGCGAACGTAGTAACCGGGTCCTGCTTGGACCCCTTCCCGCTCTGTCATCGTCCTTCTCTATACCCAACGCTGTCGGCGTCAGCCACAAACCAGCAGGCGGTCTGGGCGACCCCCGGGAAGCTGCGGGAAGACGCTTGGTTGGTCGGATTTCCCCTGTTCCGTCCGCGCCGAGAGCCGTTTCGGCCACATGAGGATGGGAAGACTGGGGATATGGCCCAAGACCTCAGCACCAAGGATCGTAAGAAGCTCAGTAAGAAATCGTTCGCCCTGCCCGGGAAGCGCAAATATCCGATTCCGGATAAGGCGCATGCCCGCAACGCTCTGGCCCGGGTCGCTCAGTTCGGGACCCCTGCTGAGCAAGAGAAGGTGAAAGCGGCCGTGAAGAAGAAGTTTCCGAGCATTGGAAAGAAGAAGAACAAGAACAAGAAGTCGTAGGCGCGGGATCGGTTTCCGGAGTTATTCGTCGCTGTGAGCGCGCGAAGTGTGCCAGCCCTTCTCTGTTACGGCCTATTGCCTGCTTGACCGCCGCGCCCTCGGCGTCGTCGACTCTCGGCCGTTCAATGTGTGCAGTACCTCACCTATGGGGCGCAAGCGCTCTGTGTCCTCAGGGGGGGGTAAGTGCTCCTGTATCTCATATCGGTTGCGGCGACCCTCCTTCAGCTTGCGGACGTACCCGGCTTCGCAAAGGTCGTTGACGATGTCATAGGCGCGGCGCTCAGTGATGCCCAGGTCAGAGGCGATGTCGCGCAGACGCGTTTTCGGATCGCGAGTGATGCAAAGCAACGCCCGCCCGTGGTTGGAGAGAAAGCTCCAGTTGGCCAATTCGTGACACCCCTCAAAAGTATCTAGAAATAGATTGCTATATTTCAATTACTAGAGTACGGTTGCCAACGTACCCGAACGTCCGGAAACACGGTTGTTTATTTCGGGTTCAGTGAGGTGTCCCACGTGCGTGTCGCATGGTTCTCTAACGTCCTGCTTCCCCTTCGCCTAGCGCCCCCAGTGACGTCGTGACGACACCGAGCCGTATGGCAGGGCCCGACCTGATGCGGCGGTACCTCGTCATGGCGGTGGCGGCGGTAACTGTTTGTGGCGTGCTTGTGCTGGGGGGATTCTTCGGGACCCACGTTGCCTCGGCCGTAGCGACCGCCCCCGCAGCCACTCAGTGCGATCCTCCCGCCTTTCCCACTGGCGCCGGCTACCAGGTGACCTGCACCATCGCCATCAACGACACCGTCAGTTCCGCCGGAGCCACTTCCTCGACGGTTACCGCAACGGCCTGCCTGGCGGCTGCGGGCGTCACGCCGCCATTTGGCTGCACCACCACGGTCACGACATCGAATCAGCTTGTCACCTCGGTAGACCAATGCAACGGCATTGTCGTTGGCGGTGGCAGCAATGTGACGTGTGATGTCTCGGTGGTCGATACCGTCACAACGGGATCACCGACACCGGGCGTCACCGTCGATCAGTGCATCGGTTCAGGTACGGGAGGCGGTACCCAGCCAACCCTGCTGTGTGACCCCGTTGCGAGTACGACGAGCGCCACGGTCACCCAGTGCAACGGCTCGGGGAACGGCGGAGGTGCCAGTACCCGAGTGCAGTGCGATGTGATCGGTGGGACAACGGCAGAGCCGATCACGATAAATCAGTGCAACGGCTCCTCTAACGGTGGCGGAAGCACGGTGACGTGCGCAACCACGTTCGCCAACAATTTCGTGGCCGCAGCACCTACGACGACGACGACGACCACGGGTGCGCCGGCTGGAGCAGGCGGTGGGGGAGCAACGACGACCACCACCGCGCCAACCGCTGGAGCCGGCGGCGGTACCGCAGCCGGTTCGGGCGTGACGGGCGTGACAGGTACATCGCCGGGAGCCGGAGGATCGACGGGAGCGTTAGCGACCATCGTACCTGTGGGGTCACCCGAGACGGGGCTGGGAGGAGCTGCCCATTCCCGCAATGATGCCCTCCTTTGGCTCGCGGCCGCCCTGTTCGCCGGGTCCGGAATAGTCACAGCGGTCGGCCTCCGCCGCCGCCGTGCCCGCGCCGTTGGCGAGGCCACCGAGAATCTGTGAAATCAACTGTCCGCGGTGGAGCCGGAAGGCACCGCGCGCATGGATGGTGGGCATTGGCCCTCGCCTTGCTCCTCGTTGGGACCGGATCACTGTTCCTGGGTCTGCGGGGTCACGAGCATCCGCTCGCGGGCCCGGCATCCACTCCCAGGACATCCCTGCCCAAGACACATCGGCCCACATCAACGTCAGCGGGGAGCACCACGACCACTACGCCGGCGAAGGTGCCGCAGCAGTTCGCATTGCGCTCAACCCCGGTCCAGCTTCGCATCCCGGCGATAGGCCTCGATGTCTCGCTGTCAACACTCGGATTGAATTTGGATGGAACCGTCCAAGTTCCAACAGACATTCAGCAACCAGGGTGGTATCGATTGGGCCCATCTCCGGGCCAAGATGGCTCGGCGGTGATCCTTGGGCATGTCGATTCGTATCTAGGTCCTGCAGTCTTCTTCAAGCTCCGATCGCTGGTGGCCGGCGATCTGGTCGATGTGAGCTTGGCCGATGGCGTGTCCGCTCAATTCAAGGTCACATACGTCGCCCAGTATTTGAAGACCAGTTTCCCGGACCAGCTGGTGTATTCGGGGCACGGTCAGAGCACTTTGCAGTTGGTGACCTGCGGGGGGACATTTGATTCGCAAACGGGCCACTACCTCTCGAACATCGTTGTCTACACGTCACTGGTCACACTGACCCCGCCGGTTGCCGCGACCGCGGCCCCCACGGCAGTTCCGCCCGGGGTCAGCCGCTGAGCTGGCTCGGCGACGGAGTCGTGGTCGACACGTCTTGAGATGACACCTCAGCTGGGTATGGCTTCGACGGTCGTCGACAGCGTGTCATGGATGTTGCTCGCCACGAACGTGGCGAGGGTTGCCGGGCACACCCAGACTCCGGCCGCATCATCTTGGATTCCCATGAAGTGCGCAACGAGGCATGAGGCCACGGCGTCGGTCGGTGACCAGGAGCTCCCCCCTTCGGCGGCCGCGACTTCGCTCAAGAGATTCGGGACCGCGTCATTCTGAGTCTCCGCGTTGGCCAGCTCATGGGCGACGAGCGAAAGATTGGGCGAGCCGGCGAACACGGTGTATTTGAGTCCGCCCGCGCCGAAGGTACAACCAGTCCCCGATCCGGATATGGGACCGCAATGAGCCGCCGTATCCCCCATGCTCCAACTCCAATTCGAGCCCGGCTCTATGCCGGCAGCTTCCACCTCCGTCACCAACGTCGCAATGGGCGGCTCGACGGCAACGGGTTGTACCTGCACCGTCACCGCTGACGGGACGGGTGCCGGCGTAACTGTGGCGGACGGTGTGGTCGGGGTCGGTGCGGCCGAGATCCCCGGCAGGGGGTCTGACGCCGGAGGGGTTGTGGTCGTCCCGAGCGCCGCTGCTGTGGTCGCCTTGGGCGTCGTCCGGGCCGGAAGTGGGCTTGAGGAAGGCACCGACGAAGCGCGATGGGGGCTGAGAGCCACGACGGTCGTGACAGCCAGGGTCGAGGCCAGGCAAGCAGCGACGAGAAGGACAGGTCGACGTCTGCCCAGACTTGATGTGCGCCTGATCCTCCGGCTGATGCCATCCACGCGGCCGGTATCTGATGCCCGGAGTGGAGCGGGAGAGGCCGGAGGGGCGCTCTCAACCATGTGTTGAAGCGTAGATCTTCAACACATGGTTGTCAACACATGGTTGAAATTTCCGTCTTCTGCTGACTATGCTGATCCAGTGCTCTTGGATCCCGAAACATTCACGGACGATTTGGTCGAGAGCGGTTTGAGGGAGGCAATTGCGGGCATGCCGAACGAGCCCGACGGGTCGCTCGCCGCTCTGCGCTTCGCCGACCTCCTCCGGCGATCGGCGGATCGTCTTTGTCACCGATCTGCGGAAGCAGCCCGGCAGCACGGTGCCAGCTGGCGTGAAATTGGTGCGGCCGTCGGCGGCATCACCCCGCAAGGAGCCGAACACCGCTTCAGTCCGGCCGCCAAGGAGCGCCGATCAAAGGCGTCGAAGGTCGTGTGGGCAGGAAAGGAACGCAGGGCGGTTCCAAGGTGAACGCGCCACCTGCTGATTGACGCCGCTGGGGACATCCCGTTAATGTGAGGGTTATCTCATGTTTAGAACCCGGGGGGTTGACATGGCTGATTGGAAGGCGATCGACCGGTACATGATCCTTTCGTCGGACGCTCACGCCGGCGCACCGTCCGTCGTGTACCGGGATTACCTCTCCTCGCGATGGCACGCTGAGTTCGACTCGTGGCTCGCCGCTGTTGTCAATCCATGGGTCGACACGAATGACACCCGCAATTGGGACTCGAGTGATCGACTCGCGGCGATGGAGGGCGAAGGGGTTACCGGGGAGGTGTTGTTCCCCAATACCCTTCCACCCTTCTATGACATCCTGGCTCACTTGAGTGGGGTGCCTCGCGATCGATCGGACTTCGCTCGTCGTTGGGCCGGTCTTCAGGCTCACAATCGATGGCTTGTCGAATTCTGCAATGGAGCCCCGTCACAGCGGCGAGGGCTCATTCAGCTGCTTCCGAACGATGTGGACGCCGCCGTCGCAGAAATGCGATGGGCACGGGGCCATGACGCCATTGGAGGCGTCATGCTCCCCGCCATCGCGCCCAATCACCCGGTCGAGCCCTACTATCACGAGCGCTACGAGCCGCTCTGGAGCGCCGCCGTCGAGCTCGGGTTCCCGATTCATCAGCATCAGGGCTCAGGGAGCCCGGATGCGTCGCCGGGCCAAGACGTCGGACGCGCGCTCACGTTCGTGGATCACGAGCTCTGGACACGCCTGACCATGAGTCACCTCATCGTCGGCGGGGTCTTCGAGCGACACCCGGACCTCAAGGTGGTCTGGACCGAGATGCCGGGGTTGCGCTGGGTCGTGGAGGACCTCGAGCGCTTGACGCGACAGCTGCGGATCGTCCAATCACGCTTTGCCGATGATCCCCTCCAGTTGAACTTCTCGCGCGTGTTCGGCACCGCCACCACGGACGGACTGTCCCTCACTCCGCTTGAGTACTTCCAGCGCAACTGCTACATCGGCGCGAGCATCCTGTCACCGTACGACGTGCACTGGATCAATGTGCTGGGTTCGGACCGGATCATGTGGGGACACGACTTCCCGCACCCGGAGGGTTCGATTGGACACACCACCGACGCACTGCGCGCCAACTTCGCTGGATTCGAGATCGATGAATGCCGTGACCTTTTCGCCGGTACCGCGGCAAGCGTCTACCGCTTCGACCTTGAAGCGCTCGCGCCGATCGCGGCACGGATCGGCCCACCGGTCGAGTTGGTCCACACGCCACTCGCCGAGTCGCCTCCCGTGCCCGGGTCACCGTTCTGGGAAGCCACCGAGCTCACGGACGTGCTGAATCGAATCTGAGGCGGTACGGGGACGACTGCGCCGATGCCGTGTCCCCTCGGGAGCTTCTCTGGTCAGTTCGTGGATGTAGCCGCCCAGCACACTGCGGGCTTCACGCAGATGGCCTTCCATGGCTGGACCGGCGTTGACGGCACCGACCATGAGCGCGCTCGTGACGGATAGGTATGTGAGAGCAGCCATGCGCTGCCTCGCCGCGGGGAGGCCAGGAGCGTAGTGGTCGATGAAGCGTTCGACTTCCCGCGTCCATGTGTCGTTGTCCGACTGTTCGGGTGCGACGAGGGCTGCAGACAGGAGGGCGCGGGCACCCGCGAACTCGCTGAGCAGCTCTCCCAGCCAGGTGATGAAATCGTCGATCACGGCGTCTGCGTCCCGGTCAAGACTCTCCGGCGTGTACAGCCGCGCGAACATTTCGCCGCATCGCGCCTGCCATCGATCCGCCAGCGTCAGTATCAATGATTGTTTGTCATTGAAGAACCGGTACACAGAACCGATCGACACCTCGGCCCGGATTGCGATTGCCTCCATTGTGGCCGCCTCGAATCCGACCTCGTCAAAGGTGTTCCCCGCGGAGATCAAGATCCGCTCCAGGGTGGCGCGGCTCCGCGCCTGTTGTGCTCGGACTCGAACGAGCGGGTCAGCCGGCATGAGCTCCTGTCCTGGTCAATCCACCGTCACCGGTCCCGGGATACGGCAGTCGAGAAGGGCCTCGAATCGATTGGTGATCTGTTCACGGTAGCTGGGCCGGGTGGGGATCAGGAACCGTTGCTCGCGGATCCCCTGGAGCACGGGAGCGACGACGGCCTCGGGCGATTGGCCTTGCCTCGTCATCGCCGCCAGCCCCTCCGATGAGACCTTCCCACCGGGCGTCCCGTCCACGCCGTAAGCGGCCGGCCGGACCCGTGCGGTGTGGGCGATGCCGGTGTCGAACGCGCTCGGCGTGAGCACCGAGACGCCGATTTTGGAGCCGACCGCCTTGAGGTCGAGGGCGAGACATTCGCTCATGGAGAAGGCGGCGCACTTGGACACCACGTAGGGGCTTGATCCCGCCCCGGCCACGAATGCCGCGACCGACGCGGTATTGACAATGTGGCCATCGGAGTCGGCGGCGAGCATCCGGGGTATGAAGCTGCGGACCGAGTGAAGAATGCCGAACACGTTGACGTCGAAGGACCAGCGGTAGTCCTCGAGGCTGCGCTCCCACATCAGTCCGCCTTGGAAGACGCCGGCGTTGTTGATGACGATGTCGACGTGCCCGTTCTCGTCGAATACCTGTTGGGCCAGCTGTTCGACCGCGGCCGGGTCCGTGACGTCCACGCGGGCCGCTCTGGCCGCGTGGCCGATCCCCGCAGCTGTCGCACCGGCCGCGTCGCCGTCGATGTCGACCGCGACCACGAGGGCCCCTTCGCCGGCGAGTCCGGCGGCCAGGGCGGCCCCGATGCCGCTGCCGGCACCGGTCACGACCGCAACACGATCTCGAAAGTCATCCATCGCCGGCCACCTCTGCCGCCCTCGTGGCCAGCGACTCGAGCCACCATGCCGGGGCGTTGTCCATGATGTTCGAAATGTTGGAGTAGTCGTGCCACCGGAGGATTCGACCTTCGCGGAGCTGGGTCACCGATACGAATGAATGGTCGATGATCTCGCCGGTTCCGAACACCCATCGCTCGGTGTGCTCGGTCATCACAAGGTCTCCCTCGGCGATCATGTTCGTCCCGGGTAGATGTTCATAGCCCTCGAGCGGTTCGAGGCCGAGCTTGATCCGGGCGATCACCCCTTCGGGCCCGTAGCCGCCCGGCCCGGCCACGCCGATATCGGTGTAGTGGGCATCCTCGGTGAGCAACGACTTCATGCCGTTCCAGTCCCGGGCCGCCAGCGCATCCCAGAACTGCTGGACCACGTGCTTGTTCCGTGTGGCACCCTCGTCGTCCATGACTCTCCCTCCGTGCGATGCATCACAGACAGTACACAGACCGACCCTTCGACGATTGAGCGCCGGGTCGGTGTCCGCTGTACATTTGGCCCCGATCAGCAACGGGGAGGCCGAAGTGACATATCCACTCGAAGTCGGGGGCGTCGACGACTATCCGGTCAAGGTCGGGAGCATGCTGCTCACCTTGGTTGAGCCGCACAAGGGGTTTGAACGGGCCTACAACCGCTGGTACGAGCGCGATCACTTCTACGCGGGCTGCATGGTCGGCCCGTGGCTCTTCGCCGGGAGCCGGTGGGTCGCCACCCGGTCCCTGAAGGAACAGCGCTGGCCGTCGGAGAGCATCATCGCCAAACCGGTCGATGCCGGCTCCTACGTGGCCATCTATTGGGTGGAGAAGGGCCATCACGCCGACCATTTCGATGGATGGGCCACGCCCCAGGTGGTCGACCTCTACGCAAATGGCCGTGGCTTCCCAGAACGCACCCATGTGCACACCTCAATGTTCGATCACCTGGCCTCGGTCTATCGCGACGAAGACCCTGTCCCGGTGGACTTGGCTCTCGACCACAAGTACGACGGCTTGTTCATTCTGTGGTGGGACGCGGCGCAGGGAACCGCGTCCGACCTGCACGCCCTGCTCGCCGAGTCATATCTTCCCGGCCTGCTGGCCGGCTCGGACATCGAGATCGCCTCGTCGTGGTCCACCACCGTGCCGGACGAGCCCCCGCGCGACGTTCCCATGGACCTCGGATCGTCCTCAGGCAGCACCAATCGCCTGGTGCAGCTCCTCTTCATCGGGGGCAACACCGAGGCAGCGGTGGCGAAGGTCCAGGACTATACCGACGCCGTGGAGTCAGCGGGAGCAGCCGAGCTCCTGTTGGCGGCCCCGTTCTTCGCCACCGTCATCGGCACAGACACCTACGTCGACCAGCTCTAGGCCGCGTTCTCATCATGCTGCGCGACGAGAAGATCCTCATCACCGGGCCGGCGGGGCAGATCGCCTTTCCCATTGCCGAGTCACTGGGCAAAGACAACGAGGTATGGGGAATCGCCCGGTTCAGTGACGAGGAGTCGAGAGAGCGGGTGGAAGCGGTCGGGGTGACCACGCGCCGGTGCGACATCGGGACCGGTGACTTCAGCACCTTGCCCACTGACTTCACCTACCTGCTTCACCTCGCGGCCTACCAGGGACCCGAATCCGACTACGACTACGCCATCACGGTGAACGCCGAGGGTGCCGGGTTCCTCATGCAGCACTGCCGGAAGGCGAAGGCCGCCCTCGTGATGTCGACGTCTTCGGTGTATCGCCCGGACCCAGACCCGATGCACGCCTTTCTCGAAACGGATCCGGTCGGAGGAGGCACAAGCCCCTGGGCTCCGACCTACGCAGTGTCGAAAGTCGCCGAGGAGGCCGTGAGCCGCCAGAATGCCCGATCACTGGGACTACCCACGGTCATCGCTCGGATGAATGCCTCCTATGGCCCGAATGGCGGTCTCCCCGCCCTCAACCTCGACGCCCTCCTCGCCGGCAACCCGATCGTCGCCCGATCGGATCCGTGTCCCTACTCCCCAATTTTCCAGGAGGACATCAACGAGCAGGTCGAACCGCTCCTCGCCGCGGCCAGTGTTCCGGCGACGATCGTGAACTGGGGTGGAGACGAAGTGGTGACCATTCAGGAGTGGTCGGCCTACCTCGGCACATTGGTCGGTCGCCCAGCCGACGTCACCGTTACCGATTTCCCGGGGTCGCATCAGGGCATGATCTCGGATCCCGCCAAGCGGCTGGAGCTGACCGGTCCGTGCCGGGTCGGCTGGCGCGAAGGAATGCGGGCAATGGTCGAGGCCCGGGTCGAAAACTAGGCAACGCGGACGTGGCTAAGCCACGCGGCCCGGCGACGAGCAGAACGCCCCCTCGTCCTCCTGGCAGGGTCGGCCCCCGTGAGGCAGCGCGCATTCTGGCCGAGCGCGACCCCGTGATCGCCTGTCTGGTCGAGGATGCCGGCCTTCCTTCCTTCCCCCGCCCCACCGAGACACACTTCGCCGCGCTCGTACGCTCGGTCACCCATCAACAGCTCGCCGGCGCAGCCGCCCAGGCCATCCATGGTCGCCTGGTCCACTCCCTCGGCGACGAGATCACCCCTGACCGTCTCCTTGCCACCCCGACGGAAGAGCTGAGGGCCGCGGGGCTCTCGGGTAACAAGGTCCTCTCCCTGCAGGACCTCGCCACCAAGGTTCTCGACGGTACCGTGGTACTTGAGCCGCGCGGGTTGGCTCGGGAAAGCGACGAAGAGGTCGTCGCTCGCCTCACCACGGTTCGGGGCATCGGAAAGTGGTCGGCGGAGATCTTCTTGATGTTCCAGCTCCGGCGTCTCGATGTGTGGCCCACCGGCGACCTCGGCGTGCGCAAGGGCTTCGGTCTGGCCTGGGACATCCCGACGCCGTCCCCGAAGGAACTGGATGCTCTGGGCGAGCCCTACCATCCCCACCGGAGCATCGTGGCCTGGTACTGCTGGCGGGCCACCCAGCTCTACGCCGGCGCCCTCCCCACCTCGGTCACCGCCCGGGCGAAATCTGCGCCCTGAGCCCGAAGCAGGGCAGGTGCAACTGTCAGAACCCGGCCGCGTTCGGGATGACGTGCTCGCCGAGCAGCTCGAGGGGACGGATGGAGGCGACCTGGGGGACAGAGCCGTGGTAGTGCGTAATGCCGAGCGCGGCCAGACGCCGCATGCTCTCGAGGAGCTCTTCGGCGAGCTCGCCGGCGGGACCGGGGTCGAGGGGACCGATGATCGTCTTTTGGATCTCGTCGTAGTCCCGACCGACGTCGTCGCAGTGGCGGCGTAGAACGTCGAGCTTGTGCTCGAGGTCTGGGCCGGGGAACAAATTACAGGCCTGGGCGTATTGCGCCACCAGCCGCAGCGTCTTCTTCTCTCCCGCCCCACCGATCATGATCGGTGGGTGCGGGCGGCTCAGTGCCTGCGGCGCGTTGAGGGTCCGCTCGAGCTGATAGTGCCGGCCCTCATAGGGGGCCTCGCTCTCGCCCCACATCTGCAGGCAGATCTGCAGGGCCTCTTCGAGACGCTCGAAGCGCTCGGCCAGCGGCGGAAAGAACAGGCCCAGGCCTCGGGCCTCAGCCTCGTTCCACGCCGCGCCGATCCCGAGCCAGGCCCGGCCACCCGAGAGCACGTCCAGGGTCGTGACTGCTTTGGCCAGCAAGCCGGGGTCGCGGTAGACGACGGCCGTGACCCAGGCCAGTAGCTCGATGCGTTCGGTGCGCCCAGCCAGGAAGCCCAGCGCCGTGTAGGCCTCCAGCATCTCCTGCTCGGGTGGTCCGATGTTGTTGATCTGCCACACGTGGTCCATCACGCTCAACCTGGCAAAACCCTGCTCCTCGGCCGCGGCCGCGACCCGCGCGAGATTGTCCCGGAGCGCCGGCGGCCCTCCCGGCCAGGTGAAGCTCGATACGTGCAAGCCGATCTGCATCGACGACCCTCCTTGCTTTGTGTGCTGTGGTGCAACTTAGGCGTCCGCCTGAGCGGCGTGTCGGTCCCGCTTAGAAGAGGTACTGCTCGCCCGAGGCTCGAACGGTGATGTCGCTGATCGAGACACCCCACGGCTGGTCGATGACGTACACGATCTGCGCCGCCAGCTCATCGGGGCTGATGGCCCAGTACGTGATCTTCTCGGGATCCGTGAACTCGGCCTTCGCCTCCGGAGAGCCGGCTCCGAAGACAGCGGTGGCCCGTTGGCGGAACAGCTCCATGTTCTGACCGACGAGACCCACGATGGCCTCTCCATTCACGATCGATGCACCCAATCCCGTCCCAGGGACGCCGGTCGGTCGCACCACGGTGACCTTGATCCGACCCTGCGATTCTGCCCGAAGCGATTCTGAGATCACGTTTACCGCCGCCTTGGTGGCGCTGTAGACAGCCGATCCGACCACGGGTACGTTGCCGTAAATCGATGAGATGTTGACGACATGGCCGTGGCCCTGGGCAATCATCTGGTCGTATACCGCAGTGATCCCGTGGAGCACGCCCTTGAGGTTCACATCGATACAGCGGTCCCACGCCTCGGCGGCGGCGGAGTGATCGGAGAAGAAGGCGAGCGGCATGATTCCCGCATTGTTGACGAGCACGTCGATGGCAGAGAAGGCGTCGACGGCCAGGGCGGCGAGCTCGGCCGTATCCACTCGATCGGTCACGTCGGTGCCTCGGTGAATCGCTTCTCCTCCGGCGGCCCTGATTGCAGCCGCGACCGATTCAGCCCCTTCGGCGTCGATGTCGGCGACGACGACGCGCGCCCCCCTGGCGCCGATCTTCTCGGCCACCAGCCGACCGAATCCGCCCGCGGCGCCCGTGACGATGACGACTTTCCCCCTAACGTGATCGCTCATTGCGCCGATCGTACCTGCGACGGGGGTCCGGGCCCGGTGACGCGCCGTGAGGGTGCCGGGTCCATCGTGCCACCCGTGCCGGCCCTGCCCACTAAGTTCTGGGTTCCAAGACTTCGGGCGGCATCACTCTTATCGGGGGACCCGTGACAGGCGACCAGGGCAGTTCGGCCAAGACCTTTGTGCTCGTGCATGGTGGCGGGCATGGCGGTTGGTGCTGGCAACGGATGGCTTCGGTGCTCCGGAACCGTGGTCACCAGGTATGGACACCGACGCTCACCGGTTTCGGGGAACGCCATCATCTTGACCATGGACAGGTCACCTTCGACACCATGGTGACCGACGTGGCCGCGGTGTTGGAGTTCGAGGACCTGCACGACGTGGTACTGGTCGGGCACAGCATGGGGGGCGTCATCGTGCCCCGGGTCGCGGAAGTGAGCATCGAACGCGTGGCCCGGGTGGTCTTCATGGCGGCGGTGGTGCTCAACGACGGGGAGACGCTCCTCGAGGCCGTCCCGGCGACTCCTGCGGTCTCACGGGCCGTGACGATCGCCGAAGATGGGACCGCGGTGACCGATCATGCACTGCTGGTAGATGCGCTGCTGCCCGAAGCGAGCTCGGCGGATCGCGCCTGGGTGCTGGAACGCCACCTCTCGTATCCCCCCGCTGCTCTCGTCGAACCGGGACGGCTGTCGCAGTTCTTGGAACTCGGGCTCCCCACCGGTTATGTGGTGGCTACCGAGGATCTTCTGGTCCCCCCGACCCTGGCCCGCACTTTTGCTCGTCGCCTCCCAGGTGTGGCTGTCGCAGAGGTAGCGGCGGGCCACGACCTGATGCTCACCCGACCCGAGGAGTCCGCAACAGCACTGGAGCGAGTGGTTCGCTAGGGTCGCGCGGCGGTCAGTCCCCGGCGTGCATGCCGGCGAAGGCCATAACTGCGTTGAGGTACTCCCTCACCGTCTCGTCGGCCGTGCCGGTTGCCAGTGCCGACTGAGCCAATGCGCGCAGCGCGCGCGCCTTCGCGCGCAGTTCCTGCTCGGTGGCGTCGGGGCTCCCGGCGTCCCACGCCAGAGGTCCGCCTGGTGCCCGATCATGAGGCTCGTGTGTGGTCATGTGGGCATTGTGAACGGGGGGACGGCTCCCGAGCAAGGATTGCGTGATTGTTAGGGTGCCAGTTGGTCCTTCCCGCGAACGATCGGGAACGACAGTCCGACGCATGCCGGTATGCATGCCCATTGCTTGCAGGAACGATTGGAGTGACCATGACGAAGCCGGAACGGAATGAGCGACGACGGGCAATGCAGTTCCGTGGGAGCCCCCCACCGCATGCCACGGATACGGAGGCCACCGTACGCTGGCTTCGCGATCGGGAGCTGATCAAGGACCTCTACGCACGCTACGCATACGGAATCGATTCGGCGGACATGGAGCTCGTTCGATCCGTATTCCATCCGGCCTGTGTCGTGGTCGGAACGCTGGAGGAAGGGTCCCTCGAGGACTACCTCGAGGGCATTGAACACGGCGTGCTCATGTACGACGCCACCATGCATTTCAAGGGCAATCAGTACGTGGAGATCAACGGGGACAGAGGCTTCGTCGAGACCTGGGTGATCGGCTATCACATGGAAGCTCCGGGTAGCCCGATCGAAAGTCTCGTGCTGGCACTGCGCTACAAGGATGAAGTTGCTCGAATCGATGACGACTGGAAGATAATCCGTCGCGAAGCGGCGGAGCAATGGCACACCGGGCCGTTCCCGCGCCCATTCATTGGGGAGCCTCCGTACCCGCGGCGACCACGGGACCCGGCCCCTGCGGGTGACCCTTCATCGGAGTGACGCGAAGAGGGCGCGGCGGGACCCAATGGATGTCGCTGTCATTGACCGTGTCCGTTCACTACTCTTGGCACTCATGGCCGACTTTCAGGAAAACTGGCTGGAAATAACCGCCCTCGTCAATCGTTACGCCCAGGCGGTGGATGGCAAGGACTGGGCGCTGTACGCGAGCTGCTTCACCACTGACGCGGAGATCGACTATTCCTCTGCCGGTGGCGCAAGGGGCGGAGTGGCGGAGAGCACGGCCTGGCTGGCGACGATGCTCGCGCCGCTCTCGGTGAGCCAGCACTTCATCACCAATCAGGTGATCGAGCTGAACGGCGAGGATGCGACGTGCCGGGCCTATTTCTTCGGCGTCGTGGGCAACCAGAGCGAGACGGAGTCAAGTCTGATCTGGGTCGGGGGGATCTACGAAGACCGTCTGCGCAGGACTGAGGCCGGCTGGCGCATCGCCGAGCTGGTCGACATCAGCCTGTGGTCCACCCCGGGTCCCGGCGGCAGCTGAAGCGGCAGCCGGCCCGCCGTCTCAGGACATCCGCGCGCTGGACCCGAGGCTGACTTCCATGATCGTGCCGGTCAGCACTCCGGGGTCTTGGACCAGGTACATCACGGCGCGGGTGACGTCCTCGGCCTCAATCCAAGGTCTGGCGATCGGGTTGGCCCGGGTCAACTGGCGAACGAACTCTTCGGGAACCTCGCGCTCGGGATCGGGCTGCACCATCGGCGTGCGGACGGTGCAGGGGCACACGACATTGACGGTGATCCCGTCGTTGACCACCTCGAGGGCCAGGGATTTGGCCAGGCCGATGACGCCCCACTTGGTGGCGTTGTAGGCGGACTGGCCCTTGATACCCATGCGACCGCCCATCGAAGCGGTCACCACTATCCGTCCCCAACCCTGCGCCAACATGGGGGGCACCACGGCCCGCAGCGTGGTGAACACACCGGTCAAGTTGGTGGCGACCATCTCCCCCCACGCCTCATCGGTCACCTCCACCAGTGGCGCGAGGCTCACGATGCCAGCGTTGGCCAGCGCGATGTCCAGCCGTCCGAACTCCTCCAACGCGCGCGCGGTGCCGGCACTCACCTGACGGGAGTCGCGCACGTCAACCGACATGGCGAGGCAACGGCGCCCCTTCTCCGAGACCAGTGTGGTCGTGAGATCGAGGTCCTCCTGCGTGCCAAGTGGATAGGTGGGTGATGACATCGCCTGTGGCACGTCCCACGCCACGATGTCGGCGCCCTCGGCTGCCAACGCGAGCGCGTGCGATCTACCCTGCCCTCGCGCCGCTCCGGTGACGAGGGCGACCTTCCCGTCCAGTGACCCCACGGATTACGCCCCCGTGACCCGCAACGGGAAGGAGGCCGCGGCCACCCCGAGGACCTCCGTCCGATCATCGTCGAGAATGAACCCTGCCCCAATGGCGGCGTCCAGAGAGGCCTCGAATCGCTTCAAGTACTCCTCCTTGCCCCCGGGATAGAGTGCATTCAGCGCAACGTCATCGAAGGGCTCGGTGCGTCCGAAGAGCATCACGAAGGACTCTCCGCTCTGGCCGAGACCAGACATGACGGCAGTGGGCACCTCCACCCACGGGGTGCGAATGCCACCGATGGCGAGCCCGAGCTCGTCGGCGCGGAAGCCCGTTCCCTTCGAGTCGACCACCAGCCGGGGCGCCGTCGGCGGCGGTTCGCCCCCCTGGGCCCAGCGCACGAGGTGGGCCAGCGCGGCCTCGGAAACGTAGTGCTGTTGCGGTCCGGCGTTGATGGGGGTGTCCGTGTTCCCGATCATGAGGTTGGACGTCGGGCGGAGCAGTTCGGCCAGCTGCTCGGGGCTCAGCGTCCCATCGTCGTGGCGCCCCGCGCTGATCGTGTAGGTGTCGGCATGTGCCGCTCCTGCCATCTCCCAGACCCGGATGTGCGCGGAGTCCGGTTGTTCGGCGAGCCCACCACCCAGGAGGATGACGTCGGTTTCGCTCTGCAAGACCAGCACGGGAACCCGGGCGTCGTGGCGGATGGGCTCGCCCTTGGCCGAGATGGCACGCCGGGTCGACTCAATTCCCTCACCCCGCGCCGAGGGGATGAAGATGCCGTCAATGGACACGCCCACGCCGGGCCGTCCGTGCACGAAGAAGCCATCGAAGAGCCGGGCGTGGTGGTCGATGGCATTGATGTAGGTCACCAGGCATGCCGCGGACTGCGACTCGCCCGCCGCGATCAGCCTCTCGGGGACGAGTCCCCCGAGGGGGTTCTCGTCACCCGGCGCCCGGAGTAATGAAGCGACCTGCGTGAAGATGTCGAACGACCACGCGTCCCCGGGGTGCTGGAGCTCGCCGTAGCGCTCGGGCGCCAGGAGCTTCAGATGGATGCCCTCGACGAACCCCCCGCCGTCGATGCCCACCTTTTGCGCCGACACGCCCACCCAGGCATGGCCCTGAGCGGTCAGGTGCCGGTGAAAGAATCCCCAATCGGGGGCCGCGTCGATGCCGGCCGACACGTTGTGCCACTCGACCACGGCCGTACCGCTGAACCGGTCCGGCTCGATGGGACGTCGCACCACGAATCGGGTTCGGAACGGAGCCTCGGCGCCAAGTGACACCTCCCAGCGGCCGTCCACCCCCCTCCCGCCCTGCAGCTCGTAGGAGACGGCTTTCCCCTCGACGCTGAACTCGGTCTCCTCATAGCCGAGAGTGGCGAGGTCGTAGTCCCGCATTATGTCCGGCGCGCTGCCGGGGATCTCCTGGAAGACCGGCTGTCGTGTGCTGACCATCATCCCTCCCGATCACGGGTCCGTGTCCGACCCCATGTGTCTCGACTGCGTGCTGGAACCGCCTTCCGCTGCAAGGTACTACCCGCTGCGATGTGGTGAACATCTCACCTCGGGCGTTCAAGGATCCGAGGGATCCGCGCCACTCTCGATGATGCCGCCCGCAGGCCCGTCCCAGACATCGAGGGCAACCACCTCTTCGAGAGGGCGGCGGCGGACGGGTCCGTGGCGGCCCCGGGGCCACCCGATCACGACGTGCCCTGCGAGCATCCAATCGTCGGGAACGCCCACGGCCTGGCGGAGCAGCGGCTCGCCGCCGTAGGAGGCCCAACTGGTCACACAGGCGCCGAGCCCGAGGGCGCGGGCGGAGAGCAGGAAATTCTGCATGGCCGGGAAGATCGAACCGCCGAGGAGGAGCTCTGAGGCGGTCGGGAACCGCTTCTGGGCGAACAGGATGGAGGTGAACTCGCCCGCTCGATCATGGAGCTCGTAGGTGGCGCGGTTCGAACGGGCCCGCCGGCTGTTGTCGTCGTCTGCGGGGCGGGTCATGCCGTACACCGGCTCGATCACCTCCAAGGCCCGTGCCGCCGCCTGCGCGACGACTGCTCGCTGCGCAGGGGACCTGAGGACGATGAAACGCCAGCCTTGCGCGTTCGCACCCGATGGCGCCCAGGTGGCGGCCTCGAGGCAGCGGGCGAGAACAGCGTCGCTGACCGGTTCGGTGGTGAAGCGTCGGATTGTGCGTGTCGTCGACACCACGTCCCAAAAATCGGTGCTGGGGTCGCTCATCCCGGGTACTCACGGCTCTGCCCGTGCCTGAGTCGAGAGGCAACAGGCCCTTGAAGGGAAAGGTGGTTTCTGACCATGCGCAGAGCCTCTCATTCACGGTCGGTCGTTGGCACGCGCTCCGCCTTACACTGCGGCGCCGCCGGGATCGTGCGGGCTATCTTCGCGCCGTGGACCAGACCATACGCTCCGAACCCGGCGACGAGATGTTCGCCGAACCGTATGTCGATGTCGATGAGTGGCGGGAATCTCCGGTCCGACACCGTTACGTCCACGGTGGATTCGCCGGGACCGAGACCCGCTTTTCGATCTACCTTCCTCCGGAAGATTCATATGAAGGGAGGTTCTTCCAGCACATCACGCCGGTGCCTGACAGCGAGCACCTGGCGCAACACGTGAGCGGAGAGCAGGACAAGATCGGGCTCTCCATCGCCAGCGGGGGCTACTTCCTGGAGACGAATGGTGGCGGCGCCTCAGGCAGCCCGGGATCCTCGGTTGACCCCACGATCGCGGCATATCGCGCCAACGCGGCGGCGGCCCGGTACTCACGCGTGGTGGCAGCTGAAATGTACGGCGAGCACCGGGCATACGGCTACGCCTACGGGGGGAGCGGTGGGGGTTACCGCACGATCGGGGGCGCGGAGAACACGACCGGCGTCTGGGACGGTTTCGTCCCCTATGTCATCGGATCACCGATGGCGATCCCGAATATGTTCACCGTGCGCATGCACGCTCTGCGGATCCTGCGAGACCGCCTCGACGGCATCGTCGACGCGGTCGGGCCAGGCGGCGGCGGTGACATGTACGAGCAGCTCAATGAAGAAGAGCGTGACGCACTCGCCGAGGTGACGCGGATGGGGTTCCCGCCGCGTTCGTGGTTCGGGCACCGCACCATGGGCATGCACGCCTTTCCGGTCCTCTATCAGGGGCTGGCGATGGCGGATCCGACCTACTTCGAGGACTTCTGGACTCGGCCGGGTTATCTCGGCTTCGACCGGCCACCCTCGCTGGAGCGTGATCACGTGCAGCTTCGTTGCGAAATAGTCGCGACGATCTCCGAGGATGAGGCCGAGACCCTCGGTCTGTCGGCGGGGTCGCTGCCGGGTCAGGTGAGGGGGGGAGTGGATACCGCATGGCGCGGTTCCGGCGAGCCGTCGTCGGTCCCCGTGGCCGTTCGGCTGTCGACCGCTCCGGGGGTCGAGGTCCAGGGTGCCGAGCTCATTGTGACTTCCGGTTTGGCCACCGGCGCACGGATGATCCTGCTCTCCGTGATAGACGACATCGCGGTCTTCGGCCCAGCCCCGTCCACCACCTTGGTCCAGGTGCAGCCGGGGGACTCCGTTGTCGTCGACAACAGCGGGTTCCTGGCCGCGCAGACCTATCACCGACACCAGATGCCAGAGACCGCTGAATACCCAGTGTGGGACCAGTTCCGCAATCCTGACGGCTCGCCTCTGTACCCGCAGCGGCCGCTTGTGCTCGGCCCCATGTTCGCGGCCGCCGCAGCCGGGACGGTGCAGTCAGGTCGATACGAGGGAAAGATGATCGTGGTCGAGTCCCTGCTGGATCGGGAGGCGCTCCCGTGGCAGGCCGATTGGTATCGCTCCAGGGCGCAGGAGCACCTCGGAGACGACCTTGACGACCATTTCCGCCTCTGGTTCACGGACAACGCGCTGCACGGTGACGACGAGACGCAGGAAAGCCCGACGCACACCGTCAGCTACCTGGGCGTGTTGCATCAGGCACTTCGTGATCTGAGTCGATGGGTCGAGGAGGGAGTCGCTCCTCCGCCCAGTACGAGCTACGAGGTCGTGGAGGGTCAGGTCATGGTGCCGGCTGACGCTTCACAGCGCCGGGGAATTCAGCCGGTCGTGTCCCTCACCGTGGACGGTGACGGGCGCGCCGATGTCGCGGTCGGCGATGCGATCACGTTCCGCGCCACCGCACAGGTTCCGGAGGGGGCCGGCGCCATCGTGACCGTCGAGTGGGACTTCGACGGGACTGGCTCGTTCCCCATTGCAGAGTCGATCGCGGTGGCGGAGAAAGTCGACGCACAACGCCCGTTCTCGTTTGCCGCGCCTGGTGTCTACTTTCCCACCGTGCGAGTGGCGGCACACCGAAATGGAGATCGGACGAGCCCGTATGCACGGGTACAGAACCTCGCCCGGGTCAGAGTGGTGGTCAGCGAGAAGCCACGCGCGTAGAGGCGCGATGGTTCGGCGGTGAAAATGCGGGCGGGTGATCTGCATCCGACTATGAATCGCGGGAGAGGAGATACAGCGTGACCCAATTTCCGGACGGATTTCTCTGGGGTGCGGCCACGGCCGGGCACCAGGTGGAGGGTGGCAACGTGAACGCCGACCTGTGGCCGCTGGAATGGGCTGAGAACTCCATCTTCGCCGAGCCGTCCGGCGATGCGTGCGACCACTACCACCGCTTTCCCGAGGACATCGCCACTCTGGCGGAACTCGGATGCAACGCGTATCGGTTCTCGCTCGAGTGGTCACGAATCGAGCCGGAGCCCGGGTACTTCTCCCGCGCCGCCCTGGACCACTACCGGAGGATGGTGGCGTGTTGCCTGGAACGCGGGATCACCCCATTCGTGACCCTCAACCACTTCACCACGCCGCGTTGGTTCGCCGGAATCGGAGGCTGGGGCAACGGCGGTGCAGCGGACTTCTTCGGCCGCTATGCCGCCCGCGTCACTGAGCACATGGGCGATCTTCTCTCGTGGGTCGGGACTCTCAACGAACCCAACCTCATGGACCTCCTGCGCTACACGGGAAAGGTGCCGATGGGTGATCGTGAACGGGGGTTTGGTGACACAGCTGAGCGGTCAGCGGCCGGCGTTGGCGGTTTCGACCCGGCGCGCTACCGGATAGGGCAAGTCACCGCAGGTGTCGAGCGGATGGCGCATGCTCATCGTCGGGCTGTCGAGGCCGTCAAGTCAGGTCCCGGCAACGCCGACGTCGGCTGGAGCCTCGCACTGGTCGACCTCCAGGCGGCTGATGACGGCGGGCCGCGCTGTGAGGAGGCCCTTCAACGGGCGTCGATCGACTGGCTCGAGGTGGCCACGGATGACGACTTCATCGGAGTGCAGACCTACTCGCGGAATCTCATCGGGCCCGACGGTGCCGTTCCCCCGCCGGAGGGTGCTCCGACGATGCAGACGGGCTGGGAGGTGTATCCCGAAGCCCTGGAGCACACCATCCGCCTGGCTGCCGAGCACGCTGGCGTGCCCGTCGTGGTCACAGAAAACGGTATGGCCACTGACGATGACACGGCGCGTATCGCCTACACCCAGAGTGCCCTGGAGGGGTTGGCCAGGTGTCTGGCCGACGGCATCGGTGTACGCGGGTATTTCCATTGGACGTTGCTCGACAACTTCGAATGGATGTCCGGTTACGCCATGACCTTCGGACTCATCGCCGTGGATCGTGAGTCTTTCGCCCGCACCGTCAAGCCTTCGGCGCGTTGGCTCGGCGCGTTGGCCCGAGCCAACGCGTTGCGCTCTCCGTGACGAGGACCATCCACCCGTCAATCGGGAGCGAGCTCCTTTACCAGCCGGTCCATATAGGTTTCGAATGCCCTGGCCAGGTCGACCCGTTGCGGATCGGTTAGCCATTGGACCTCGAGGCCCATCGCCATCGCAATGACCTCCCGGGCCCTCTCGTCAATGTCCACATCGGAGCGAATGTTCCCTTGCCGCTGTTCGGATTCGAGGATCGAGCGGACGAATCCACGCGCCGTCTCGTACCGGTCGACGAAGAAGTCATGGAG
>JBEKWB010000044.1:0-60267 GCA_049513455.1 Acidimicrobiales bacterium
CGGCCACGAAATCCTCGTGCCCCCCGACTCCGGAGATCTGGTGGCCGTCGATCGTGTCTGCCACCACCTGGCCATAGAGATCGACCGAGAGTGCGCCGTTGATGGACACCAGCTTGGCGTTCCTGCTGATGGTGGTGGGGTCATTGACCACGGCGACATCCATGAAGGCAACGTCGTCGTTCTGTCGAGCCATCGGTAGAGCGCGGCTGACCCGAGGGCGAAGGTGGTGACCGACACTCCGTCGAAGATTCCCTTGCCGGAATTGCTGACCTTTCCGGCCAGGTGCAGCTCCATCAAGCCGGTCGTGAACATCTCCGAATGGATGCCGAACCCACCCAGCGTCCCCGCCGCCAACTCGGAGGCGACGATAGTCGGATTGGTGCCGATCCCCGTCTGGAGCGTCGCGCCATCGGCGACAAAACGCAGGGCATGGCCTGCGATGGCGCTATCGCGCTCGTCGGGCAGGGGATCCTGGAGGGAGAATGGCTCGCCGTCAGCTTCGATGAGCACGTCGATCAATTCGACGGGGATAGTGTTGTCGAACTCGGGCAAATAACTCCTGGTGCGCGGCAGGTTGGGATTGGTCTCAATGATCAGGAGCCGGTCGGGATCGCGGCCTGCCCTGAGGAGCTCGGGTCGGGTGGCGCCGTAGTGAAGGGAGAGGTTGACCTTGCCCTCGGCGTCCGGCGGTGTGGCCTGTGCCACCATGATCCGTGGTGCGAAACGCTCCAGGATCGGAGCGAACTGCCGGAATCCGCCCGGAACGTGCTCGATGCGATGACCCTGAGAGAGAAGGATCCGCTCGGCCGGGCCGAAAAAGCCACAGCGGTAGGAGACTCCGGGTTTGGTCAAGACGTCGTAGTAGTTGAGGAGAAGCGCTCCGCCGAAGACGAGGTCCTCCCAGTCGTCGCGCCCACCCAGCGCGGACAGAAAGGCGTCGGGATTGGCCGGCCCCAGTCCGAACCCGATTCGATCGACGGGTCTCACGAGGGCTGCTGCCTCGGCGGGTGTGCAGGTGATCGGCATGACGGTCGTAGAATATCGACGTACGAAGTGGCCGGTTCGTGGTCCATCTTCGTTGGCCCCGAAGAGAGCGTAGCGGTGCCCTATAATGCGGAAGCCCTCAATCCGGAAGGGTACCCGTGGACGTTGCCATAGCTGGGGCCTCTGGGTTCGTCGGCCGAGCTCTCACCGCGCATCTCCTGGAGCGCGGGCACAACATCATCGCCCTGGGTCGATCCGCTTCGTCGCTCTCGACGGAAGCCAGGACCATCGACGTTGACGTCGGCGACGAAGTCGCAATAACGAGTGCGCTGGCCGGTGCCGACGTGGCCTATTACCTCGTTCATTCCATGGCTGCGGGGGGCGAGTTTCGCGCCGCCGACCTCCGTCTGGCCACCACATTCGGCCATGCGGCGGCCAAGGCCGGGTTGAGTCGCATTGTTTACGTCGGCGCCCTCGGAGATGCACCGAATTCTGCGCACCTCGCAAGTCGGCAAGAGGTGGGCTCCGCCCTGGGCGCTGGGGGCATCACCGTGGTCGAACTGCGCGCCGCGATGGTGTTCGGATCGGGCAGCATCTCCTTCGAGATGCTGCGGTATCTGACGGAACGGCTGCCCGCAATGGTCTGTCCCCGTTGGGTACGAACCCGCATCCAGCCCATCGCACTCACCGATCTGCTCGACTACCTGGAGCAGTCTCTCAATGTAGATGCGGGAATCTATGAGGTCGGCGGCGCAGACGTGACGACCTATCGCGAGTTGATTTCGGAGTATGCCAGTGTCCGGGGCCTACGACCCCGCCATATACTTGACATTCCGTGGTTGACCCCGCACTTATCGTCCTATTGGGTCGATCTCGTGACTCCCGTCGATCGTTCGGTCAGCCACGCGTTGATCGAGAGCCTTGTCGCCGAGGTAGTGGTGACCAACACCGAGCCCACGCGACGAGCGTTCTCGGTGACGCCGATGGGGGTCGAATCCGCTCTGACTGCAGCATTGAACGACCAGGCCGACGAGGTGACCCGTTCCCTGTTCGACCGCCGAAACGGACTGGTGGACGGCGTGTACTCGGTCGTTGTCGATCTCGTGGTTCCACCGGGGGTCGCTGAAGCAGCCGTGCGCGACTTGAAGGAAATCGGCGGCACGCTCGGCTGGTACGGCGCGGCCGTCGGCTGGGCGGGTCGCCTCTTGCTCGGCCGCCTCGTCGGTGAGCGCCTCCGACGTGGGAAACCTGAGTTCCTCGAGCCGGGTGCGCTCGTCGATTGGTGGCGCATTGCCCGGACCGAGTCGGGCGAGCTCGTGCTCCGAGGGGTCGGGTGGTTCTCTGGCGATGCCTGGCTCGGCTTCCGCGTCAAGAAGGGCTCGCTCCGCCAGGTTGCGGCCTTTCGCCCTCGGGGCATTCCGGGTTTCCTGTACTGGAAGCTGCTCTGGCCGGTGCATGACGTGGCGTTCGACAGGATGGCGCGGCACCGTATTCGTCGGGCTATCCGGTCAGCCACAGTCGAACAAGACGGGGATCCTTCGAACCCGAGAACCAACTGACGCCGGGGTTAGTCGCCTCTCGGTCAGCTGCCGAATCCCCCGGCCGCGTTCAAGCGTGCCGCCAGCCGCTCCAACTCATCAGGGAGTTGCGAGGGAATGCTCCCGACGGCTGCGCCCTCGTCCCCGGCAGCGTCTATCGCCCGCAGGAGCTGACTCATCGCATGGGTGAGTTCTGCCGCGGCGGCCTTGATGTCGTCTGCTTGGCTGCTCATGAGGATCGCCCTTCTGCTCGGTTGCCTGACGATAGCTGAGAAGATCCGATTCGACCGATTCGACCGGTTCGATTGGTTCCGCCGATTCGACCGGTTCCGCCGATCGGTATAGGAAGTGTGAATTGTCATAAGGGGGTGCACAGCCAGATGGACGTACTTGGTCTGAGAGGGAAGGTAGCGGTGGTCACCGGAGGTGGCGGGAATATCGGCACAGCGACGGTGCGTCTCCTCGGCCAGCTGGGCGCCAACGTCCTCGTGGCCGATTCGAACATCGAGACGGCCGAAAATGCGGCCGCTCGCACCCGAGAGGACGGGGCGGATGCCGTCGCGGTCAAGTGCGATGTGCGGAGGCCAGACGACATCGAGCGCATGGTCGAGATAGCGCTTGAACGATGGGACCGGCTCGATGTCGGCGTCAACATCGTCGGTGGCGGTGATGGTATGGGCAAGAGCGCTCTCGAGTTGACAGACGAGGAATGGGAGGCCTCAGTCGAGACCAACCTGTATTCGGCAGTGAGATGCTGCCGCGTCTTCGCCAGGATAATGCTCGAAAGGAACACCGCCGGCTCACTGGTGAACATCGCTTCTCCGGCAGGGTTACGTGCGGCCCCGGCGATGGTTGCGTATGGCGCGTCAAAGGCTGCGCTTATCAACTTCACCTGGACATTGGCCGTGGAGCTTGGCCCCAAAGGGATCCGGGTGAATGTCGTCGTACCGGCCTTCGTTCCACACCCCGGGATGTCGTGGGGTGGTAGCGAGGAAGAGCAGGCCGCATTGGCCAGGCGCGCTGTCCCGATGGGGAGGGTTACGAAGGCAGAGGATGTCGCCGGGGCGATTGTCGCGTTTGCCTCGGATCTCACGAGCTTTTCGACGGGTCAGATGATCGTGTGCGACGGCGGACGCCTTCTGACCAACCCGATCAATACCGGGGCCGACCCGGGAGCAGCCTGATCGCTGACGCCGGACCGCTGACCGCTGAGGAGATCGCCGAGACCTGACCGGAGGCGCCGGCGCGCGACGAGCGAGCGGCGATCAGGGGCCGTCGGTAGGAGACATGATGTGGACCGTCCTCTTCGCTATCTTCCACTCCCCGCCCTGGCGCACGAAATGGTCTTCATAGCGCCCCATCGTTCCGATCCCATAGCCGGTGGCCCCGGACCCGTCATCGATCGGATCTACTTTCAAGAAATCGCTGCTCACCGACGCGGTGTCGCCTGAGACGTCAATGATGCTGTTGACGCAGAGGTGCTTGCCTCTGTCGTTGCGGAGGAGCGCCTCGACATTCTCGCGAATCGCCGACCTTCCAACGAGGTGGTGCGAACCATATTCGAACGTCGCATCCTCGCTGAAGAGATCGACCCACTCCGCGAAGCGCTTGTCATCCCGAAGTTGGATGAATTCGGCCAACACCCGACGAATGCACTCCTGGTCGGTCCTGTCACCCTCCAACGCGTTCGCCATCGGTGTTGCACCTCGTCTCTGGGTGGCCAGCATACCGAACGATGTGCAGGGGATTCGGCTGATCTACAACGGACGGCGGACATTTGCCATAACGTTGTTGCTCTTATCCGGGATGTCGTTCTACGCCGAAAGATGAGGCAGGGTGACGCACGTCAGACGACCGGCAGTGCTTGTCGTGACCGTCGAAGTCGCAGAAGAGGATGTTGACGAGCTCAACCGGTGGTACGAGGAGGAGCACCGACCAGAGAAGCTGTCGTTACCCGGTTATGTCGGACTTCGCCGGTTCCGGGCGTCCGACGGTGCCCCGAAATTCCTGGCCATCTATGAACTCGAGTATCCGGATGCCGCGTCCGGGGGCGGGGGCGGGCCCGACGCGACCAGGCGTATGGAGGAGGTAATGACGACCTGGAAGCGATGGGACCGTAGCGTCTGGGTGGAATTGGAACTACCACCGAGTTGAGGGAACCCGGCGTGGGCGAGATGAGACCGAACTCCCGGCCCGCGCCGCAACGGCACGCGTGACCGTCCTGCTGGCGCTGATCACGGTCGTCTCGTGGGGGACGTGGATCCCTACGTCCCAGGTCGTGCCCGGCGTACCGCAGCGTGTGCGGACGCTCTATGCCGGAATCGGCAACCTCGTGTTGGCCTCATGTGCCCTCGTTGCGGGCGGGGGCCACCTCTCGCTGGGTTGGCGCCAATTCTGGCTGCCATTGGTCGGGGGGGCGGTCTGGACGGCCGGCAGTGTCGCAGCCTTTCGCGCCACGGCGACCATCGGACTGGCCCGGGCCGCCGGGACCTGGACGCCCTTGAACATCATCGCTTCCTTCGTGTGGGGTGCGCTTCTCTTCGGCGAGCTGAATCGGCTCGGTGCGACCCGATTCGCCGCGCTGGGAGCGGGACTCGTGATCGTGTTGATCGGGGTGCTCCTGATCGTGGGTTCGCAAGATCCGGTCGGCCCAGACGTGTCGACGGAGCCCGGACGCGTCGGCACGTTTGGTCGCGGCATCATCTGGGCCACGGTCGCCGGGGTTCTTTGGGGCAGCTATTTCGTGCCGGCGCAGTGGGCCAAGGTGCCTGCCCTGGTAGGCAACTTCCCGCTCGCCCTGGGCATACTTGCGGCCGGGCTGGCACTGACGCTCCGGGGTGGGGTACCGGTCAGGCTCGGTCCCAAGGTCACCGCGGTGCAGTTGACCGCCGGCCTCCTCTTCGGTATCGGCGATCTGGCCCTGCTCAGCCTCGTCGGGCGCGTCGGGACCGGGGTGGGTTTCACCATCGCCCAGCTGAGCCTGCTGGTGAACGCTGGAATCGGAATGTGGGTCTTCAAGGTTCCCAAGCCCGGCTCGCGAGCCTCGAGGAGAGTCCTGGTGGGCATTCTCGTGGCCGGCTCGGGGGGCGTCCTCATCGGCATCCTGAGGTAGGGAGCGGATCGCCTGGGGGCCTCTCCACGTGGGGCCGCCCGGCAGAATTGGACGCACGCACGGCGTGACATGCTTGGGAATCGACGCCCAGGTTGCATCTGCCCAGTCCGGGGTGATCTTCTTGTCGCCGAGCGAGGCCAACCCTCGTGACGTTCTTATCGCGAAGTGGAGTACCTGTGACCGACCCGATAATCATCTACACGCACACCGATGAGGCCCCGGCCCTGGCAACCTATTCCTTCCTCCCGGTGGTCCAGGCGTACGCGTCAACCGCCGGTGTGAGGGTGGAGACCCGCGACATATCTCTGGCTGGGCGGATCCTCGCCAAGTTCCCCGAATACCTCAAGGAGGATCAACGCAGCCCTGACGCCTTGGCTGAGCTGGGAGAACTGGCCAAGACCCCCGAGGCCAATATCATCAAGCTGCCGAATATCTCGGCGTCGAGCCCACAGCTCAAGGCCGCCATTGCGGAGTTGCAGGGGCATGGTTATGCCCTTCCTGACTTTCCAGACGATCCAAAGACCGACGAGGACCGGAGTGTTCGCGCCCGGTATGACAGGCTGATGGGGAGCGCCGTGAACCCCGTGTTGCGGGAGGGGAACTCCGATCGGCGTGCGCCCGCATCGGTCAAGAACTATGCCAGGGCACATCCCCACCGCATGGGACCGTGGGCGCCCGATTCGAAGACGAACGTCGCGCATATGGACAACGACGACTTCCGGTCCACCGAGCAGTCCGCGGTGATCGGCGAGGCCGGGTCGTTGCGCATCGAGCTTTTGGGTGATGATGGCCAGACCACCGTTCTTCGGGAGTCGGTTCCGGTTCTGGCGGGCGAGGTAGTGGATGCGTCGGTGATGCGTGTCGCGGCGTTGCGCTCGTTCCTGACCTCCCAGATCGCTCGGGCCAAGGCCGACGGCGTCCTGTTCTCGGTGCACCTCAAGGCCACCATGATGAAGATCTCGGACCCGATCATCTTCGGCCATGTGGTGCGCGCCTTCTTCCCGCAGACTTTCTCCCGCTACGGCGCGGCGATTGCCGCGGCAGGCCTCAGCCCGAATGACGGGCTCGCCGCCATCTTCGTGGGTCTCGAATCGTTGCCCGAGGGTGCCGAGATCAGAGCGTCCTTCGATGCTGAGCTGGCCGACGGGCCTGCTCTGGCCATGGTCGATTCGGACCGGGGGATTACCAACCTGCATGTTCCGAGCGATGTCATCGTCGACGCGTCGATGCCGGCCATGATCCGCAGTTCCGGGCGCATGTGGGGCCCCGACGGCAAGGAAGCCGACACGCTCGCGGTCATACCCGACAGCAGCTATGCGGGCGTCTACCAGGTCGTCATCGACGATTGCCGTGCTCACGGGGCGTACGACCCGTCGACCATGGGCTCGGTGCCCAACGTCGGCCTGATGGCCCAGGCGGCCGAAGAATACGGCAGTCACGACAAGACGTTCGAGATACCCGCCGATGGCATCGTGCGCCTTGTCGACGACAGCGGCACCATCGTGCTCGCACAGGCGGTGGGTGCCGGCGACATCTTCCGTATGTGCCAGACGAAGGACGTGCCGATTCGCGATTGGGTCAAACTCGCCGTGAAACGCTCCCGCGTCAGCGGCGATCCGGCCGTGTTCTGGCTCGATGAAAGTCGCGCCCACGACGCCGTGCTCATCGAGAAAGTCAAGGCCTATCTTCCCGAGCACGACACCGATGGGCTGCAGATTGAGATCATGTCGCCCGAACGAGCCACTGGCTTCTCCCTGGAGCGCATCCGGCGTGGCGAGAACACCATCTCCGTCACTGGAAACGTGCTGCGCGACTACCTCACCGACCTGTTCCCGATCCTGGAGCTCGGCACGAGCGCGAAAATGCTTTCCGTCGTCCCGCTCATCAATGGAGGTGGACTCTTCGAGACGGGCGCCGGTGGTTCAGCGCCCAAGCACGTACAGCAGCTCCTCAAGGAGGACTACCTGCGCTGGGACAGCCTGGGTGAGTTCCTTGCTCTCGCCGTCAGCTTCGAGCATTTGGCGCAGTCGACCGGCAATGAGCGCGCCCAGATCCTTGCCGACACCCTTGACCGGGCGACCGGCACGTTCCTCGAAAAGGACAGGTCACCGAGTCGCAGTCTCGGTGGCATCGACAATCGCGGCAGCCACTTCTACCTGGCTCTCTACTGGGCCCAGGAGCTCGCCTCACAGACCGTGGACGCCGAACTGGCCGACGCATTCGCCGTTCTCGCCAAGACTCTTTCCGAACAGGAGCAGGCCATCATCGGCGAGCTCATCGCCGTCCAGGGTTCCCCGACCGACATCGGTGGCTACTACCAGCCCGACCCATCGCTGACGGAGGCCGTCATGCGGCCGTCCAAGATCTTCAACGAGGCACTGGCGATTCTCGACTGACCCTCATTTACCGAGGACCTTCACATCCCATTTTCCGCCGTGGGGTGCGACTCCCCAGACGACATCGCCACTCGTCTTCTGTGCGAAGACGTGCAGATTATTGTTGAAGATCTGTGCGGTGGGGACAACCTTTGCGTCACAGTCGTTCGTGATCGTGTCGAATGGGAAGGCTCCGGTTCCTGCGGCATGAGACCCGTGAACCAGGTCGCCGGTCGCTGTCACCTGGAAGATGTGGAGGTTGCCATTGGCGATGATCGAACAGAGCATTCTTTCGTTCCCTTCGAGGAGCGGGGTGCGATTCGGGTGAAGGCACCTCGAAGCAGCATCGCGCACGGCCGGGGCCGCCGCATGTCGACCCAAGCCCGCCGGTCCACAAAAGTTGACGGATCCGGCCTTGTCCCGGCCATGTGACTTGCGTGAAGCTCGCGAAATGGGCCCGGGCCGAATGACCGTGCTCGAGATTGACGACGACCGCTCGGCCCGATTCGAAGCGCTTTACGGCGCCCACCGCTCGTCAATCGCCGCGTATGTCCGTCGCCGCGTGATCGAGCACGACGTCGAGGACGTGATCGCGCAGGTATTTCTCATCGCCTGGCGCCGTTTTGCGATGATCCCACCTCCTCCGGAAGATCGTCTCTGGCTTTTCGGTGTCGCTCGTCGGATGGTCGCCGACCACCGCCGGTCGACGGTGCGGAGGCGCCGGCTCAGCCAGCGACTCGCCGAGGAAGCGAGGGGGCCAGTCGGGCCGGTCGGTACTTTTGAGACCATGCAATGGCGGGTGGACCGCGCGATGCAGGCCCTGCGCCCGGGCGAGCGCGAGGTGCTCCGCCTCGTGCTCTGGGACGGGGCCAGTCACGCCGAGGCGGCCGCCTTGTTCGGGTGTACTGCGAACGCGGCTGAACTCCGGTATCGGCGTGCCCGCAACCGATTCCGCGAGGCGTTTCTCGCGGGGGCGCCGGCTGGCCGAGCGCCCGTGCAGGAAAGTTCATCTACCCTCGCCCCGCGGGTGTCGGGCGGGGCGCAACCACGAGGAGGTTTCATGCCGCGGGCTCTGATCACCGGTATCACTGGACAGGATGGCCGCTACCTGGCCGAACTGCTCATCGGCAAGGGCTATCAAGTCCACGGAATGATCAGGGGGCAGAACAATCCGAAGGGTCGAATTGTCCAGGACGAGATTCCCGAGATCGAGCTCATCAACGGCGATCTCACCGACCTGTCCTCCCTGATCGCCGCCGTGGAGCAGGTCCAGCCCGACGAGGTCTACAACCTGGGTGCGATCAGCTTCGTCAAACTGTCCTTCAGCCAGCCCGAGCTCACAGCCGACGTGAGTGGTACGGGCGTGTTGCGCCTGCTCGAAGCGATCCGCATTGTGGGCGGCCCGAACAATCGGATCCGCTTCTATCAGGCCGCGACATCGGAGATGTTCGGAAAGGTACACGAGATGCCCCAGTCCGAGACGACGCCGTTCCACCCTCGTTCCCCCTATGGGACCGCGAAGGTGTTCGGCTACTACACAACACTCAACTACCGCGAATCCTATGGAATCCACGCGTCGAACGGCATCCTCTTCAACCACACCAGTCCTCGCCGGGGCCTGGAGTTCGTCGAGCGCAAGGTCACCAATGCCGTGGCCCGGATCTCTCTCGGCCTTCAGGACGCGGTGGCCCTGGGAAATCTGGACACGTCCCGGGACTTCGGGTATGCGGGAGACTACGTCGAAGCGATGTGGAGAATGCTCCAACAGGACGATCCCAGCGACTTCGTGGTGGCGACGGGGACACGGTGGTCGATCCGACAGGTCCTCGATTTGGCCTTTCAGGCCATTGGCATTGAGGATTGGTCGCGCTACGTGGTCAGCGATGACAGATTCCTGCGACCCGCCGAGGTTGACCAGCTGGTGGGGGATGCGTCACGAGCGAGAGAAGTCTTGGGGTGGGAACCGAAGGTGACGTTTCCTGAGATCCTGCAGGAGATGGTCCGCCACGACATCGAGTTGGAGCAGGCAAAGGCTGGTGGCCGGGAATAGGAGTGAGACCGCGTGTCGCGCGTGCTGGCCGTCAGCGCGCAAGGTAGTCACGCCCGAGGTTTGGTGGCGCACAGGCTAGCCAACCATCGATCAGCGCGTCCTGTAGCGCCGCCTTCGTGACTGCTTTCATTCGGATGAGGACAGCGGCATATCCGTCGAAGTGGGGAATGGTAAAGAAGGCTCTGGGATGCGCCGCGAGCATGGCCTCCTTCTCCACCAGATCCTCCACCCGGATGGCGAGGATTGGCCCGTCCGGCGGGATCGCGTCGCCGAAACGCTCGATGTCTGCCTTACTGAACGGGCGTTCCCATGCGAACGCCTTTCCGGCGACGAACCAGGTGCGATTGCCGTGACGCTCGCCCTCGGAGACCTCTGGGAGCGCGAGAGCAAATCGGGCCGCATCGTCGAGGGTTGCCATGCGCTCAGGCCGTGTCCGATCGATCCCGAACACTTCGCACGGCACGCGCAGTTCGAACACCGAAACCCGCATCGGTCACCGCGACGGCCACGGTATGGCTATTGGCAGTATTCACGCGTACACGGGCAAAGTTACCACTGTCAAGCACTACCGTCCTCAGGCACGATGGACTGATGCATGCGGCACACCACACCGCAGACAGAGCACAAGCGAGGGCCGAGGTGTACCCGGTTCGTCGCATTTTGGGGAGGAATACGCCGGAGGCTCGGCGACGTGTCCTGCCTCAACCACCGCCTTCTGGAGGGGCCATTCCTGACCGACGAAGGCGTCTGGCAGTCCTGCGAAGCGGGGAGCTCCCCAGGCTCGCAGACCGGGCGCGGCGAGAAACCTCGACACAACGCCGTAGAAGGTCCATAATTGTGGCGTGGGTCCAACACGCCTGAATATCCCTGATGCTCGCGGACGGGGATCGACGCTGAGGGTCACGCGGCAACCCGGGCAGCGCAAGGTCGTGTTCAGCCACTGGAGGGATGGCAGGTGTATCGCCTCCACGCCGATTGAGCTTGCTGAAGTGCCAGGGCTGATCGGCGTCCTGGTCGATGCTCTCGGCGTCGCTGTGGACATGCGAAATCGACCGTCCATCGTTCCAACCCCGAAGCCTCGGGTCGTGTCAGCGATGCAGAGGTGGGTTCACCCTCGGCTGGCGCAGGTCACGGAGCTTCGGTCCCTGCGCGAGCACAAGAATGCGGAGCGGACCGGATAAGAGCCGTGACCGGTAGTCATTTCGGTTCCCGGGGCTCACGGAGCCAGGTGAGTACGGCCTCGTCATCCGCACCCAGGGGAGGCGGCGGCAACGTGTAGCGGACGGGTGTCCCCGATAGCCGGATGGGGTTCGTGAGTTGGGCGATCGGGACTCCGGCGACGCTCTGCATGGTGGTGACGGGATCCAACTCCAACCGGTCAGCGAGCTCGAAGGCGGCGGCCATGTCGTTGATGGGCCCGCACGGCACGCCCGCCTCGTTCATCTTCCGCGCCCAACCGGTGGCGTTATCCGATGCCAGCGCGCCTTCGAGAGCGGCCACAAGTTCGGCACGGTGCTGGACCCTGGCCGCGTTGACCCGGAACCGCGCGTCGTCGGCCAGATCGGTGAGAGCGAGGAGCGAGCACAAGGAGCGGAACTGCGCATCGTTGCCGACCGCCACGGCGAGCAACCCGTCCGCCGTCCGCAACGTCTCGTAGGGAACGACGCTGGGGTGCCGGTTACCCATCGCCCGCGGCACGACTCCCGTGTTGGCGAATGCGGAGCCTTGGTTGATCAGCGAGGAGATCAGGCTCGAAAGGAGATTCACTTCCACCTTCTGTCCGCGACCCGTGGATCGCCGGGCCTCGAGCGCGGCCAGAATTCCGATGCAGGCATGCAGTCCCGTCAGAACGTCGACGAGCGCCACGCCCACCTTGGTCGCCGGGCCATCCTCCTGCCCGGTTATCGACATGAGCCCGCCGACAGCCTGGGCGATGAAGTCGTACCCGGCCAATGACGCGCCGGGTCCTGGTCCGAACCCCGAAACGGAGCAGTAGATGACATCGGGGTTGGTCCGCCGCACGCTGTCGTAGTCCAGCGAGTACTTGGCGAGCCGACCGCCCCGGAAGTTCTCGACGACGACGTCGGCGCGTGCCGCCAATTCGCGTCCGGCGGCCTCACCTTCTGGTGTTCGGAGATCGAGCGCAACGCTCCGTTTGTTGCGATTGGTGCTGAGGTAATAGGTGCTCTCGCCGTCAACATACGGGGGACCCCATGCGCGCGAATCATCACCGCGCTCCGGCTCTTCGACCTTGATGACGGTCGCGCCGAGGTCGCCGAGCATCATGGTGGCCAGCGGTCCGGCCAGCACGCGGCTGAAATCGGCGACGATGAGCCCCGACAGGGCGCTTCTCGGCGCGTGGACGTCGTTTTCTTGGGCGCGTGCCTTCTCGGCGTTCTCGTCAGGGTTCAATGTCGTGGTGTGTCATCGCCATCTGGTCCGCGCTTCCGATCGGCTTGCGAGCCACCAACGTACCAAGGGGGATCGATTGGCGGTGACCCGTCGGTCGTGGGCCGAAGTCAGTCGTTCGCGGCCCATGTGGCCTCGGCATAGGCATTGACGGCCCGGCTGCGGGCGAAGCGGTGATCAACGATCGGATATGGGTAGGTGGCACCGAGCGTGACGCCGCCTGCCGCCAACACTCCGGCGGGAGCGGTCCAGGGCCTGTGGATCCAGGGGGCCATGATGCCGGCAAGCTCAGGCACGAACGACCTGATGTAGCCCCCGTCGGGATCGTACTTCTCGGACTGGAGCACCGGATTGAAGACGCGGAAGTACGGGGCGGCGTCGGCACCGGTCCCGGCCACCCATTGCCAGTTGCCCGCGTTCTGGGCTACGTCCGCATCGACCAGGAGACGACGGAACCATCGCTCGCCGACCCGCCAGTCCACGAGCAGGTCTTTGACAAGGAAGGAGGCCGCGGCCATGCGTACCCGGTTGTGCATCCACCCCGTGTTGGCCAGCTGGCGCATGCCAGCATCAATGAAGGGATAGCCGGTGCGGCCTTCCTTCCACGCCGCGATGTCGGCCGGGTCGTTCTCCCACCGGATGCGGCCAAGTTCCGGTCGTATGGAGCTGTCGACCATTGAGGGAAGTTCCCACAAAAGGTGGGCGTACCAGTCTCGCCAGGCCAGCTGACGTACGAACGCGGCTCGCCCCCCGGTCGACGTGCCGATTGCAGCGACGACCCTGCGGGGGGCGAGCGTGCCGAAGCGCAAATCGGCCGAGAGGACCGACGTGCCGTCGGCCGCCGGGAGATCCCTGGTTTCGCCGTAATGGTCGGCCCGGCGCGAGAAGTCGAGCAGTCGGTCAGTGGCGGCCTCCTCACCACCCGGCTGGAACGGTTCTGACTCGAGTGCCGGGAGCCCGTCACCCGTGTCATCGTCAATGGACACGGGCGCGCTCTCGGGCCAGCTCGGTAGGGGCAAACGATTCCATTTGGCGGCGAACGGGGTGAAGACCCGAGAGGTTCGCCCCTTCGCCGTGAGGACGGCGCCGGGAGGGTGAACCAGGTTGCCCCACCACCGCTGAAATCCGGACCCCAGAAGATCCTTGATAACGCTGTCCCGGTGTCGGGCGTAGGGGGTCACATCGGCGTTGGCACAGACCAGGATGGCGCCAGACGCCGCAGCAACCTCCGGGACGATCATTTCGGCCTTGCCATGACGCACCATGAGTCGCCCGCCGTATGGCCGCAGACTCTCGTCGAGGCTATGCAGATGCGCGAACAGTTGCGTGCGCCTGAACTCTCCGGCGCCGCGGAGGAGTGTGGGGTCGAGGACGTAGAGGGCGGTGACGCGCTCGGCCGTCTCGTTGGCGGAGGCCCACGCCGGATTGTCATTGAGCCGGAGGTCGCGCCTGAACCAGACCACGGCTCGGGTCGTCATCTACCCGCCTTGGTTCGTTCCGCGCACCATTCCCACAGCGCCTCACCGTCGCGCCGGCGGCCGGCAGGCAGGCGATACGTGGTGGGAACGTAGTATTCGTGCCGTCGTCGCCGATCGAGCCAGATGCCGTCGGGTTGATCGACCGTTCGCAGTCGTTCACGCCCGGGGCGCCCAGGACTCCACTGCCCACCCGCCACTAGCCACACCGCGGTGTCGGCGCCCTCGGTGGGCGTCCGTAGCAGCGGCCCGAGCCGGGCCATGGTCGGCAGGCTTGCGTTGAGCCCAGGAGTTCGTACCCAGCCGGGGTGCATTGCATAGCTGGCCACACCCTGGTGTCGCCAGCGGCGATCCCATTCGTGCGCCAGCACGACCTGGGCTCGTTTGGCCCGGGCGTACGCCGTGACTCCCCGGTAGCCATCCGGGGTGAGTTCGAGGTCGTTGAGGTCGAAACGCTGTGCGTACATCCCGCCCGACGACACCGTGACGATCACCGACAGAGGCGTGGCGAACAGAAGCGGCGAGAGCAGCAGGCTCAGTCGAAAGGGCGCCACCACGTGAGTGGCCAGGGTCAGCTCTGTACCATCGGCCGCGGTCCGGTAGTCGGCGTACAGCGCTCCGGCGCAGTGGACTAGGCCATCGAGACGTGACTCTGATCCCAGGACACCCTCGGCGAACGAGGAGACTCCGCCGGGGTCGACAAGGTCAACGTGTGCGGGCACGATCCGACCACCTCCGCGCGTGGACGCGGCGGTCCGGTGCGTGGCTGCCAGTCGCACTTCGTCACGGCCAACGAGCAGGAGATCGGCGCCGAGTCGGGCCAGGCTGACGGCCACTGCTCGACCGATTCCCGAGGACGCTCCGGTGACCAGGATCAGCTTCCCCTCGAGTCGGGGAGGCTGACTCCAGTGCGCGACCCGGCGACGCGTCACGATCCCGACCCTGGTGAAGCTCCCGATCACGCTGGCCTCCAGAAGGCCGTCCACCAGGTCGGTGAAGAGGCGTCTCGGCGCAGTGGTGCGGCCAGCGCTACGAGACACCGCGGTGCGCCCGGACTTCGGTCGACCCGGCAATGCGCTCCACCGTCTCCACCGCTGCGTTCGACCCGGGGCCGGTCCACGCATCGGCTCCCATGGCACGTGCGTGGGTTTCGGAAGAGACGGCACCCCCACCGATGAAGACAGGAATCCCTGGTACCGCGGCACGGACCGAGCTCGCCGAAAGGGCCACTTCGCTGTCGTGACCGCTGACCGTAGAGACGATGCCCACCGCCAGCAATCGGGGTTCCTTCGCGACGGCATCGCCCATGGCGGCCGCCGGGGCGTTCCCTCCGAGCTCAACCACGTCAAACCCCCGCCAGCGCAGAAGATCGGCCACTATCGCGACGGGAAGTACGTGCAGGTCGCCCGATGGTGCGGCGAGGGCAACCGTGCCGCGGTCCTTGCCACGGCGGCCGAACTGCATTCCGAGGTGCCCGATCACCCGTTGCGCCACCGCCGTTGCCCTGTGCTCTTCGGCCACGGAGACCTCGCCTCTGGCCCAACGCTCGCCGATGGAACGCAGGGCCGGGACGATCATCTCGGTCAGAACACCCGAGGGATCGAGACCGCCGCCCAGATGACTCTCCAGGAGCCACCACGCGCCCGGGCTGTCGCCGGCCAACATGCGGCGTTCCAGGGCCTCACTGTCAGCGCCGGTCCTGGCGGTTCCCCGTCGGCCAGTAGTTGTCAGCGCAGCGACATCGGACGGGTGGACCCGCCACTGCGCGCCTCGACGGGTCGCGGGCAACCGCCCTTGGCGCACATAGCGATACGCCGTCATGTAGTGCACGCCGAGTGTGTCTGCGACCTCTTGGATCGTCATTGTCCCGGGCGCGTTCATCCTCCAGTGATTTTAGCACTAAACTACGGCCGTGATCACCACGAGTCCGACGGGCGGGCGCTGCTCATGACACCGGATCCGCGAGTGCGCACCGGGAGGCTGCGGGTAGCCGTCATCGGGTCGGGGGTCTCCGGACTTACTGCGGCATACCTGCTCCAACGCCGTTTCGATGTGACGCTGTTCGAAGCAGCGGCGCGACTCGGGGGCCACGCCGACACGCATGACGTGGTCACGCCCGACGCGGGGACCGTCCCGGTGGACACGGGGTTCATCGTCTACAACGACGCGACCTATCCGCATCTGCGGAGGCTTCTCGGGGAACTCAGGGTTCGGACTCAGCCGACCACCATGAGCATGTCGATCCATTGCGAGGGTTGCGGGCTCGAATACGCGGGCGGCCGCGGTGCGGGCGGAGTGTTGGCACAGCCACGATCAGCGGTCACGCCGGCATTCGTGAGGATGCTGACGCAGGTGAGGAGGTTTCATCGGCAGGCGAAGGCGATGGTCGCCGCTGAGGGCAACCAGCTCACCTTGCGGGAGTTCTTAGCCGCCGGCGGGTTCTCGCCCTACTTCGTCCGGCACTTTGTGGTTCCGGTCGTGTCCTCCGTGTGGTCTTCCGCAACAGGTGTGGCGTTGGAGTACCCCGCCCGGTACCTCTTTGTATTTCTCGACAACCACGGCATGCTGTCGATCACCGGCTCCCCGGCGTGGCGGACCATCAGCGGCGGCTCGCGCACGTATGTCGAGCAGATTGCCAAGGCTCTGCATGCGGTGCACAGCGGGACACCCGTACGCTCCGTCACACGATCCGCCGGCCGGGTCGAGGTTCGCGACGACGCTGACCAGGTGAGCTCGTTCGATCGCGTGGTGATGGCGACGCACGCCGACGAGGCATTACGCCTTTTGAATCCCTGCACAGAAGAAGAGCGGGCCGCGTTGGGCGCCTTCTCCTATTCCCGCAACGAGACGTGGTTGCACACCGACGAATCCGTGCTTCCCCGAGCGCCGCGGGCCCGCAGCTCGTGGAACTACCTCCTTCCAGGCTGCGACGTGGACACGGACGCAGTCCTTGTCTCCTACGATATGAACCGGCTGCAAGCCCTGCCGTCCCGCACTCCGCACCTGGTTACCCTCAATGCGACTGGCCGGATCGATCCGACCCTGGTGCTTGACCGCATGACGTATGAGCACCCCATTTACTCGCTGGAGTCGGTCGAAGCGCAGGAGAAACTACCCGGGCTCAATGACGGGACCATTGCATTCGCCGGCGCCTATCACGGATGGGGATTCCATGAGGACGGCTGCCGTTCGGGCGTGGCTGCGGCAGAATCTCTAGGTGTGACATGGTGAGCCACGATGTCGTCGTCCCAGTGCTGTACGAGGCCGAGGTAGCACATTCCCGACGATCCCCCCTTGTGCACCGCTTCGAGTACCGGACGACCTATTGGCTCGTCGACTTCGATGAGCTTCCGCAGCCGCGAGGGATCGCCCGGTGGTGCACCGGGGTTCGCAAGCAAGACCATGTCGATATACGGGACCTTCTCAAAGATCACGGAGTTGCCGCTGCCCGCGTGGTGATGCTCACCGGGGCGAGGAGTTTCGGCTACACCTTTGATCCGATCAGTGTGTTCTGGTGTTACGACGAAGCCGACGCGCAGTGTGCCGTCGTCGCCGAAGTGCACAACACCTATGGCGACCGTCACGCCTACCTCCTCGAACTCGACGCCGATGGCGAGGCGGAGATCGAAAAAGCGATGTACGTCTCGCCGTTCAATGACCCGAGCGGAACGTATCGCATCCGGGCCAGCCCCCCGACATCGACCGTTTCGGTACGGGTGTCGCTGGAACGCGAGGGGCAAGAGCCGTTTGTGGCCAGCCTTCGGGGGACGCGGCGACCGCTCACGAGGACGTCTGCGCTGGTTTCCATGCTGCGACATTCGAGTGCGCGTACCCGAATTCTCATCCAGTGGGAGGCCCTCCGGTTGTGGCGGCGTGGGCTCACGGTGCAGCGAAGGTGAGTTCCGCTCTTGACGCACGGCCGGAACGGACATCAGAGACGGTGGACCTGGCCCGGTGGCCGGCCATGGCCGTGCCTTCGCCCGCACCGTTGCGTGCCGCCCTGGCGAGGTTGGCCTTTCGCCGGGCCGCCCGGTACGCCGGCATATGCGTCCGTCTTGCAGATGGCCGTTCCTTCGGGTCACGCTCGGGACCTGTTCTCGAGATCACCAACCCGGATGCGTTCTTCGCCCGCCTGGGCCGGGAGGGCAAGATCGGCTTTGGAGAGGCCTATATGGCGGGTGACTGGGATGCCCCCTGCCTCGTCGATGTGCTCGAAGCCATGGCCCGGCAGATCGACAGCTTGATCCCACCGAGGATCCAATGGGTGCGCCGGCTCTACGAGAGCCGGCATCCCGAGGACGAGGAAAACGACCGCGAAGGATCGCGCCGCAACATCGCGCGCCACTACGATCTATCAAACGAACTGTTCGCCACCTTTCTGGACGAGTCGATGACCTATTCGTCGGCGCTGTTCGATTCAGGCTGTGAGACGCTGGCACGCGCACAGGAGCGCAAGATCGGTCGACTGCTCGACGCCACCCGCATCGGCCGCGGCTCGCGCGTTCTCGAAATAGGCACGGGCTGGGGTGAACTGGCGCTGCAGGCGGGACGACGTGGTGCCCGCGTGACGACCGTGACCTTGTCCGAGGAACAGGCCAACCTGGCTCGTCGCAGGGTCGAAGCCGCAGGCATGACTCCTTGGATCGACATCCGGGTCGAGGACTATCGCGATGTAACCGGTCAATTCGATGCCGTCATCAGTGTGGAGATGATTGAAGCGGTCGGCGAGCGTTGGTGGCCCGAGTACTTCCGAACCCTCGACGAGAGGCTGGCCCCGTCCGGCCGCATCGGACTGCAGTCGATTCTCATCGGGCACGACCGTCTGATGGCGACCAAGTCGTCATGGACGTGGATCCATAAGTACATCTTTCCCGGCGGCCTGATCCCTTCGGAGGAGGCGATCCGCCAGACGCTCGCTGAGCACACCGGTCTTCAAGTGGTCGATCAGCTACGGTTCGGTGACAGCTACGCGACAACGTTGCGTCGATGGCGCAATCAGTTCGACGCCAATGCCGACGTGGTGGCCCGGCTCGGCTTTGATCGAACATTTCGGAGGATGTGGGACTTCTACCTGGCGTACAGCGAGGCAGGGTTTCTCAGCGGGTACATCGACGTGGCCCAATTCGTGCTGGCAAAAGAAGGCTCTGCGTGAGCCCGCCCGTGGCCGGATGGGAATGTCCGTGGTGAGAGTGCGGATCTCGACGGAAATGCCCTTCGAGCGGGAACGTGTGTGGGGCGAGCTGGCGCGGCTCGAGGATCACGCCGATTGGATGTTGGACGCCATCGCGATCCGCTTCGATGGGGACCAGCGACGAGGGGTCGGCACCAGGTTCGAGTGCGACACCAGGTTCGGTCCCCTGCGACTCACCGACGTGATGGAGGTGACGGAGTGGGAGCACGGGGAGAGGATTGGAGTCCGGCACCGCGGTGCTGTCAGCGGGTCGGGCTGCTTCACGCTGCGGGATGTTCCGGGTCCGGCAACCAGGGTCGAGTGGGAGGAACGGCTTGCGTTCCCCTGGTGGCTGGGGGCTGCCGTGGGAGCGCATCTCGCGAAACCCCTCTTCATAGCCGTGTGGAAGGGGAACCTCCGCCGCCTACGCGATCGTGTAGGAGAGGCGACCATGAATCGAGCAAGCTAGGTGGCAACGTGAGGATCGCAGTTACCGGTTCACGTGGGCTTATCGGCACGTCGCTGGTGACGCGTCTTCGCTCCGAGGGACACGAGGTGGTCCGGATCGTTCGCGGCAGGGCTGAGCCCGATGAGATCTCGTGGAATCCCAAAGAGGGGACCATCGACGCGGACGCGTTGCGCGGCGTGGACGCCGTGGTGCATCTGGCCGGAGCCGGCGTCGGTGACCATCGCTGGTCCGCCTCCTACAAGGAGACCATCCTCTCGAGTCGCGTCGACGGGACCACGACGCTTTCCGAGGCACTCTCTCGGTTACCGCGACCACCAGGGGTCATGGTGAGCGCATCGGCCGTGGGGTATTACGGGTCACGGGGAGATGAGATCCTCACCGAGGATTCGGGGCCGGGAGCCGGATTCCTGGCTGACGTGTGCAGGCAGTGGGAGTCGGCCACGACGCCAGCAGCGTCGGCCGGCATCCGGGTGGTCATCCTGCGGACGGGGGTGGTGCTGAGCGCGGCAGGGGGCGCCCTGAAAAAGCAGCTTCCGCCCTTCCGTCTGGGGTTGGGGGCCCGACTGGGGGGAGGACATCAGTACTTCAGCTGGATCACCCGGCGCGACGCCGTGGCTGCAATCTCCCTTCTGGTGCAGAGCGAAGCACTGTCTGGACCAATCAATCTCACGGCCCCCCAGGCGGTGCCCAACACCGAGTTCACGCATGAGCTTGGACGGGCGCTGCGGCGACCGGCCAAGCTCTTCGTGCCGGAGACGGTACTGAGGATCGTGGTGGGCGACGAAATGACGGCGGAGTTCCTGCTGGCTTCACAGCGGGCGGTGCCTGAACGCCTCCTTGCCGCCGGCTTTCGTTTTGCGGACCCGACACTGCCCGAAGCCCTGGTGACAGCCCTACTCGATCGGTAGGGGGCCAAGCCGCCCGTCAGTGGAGGTGCCGTTCCCAATCCGGCGGCACGCGTCCCGCCGGACCGGGAACGGGCTGGCTCACGGGGTGATGCCCGGGCGGGGTGAGCGCCGGCCCTTCGGAGAACTCCTCAGTGGTGTAGTCCCAGAACCAATTCTCTCCCGGTTCGAAGCTACAGATGATGTTGTGGTTCGTGCTCTTTGCGTGTGCAGTGGCATGCTGGCTCGGCGAGGTGTCGCAGCACCCGATGTGACCGCACTCAGCGCAGCGGCGCAGGTGCAGCCACCAACCGCCGGCCTCCAGGCATTCGACGCAGCCGGTTCCACTTGGGGGGACGCTTGGATCGATCGGTTCGTCTGTCATCGCTCTCCCGGGTCTCGAAGTCGATCGGAAATGCGCGAAATATGGTAGTTGAATGGCGGGTGAGGCGGGGAATAGCCTGGAGTCGGATGACTGCCAGCGGGGCGCCTACCAGTTCGGAAGTGCGCAGCAACGACCCTGAGCTCGAGGTCAATGCCTCCGTTTCCGCTAGGTTTCCCGCCGACGTCGAGTCGCCTCGGGCCGCCCGCCATTTCGCGAGTGACGTGATGCGACAATGGGGATTCAGCCGAGAAGCGCGCGATGAGGCCGAACTGGTGACCACTGAATTGGCAGCAAATGCTGTCCTTCACGCGGATTCGGCGTTTTCGGTTCTGCTCCACTCGGGAAGCGAGGTCGTGCGCATTGCCGTGCACGACACCATGCCGATCGACCCCACCCTCCTTGTCGTTCGTCCGCGACGGGGGCTCGGGCTTGTCACCGGCATCTCGCGTGACTGGGGCGTCGACGTGACAGCCAACGGCAAGACGGTCTGGGCGGAGGTTGACGCGACACGGCTGGGTTGAAATCACCTTCATCCGAGTCAAGATGCCGGCTACGTGCCGGCGCCCTGCGGTGTAGGCGTTCGGGGGATGGACGTCGGCATGCGCCCCGATGCCGCGCGCGTGAGGGCCGAGAGTGGGCTTGCTATGTCTTCGAGTGATCTGCCCTCCGCCGCCACGCCGAGCGCCATCTCGACGAGTCCGCCGACGATCATGACGGCGGAGCCGATCAGGTACCCGATGAACAACCTGAAGTGGTCCTGGCCGTTGCCGATCAGGAGACCGTAGATCCAGGGCCCGAACGCTCCGAAGCTCTGCGCTATCGCGAAGAACACCGCGATCGCTTTTGCCCTCACCTCCACGGGAAAGATCTCGCTCACCGTGAGGTAGGCGGCACTCGCGCCGGCGGAGGCGAAGAAAAAGATAACGCACCAGCAGATCGTTTGGGTCGTGGCGTTGAGAGCACCTGCCTTGAACAGGATCGCGCTGATGATGAGGAGTGTTCCCGAGAGGATGTAGGTTCCGGAGATCATGCGGCGACGGCCGATGCTGTCGAACAGATGGCCGAGTGTCAGGGGACCGATGAGATTGCCGAGCGCGAAGAACATGAAGTAGTACGCCGTGTCGCTGCTCGAAACGCCGTAGACCTTGGTGAGGACCAGCGCGTAGGTAAAGAAGATCGCGTTGTAGAGGAACGATTGGGTGATCATCAGCGTCGCTCCCAGAATGGCCCGCCGGGGATACGTGAGGAAGAGGGTACGGGCCAGCGCGACGAAGCCGATATTCGTGGCGGGTGCAATCTCAATTGCTCTGGAGTCGTCGACTTTGCCGAGGCTCCCTCCGGAGGCGTTGACCGCATCCTCAATCCTCTTCACCTGTTCTTCGGCTTCCCGCTCCCGCCCGTGCATGAGGAGCCAGCGGGGACTCTCGGGCAGGTTCTTGCGGATGAACAGGATCACGATCCCGAGGACCGGTCCGGTGAGGAAGGCCACCCGCCAGGAGTAGCTTGTGGGAAGATTGTGCTCGACCAGAAGGGTCACGATCGTGCCCAGGAACGCGCCGCCCCAGTACGTCCCGTTCACGGCGATATCGACCCGGCCCCGGTACTTCGCCGGGATGAGCTCGTCGATGGCTGAATTGATGGCGGCGTACTCGCCCCCGATGCCCATGCCGGCGATGAAGCGCGAGACCCAGAGCCAGTAGACCCAGCCGTGAGAATGGCCGCTCGTCAGGGCGGTGAGGAGGCCGCCGAAGAGGTACACCGCGAGCGTGATCATGAACAGATTCCGCCGGCCCCACTTGTCCGACAGACGACCGAAGAACAGTGCTCCTGCCACCTCACCCAGCAGATAGACGGTGCCGATGGCAAACGCCACCTCGCTCGAAGAGAGATTCAACGCCTGCGGCTTGCTGATCAGTGGCGTGACGTTGCTCGCGATGACGATTTCCAGGCCGTCGAGCACCCACGCCACGCCGAGGGCGACGACGAGCATCGTATGGAACCGGGACCACCCGAGTCGATCGAGTCGAGCCGGAATCAGACTCCGAATGGGCTCTGTGTTCGCTCGCTTGGAATGAGCTTGCGGGACGGCCATTTTTCAATCCCCCTCTCTCGCTGCGAGGAGGTATTCCCCGGGTGACGGGCTTCCAACCCAAATTCGGCATCGGGAGTGCATGTGCGTGTCGGCGCGCTCAATTCTGCGCGATCCCGCGCGTCACAGCTGGGTCTCAGAGTCGTCTGGCGCGCCGCTTCTCATTACTCCTTGCCGAGGGGCATAGAGAAGTTTTTCGCGCCGGCTGCGTCAGGAACTGGCGATGCCGGCACACTTCGAAGCATCCGCCGAGATCGTCACCGAGGGGATGGCGGGCGATACCCTGGGGTGTGGACCAGACCACGAGACAATGTGAAGGCGATCACCACCTACCTCGAAGCCGGGGTGACCGACTCGGGTGGGACTGACTGTGGTCCGCCAGGAGACCCGGGTGACTGTGGAGGACCGTGAGCTCACGCTCTCTAACCTCGACAAGGTTCTCTTCCCGGAGTCGGGCTTCACCAAGGGTCAGTTGATCGACTACTACGCCAATGTGGCGCCGGTGATGTTGCCGCACATTCAGGATCGGCCTTTGACAATGAAGCGTTATCCCGATGGCGTCGACGGGAAGTTCTTTTACGAGAAGCACGTGCCCAAGCACGCGCCCGACTGGGTTCGCACGGCGCGCGTACCCACAGGCGAGAAAGGCGAGGAAGTGGAGTATGCGCTGGTGTGCGATCTCCCGACCCTCGTGTGGGCGGCAAATTTGGGGACGATCGAATTCCATGTGCCGCTCTGGCGAGTGGGCCGGAGGCGCAAACTTCCCGCGCCCCCAGACTTCATCGTCTTCGATCTCGATCCAGGGGAAGGGTCGACGCTGGTCCAATGCTCCGAGGTTGCCCTAGGTGTCGAGGAGTTGCTCCGGGAGAAAGGCCTCGATCCGAGGGTGAAGACCAGTGGGTCCAAGGGTCTCCAGGTCTACGCCGCGCTCGATGGCAGACCGTCGTGGGAAAAGTCGAGGGCCGATGCGTACGACGTGGCGACGACCTTGGAGAACGAGCACCCGGGATTGGTCACCTCGAACATGAGAAAGACCCTGCGGCGCGAGAAGGTGCTCATCGATTGGTCCCAGAATCATCCGGCCAAGACGACGGTCGGGGTCTACTCCGTGCGAGCCAGGGCCCGCCCGACGGTGTCGACCCCCGTGACGTGGAAGGAGGTTCGGAACTGCCTGACGTCCGGCCAGCCTTCGACATTGGTATTCACCACTTCTGACGTCCTGGCTCGCGTCGAGAAGCAGGGGGACCTCTTCGCGTTCTAGACCGGGCGCACCGAGGAGACGGTGTCCCCACCGCTCCGGCGCGTTACGATCTTGGACCGTTGGCTACAGATCGCGCCATGTCCACGCGCCGCGCAGGCGGTCCCAAAAAGAAGAGCGATCCCCCCTTGGGGGAGTACCGCTCGAAACGGGACGCCGGGAGGACCCCGGAGCCGATGGGAGATCGCGCCCGGCGTGGTCGCCGCGGCGAGCGTCCGGAATTCGTGATCCAGGAACACCACGCCCGGGCGCTCCACTGGGACTTCCGCCTCGAGCACGAGGGTGTTCTCGTTTCCTGGGCTCTCCCCAAGGGCATCCCGGAAGATCCGAAGACCAACCACCTGGCCGTGCACACCGAGGACCACCCTCTGGCCTACGGCTCCTTCGAGGGGGAGATCCCCGCGGGGGAGTACGGCGGGGGAAAGGTGACGATCTGGGACCGCGGCCACTTTGATCTGGAGAAGTGGACAGACACCGAAGTGATGGTCGTCCTCCATGGGGCGAGGGTCAGCGGTCGCTACGTCCTCTTTCCCACCAAAGGCAAGAATTGGATGATCCACCGCATGGACCCCGCCCCGAAGGACTTCGAGCCTCTGCCCGAGAAGGTGCGTCCCATGCTGGCGACCCCCGGGCGCCTCCCCGCTTCCGATGAGGGATGGGCCTATGAGATCAAATGGGACGGTGTCCGCGCCATAACGTTCGTCGAGGGTGGAAGGATCCGGATGCGGAGCCGCAACGACAAGGAGCTGGCGTCGTCGTTTCCGGAGTTCCGCGAGATCGGCGCCGCCATGGGAACTCGCCCGTGCGTGCTCGACGGCGAGATCGTGGTCATCGGGGAGGGCGGGATACCGGATTTCGGCCGTTTGCAACATCGCCTTCATCTGGCGAGCGCCGGCGCCATTGGCAAGCAGAGTGCAGCCTCACCAGCCAGTTATGTGATCTTCGACCTCCTTCATCTCGACGGGCGGCCACTGTTCTCCCTTCCTTACGATGCACGACGGGAGCAGCTCGAGGCGCTCGGTCTCTCGGGTTCGTCCTACACGACGGCGGATTCCTTCCGCGACGCCAAGGGGGCCGACATCCTTCGGGCCACGAAAGATGCCGGCCTGGAAGGGGTCATTGCGAAACAGCGGAGCTCGCCCTACGTCCAGGGCAAGCGGAGCGATTCGTGGATCAAGGTAAAGAACGTACGGACGCAGGAGGTTGTCATCGGCGGCTGGACGGAGGGCGCGGGGAGTCGGCAGGGGAGTATGGGTGCCCTCCTCCTGGGGATACCGTCGACGGACGGGCTGCGGTTCGTGGGGAAGGTCGGAACCGGGTTCAGCGCCGCAGACCGTCAGCTCCTGATGGAGCTTCTCCGCCCGGACGCCCGCAAAAGGAGCCCGTTCGTGCCCGCCACTGAGGCAAAGGAGCCATCGGCCCACTTCGTCCGTCCGCGGCACGTCGGTGAAGTGCGCTTCAGCGAGTGGACCGCGGCGGGTCACCTCCGGCATCCAACCTGGCGCGGCTTGCGTGAGGACAAGGTACCGGCGGATGTGATCGTCGAAGTGTAGCGAGGTGTCGAAGCCCCGCCGTCAGGAGGCCTTGGCCCCCGGCGTCGATCTCCAGGACCGGCTGTCCGACTTGGTGGGTTTCGCCTCCTTGGTGGCCCCGGTCTTCTTCGACGCCGCCTTGCGCGGGCCGCTTGCCCCTCCCTGCTGTTTCACGCTGGCCTGCAACGCTTCGAGGAGGTCGATCACCTTGCCGCCCCGGTCCGGCTCGGTGTGGGCGATCGTCTCGTGCCCCGCCTGCTTCTCCCTCACCAGCGCCTCCACGTGTTCTCGATACGAGTCGTGATACTCGGCCGGGTTCCACTTCTCGGCGAGCGATTGGATGAGGACCTGTGCCATCGCACGTTCCCTTGGTGCGACGCTGGTGTGATCGGCGACGTGGGGGAGTTCGGCCACCGGATCCCTGATCTCATCGGCGAAGTAAAGGGCCTCGAGCGCGAGAGCCTCTGCCTCCGGGCGGATGGCGACGAGATACTCCTTATTGCGCATCACAAACGAGGCGACGCCGATTTTGCCGGCCTTCTCCATCGCATCGCGCAGGAGTTGGTACGCCTTAGCGGCTGCCTCGTTCTGTGGCGCTAGGTAATAGGTGGTCCGGAAATAGATCGGGTCCATCTCGGCGAGATCCACCAATCCTTCGATGTCGATAGCGCGCGACCTCTCGGGCTCTGCGTTCGCAAGCTCCTCGTCGCTGACGACGACGTACTCGCCGGACCCCATATCCATGGCCTTGACGATCCGTTCCGGCGGGACTTCGTTGCCGGTCCGCTCGTTGACCTTCTTGTAGCGGACCCGGTCAGAGGTGCCGTCCTCCACCTGATGGAAATGGAGGGTTTTGTCGGACGTGGCGGGATAGAGAGCGACAGGCACGTTGACCAGCCCGAAGCTCAGTGATCCTTTCCAGATCGACCGTGGCACTCCGCTTGCCCCCGAGGGTGGAGCGATCTACCAGCGGTAGAAGTGGTGGCGTCCGGCGCTCTCGCCGCGGCCGAGAGCCGCACCAATCAACCACAAGACGAACAGGACGACAGCGGCGATCCACAGCAGGTGGAGGGCGAATCCCGCACCAAAGAAGATCAGGACCAATAGGAGAGCAAGAATGAGGATCATGCTGAGGTTCTACCCGTGTCGGGACGGGACAAACGGGATTCACAAACGATCCTCTATTTGGAAGGTTGACGGCCCCAGTGGCGATGCCATCCGATAGCGGCGATCAGGTCGTTTGCGAACGCACGGTTCGCGCTGGCACCGGTCACCACCCCCTCGCCGTCGCTGGCAATCGCACAGGCCTCAAGGACGCCCCGGCCTTCGCCCCAAGCCGCAATTGGCTTGTAATGTCGATAGGCCTCGCCCAGATTGAGTGCAGTGTACGGGTCAGCACCGACTTCTGCGGCTCCCGCTCCCCCGGCGACCACGAGAGCGTCGTATTCCACCGACTGCGTCGTCATCGCGCTCTTGTCCACAGCGACAGTTCCACTCTGGCCCGAGAGCGACCCACCGTGGGGCGCGATCACCTGAGCCACCGCTCCGGCGCCGGTGAGGACCTTGACGAGCGAGTGCAATCCAGCCCCGTCGACGCCGTCGCTGGCCAGAATGCCGACGACCCGACCGGCGACCGGCGCGGGTGCCGAGGGCATGATGCTGAGGGCGGGGGATCCCACCAAGCCTCGAGCCGGCTTCCCTTTGGGGGAGGCCTTGCCGAGATTGGCGGCCACGGCGCTGGTAAGGCCGGCGTCCACATTGGCCAGGTTCGCGAGGACGCGGTCCTTGATCTCGTCGCTCTGGCACTTCCCGAGCTCGAAGGAGAAGGCGCCGACGATGTGCTCCTGCTCCGGCTCGCTCATGCTGTTCCAGAAGATCGTGGCCTGGGAGTAGTGGTCGGCGAACGACGCTGCGCGGACCCGTGCCCGTGCACCGCTGATCTGACGGGGAACGTGGAGGAACCCGTGCCCGCCGGCGGGGAAGGGGCACCCTCCGGCCATTGAGTTCGGGTTGTAAGGGGCGATTCCCTCGGCGACGGCCTGCTGTCCGAAGCCGTCCCGTTGGGTCGTGTTGACAGGGGAATGGGGCCGGTTGATCGGCAACTGGTCGAAGTTGGGCCCCCCCAACCTGCTCAGCTGGGTATCGAGATAGGAAAAATTGCGCGCCTGAAGAAGTGGATCGTCGGTGAAGTCGATCCCCCGGGGCACGTGCGCGGTGCAGAAGGCGACCTGCTCGGTCTCGGCGAAGTAATTGGCCGGATTACGATTGAGCGTCAAGCGGCCAATGATCTCAACGGGCGCAAGTTCCTCAGGAACCAGTTTCGTCGCATCGAGAAGGTCGATCCCCTCGAACGTCTGGTCCTCGGTGTCTGGAAGGATCTGGATCCCGAGGTCCCATTCGGGAAAAGCGCCCGCTTCTATGGCATCCCAGAGGTCCCTCCGGTGGAAGTCGGGATCGATCCCACCGAGCTTCTGGGACTCCTCCCACACAAGCGAGGCCAGGCCGGCTACGGGCTTCCAATGGAACTTGACGAGAGTCGTCTTGCCTTTTGCATTGACAAGCCGAAAGGTATGGACGCCGAACCCCTCCATCGTCCGGTAGGAGCGTGGGATGCCTCTGTCCGACATGACCCACATGAGCATGTGGGTCGATTCGGGAGTCAGGGACGCAAAATCCCAAAAGGTGTCGTGCGCCGTCTGCGCCTGGGGAATCTCCCGGTCGGGCTCGGGTTTCGCCGCGTGGATCAGGTCGGGGAACTTGATCCCATCCTGAATGAAGAAGACGGGGATGTTGTTCCCGACGAGATCCCAGTTCCCCTCCAAGGTGTAGAAGCGGACGGCAAAGCCGCGGACGTCCCGGGCGGTGTCGGCGGAGCCTCTCGACCCCGCCACCGTGGAGAAGCGAACGAAGACGGGGGTCTCGACGGAAAGAGTGGTCAAGACCGATGCACAGGTGAGATTCTCGATCGACCTGGTGAGGCGGAACGTGCCATGGGCGCCTGCCCCCCGGGCGTGGACCACTCGCTCAGGAATGCGCTCATGGTCGAAGTGCATGATTTTCTCGCGCAGGTGGAAGTCGTCCAGAAGCGTGGGTCCGCGCTCGCCCACGCGCAGGCTGTTGTCGGTATCGTCCACCGGCACCCCGGTCGCAGTGGTCAGGGTGTCCCCGCCCTGGGCCCATTGGGGGGCGACGGCATATTTGGGAGCGCCCGGCGAGACGGTCGCCTTACGGCGGGGGGGTGCAGGGGCGGCAGTCGACGGGGATTTCGCCACAGGTAGGACCTTTCGAAAAGGAGGTGGGACAAATCAGGAGCTGCGTAACCCGGATGCCCGGGAGGGCTCCGCGCACGCACGGACTTCGGTACCCGATCGGCGGCTTGACAAACTGCGTCAGTGCCATTGGTCAGTGCCATTGGTCAGTGCCATTGGTCATGGCCGTGCTGGCGTAGGAGATGCGCACGCTTCGCGTTCTCCGCCTCCTCTTGGCGCTCGAAGGTGCCGAGCAATCCATGCGCGGGCACGGTGCATCTGGCGGTCCATAGCATGTGGGAAAGGTTGTGGACATCGGGGATTTCGCCGACGATGACCTCCGCCAAACCGGCGTCCCGGGCCGCACCATCCCCATCGACGGCCTCGCCTACCTCGCCTGCAGAAAACGTGTCTTCCGGGATGGGGCTGCCCAAACTCTCAGGAGAGTCCCCGATGTCGTCAAGGTCGTTCATGGTGTGTATCTACCCACCCCGCTGCCGCGTACTCGGATCCTCCACCCGGCTGGAGGGTCAGCGCCGAAGGGTCCAGCCTCCCAATGCGGTAGGGGGTTTCTCGTCCCATGTTGAAATGCCGTACCCGGCGGCCAGCAGGCGCGTCTCCACGTAGCCTGTCACCAGGCGCTCCCGCGAGGGGTCCACGCCCGCATCAACCAAGGAGTCGGTGGTAATGGCGAACTCTTCCTCCGCGAAGGGCTCCTGGCCCGAGAACGTGATGGCCCAGTCACTACCCGCACGATGCAGCTCGGCGCGTAATGCCTCGGGGTGTTGTGGCATCTCGATATCGGTCGGAGCGGGCATCGCTTGTCCCTCTACCCACCCGGGGGAGCGTTCAATCCCCAGCTAGAGGGGTGTCCGAGTGGGGGCTGCGGTGGCATCGTCCTCCGCGGGGCTCTCCCGGGAGGACAACCATTCGTGTTGGGACATCGCCGGAACGGTGAAACTCACCGATACCTCCTGTTCGGGCCTCCGCTGGTTCTGCGTGGCTTGGAGGGCCAGCGATCGCTGGTCGGCCTCGGTGAGAGGCGGCTGGACCATGCCGCGGGGCCATAGACGCCCTGCCAGCACGGTGTTGAGCTCGGCGGCATAGATCGTGACCTGGGAACCCAGATAGATCCATGCGACCAGCCCCAGCACGGCCGCGAACACACCGTAGGTCACGCTGTCGTTCTTGAGGTCGTGTCCGATCAGGTAGCCGCCCACAGCTTGGAGAATGGTCCAGAGCACCCCGCCCAGGATCGCCCCCGGGATGAGTTGGCGGCTGTGCACCACCTTGGGGGTGAGAACCCGGAAGGCTCCGAAGTAGGTGGCGACGTTGACAGCCACGGCCAGTACCTCGGCGAGGACGCCCAGTGCCATGTCATGACGTCCGAAGGTGCCGAAACTGGCCAGTCCCGTCGTGATGACGATCCCCAGTCCCAGAACGACGAGAAACCCAAAGCTGCGGCTCAGACGCGAGACGTAGTTCGGCCGATCGGGGCCGGGGAGATTCCATACTTGCGACATGGAGAACAGGCCGGACTGTGCCAACCCCGTTGACCCCCAGAGAAGGGCCAGCACGCCGATCACTAGCCCGATCACCGAGCTCCGATGGAGCCCATGGATGTTGTTTCCCAACGTGCTTCCGACCACGGGGAATTCGCTCAGCGTCGAATTGAGGAGGGAGTGCCGAACCGAGGGATAGTTGGCCAACACGATGTTGAGCACCGTGATGAGAATCAAAAGCAAAGGGAAGACGCACAGGAAGGCCGAAAAGGCCAGGTTCGAGACGAGGTTCCCCGCATTGTCATCCCCGAACTTCTTCATGACGCCGAATACCATGGCGGCGGGGCCGAATCGCTGCTGCGCGGCATCGATCCGTCGCATGGTCTTCTCAATCGGGTTCATGCGTATCCCTCCAGGCGATCTGTCTCAGTTACCCCAAGTTGGCACGCCCCAACCTCCGATGACGCAACGGGCCTGCCTTCGTCGGCTAGCCGGCATGAAACGCGTCCACCCACTCATCGACCACCGCCCACTCCAGCGTCAGCCAGGCCAGTCGGTCTTCCGTCTCGATCGGCACTTCGGCCGTGGGCCAGGCCCGCACGGTCATGGGAGTGTCGAGCGGGAGCTGCTCCCACACCTGACGAGCGCGGACCATCCGGTCCAATCCGGCGTGGGCCACGACCACCACGCCGATTGCCGGATTGGCGTCGAGGCAGGTGAAGACCCCGTCGGGGCGCGGCGGAAGGACGTTGGTCATCAACGTCGCAGCACGAGCGGCGTGAGTCTTGCGATGATGCCAAAGGTGGCGGATCGCCCGCTGGCGACGCTCCGGGGTCCAGTTGGCTCCTTCGGGGAAGAGGAGCAGGGCATCGCCCGGTCCGAGACCGCTCGCCATCTGCGCCAGGCGGTCCGTCGTATCCCGCCCGTCGCCGGAAGCGGGGCCGAGGAAGCAGCAATCCAGGCGATTGAGCAGAAGGTCGAGGGCGGGATCGAGCTGGAGGATGTCCTTCAACACGATGCGCACGCTGCGCTGGTACCTCGTCAACAGGAGGTGGACCAGAGCGAAGGAGTCCCCTGGACCACCGTGGCGGGCCAGAACGAGAACCGGATCAACCTCGGCGAGCCCGGTGGTGTCGGATGTCTCGACGACGACTACCTCAAAGCCCAAGAATCGCCGTGCCGCCCCCAGCACGCGCCCGAGTGCCCACGTCAGCAGTCCCTCATTGGCGTTGGCCCACCTTCGCTCCCATTCGATGCCGCGTCGCCGGCCCGGAACGACATGACGGAGCCACAGCAGGCCTGCCACGACAATTACGGTGAGTTCGACGATGCAGTAGTTAAGGGCAAAGGCGGCCAGGCGGAGCACCCGTCGTCGCCGGCCGACTGGCGCGAGCACCGCTGCGATCGCCGTCGCGACGGCGAAGACGGCCGCCAGCACGAGCAGGACCACAGCATCCACAGGAAGGAGAAGCCGCCGTATCGGGCGGGGGAGCACGAGCCGCATTGGTTTCGGCCCTCTCACCGGTGGCTGACAGCGTCGAGGAATGTGGAGGCGGCGTCATATGCGGCTTCTATCCGACCCCGGACCCCCGAGGTGCTGCGGTAGCGCACCGTGAGGGCAGGGGTGGTCGAGCCGCTCGGGAGGACATGGACCTCGACGCCCTGCGGCAAGCTGGCAAATTCCTCCTCGAACTGGTGTCGCCGCGCGATTTCGAACGCCACCAGGGCAACCTGCCAGGGTCGGCTGGGGGGCCGCAGGGGCTGTTCGAGCCGGCCGACGTGGAGTACGAAAATGCGCGTGGCGCCCAGTTCCGCCGCCCGCCCCACGGGCACGGAGCGCACCAGGCCGCCGTCGAAAAAATGCTCGCCCGCGACTTCCACGGCCGGGAGAAGGCCCGGGACGGCGCACGATGCGAGCACGGCGTCGGTCACCGACCCGGCCGAGAACCAATGCGCCGCGGCCCGTTCTATACAGGCGGCGACGCATTCGAATCGAACAGTGAGGTCAGCAAAGCGCGTGCCCCCGCCCAGCCCCTCGTCGAGCAATCGCCGTAGTCCGTCGTTGGCGTGGAGGTGCGTACCGTGGCGGGCCAACGTGCTCAGTTGTCCGAGCACCGATCCGCCGAACACCCCCCGGTCGGAGAGACCGGTCCACACCTCGACCATCCGCTCGACAGACGCCGTCGAAGGGTCGGCGGCGATGAAGGCACCGTTGAGAGCTCCGACGCTCGATCCTACGATCAGGTCGGGGACAATCTCCCGTTCCAAGAGCGCGCGCAGCATGCCTACCTCGGCGGCTCCGAGAATGCCACCGCCGCCCAGGACGAATGCAGTGGGCTGCTCCGATGTCACCCTACGAGGATGGCACGCCCTACGGGGGAGTGAAAACCAGCGCGATCCGTTTGCCTCTCTGTCCATGGGGTACCTCAGGGGTGCCTCCCCGGCGGCCCGAGGCCTCCCCCGGATGACGCCGCCTCCTCTTGAGGTCGGAAAACGTTTCAGAAAAAAGAAGGAATGCACGTTCGTGTCCAGAATCCGCTCGACCTTTGAACATGTGGTGCAGACGTCGGTCGCAGCACTGCCGTTGCCCGGAGGGGGCGACACCTGGGCTCGCTTCGAGGCGCTCTCGAAGTGGGCCGCCCAGGACCTTTCTCTGGGACGCCTGGTCGAGGGCCACTGCGATGCCATGGCGATTCTGGCCGAAGCCGGGCTGCAACCGGCTGCGCCCGGGGCGACCTACGGCGTTTGGGCCGCCCGGTCAGCCCGCGGGGGGACGACGGCCCGACTGGAGTCCGATGGCTGGCGTCTGGCGGGGCAGAAGCCGTTTTGTTCTGGGAGCGGTCTCCTCGAGCGGGCGCTGGTGACCGCCGATACGGCCGACGGCTTCCGGCTCTTTGACATCGACGTCGCCCGACAGGTCGTCTCCACCCACCCGGATTCCTGGCAGGCCGTGGGCATGGCAGATTCGCAAAGCGAGACCCTCGAATTCGGTGGGCCGGCTATCTCCCCTGCTTGCGCCGTAGGCGATTCGGGCTTCTACCTTGACCGTCCGGGGTTCTGGTTCGGGGCGATCGGCGTGGCCGCGTGCTGGTACGCGGGGGCGGCCGGCTTGGTGGAGCATCTCGGGGGCACACTCGACCCGCACTCGTCTGACCTCGTGCTGGTGGACTTCGGTCACGCCGTCGCCCATGTGGAGGCGATGCGCCGCGTCTTGGAGGATGCGTCGAAGGAGATCGACGGGGATCCGATCGACAAGCAGGGACGGGCGCGAGCCCGGGCGCACGCGGTCCGGCACGCGGTGCACCATGGCGCCCTCCGGGTCATGGAACACGTCGCGGCCGCCGGAGGCGCTCGACCGCTCTGCCACGATCGCGGGCAGGGGCAACGCGCGGCCGATCTGTACGTCTATCTCGCGCAGCACCACGGTTCTGCGGACGCCCGGGAACTGGGACGAATCGCGTTGGCGGGTCGGGCGTGGAACTAGTATGGGGACCGGACGGGGACCCCGGAAACGGAGTGGGCAACATCGCGGCAGCTGCGCGAACTACCCCGACTCAGGACGATTCGGCCTCGCCGCGTGATTGTCGTGGCTCCCCATCCGGACGACGAGATCTTCGGAGCCGCGGGCCTTATGCAGTCCCTGCTCTCCCGGGGAATACCTCTCGAGATCATCGCGGTGAGCGACGGGGAGGCGTCGCACCCTCTCGCCGTACAGCAGGGCATCAACCTCCGCTCAATACGGCCGCGGGAGACGGTGCAGGCCCTACAACGCCTGGGATGGAGGGCGCCCACAGTGACGCGGTTGGGTGTGCCCGACGGTGGGATCAGGCCGAACCTTGACGCTCTCGTCGCCTCGCTTCGCGCCAGAGTGCGGCTGGGGGACCTGTGTCTTGCCCCTTGGTGGCACGATGGGCATCCCGATCACGACGCCTGCGGGAATGCGGCCTTCGGCGTCACCGAATCGGTGGGGGCCCAACTCCTGGGATACCTCGTCTGGGCCTGGCATTGGGCCGATCCCCGGGGGACGGACCTGCCGTGGTCCGATTGCCGGCGCTTCGACTTCGACCGTCGCACGGCAGCGCGCAAGCGGTGGGCTACCGGAGCGTTCGTCTCGCAGACGCGACCCTTGGGGCCTGATCGAGAAGGTGCCCCCCTGCTGCCCCCGGCGGTGCTGCGACGGTTCTGGCGCCCGTACGAAGTGTTCGTCCACCCCGCCGGGACGGCGCGTTGAGCTCGACCGAACGGCGTTACTTCGACGAGATGTACGGGAGCGACACCGATCCGTGGGATTTCGAGTCGAGTATGTACGAGCATCGCAAGTACGCCTTGACGATGGCAAGCCTCCCCCGTCTGCGCTACGGCTCCGCCTTCGAGCCGGGTTGTTCGATCGGCGTTCTCACGGAGATGCTCGCCGCGCGGTGTGATTATCTCCTGGCGACCGATGTCGTTCCCGCGGCTCTCGACCGGGCCCGGAATCGACTGGCTGGTCTGCGCCACGTGACCCTCGAGCAGCGCGCCATTCCGGAGGACTGGCCCGAGGCGGCGTTCGATCTCGTCGTTCTCAGCGAGATCGCCTACTACTTCGACGCGTCGGATCTCGCGCGCGTCATTGCTCTCATCGAGAGATCGACGGGCATCGGTGCGCAGGTGCTCGGGGTGCACTGGCGGGGGACCACCGACTACCCGCTGAGCGGCGACAGGGTCCACGAGATCATTGCCGCCACGCCCGGGCTCGAACAGGTGGTTCACCATATGGAGACCGATTTCGTCCTGGACGTATGGGAGCGGCGAGCGTGAGGTGTGGTGTCCTCCGGACCAAAGCAGTGGGTGTTGTGGTGCCCGTGCACAACGAAGAAGAGCTTCTCGGGCCCGCGCTGGGAGCGGTAGAGCGCGCCTTTTCCGAAGTGATGCACCGGGAAATCGAATGTCGAACAGCCATCGTCCTCGACGGCTGTAGTGATGACAGCCCGGCCATCGCCCGTCACTGGGCACGCTCGCTGGCCCGGCTCGAAGGTCCCCATCAGTCCGTGGTCCTGCGATGCCGGTCAGCCGGTGTCGGCGAAGCTCGCCGATTGGGTGCCGCCACCTTGCTGCGGAAATGGAGGGCGCTCCATCCGAGGAATATATGGTTGGCCACGACGGACGCCGACTCGCGGGTCCCGCCGGGGTGGCTGGCCGCCCAGGTGGACGCGCACGAGTTCGGGGCGGATGTATGGACGGGGCGGGTGACAGTCGAAGACTGGTCACCCTATGACGACAGGACCGCCCAACTCTGGAATGAGGCGTATGACGCCGAGCAGGTGCCCGTTCACGGCGCGAGCCTGGGCTTCAATGCCCACATGTACCTCAAAGCCGGCGGTTTCGCTGCGCTCGGCACCGGTGAGGACAGAGCCCTCCATGAGGCGATTCTTGCCGCGGGCGGCCGTGCCCTCGAAGACATGGAGCTCAGGGCGATCACGAGCGGGCGTCGGCTGGCACGTGCCCCCCTGGGCTTCGCACACACGCTTTCTTCGTTTGACGAAAACGCTACGGGTCGTCATGCGCAGCCGCCTGGGGCGTGAGAATGGCTTGCGTCGTCGACTTCTTCCGACTCAGGTGCCAGAGCATGAGGCTGCCGAGGCCGGCCATTCCGACCGACGTGATCAGCCGGTAGAGAATGGTGGCGAGAAGCGCGTCACCCACCGGCGTCCCCGCCAGGGCGAAGGCCCCCACCATGCCCCCTTCGACGAAGCCGATGCCTCCCGGCACGGGGGCGAGACTGCCCGCGATCTGGGCGAGGGCGTACGCGAAGAGTACCGTACGCCACGGCACGGGCAGGTTCAGTAGCGGGAATGCCGCAATGAGGCACGCCACGTCGAGGCCCCAGTTTCCCACGCTGAGGAGGAGGACACGCGCCCCCAGGGCAGGTGGGGCCCGGAACTTGCTGGCATCGCCGATTCGCTTGCTGATTCTCTCGACGAGTCGATCGGAGCGCCCGTGATGATGCGCGCGAAACCAGCGGTCGACGGTGTCGAGATGGCGAACTCCGGCGATGAATCCGACGGTGCCTGCTATGAGGGTGATCGAGCACAGCACGATCCCAACGGGTGGCAGGAGCCCTGCGATGGACGCTCCCACGAGCGTCAGTAGGAGCACCGACACGGTTGCGGCAACTCCGCCGGCCAGTACGGCCCACAGGGCGAGGGGCATCGGGATGTCCCGCTTGCGGTACTGGGCCACCAGCCATCCGCTGGACGGCGCCGTCCCACCCGGTAACAGATTGGTGAGCCCGGTGGCGGCGATGGCGAGGCTGACCATGTCCCGTCGGGGTATGCGGGCCCCGCCCTCGACGAGCAAGCCGTGCTGCACGAAGGCGTAGCAGAGGAAGGAGAGCCCCTCGGCTGCGAATGCGACCGCCAACCAGGGCAACCGGGTCACCTTGAAGTGGCGCAGCACGGTTAACGCCTCGTGCGAGATCGATCTGGCATGGAAGGCGAGGAGAAGCACGGCCACGAGGATCACCAGGCCGATCAGCAGCCGCGGCGAAGGGATCCACTTGGGACGGTGGCTCTTCGATGCCTGGTCTTCCTCTTTCCGCCTCACGTGCCTGCGACCCTTCGACTTCTCATCCATACCCCGGTCGGCAATCTTCCAACCCGGGTGAGGGCCCCGAGAGCCGGGCGGGTTCGGGAGATGACTTTATGCGGCCCGCGGCCACCACCACGTCGACGTAGCGTGTGAACAGGGAGTTCGGACGCGATTGGAAAAGGACGTCCGTCCCCGGGTAGGGACACCTGAGATGGACGATCAACTGAACGAGGGGGACCAATTGCGCGACCGAAACGGAGAGGACGCCTCCGGGCCCCTGGTGGCTGCGGTCGACTATCCGTTGTACGTCGTCACCGCAGGGACCGGCGACGAGGTGAGCGGATGCCTGGCTGGCTTCGTCACACGATCAAGCATCAAGCCCGCCCAGTTCCTTATCTGCATCTCCAAGCTCAACCACACGTTCGGCACGGCCCGATCGAGCCGCGGATTGGGCCTCCACGTCCTGGGTTCGGACCAACGGGATGTCGCATCCCACTTCGGCGAGTTGACGGGCGACGAGGTCGACAAATTCGAGGGGATCGCGTGGGCACCGGGTAGCAGCGGCGCGCCGATCCTCTCCGAATGTGCCGCGTGGATCGAAGGTCCGACGGTCGGCCGAATGGACGGCGGTGACCATGAGGCATTTCTGATCAGCGTGCAGGACGGCGGCGCGGGCCGCCACGAAGGCTGTTTCACGTTGCGCGATGCCTCCGGGTTCAAGGCTGGGCATCCCGAATAGGCCCCGGTGTTCAGAAAGGTCCCGTGAGGTCGCCGAGGGCATCGGTGAGGCGCAGGTTCTCCGAGTAGTCCACTGGGCAGGCGATGACCGACACGGCGTCGGAGGCCAGGGCGTCGGTGAGCATCGGCAGGAGGTCGTCGGCGGCCCGCACCCGGTAGCCCCGCGCACCGAAACTCTCGGCATAGGCCACGAAGTCGGGATTGGAGAAATCGGTCGCGACGTCGTGCCCGATCTCCAGGTTCATCTTCCACTTGATCAGCCCGTAGGCGTCGTCCTGCCAGATCAGCACCGTCAGCGGGATGCGCTCGCGCACGGCGGTCTCGATCTCCTGTGAGTTCATGAGGAAGGCGCCGTCTCCGACGGCGGCCAGGACCCGCCGCTCCGGTAGGGCCAGCTTTGCGGCGATCGCGCCCGGCAGGGCGAAGGCCATGGTCGAAAGACCGTTGGAGACCAGGCACGTGTTGGGCTCATAGGTGGGGTAGAGCCGGGCCATCCACATTTTCACTGCACCGGTGTCGGCCAGGACGATATCGCGGCGGCCGAGCGCGGCGCGGGTGTCGGCGACGATGCGCTGGGGCTTCAGCGGGAAACTGTCGTCGGCCGCCCCCCGCGCCAGGTCATCGGCCAGCAGGCGCCGGATCCTCTCACCGCTCGCGCCGAGGTGGAAGCGGGTGGTCGTGGCCGCCGCCAGTGCGTCAAGCGTTCGGCCGATGTCGGCCTGGACTCCCACCTCGACGTCGTAGTGGAGGTCCACCTCGGCCGGCACCCGGCTCAAGTGGATGATGCGCGTATCCCCACTGGGGTTGATCCGAACCGGATCGAATTCCTGAAGTTCGTAGCCGACGCTGATGATGACGTCCGCTTCGTCGAAACCGAAGTTGACGTAGTCGTGGCTCATGAATCCCACCGCGCCGAGCGCATTGGGATGGTCGTCTGCAAACACGCCCTTGCCGTGAAAGGTCGTCGCGACCGGAAGGCCGAGGAGCTCGGAGAAGCGCCGGAGCGCGTCGGCCGCATCGCTCCGGGCGGCCCCGTGACCGGCGAGGACGATCGGTCGGATGGCCCGGTCGAGCACGTCGGCCGCACGGGCTATCTGGGACGGCGAGGGCTCATCGGGGCGGGGCGTGTTGACATCGAGTGGCACGAGGTCGTCGGACACGGCTAGCCCCTCTATGTCCTCGGGCACGGCGAGGAAGACGGCACCCGGTCGCTCGGTCTGTGCGAGCTTGAACGCCTTGCGCACCATTTCCGGCACCGATCCCGGGCTGAGGACCATGTCCGCCCACTTGGTCACCGGTGAGAACATCGACACGAGGTCCACGCTCTGATGGGACTCCTTGTAGATGCGGTTCAGCCCGACCTGCGCAGAGAGGGCCACCATGGGTGTGCTGTTGCTATTGGCATCGGCCGTACCGAGGAGGAGGTTGATCGCCCCGGGGCCGAGGGTCGACGAGCACACACCGGCTCGCCCGGTCAGCCGCCCGTGGATCTCCGCCATGAACGACGCCGCCTGCTCATGGCGGACCAGGACGTAGCGAATCGACGACCGGAAGAGGGCGTCGGTGACGCGAATATTCTCCTCGCCCGGAATGCCGAAGACGCAGGTGACCCCTTCGTTCTCCAAGCAGCGCACCAGCAGATCAGCCACCCGCTGTTGTTCTCCGGCCACCGCCCGAGCGTAGCGAAAGGGCGGGCCGGGCTCCCCACTACTCTCCCCAGCGCCACACCACCGAAGCCCAACTCATGCCGGCACCGAAACCGGCGAAGAGGATGAGGTCCCCGGAGGAGAGTCGCCCTTGCTCGATCGCCGCGACAAGGGCCAGGGGGATGGAGGCGGAACTGGTGTTGCCCGTGGAATCGATCACCGAGGCGATCCGGTCGTGCGGGATCCCCACGCGGTCCGCAATCGCTTCCATTATCCGCTGGTTGGCCTGGTGGGGGACAAAGAGGGCGATGTCCTCGGCGCCCACCCCGGCGTTCTTGAGTGCCGCGTGCACCGAGTCGGCCGTCGCCCGCACGGCCTTGCGAAAGACCTCCTGGCCGCGCATGATCATCCCGGCACCGTGGTCCACATAGAGGAGCTCGACCAGGGTGCCATCTACCCCGGCGTCCCAGCCGAGGAGTGAGCCCGGACCACTCACGGCCTCGAGGACCAGGGCTCCGGCCCCGTCCCCGAAGAGGAAGGCATTGGTGCGGTCTTCCCAGTTGATCGTCCGCGTCATGGTCTCCGCGCCGATGAGCAGCACTTTCCGTGATCCTGCGGCGAGCAGCCCGGCGGCCGTGATCAGGCCGTAGGTGAAGCCGGCACAGGCTGCGTTGAGGTCCACGGCCCCTCCGGCGATTCCCAGGACTCCCGCCACCGTGGACGACGTTGCGGGCATGACCTGATCCGGAGTGCTCGTGCACACGACGATGAAGCCGATCTCCTCCGCCCGGGTGCCGGCGGAATCGAGCGCCCGCCGCCCGGCCTCGACGGCGAGTGCCGCGGTCGTGCCGAGCCCTCCCGGAGGATTCGGGGGAGGAGGGGGTGAAACGAAAGGACCCGTGGCAGCCCGGCGCGTGTGCACCCCCGATCGCTCGACGATCCATTCGTCGCTCGTGTCGAGGATGGAGGTCAGGTCGGTGTTGGAGACAATTGTCGGCGGGAGCGCCGTGCCCCAGCCGGTAATGACTCCGCCGCGTTCGCTCACCAACGACCCATCGTGGTGGAGGGACAGGGTGATGCGCCGACCGCCAACTGTGAGATCACATCCTCAGGGTACGGGAAGTTTCGGGTGACTGGCGAGTAATCCGGCAGATCCACCGGATCGGGCGGGTGGACCGCGGGGGTGACACCGCACCTGGAGGGGGCATCGCTAGCATCGAGCCATGATCCCTCCGGGCCCAGGCACCCTTCGATCATCGTGCCTGTGGCAGATATAATTGCGGACTGGCCCCGACAGGATCGTCACGCCCACAGCCGGTTCGCAGGCCTTGTCTGCAGTCGGGCCGCGCGGCTGGAAATCGCGCAGGAGGCTGCAAATGGTGGCGGCGGCGCTCGCAACCGGAGTCGCGATCTGCAGCTGTGGTGCCGGCTCTGCCGGCGTCCGCTCCGCGCCAAGTCCGCCGGCCGAGACGCAACTCGATCCCTCTGCCTTCGCGGCCGGAGCGTGTGAGGCATTCGAACCGACGAAGGGCGACCGCCATGAGACGGTGTTCCTCGACGCCGGCCATGGTGGCATCGACCCCGGAGGGGTCGGAACGACAGAGGCCGGGAAGACGATTTACGAGGCCGATGAGACTCTGCCCGTCGAACTCGATGCGATGGCGCTGCTCCGGGCCAAAGGGTTCCGCGTCGTCGTTTCGCGCACGAAGGACTCTACGGTTGTGCGGCTGAGCGCCGCGGACGAGTCGGGGGGCGTCCTCACCCTCCAAGGTTCTCATGACGACGTCGTGGCACGCGATGAGTGTGCCAACGATGCCAACGCGCGCGCCCTCGTCGGCATCTATTTCGATGCGGGCGCATCGGCTCAAAATGCGGGAAGCCTCACTGCGTATGACGCCGCGCGACCGTTCGCCGCCGAGAACCTCACACTGGCAACCCTGGTCCAAACCGATGTTCTCGCTGACATGGACGCACAAGGCTGGGGCATACCCAATGACGGGGTCCTGCCCGATACGACGTTGGGGTCCTATGTGGGCGACCCGTCGGCCGGCGGTATCGCGGGGGAGGCAGCTTCCTACAACCATCTGTTGCTTCTCGGGCCCGCATTACCGGGCTATTTCTCGACCCCGAGCCAGATGCCCGGCACAGTCATCGAGCCCCTCTACCTCACCGACCCGTTCGAAGGCACGATCGCCGACTCCAGTCAGGGTCAGACGGTGATCGCGCAGGGGATAGCCAGCGCGATCGAGAAGTTCCTCGCTCCGGCCCCCAGGGCGGACAAGAAGAGCAAGTAGGGGCCCGATCGGGCCCGATCACCGCTGGCGCGGCCCGGTGTCGGGCCTCTCCCCGGTGTCGACCAGCGTCTGTGCCACCTCTCGCAGCTTTATGTTGAGGTACTGGGAGGCCCGTCGTAGGACGTCGAAGGCCTGGTCGGCCGCGATCCGCTCCCGTTCCATCAAAATTCCCTGGGCTTGACCGATGACTTCGCGACTGCTCAAGGCCGAGTGCAGGTTCTCGATCCGACGCTCCTCGTCTTCGAGCGAGTGGGCCGCGTTGAGGGCGACGCTGGCCAACGAAGCGAAAATCACCCCCTTGGCTCGGTCGACCACCCCGAATGCCGCGGGATAGCGGGCGTAGAGATTGATCGCACCAATGGTGCCATGCGTCGTCAGCGGCAGCGCCAGCGCGCTGCGAACCCCCCGCCCGGCAGCGACAGGACCGAATTTCGGCCAGCGATCGTCGCTCTGGAGGTCGTCCCCGTACACCATGACCCGTTGGGCGATCGCGTCGAGGCACGGCCCCTGGTCGGAGTCGCGCTGCAGCGTGTCGATCTCTTCGACAACCTGATCCGTGTGCACCGGCGTCACGACGACGCCCCCCTCCATCAGAAAGAGACCGGCGAAGTCACACCCCTCAATGGTGTGGACCGCCACGGCGACCACCTGCTCCAAGGTGTCGTGCACTCCTCCCGCCGAGAAAAGGTTCTGCGCCGTCTCGGAGAGATTCGCAGTCAGCGCGGACAGGGCGTCGGTTTGGCTTGTTCGGTCGCAGTCGGCGGGGTCCATACTCCTGCTCTCGTCTTTCACTGCCCGCCCACTCATTTCGTACCCAGTATCGCGCCGCCGTACGGCGGTTGCACCGGTGAGAGGCGCCGCCGGTAAAACCCTCCTCAGACGCTGCGCCGTCTCTCACAGGAAGCCGCCGGGTGCTGAAATCAGAACCCGGCCATCGCCACGATGGGCTCGTTGAGGTGCTGCCCACCCAGCGAACCGTCAGGCTGCGCAGCGCCGAAGTTGAAGATCCCACCGTCGGCTGCGACGAGCCGGTAGCCGGAACCCGAGGAGGTGGCCGCCATGCCGACCACCGGCTGGTTCAGATGGATGGCGCCGGTCGAGCCGTAGAACTTGGCGTCGCCGAAGTTGAAGATGCCCCCGTCGGAGGCCACCAGCCAGTAACCCCCCCCGTCGGGCGTGACCGCCATGCCGACCACCGGTTTGTTCAGTTCGATGGCGCCGGTCGAGCCGCAGAAAGGCAGGTTGCCGAAGTTGAAGACGCCCCCGTCGGAGGCGGCCAGGTCGTAGCCGCTCGGCGCACCGTGTGGCGCCGAGCAGGGGACCTCTATGTTCTGGTCCGTCCCGGCATCCCCCGTGAGCGCCGGGTCGTGGTGGAACTGAGGCCACGCTCCAGCCTCGTTGACCTTGGATCCATTGGAACCGGCGATCTCGTAGTGATAGATGATGCTCCCACCGGATTGGTACCCCGCCAGTGTGATGCCGACGGTCCCGTTGGGGTCGTCGGTCACGAGCGGTGAGTTCTGGAAACCGGTGTCGCCCTGCAACGTCGTGATGACGGACCCGGTCTTGCCGTCCAGTACGACGACCCCGTTGACCGTCGGGGCCAGTACGTCCTGATAACCGCTCCCCAGGTCGGCGGTGACGACCGAACCGATCACCCGCGGCGTGGGCGTGCTCCACAGCGTGGCGCCGTTGGCACCGTTGAGCGCGTAGACCGATCCCGTGGAGCCGTTGTCGGTGCCCTCGACCACCTGGAGCTGCCCGTTGCCGAGAACGTCCGCCAGCGCCGGGCTGCTCTTGGTGTTGCCGTCGAGGGAGGCGGACCACACGAAGTTGCAATGGCTGTCGACGGCGATCAACTTGTCCGTATCGGATTGGCCGTAGGTGGCACCGGTGCCGAAGACGATCCCGACGGTGGCCGAACTGCCGAAGAACTCCCCGACCGCGGGGGAGGACTCCACTGTCTCGTTGGTGTTGTACTCGCAGTCGAGGCCGGCACCAGGCTGCGTCCCTCCCGCATTGCCGGTCGGGCTCAGGACCCGCAAATGGCCCCCGTTCGCGTACGTCACGCCGTAGGCGATGCCGGCGGTCGAATCGCCTCCCTCGACGATCTCGGTCTGCCCGTTGTCGTAGAGGTCGGCCAGCGCCGGCGTGGTGAAGTCGCTGTCCGCTTGGAACCAGGGGAAGCCACTCAACATCGCACCGTTGGCTGCATTGAGCGCGTATTGGTTCTGCCCGAGCGAGCCTGCGGTCACATCGGTGCCACCTTGGAGGTCGCCGACCGCCAGCGACGCCTGTATTCCGCTGTGCGGGGTGGGATCGGTGGAGGGGTTCGTCTCCTGGACGAACCACTGGTCCCCACCTGAGGGACTGATGGCTTGGTAGCCGCCCGCGGTGGGATTCCCGGCGTCACCCCCGCCGACGAAGACCGTATCGAGGTTGCTTCCCGCGGTGATCGCGGCCACGGAAGGAGTGGAGTTGATGGGAGCCCCCGTGTTGTACGTCCATACCGGTGCGCCGGTCGCCAGGCGGTAGGCGTACACATTGCCGGCCTCGTCACCGACCACCACCGCCGGTCCGCCCGGCAGGTTTGCCACGTTGGGAGAGGAGAGCGCGATCGGATTCGACCCGTCGGGGATCACGCTGGTCTGCCAGATCGGTGAGCCGAATGAGATGGCTTGAGGGAGCGTGACGCTGTGTTCCGCCGCTCCCGCCACCGCGGGCGGGGCCAGGAGGGGAGGGCCGGCACCCAGGGTGAGCATACCCATCGTCACCACGCCGGCGACCGTGCCTCGCCGCGATCCCGCGGCCCCGCGGGCACGGCCCCGCTCCTTGCTGCGCATCGGCACTACCTTGCCCAATCGCCCCGGGCCGCAAACGCGGACACCGTTGGGGCCGCGTCCTCCCATGCCTTCGGCTGGCCCGGCCGGTCCCTTCCTCGCCTCCACGTCTCCCGGCTCTGCTCGATCCACCGGACCGCCCGCTCGAGGGGCTCCTCCCTGAATGCGCACGGCCGGAACTGCGCATCCCGGCCGCGGGTGATCAACCCGGCGCCTTCGAGAACCTTCAGGTGCTTGGAGATCGATTGCAGGCTCATCTCGAAGGGTTCTGCCAGCACGTTCACGGTGGCCTGCCCCCGGGCCAGGCGAGCCAGAATTGCGCGCCGGGTGGGGTCGGCCAACGCAGCAAAGGTGAGGTCGAGCCCCCAGTCGTCCACGGCATTTAACGTATCAGTTGATAAACCGGGCGGCTGATTATGTGGCACCGGCCCGGAACGAGGCATGATGCACCCGATGTACCCGACCTTCGCAAATAACCAGTGACGTGGCGCTGCCCCCCGCCATAGAGATCGCCCGTCACGCGAAGCTGCGGCCGATTGACGAGATTGCCGGGCAGATGGGGATCCCGCCCGGCTTGCTCGAGCACTACGGGCCGAACGTGGCCAAAATCAACCTCGACGCCGTCGAATCCCTGGCGGGCCGGCCTAAGGCTCGTTACGTCGTCGTCACGGCGATCACGCCGACGCCGCTCGGCGAGGGCAAGACCACGACGACGGTCGGCCTCGGGCAGGCCCTCGCCTGCCTGGGCAAGCAGGCGACGATCGCCATCCGACAGGCGTCCATGGGGCCGACCTTCGGCATCAAAGGGGGCGCGGCCGGCGGTGGGTACAGCCAGGTCGTCCCCTTCGAGAACCTCAATCTGCACCTGACGGGCGATCTCCACGCGGTGACGGCCGCGAACAATCTCCTGGCCGCCATGGTGGACAACCATCTCCAGCAGGGGAACGCGCGCAACATCGACCCCCGCGGCATCACCTGGAGAAGGGTGCTCGATGTCAACGACCGGTCGCTACGCAACATCGTGTCGGGGCTCGGCACGCGCGAGGACGGCACGCCGCGGGAAACCGGCTTCGACATCACGGCGGCATCCGAGGTGATGGCCGTGCTCGCGCTGGCGACGTCGCTGCAGGATTTGCGGGCCCGGTTCGGGCGGATCGTCGTCGGCTACACCGCACAGGGCGAACCGGTGACCGCCGAAGAGCTCAAGGTCGCCGGAGCGATGACCGTCATCATGCGTGACGCGATCAAGCCGAACCTGCTGCAGACACTCGAGAACACACCGGTGCTCGTGCACGCGGGCCCTTTCGGCAACATCGCGCACGGCAACTCGTCGGTGGTGGCCGACCTGATCGGGATTCACGCCGGTGAGTACCTGGTCACGGAGGCCGGCTTCGGCTCCGACATGGGCGCCGAGAGGTTCTTCAACATCAAGTGCCGCACATCGGGACTGGTGCCCGACGCCGCCGTTGTCGTGGCCACCGTGCGGGCGCTCAAGCTCCATTCGGGCCGGCACAAGGTCACGGCGGGACGACCCCTTCCTCCCGCGATGCTGGCGGAGAACCCCGAAGAGGTCCATCTCGGTGCGGCCAACCTGCTCAAGCATCTCGAGATCGTGCGCCGGCACGGCGTGACGCCGGTCGTCGCCATCAATGCCTTCGCGGAGGATTTCCCCTCCGAGCACGACGCCATCAGGGAGATCGCCGCGGGGGTAGGGGTCCGCGCCGCGGTGTGCACCCACTTCGTCAACGGGGGGAAGGGTGCCGTCGAGCTGGCGGAGGCGATCATCGAGGCGGCCGAGGAGCCGAGCGAATTTCGGATGCTCTATGAGGACAGCGCGAGCTTGCGCCAGAAGGTCGAGATCATCGCGAAAGAGGTCTACGGAGCGGACGGCGTGGACTATCTCCCACTGGCCGCCCGCCAGATCGACACCTATGAGCAGGCCGGCTTCGGGACGCTACCGGTGTGCATCGCGAAGACACACCTCTCCATCTCCTCGGACCCGTCTCTCAAGGGGGCGCCGACCGGTTGGCGTCTTCCGGTGCGCGAAGCCCGAGCCAACGTCGGGGCCGGCTTCGTCTACCTGGTCAGCGGGGACATGCGGACGATGCCGGGCCTCTCGTCGAGCCCAGCCGCCGAGCGGATCGACATCGACGACAAGGGCAACGTGGTCGGCCTCTACTAGCTTCTCCCCGTGGGCTGTCTGCTGGCACTGTTCGCCTGGATCTCACCCCGGTTCGTGCTTGCCCTGCTCTACGTCTTCACCAACCGCCTGACCATCGCCTTCACCTCGGGTTGGGAGGGATTGCTCGGGTTCTTCCTGGTCCCCTACACCACGCTCTTCTACGCCCTCGTCTACAGCCCGGGCATCGGTGTGCGCGGGTTCGGGTGGCTGCTGGTCGCCGTGGGGCTCTTCTTGGACCTCTCGTCACTGGACGCCGGTCGCCGGGCCCGGGCCCGGGCCCGGGCCAGGCGGACACAGCTGCGCCCATGAGATCATGCGATGGCAGAGAATCGCAGGCGTAGATCGGGCTGGGGACCGAACGACAGCGAATCCCCACCCTGCGCAGCAAGCTTCTGCCACCCTGCGATGCCGATCATCGCTGCATTGTCGGTGGCCAGGGACTGGGGCGGGATCAACAGCTGGCTGCCGAACTCGTCGGCGATGGCCTGCGCCCGTTCGCGCAGGATCGGGCTGGCTGCCACCCCGCCCACCACCGCCAGGGCGGGATCGCCGTACTCCTCCAATGCACGCCTGATCTTGACGCACAGCACATCCATACAGGCGGCCACGAACGACGCGGCGACGTCGGCGACGACGAAGCCGGGCTCCTTGCGCACGTAATTGACCACCGCGGTCTTGAGGCCCGAGAAGGAGAATTCGTAGCCGTCCGCCAGCATGGGTCGCGGGAAGTCGAGGACATCTCTTCCCGACGAGGCCAGCCGGTCCAGGACTGGCCCACCGGGGTAGCCCAAGCCCAGATACCGGGCCACCTTGTCGTAGGCCTCGCCGATGGAGTCGTCCACGGTCTCGCCGAGCAGCTCGTAGACGCCCTGACTCCTGGCGCGGGTGAGCATGCAGTGCCCTCCTGAGACCAGGAGCGCGGTTTGGGGGAAAGGGACCTCGTGGTTGGCCAGGAAGACGCTGGCCAGGTGGCCGTCGAGGTGGTTCACGCCGACGATCGGCAGCCCCCAACCGAGGGCGAGTGATTTGGCCGTGGCTATCCCGACCAGGAGGGCCCCGACCAACCCGGGTCCCGCGGTGACCGCGACGGCACTGAGCTCGGGTCCTGCGATCCCGGCGTCGGCGAGAGCCTGATCGACCGAGGCGGTGATCAGCTCGATGTGGGCGCGGCTGGCCAGTTCGGGGACCACGCCGCCGAACTCGGCATGGAGAGCGATCTGACTCGCCACCACGGAGGAGCGCACCTCATAGGCGTCGCTGACGACGGCCGCCGCCGTCTCGTCGCACGAGGTTTCGATGGCAAGGATCGAGCGGCTCATGCGGACCGGTCCAGCGCCGCGGCGATGGCCTCGCCGCTGATCGCCCCCTCCCGCTCGACCACAGCGGTCGTGCCGCGCACGTTGACGAGCGTGGAAGGCACCGCAGCGAGGGTTCCGGCATCGATGACGACGTCCACGTACGGGGCCACGTGCGAGCCCGCCTCCCCGGCTGAGGGCGACGTCGGTTCACCGTGACGATTCGCACTGGTGACCATGAGTACACCCGTGTCCCGCATGAGTGCGAGGAGGAAGGCGTGCGCGGGTATGCGCACGGCCACCTCCTCCCTTCCGGCGAGCCACTGTGGACGCGGCGAGCTGGGCGAAAGCCCGAAGGCCATGGTCAAAGGGCCGGGCCACCACCGAGCCGACAGGATCGTCGCCGCGTCGGGGAACTCGACACCGAGCTGGCGAACTTGGCCCAGCGAGGCTGCCAGCACAGGCAGCGGCAGATGAGTGGGCCGGTTCTTGGCCAGATAGATCCGCTGGACCGCCTCGGCGCGGTCGGGCATGGCGGCCAGGCCGTACACCGTGTCGGTGGGTACCAGGACGACCTCACCGGCGCGCAGTGCCTTCGACGCGGCACCGAGCGCGTCCTCGTCGTCTACGCGGAGTGTCCTCATGAATCCGTCACCGGCGCCGGACAGGAGCTCAGAGCTGAGGGGGCGCACGGGCGAGGCGATGAGCGAGGGGTCGGCCTTCCAATCGACTCCGGGGACATCGACGTAGAGCTCGATCTCATTGCCATCGGGGTCTTCGATGTACAGGCTGTGGGTCACGGTGTGGTCGGACGCCCCGACGATGGTTGCACCGGCCTGGTGCAGTGTGGCGACCATGGCGCGCAGGTCGTCATCCGTCTCCCCCACCTTGAGGCCGAAGTGGTACATCCCCACACGCCGTCCAGCTGGGATCGGTAACGCGTCCTTCCCCACCTCAATGAGGAGGAGCTCGTGGTGCGTCCGTCCGGAGGAGAATGCCGCCACTCCGACGGGGTTCACTCCTGGTTCGGGCATGATCTGTCGCCATCCCAACACATCGCGGTAGAAGTGCGCGGAGCGCGTGACGTCGCGCACGTACAGCACCAGGTGGCCCAGTTCGCGCACGGTCATGCGATTGCCGTGTCGTTCATCTCGCCGACGTCGGCGGCGGCATCGGCGACGGCGTCGGCGTCGGCGTGCGCTACCGGGTCGCTCCGCACCCAGTGCGCGTGGGGCGGCATGCCCGGGCCCAGGTGGAGCGGCACGTCGAAGGAGTCGGGCTCCAATCCGGCGGCCTCCAAGAGCTCGGTGAGGGCAGAGGGGATCGCTGCCGCGATGTCCCAGAGTCGCGGCACGGCGCGAGCATCCGAGGCCAGTCCCCAGTAGAGCACGCCGCGGTAACTCATGATGGTGATGTTGAGTCCCATGCCGTCCATGACGGGCCCGAGAGGGAACATGGCGAGCAGCTCGCTGCCAGCCATGTAGAGCGGAAAGTCGGGACCGGGGACGTTGGAGATCACCAGGTTGGCGACCGGGCGGTGGCGATCCGCCAGCCTCATTCTGGTGTAGAGGCGGGCGGCGGCAGCGAACACGTTGGGCGTTGCGTGTTCCGCCCAGTTCTGCAACGTGCTGGCACCGAGCGCCTTGTGCTCTTCTTTTGCCCCTTTCGTCCCCTCGTGAATCGCCCGCAGCCGCTCCAGGGGATCGTCGAGCTCGGTAGGCAGCTGGACGAACATGGCGGATACCTTATTGGAGCCCTTCAGCTCCGCCATGTCGGGCGTCACCGAGACGGGCACAACCGCCACGAGGGGGGTGTCGGGAAGCTCGTCGCCCGCGAGCAGGTATGTGCGGAGCGCCCCGGCGCACATGGCGAGGACCACGTCGTTCACCGTGGTTCCCATGGCGTTCTTCACCTTCTTGACGTCGGCCAGGCTGGCGGCGGCGAAGGCGACCCGGCGCCGGGCGTGCACGGAGACATTGATGGATGTGCGCGGCGCGCTCAACGGGAACGCCGCCTTACCCGTTCCGCTTTGCCGCACCCTGCGTATGCCGGCGATGGCCAGGGTCGTGCGCCAGGCCATGCGCCCGACGTCGATCGGTCGGAAGAGATTGGCCACCAGAGCGTGCGACACGAGCTCGAAGGTGGACGGGACGCGCATGTCGAGCTGGCGCTCGCCCCGGTGCGCGGGCTCCGGTGGATCGGGCACCAGGTCGAACAGGACGCCGAGGAGCTCCGCCCCGGACACGCCGTCGATCGTGGCGTGGTGCATCTTGGCGACGAGTGCGATCTTGCCGTCTTCGAGCGCCTCGACGACCCACATCTCCCACAGGGGCCGGTCACGGTGCAACTGCCGGCTGGTGACATCGGCCGCAAAGTCGGCGAGCTCGCGCATCCCCCCCGGCGAGGGCAGAGCGGCCCTCCGCAGGTGGTTGTCGATATCGAACTCGGGGTCATCCACCCAGAGGGGATGCCCCAGCCGCAAGGGCACCTCCACCAACCGGCGTTGAAAGACGGGCACCAGGGGGATCCGGTCGACGATAATCTGGCGAATGCGGCGAAAGGAGTAGCCGTCGGGAACGGTGGCGGGGTCGAAGACCGCCACCATGGCCACGTGCATGTGAAGGGTGGGCGTTTCCATGTAGAGGAAGCTCGCATCGAGCCCCGTCAATCGTTCAGGACTCACCGACTCTCCTTGGTCACCGGTGCATCTTCTCACTTCGGCGGCAACCGCCCGCCCATTACTTCTCCCTGGAGAAGCGGGCCCCGTGCGTTTCAAGGGATGATGGTCCTGTGCCCTTCGTGTATCTCGGCCTGGCGTCGCTCGGTGCCATCGGCGTCCTCTTGACCTATTACCCCCTCCGGCCGGAGCCTCTCAGCGTCCCGAGTTTCATCGTCGGCTTCCTGATCGGGGAGGTGCCGATCCAAACCATCGTGTGGCAGGTCGGCGCCACGGTGGTCTTCGCCCTGTTCGGCGCCTTCGAGGGATGGGCCGGCTGGCTCGGTTTGGCCGTGTCGGTTGTCAGCTGGGCCGGTTTGCTCGGTCTGGCCGTATCCGGATGGCGCGCGGACCGGGTGGTGGATGCGGCGCTGGCCCAGGTGCGTGACGATGACTTCCCGGTACCGACCGAAGCGGTGGCGGCGAGCTGGGACCGGACGTGGAAGGTGAGCCGGGCCGTCCCGCTCAAGGGTCGATCGGTGGGGGTCACCAAGAACATCGACTATTGGGGCGACGGCGACCACCGGCATCGACTCGACATCTACCGGGCGCGCCGCACGGCCCCGGAAAGAGCGCCGGTGATGGTGTACGTCCACGGCGGCGCGTGGGTCATGGGGGAGAAGCGGGAGCAGGGCAAGCCGATGATGTACGAGCTTGTCGCTCGGGGGTGGGTGTGTGTCGCCATCAATTACCGGCTCAGTCCCAAGGCCACCTGGCCGGCGCACATCGTCGACGCCAAGAAGGCGGTGGCGTGGGTCAAGGCCCATATTGCAGAGTACGGGGGCGATCCCTCTTTCGTGGCGGTGAGCGGTGGTTCCGCCGGCGGGCATCTTTGCGCACTGCTGGCGCTGACCGCCGGGGACTCCCGGTTTCAACCGGGGTTCGAGGACGCCGACACGTCCGTTGACGCGTGCGTGCCGTTCTACGGGGTCATGGACATGACCGGCACTGACGAGGGTGCCCGCCGCTACGGGGCCGGGCTACTCGATCTCCTCGAGAAGCGTGTCATGAAGACGACTGCGATCGAGCACCCTGAGATATTCCGCGCCGCATCGCCGACGTACCGGGTGCATGCCGATGCCCCACCGTTCTTCGTCCTCCACGGTCAGAACGACACGCTGGTCCCCGTCTCGGTGGCCAGGACCTTTGTCGCCGCGCTCAGGGCCGTTTCGCGTGCTCCGGTGGCCTATGCCGAGCTCCCCCTGGCCCAGCACGCCTTCGACGTCCTCGCGTCGCTGCGGGGCCGGGCCACCACGGACGGGGTGGCAGCCTTTCTCGATGCCGCCCGGTGGAGGGCGCGACCGCGCGTCATCCCACCGTCGTCGCCGCGGGCTTCTGACACAGTGTCTGACACCTCGATTTGAGGAGCGCCCGGGGACTCGGTTTACGGGGGTTTGGGCAGGTCATGTCTCCTCGGCGAGGACCACGGAGACCGACAGCGTGTCGGCCTCCACCAACAGCAGCTCTTCGACCCCACCTGCATCGATGAGATCACCCCGGGCCGCGTCGACGGCCGCCAGGACGTCCGCCGGTCCCGACACGGCGAGTTGGCGCACCTTCGCCCGCATGGAGCGCTTCTCGGTGGTCTTGGCGCGGCGGATGGCACCCAGGACCTCGCCGGCCACCTGCAGCACCGACGAGTCCCCGCCGGCGGCTCCCTCGAGCTCGGCGACCGTCGGCCAGGCGGCACGGTGCACCGAGCCGGGCTGCCACCATCGCCAGACCTCCTCGGTCACGAAGGGGAGGAACGGGGCAAAGAGCCGGAGTTGCACCGACAGAGCCAGGGCCAGTGTGGCCCGGGCCGAGTCGGCGGCGGCGGCATCACCCTCGCCATAGGCGCGCGTCTTCACCAGCTCCACGTAGTCGTCGCAGAAGGACCAGAAGAACGTCTCGGCGAACTCCTGGGCCCGGGCGTAGTCGAACTCCTCGAGGGCGGCGGTGGCCTGCGTGACCACGTCGGCCAGCCGGGCCAGCAGGGCGCGGTCGATGGCGCCGGATACGGCGGCCGGACCGGGGACGGGGCCGGCCGCCAGCCGCCCCAACGAGAACTTGGAGGCGTTGAGGATCTTGATGGCCAGACGTCGGCCGATCTTCATGACCCCGGTGTCAACGGCGGTGTCGGTCCCCGGCCGGCCGTTGCAGGCCCAGTAGCGCACGGCGTCCGACCCGAACTCCTCCACCAGCGGCATCGGGGTGACGACATTGCCCTTGGACTTCGACATCTTCTTGTGGTTGGGGTCGAGCACCCATCCGTTGAGGGTGGTGTCATGCCAAGGGAGGGCGTTGTGCTCGAGGTGCGAGCGCAGCGTCGTCGAGAAGAGCCAGGTCCTGATGATCTCGGGCCCCTGCGGTCGCAGGCTCATCGGGAATGTGGAGGCGAAGAGGTCCGGATCGTCCTCCCACCCGCACGCGATCTGCGGGGTCAGCGAGGAGGTGGCCCACGTGTCCATGACGTCAGCGTCACCCACGAATCCGCCGGGAACGCCGCGCTGGCCGGCGTCGTAGCCGGAAGGCACATCGGTCGTCGGGTCGATGGGCAGGCTGGCCTCGTCGGGCACGATCGGCTCGGCGTGGTCCGGGACGCCGTCGGGCCCGAGGGGATACCACACCGGGACCGGGACGCCGAAGTAACGCTGGCGGCTCACCAGCCAATCGCTGTTGAGCCCGTTCACCCAGTTGTCGTACCGGACCTGCATGTAGGGCGGGTGCCATCGCAGCTCCGCGCCCCGCGCCAAGAGCGCCTGGCGGAGCGGCGCGTCCCTGCCGCCGTTGCGGATATACCACTGCCGGCTCGTCACAATTTCGAGGGGGCGCTCGCCGCGCTCGTAGAACTTGACCGGATGGGTGATGGCCCTGGGCTCTCCGATCAGATCACCCGACTCCCTGAGCAATGTGACGATGGCGCGCTGGGCCGCCTTGACGGCCAGCCCGGCGATGGATCTCCAGGCCGGGCCATCGTCGACACCGGGTGGGGGTGCCTCGGTGATCCGCCCCGCCCGGGTGATGATGGACCGCGTCGGCAGCTGCAGCTCGCGCCACCAGATCACGTCGGTGACGTCACCGAAGGTGCAGATCATGGCGATACCCGATCCCTTCTCGGGGTCGGCCAGCGGGTGGGCGAGGATCGGCACCTCGACGCCGAAGAGCGGGGTGTGCACGGTGGTGCCCAAGCGATCGGCAAACCGCTCGTCGTCCGGGTGCGCCACCAGCGCCACGCAGGCCGCGAGCAACTCTGGCCTGGTCGTGTCGATCTCGATGTCGTCGAAGCGGAGGCGGTGATAGGCGCCGACCTGATCCTTGTCCTCCATTTCCGCCTGCGCCACGGCGGTCTGATAGTCGACGTCCCACAGGGTCGGTGCCTCGGCGGAATAGGCCTCACCACGGCTCAGATTGCGCAGGAACATACGTTGACTGGCCCGCCGGCTGCGGTCGTCGATGGTGGCGTAGCTCCGGGTCCAGTCCACCGAGAGGCCGAGCCGGCGCCAGAGGTCCTCGAACACCTTTTCATCCTGTGCGGTCAGCTGGTTGCACAGCGCGATGAAGTTGGGTCGGCTGACCGGGATGTCTTCCTTCCCCGGCTCGGCGGCCGGCTCGAACTCGGGGTCGTAAGGGAGCGACGGGTCACAGCGCACGCCGAAGTAGGTCTGGACCCGGCGCTCGGTGGGAAGCCCGTTGTCGTCCCATCCCATCGGGTAGAAGAGCTCCCACCCGCTCATCCTCCGGTAGCGAGCCAGCGCGTCGGTCTGCACGTAGCCGAAGACGGACCCCATATGCAACGAGCCCGAAACGGTCGGTGGGGGGGTATCGATCGAGAAGACCTGCTCACGGGAGGCCCCGGGATGGAAGCGATAGAGCCGCTCGTCCTCCCATGCGGCCGACCAGGTTGCCTCGATCCCTTCGAGGGTGGGTTTGTCGGGAACTCGGGGCGCGCTCGTCGCGTCGGTCGGCATGATCGGGTTACCGTACCCGGATGCTGCACCTCCACGACACCGCAACGGGTACCGTCCGCCCCTTCGAGCTCCGTACCCCGGGCGAGGTGTCGATGTACGTCTGCGGCCCGACCGTCTACGACCTGCCCCACATCGGCCACGGTCGCTTCACCCTGACGTTCGACGTGTTGCGGCGTTATGAGCTCTTCAACGGCCTGGCGGTGCGCTACGTGTCCAACATCACCGACGTCGACGACAACATCATCACGAGGGCCCGGGAGGAGGGCCGGACCGAGACCGAGGTGGCAGAGGAGTACGAGGCGCGCTGGTGGGAAGCGATGGACCTCCTCGGCGTCCTGCGTCCCGACGACACTCCCCACGCCACGGCGTACATCGACGACATGGTGGCCCTGGTGTCCGACCTGGTGGCGCGGGGCGTGGCCTACGAAATCTCCGACGGCGTCTACCTGAACGTGGAGCAGGTGCCGGGGTACGGGCTTCTGGCCCGCCAGCCGCTCGAGAGCCTGTTGTCGGGGGCCCGGGTGGAAGCCGTCGAGGAGAAGCGCTCACCGCTCGACTTCGTACTGTGGAAGAAGGCCAAGACGGGGGAGCCGGCGTGGGCCTCCCCCTGGGGCCCGGGCCGCCCGGGCTGGCACACGGAGTGCGTCGTCATGTCGCTCGACCTCCTCGGCGACGGCTTCGACCTGCACGGGGGAGGCCGTGACCTGGCCTTCCCCCATCACGAGAACGAGCGCGCCCAGGCCGTCGCCGAGGGGCGTCCGTTCGCCCGCCACTGGGTCCATAACGGGTGGGTGGAGGTCGACGGCACGAAGATGTCGAAGTCGCTGGGCAACTTCACCTCACTCACGGATCTGTTGGCCCGCAGTGACGGTCGGGCGTACCGGCTGCTGGTGCTGCGCGCCCACTACCGGTCGCCGATCGAAGTCACGGCGGGCACCGTGGCCGACGCCGAGAAGGCGCTGGCCCGCCTGGACACGTTGGCCCGGCGCTTCTCCGTCGGCGATCTGCTGGCGCGTACCGAGTCCGGGTATGTGGTGGAGGGCATCGAACCCGCCACCGCCATCGATCCGGACGCCCTGGCGAGGTTCCGCCACCACATGGACGACGACCTCAACACGCCCGGGGCCCTCGCCGGGATTTTCGAGCTCGTCACGGAAGCCCACACGAGTGCGGACGCCGGGGACGATGCGCGCGGCAAGCACCTGGCCCACTCCGCCGCCGTGCTGGCGGCGGCGCTCGGGTTGTCGCTCCGCGGCGATGCGGCGGTCGTCGACGAGGAGACGTCCCGGCTGGTGGCCGCGCGCGACGAGGCCCGCGCCGCCCGGGATTTCGGCCGGGCGGACGCGCTGCGCGACGAGCTCACGGCCATGGGGTGGACGGTCGAGGACACCCCCGCCGGCACGGCGGTTCGCCGCGGGCAGGCGGTCGAGTAAGGGCCAACCCCCGTGTCCGGGTGCCTAGACCGGGGTGGTTCACTAGGTTACTATTGGGTAACTTCGAAGAACCCGGCGAGTGGTCGGGCTGCTGCCCAAGGAGGGCCCATCATGTCCGACTTCTCCCTCACCCTGAACGAGGATCAGCTGCAGATCCAAAAGTGGGTCCACGAGTTCGCCGAGAACGTGGTTCGGCCGGCGGGTCCCGAGTGGGACGAGCGGGAGGAGACCCCATGGCCCATCATCCAAGAGGCGGCCAAGAACGGGCTGTACTCGTTCGATTTCGTGGCCCAATGTTTCGCCGACCCGACCGGGCTGTTGATGTGCCTGGTGAACGAGGAGATGAGCTGGGGGGATGCCGGCATCGCCCTGGCAATATTCGGCTCGACCCTGGCCGTGGCCGGCATCTTCTCCAACGGCACTCCCGAGCAGATCGGTGAGTGGATTCCCCAGTGCTTCGGGACCGCCGATGACGTGAAGCTGGCCGCCTTCGGTGTTTCCGAGCCGGACGCGGGATCCGACGTATCGTCGCTCAAGTCGCGCGCCGTCTATGACGAGGCGAAGGACGAGTGGGTCCTCAACGGCACCAAGACGTGGATCACCAACGGAGGCATCGCCAACACGCACGTGCTCGTCCTGTCGGTCGACCCCACGCTGGGCAGCCGTGGCCAGGCCAGCTTCGTGGTGCCCGAGGGGACGCCGGGTATTTCTCAGGGCCAGAAGTTCAAGAAGATGGGTATCCGCGCCTCGCACACCGCCGAGGTGGTGCTCACCGACTGCCGGATCCCCGGGCGCTGCCTGCTCGGGGGCAAGGAGAAGCTCGACGAGCGCCTGGCACGGGCCAAGGAGGGGAAGAAGACATCCACGCAGGCGGCCATGGCCACCTTCGAGGCCTCGCGCCCGATCGTCGGCTCCCAGGCCGTGGGCATCGCCCGTGCCGCGTACGAGTACGCCCTCGACTACGCCAAGGAGCGCAAGCAGTTCGGCCGGGCCATCATCGAGAACCAGGCCATCGCCTTCAAGTTGGCCGACATGAAGATGCACACGGATGCCGCCCGCCTTCTCGTCCACCGCGCCGCGTGGATGGCCGGTACGGGGCAGAAATTCGAGAACGGTGAAGGGTCCATGTCCAAGCTGTACGCCGGTGAGAACGCGGTGTGGGTGACCGAACAGGCGATCCAGATCCTCGGCGGCTACGGGTACGTCCGGGATTACCCGGTCGAGCAGTGGCACCGCGACTCGAAGATCTACACCATCTTCGAGGGGACCTCCGAGGTACAGCGGCTCGTGATCTCCCGGGCCATCTCGGGGATCCACATAAACTGAGGGCGGCGCGGCGGTAGCTCTCCCCGAATGCCGAATGGGGCACGCCCTCCCAAAGTGGTCGCGGGGCGACCACGCTGCTTGAATGGCACGCGTCACACGGTCGATGCGGCTGATGCGGAGGAGCGACATGAAGAGCAAGGCAGCGGTACTGCACCACCAGCCGGGGAAGTGGGAGGTCACCGAGGTCGAGATCGACCCACCCCGCCAGGACGAGCTGCTCATCCGCATGGTGGCCGCCGGGCTGTGCCACTCCGACGACCATGTCGCCACGGGCGACCTCCCCTTCGCCGGGACCCCTGTGGCCGGAGGGCACGAGGGTGCCGGCATCGTCGAGGAGGTGGGCCCGAACACCCCTGGGTGGAGCGTGGGCGACCACGTGGTGCTGTCGTTCCTGCCCGCCTGTGGGCTCTGCCGGTGGTGCGCGTCGGGGATGCAGAACCTCTGCGACAACGGGTGGGGCATTCTGGCGGGTACCCGCCTCGACGGGAGCTTCCGGATGGCCTCCGACAGCGGGCCGGTCCGGCAGATGGCCGGGATCTCCACCTTCAGCCAGTGGTCGACCGTCTCGGTCCTCTCGGCCGTCAAGTGCGGGGAGGACATCCCGTTGGACCTGGCCTGCCTCACCAGTTGTGGTGTGGGCACCGGCTGGGGCTCGGCCGTGAACTCCGCCGAGGTCGCGCCGGGACACGTCGTCATCGTCATGGGCGTGGGCGGGATCGGCATGAATGCGGTCCAGGGCGCCGCCCACGCCGGGGCCACCGTGCTGATCGCCGTGGACCCGGTCGAGTTGAAGCGGACCAAGGCCCTCGAAATGGGGGCGACCCACGCCGTCGCGACCATGGAGGAGGCCAGCGACATCGCCCGTTCGTTCACCAACGGGCAGGGGGCGGACTCGTGCATCGTCTGCGTCGGGGTGACCACCGGTGACCACATCGCCCAGGGCGTCGAGTCGATCCGCAAGGCCGGGATCTGCGTGCTCACCGGACTCGGCCGTGCCGCCGATGACGTCAGCATCCCCATCTCCGCCCGCCACCTGACGCTGTTCCAAAAGCGCATCCAAGGTTCGCTGTTCGGCGCATCCAACCCGACCAGGGACATTCCCCTGATGCTCGACCTCTACCGCCAAGGGCGCCTCAAGCTGGACGAGCTCATCACGCACCGCTACCCACTCGACCAGGTCAACGACGGCTACGCGGACATGCACGCCGGCGCCAACATCCGTGGCGTGATCGTCCACGAGCATTAGCCGGACCTCGCTTTCGGGCGCTACTCACCTTCCCGGCGGACGCGTGCGGGGTGACCCGGCGTCCCCGCGGCGCCGGGTGGCTGTGGTCACCGGCGGCAGCCGCGGCATCGGTGCCGCCACCGCGCGCGCACTCGCGTCGTCAGGGTGGGACATCTGCCTCGCCTACCACGTGGAGACCGAGGCGGCCCGCACCGTGGTCGCCGACTGTGTCGGCCTCGGTGCCCGGGCGCACGCCGTGGCGGTCGATGTCGCCGACGACAAGTCCGTGGCCGGACTGTTCGCCGAGCTGGACGCACACTGGCCGGGTGCCGATGCCCTGGGTGCTTTGGTCAATTGCGCCGGCATCGTCGCCCCGCCGTCGAGGGTGGAAGATATGGAAGCCGCCCGAGTGGCGCGCATGCTGGCCGTCAACGTGACCGGCACCCTGCTCTGCGACGGCATGGCGGTGCGCCGCATGTCGAGCCGGCATGGCGGAGGGGGCGGCGTGATCGTGAATGTCTCCTCGGCGGCGTCACGCCTCGGGAGTCCCGGCGAGTACGTGGACTACGCCGCGTCCAAAGGGGCGGTCGACACCCTGACCATCGGGTTGGCGAAAGAGGTGGCCGACGAAGGCATACGTGTGGTGGCAGTGCGGCCCGGACTGATCGAGACGGACATTCACGCCTCAGGTGGGCAGCCCGATCGGCTCGATCGCCTGCGGACGCAGATCCCGATGCAGCGGGTCGGGCACCCCGACGAGGTGGCAGCGACCATCATGTGGCTCTGCAGCGATGCGGCGTCCTACGTGACGGGAGCCATTCTCGACGTCAGCGGCGGCCGGTAAGGGTTTTGCCCCTAATCTCACCTGGCCGTGTCATCCTTCGCCACATCATCGCGCTGCCATGACTGAGCTATTGGTGCTGTGCACTGGCAACGCGGCCCGATCCGTCATGGCCGGCTTCATGCTCGAGAACCTCGAGGCCACACGCGCCGGGACGGATCTGCACGTCGTCACCGCGGGAACCCACACGGTCGACGGCCAACCCATGGGCCAGCGGACCCGGTCCGCCCTGAAGGCCCTGCCCGAGTTGGCCGAAGTCGAACTGGGGGGTCACCGCAGCCGGCAGGTGGGGATGGCTGATCTGTCCCGCGCCGAGCTGGTAGTGGTCATGGAGGCTGATCACGTGCGCTTCGTCCGCCGCCATTACCCCGAGGCGGCGGATCGCACCGCAACCATCCGCCGGCTCTGCGAGGGCCTCTCCCCGGGGCCACCTTCCCTGGCCGAACGTGTTGCCGGTCTGGGGCTGGCCGACGCGCTGCTTTCCGACGCGGACGACGTCATCGACCCTGCCGGCGGTGAGGGGGCGGAGTACGAGGCCTGCGTGACCGAGCTGTGGGCGCTCTGCCGGCGGCTGATCACCCTGTTGTAGCGGCTGATCACCCTGTTGAAGACAGCCCACCTTGCACGAGACCTTGCACCGCACCGCTCATTTCCGCACAGGGAGTGAGCGGCGCCACGCCGGCGAAGGGCTGGACACGGACTGGCGCCCGTGGGGACCGCTGAAGGTGACCAGC
>JBEKWB010000045.1:0-33454 GCA_049513455.1 Acidimicrobiales bacterium
GGAATGGGTCGCACCGCCCAAGCCGCCGAGCGCCGGGCGGATGGCCCGGGCCCGCAAGGTGGCGGTGGCCAAGGGCAAGGCGTTCGTGGCCAAGGACCGGAACGGGCCCAGGCGGACGTGATGCTCCGGTCTGGACGGACATCGAACAGGTGTTTGCTTCGGCGTCGCCCACCAGCTAGCTTGGGCCCTCACGAACGAACGTTCGCCCCCGGGAGGGGTCGACAGAAGGCACGAGGAAAAACCATGGCCGAGGTCCTGAGCGGGAAGCGGCAGCAGATCCTGACGTTCATTGCCGACAGCCAGCGCGACCGGGGCTATCCCCCGTCGGTGCGGGAGATCGGTGAGGCCGTCGGGCTGACGTCGTCCGCCACCGTGCACACCCATCTGGCCGTGCTCCAGCGTGAGGGATATCTGTCCCGGGACCCGAGCAAGCCCCGGGCGATCCAGGTGCACTACGACCCGACCTCCACCAAGAGCATGGCGACCTCGGCCGTGCGCAACGTCCCGCTCGTCGGCGATGTGGCCGCCGGGACCGGTGTCCTGGCCCTGGAGAACGTCGAGGAATTGCTCCCCATGCCCGAGCAGTTCACCGGCACCGGCCCCACCTTCATGCTGCGGGTGCGCGGAGACTCCATGATCGACGCCGGCATCTTCAGCGGTGATTTCGTCGTCGTGCGCCAGCAGCCCGAAGCAGAGAACGGTGACATCGTCGTCGCCGGCATCCCTGACGACGAGGCCACGGTGAAGACCTTCAGCCGGCGCGACGGCCGCATCGTCCTCACGCCGGCCAACCCGGCCTATGAGCCGATGGTCCTCGACGGCGACGACGTCACCATCTTCGGCAAGGTCGTCACCATCGTGCGCCAGGTCTGAACCGTCGCGCCGCTCTCACTTGAGCAGGCGCGACATCCTCCTGTCGGCCAGCACCTTCCCGCCCGTCTGACACGAGGCGCAATAGGACATCTCGTAGGACTCGAACGAGACCCGGCGCAGGTTGTCGGGACAGCCGGGGCTCGGACAGGGCTGGCCGAATCTTCCGTGCACGGCGAAGCGTCCGCCCAGCTTGGCCTCCGACAGCCCTCCGGTCCGGGTGCGCTCGAGTGCGAGTGCCTCGGCGAGCACCGACGTCGTGGCGGCCAGCAGGCGCTCGCGCTCGCCGGCGTCGAGCGAGCCCAGTGTGGCAAAGGGCGAAAGTCGGGCCCGGTGGAGGATGTCGTCGCCCCAGCCCCGTCCGATGCCGGCGACGACGTGTTGATCGCGCAGGTCGGTATGGAGGCGCCGGGAGCTCGTGCTCGTGCGAATCAGCTCGGCGAACGCCTCGGAATCGGGTTCCGGTCCCAAGCCCTCCAGCGGCCCCTCTTCGCCCGGGGCCAGAATCCACCACGACGCCTTGCGCTGTGTTCCGTGCTCGCGGACCAGGACCGCCCGCTCCGGCTCGTTCCCGGACCCCCCCGAGAACACGAAACGGGCCACCGCCCCCCGGGGTCGGGTCTTCTTCGCCGGAGCCTCGGTGTCGACCCGACCGGCCTGTGAGAGGTGCAGGACGATCCGCGGCCCCCCGGAAAAGGTCCACACCAGATACTTGGCCCGGCGGATGATCGACGTCACCGCCTGGCCGTAGAGCTCCTCGACCGGGGGCGAGAACGTCTTGAGCGAGGAGAAGCCGAGCAGCTCGACCTTCTTTAGGGCGCGCCCCTCGATGAAGAGGGCAAGGCGCTCAGCCAGGGCCTGCATCTCGGGGAGCTCGGGCACGTTGGCACAATGTTCTCATGACCTACACGCACGGGCACCACGAGTCGGTACTGCGTAGCCACACCTGGCGGACAGCGGAGAACTCCGCCGGTTATCTTCTCCCCCATCTGCGCCCCGGCCTCTCCCTGCTCGATGCCGGCTGCGGGCCCGGGACGATCACCATTGATCTGGCCAGAATCGTCGTACCGGGGCAGGTCATCGGCCTCGATGCGTCCGACGAGGTCGTGGCGCAGGCCCGCGCGCTCGGGGCGGAGTCCGACGCGGCCAACGTGCGCTTCGAGGTGGGCGACCTCTTCGCCCTGAAGTACGACGACGCCAGCTTTGACGTGGTGCACGCCCATCAGGTCCTCCAGCACCTCGTCGACCCGGTCGCTGCCCTGATGGAGCTGCGACGGGTGCTGGCACCCGGGGGCGTGCTGGCGGCCCGCGACAGCGACTACGGCGCCTTCGTCTGGGCGCCGGCCGACCCGGCCCTCGACCGGTGGATCGAGCTCTATCTGGCCGTCACGGCGCGCAACGGGCACAACGCCCGGATCGGCCCGTCGCTGCTCGGCCTGGCGCGAGCGGCCGGATTCTCCGACGTCACGGTATCGAGCACGAGCTGGACCTTCGCTGATCCCGAGTCGCGCCAGTGGTGGGGCGGCCTGTGGGCCGATCGTGTCCAGTACTCCCGCTTCGCCGAGCAGGCTGTCGCCTACGGGTTGAGCGACATTGAGGAGTTGCAGTCGATCGCCCGGGCCTTCGTCAACTGGGCCGGATCACCCGACGGGGTCTTCGTCGTGCCGCACGTGGAGATCCTGGCCCGCCGCTGATCAGTCGACCCAGAGCTTGTCCGTGTAGGTGTCGGTGCCCGGAATGGTGGGGATGAACGGCAACGCGGCGACCACGGTGCCCAGCCCGCTCTCCTCGAGCCGGCGCCGGTGCTCCACGATGACCGGCTCCCACGCCACTTCGGGCGGCGTGCTCAAGAACCACAGGAGCAGCGTCCGGCGACCGTTGGCCTCCTCGCGGGGTACGTCGCCGGGCGCGTCGCTCTCGAGGGCCATCGGCGTGAACGCCGCAACCAGGTCCGCGTCCGAACCTGGGAGCAGTCCCGGGAGGTGCTCGGAGCGTAACCACTCCCAGAGGGCGTCGGTCGTCACGTCCTCGGCCCGGTCGATGAACACCGGCACGAAGCCCCGGTACGGGTGGTCGAGCGCCACCTCGACGGGCACGCCGTCGGGGTCGCGGCGGAACTCCCAGTGGTAGCGGTAGAAGAGCGTGTGGACGTGATCGCGCTCCCCGAACATGCGGCCGGCGGCGTGCAGCGCGTGTATCTGTTGGAGGGCCCACTCGTTCCAGAGGGCGTAATACCCGTCGAGTATCCAGTACAACGCCACGTAGGAACCCCGCGCCGGCGTGCCGGTGATGGCCGAAGGGTCAGGGTCCCGCAACTCCTTGAGCTCCGCGGTGGCGACGAAGCGGCGGCCGGCGAAGTTGTAGGGCCCGATCAGGCAGCCGGCGTAGAAGTGGTCCCGCTCGTACCACCGGTTGTAGGCGACCTCGTGCCCGCGTTGCGGCTCGGCGATCGTGAAGAGCATCGATCCGAGCTTGACGGGATCCGCCCTGGCCTCGACTTCGATGGGGCGGGCCTTCTCTGGCGTGGAATCCTCTGACACCCTTCGGAACCTAACAGACCACCTCAGACCGTTCCCGCTGCGAGCATGGAGCCTGTCGGCACGACGGAACCGCCTGCAGGCTCCACCGTGATGCCCAGCTTGGAGGGATGGGATGATCCGCCCAAGGTGAAGGCGGCCCCATGGGGATCCTGCCCGAGCAGCCCGAGCGAAATGGCGCGCCCGTTTATCACGCCCCAGAGCTGGTAGGTCTTGGCCGACGAGAGCGTCGGCAGCTTGGACGTGACCAGGTAACCCTGGCCGCTCGGGACCAGCACGAACTGGGCCAACTCGACGTGGCGCGCGCTCTCGACATCGACGACCTTGTGCCCGGGCACTTTGAGGGCCGCGACCGCGGAGGCCGGGCTCGCATTGTGCAGGCTCGAGATCTGATTGTTGGCGTGGACCAGGTTCACGCCCAGGACGGCGGCGACTGCAGCGGCCGCGACCGCAAGGGACGCCACCGAGAGCAGGCGACCCCGGGAAGTGCGCCGGGGGGCTGTGCGTGGCGTGTGGAACCTCGTTGCGGTGCGCTCTTCGTGCGCGGACCCCTCTCGCACCAGCGTCGGCATGGGCGGCGGCTCCTCGGCGGGGCGGGGAGGGAGCCGGCTCGCGATGCTCGACCACAGACCTTCGGGGAGCTGTCCGACGGAGTTGCCCAACGCGGCCGCCACGTCGCGGTGTGCATCCAGCTCGGCCCGGCAACGGGGACATTCGGCCAGGTGGGCCTCGATCAGCTCCTGCTCGTCGCTGTCCACCGCGTCGAGGGCGAACACGGCGAGGAGCTCACTGGCTTGTTGGTGGGTCATCATGCGTCGACCCCCTGGACCCCGGCTTCGACCAACGCCGCCCGCATTCGGCGCATGCCGTTGCGGATGCGGCTCTTCACCGTGCCTTCGGGCGTGTCGAGCAGCGCGGCCACTTCGACGTAGGTGCGCCCGTCGAAGTAGGCCAGCTCGATGGCCCGGCGCTCGTCCTGGGGGAGGTCGGCCAAAGCGCCGGAGACCTTGTCGGCCAGGGCCAGGTCCCAGGCCTCATGGGACATGTCGTACTCGGCGCTCGCCGTGCGCCGGGCGTCCTTGGCCTCGCGGGCCTTCCGCGCGTTGAGCGAGCGGATGGCGTCGACGGCGCGGGCGTGGGACTGGGCCAGAAGGAACGAGCGCAAGGTGCCGCGCACGGGGTCGAATCGGTCGGGTTGGTTCCACAGGCGCAGGAACACTTCTTGGGTCACATCCTCGGCCTCCGACGCGCTGTTGAGGACGCGCCGGGCCAGGCCGTAGACGGCCCCGCCGTGACGGCGGTACACCTCGGCCAGCGCCACCTCGCTATAGCGGGCAACAGCGGTGACGAGCTGCGCATCACTGACTTCACCGATCTGCTCCATGTAATTTCCTATTCGGAGCCACCTCGATCAGCAGATGTCCACTCGGTCACGCGGTCTCCGATAATCGGCCCATCCGGGTAGAGCCCCAGGTCCGAATAGTAGGTGTTGTGAGAACCACGATCGATTCCTACAAGAAGAGAGCGGGGCGCCTCGACCTCGAGGGCATCGACTTCGACGACTTCAAGGACAAGCCCCTGCCCCCCGCCGCCCTGCGGAGCCTGCGCTACATGCACGACGTGGAGCACCACACCGTGTGCTACCTGCGTGACCTGTTGCTCACCCCGGCGCACCAGGACCCCGAGATCACCTCGTTCCTCTCGTGCTGGGTCTTCGAGGAGATGTGGCACGGCGACGCCATCGGCGCCGTGCTCGAGGCGCACGGCGAGGAGGCCGGGGCTCCCCGGATCGCCGCCCTGCGCCAGCGCCGCCGCCGCCGCGAGGCCCTCACCACATTGAGCACCATCGGTTCGGCCGCTTTCGCCGGGCGGGCCTTCATCGCCGTGCACATGACCTGGGGGGCCATCAACGAGTGGACCACGCAGGCCGGCTACGGCAGGCTCTCCGAGCGGGCCGACCACCCGACCCTGCGCGAGCTGGTCGGGCGCATCATGAAGCAGGAGGGGGGCCACATCGACTTCTACGCGTCCGAGGCGACCCGCCGGCTCTCCGCCAGTCCCCGGGCCCAGAAGATGACCCGGTTCCTCCTCAAGCATGCCTGGCGTCCGGTCGGCTCAGGGGTCATGCCCAAGAGCGAGGTCGATTTCTTGGTGGACTACCTTTTCGACGGCCCCGACGGGCACGCCGTGGCGGCCCGCATCGACCGCCGTGTGGACCGCCTTCCCGGACAGGCAGAGCTGCACCTCCTCGAAACCGCGGTGACGAGGTCGTCGCGGCAGTCCCTGGCGGCGTAGTCGGCGTATCAGGCGATGAGCGCGGCGAGCACCTCGCGGGCCCGCTCGAGCTGCGCCCTCGTCACGTGCTCGTCGGGGTGGTGGGCCAAGAGCGGATCGCCGGGCCCGAAGTTGGCCGCCGGGACCCCGTGCTCCCAGAAGGAGGCGACGTCGGTCCATCCCACCTTGGCCCGGGGTGCGGTCGCGGTCGTCTCCACCAGCGCGGCCAGGAGCGGGTGGTCCAAGGAGGGCGGCGCGCCGTCCGCCCCGTCGATGAACAGCCAGCTGTCGCCCTCGTCCTCGCTGAACGACCCGCTGAGCACTCGGCGCAGGTACTCCTCCGCATCGGCCAGCCTGCGGTCGGGGGCGTAGCGGAAGTTCAGGGTGACGCTGGCCGCATCGGGCACGACGTTCCCCGCCACTCCCCCGTCGACCGCCACCGCCTGCAGCTGCTCGGCGTAGGCGCATCCGTCGAGGACGACGGTCCGGTTCTGCCAGCCCGCCACCACGTCGAGCAGCGGTCCGAGCCGATGGATGGCGTTGCGCCCGGTGAACGGGCGGGCCGTGTGGGCCCGCACGCCCCGCAGCGTCACCCGCACCCGCATGGTGCCCTGGCAGCCGGCCTCCACCAGCGCTCCGGTGGGCTCGCCCAGGATGGCGGCGTCCCCGGCGAGCAGGTCCGGCCGCTCGCGCCACAACTCCAACAGCCCGCTGTCGGCCCGGCCCACCTCCTCGCAGGCATAGAAGCACCAGGTGAGATCGATCGACGGCGCGGGCGTGGCGACCGCCAGATCCAGCATCACCGCCAGCCCGCCCTTCATGTCGGCGGCCCCGATACCCCACAGGGTGTCGCCCTCGAATTTGGGCTCCTCGTTGTCGTTCGGGCGGACCGTGTCGAGATGGCCGGCGAGCACCAGACGTTGCGCGCGGCCGAGCGCCGTGCGGGCCACCACGTTGTCGCCGAGGCGAGTGACCTCGAGCCAGGCGCAGCGCCGCAGGCGTTCTTCCACCAGGTCGGCCACCGCACCCTCGGCGTGGCTCAGCGAGGGGATGCCCACCAACTCGGCCGTGGCCGCCAACAGGTCGGTCATGTCAGCGCCGGCTCAGGCGCTGGCGCCATGCTGGCGCAGCACCTCGTTCAAACGGGCCTTGTCGTGTCGCTCGCCTTCGGTCAGCCGTTTGATGACCAGGACGCAGGGCATGAAGAACTCTCCTCCGGGATACTCACGGCGCCGGCTGGCCGGGACGGTCACCGACCAGGCGGGAACCACGCCGCGGCTGATCTCGACGCCGGTGTCGGCGTCGATCACCGGAATGGAAGGGTTCAGGATCGTCCCCTCCGCCAATACCGCGCCCGAGCCCACCTGGGCCCCCTGGGTCACCATGCAGCGGCTGCCGATCAGCACGTCGTCGCCGATGATCACCGGCACCGCATTGGGCGGCTCGAGCACGCCCCCGATCCCCACGCCCCCCGAAAGGTGCACCCGGGCGCCGATCTGGGCGCACGAACCGACGGTGGCCCAGGTGTCGACCATGGTCCCCTCACCCACCCGCGCCCCGATGTTGACGTAGCTCGGCATCAAGATCACGCCGCGGTCGAGAAACGAGCCCCAGCGGGCCGAGGCGCCCGGCACCACCCGCACGCCGGCCGCCGCGAAGTCGCGCTTGAGCGGAAGCTTGTCGGCGTACTCGAACGGCCCGTCCTTGATCGTCTCCATCCCGCGCACGGTGAAGAACAGCAGGATGGCCCTCTTCAGCCACTCGTGCACCACTGTCTCGCCCGGCCTCGCTCCGGTCTCGGCCACCCGCGCCTCGCCCGAGTCGAGGAGCCCTATGGCCTCCTCCACCAACCGCGCCGCGTCGGTGTCCTTCGGGGAGAGCTCGCCCCGTCGCTCCCACAACTCTTCAATGCTCGCCTGGAGATCAGCCATGGGCCACCCTACCCAGAGGCGAGAAGACGGTCCGCCACCAGCTCCAGCCGCTCCATGGGCTGCACCACGGCCACGCGGACGAAGCCGGCGCCGTCTTGGCCGTAGAGGTCGCCCGGACTGACGAGGATCCCGCCCCGCCGCGCCAGGTCCTCGGCCATCGACCAGGCGTCGCCCCACTGTGCGGCGGGGACCGGCACCCACAGATAGAAACCCCCTTCGGGGAGCTCGACCGGGCACCCGACGCGCCCGAGGACGTCGGCCATGAAGGTGAGCCGCTGGTGATAGCGGCCCCGTTGCGCCTCGACGTGCTCGTCGTCGGACAGGGCCACGGCCCCGGCCGCCTGGGCCGGGCCGGGCACCATGAGCCCGGCGTGGCGCCGTACGCTCCGGAGGAACTCCACCAACTCGGGATCGCCGGCGAAGAACCCCACGCGCACGCCGGCCAGGTTCGAGCGCTTGGAGAGCGAGTGGACCGCCACCACCCCGTCGAAACCGTGCTGGAGGACCGTACGGGGCGGGCCGGCCCAGGTGAACTCGGCATAGCACTCGTCGGAGAAGACCGGCACTCCCCGTGCCCGTCCCCATGCCGCTTCTGCGGCCAGGTCGCCCAGGCCCCCGGTGGGGTTGGAGGGCGAGTTGGACCACAGCACGAGGGCGCGGTCGGCATCGGACTCGGCGATGGTGGAGAGGTCGAGGCCGCCCGGGCGTCCCGGCAGGGGCGGCACCGGCACGGCCCGGCAGCCGGCCAGCGCGGCACCCATGGCGTAGGTCGGGTACGACACCGCGGGGTACAGCACCGTGTCGCGCTCGGGTTGCCGGAGCCGGAGGACATGGGGCACCGAGGCCACCAGTTCCTTGGTCCCCACACAGGCCGCCACCGAGCCCGCCGCGATCGCCGGCAGGCCGAAGCGCCGCTCCAACCAGGCGGCGGCGGCGGCGATCAGCGCCGGGCTCCCCGCCGAGGCCGGGTACCCACGCTCGCTCCCCGACGAGGACAGGGCCTCGATCACGCCCGGCGGCGGCGCGTCGCACGGCGTCCCGATAGAGCAGTCGACCACGCCGCCCGGCAACGCCTCGGCGAGCTTGCCCAGCGCGGCCACCCGGTCATAGGGGTACGGCGGCAGCTGGAACGCGACGTGGTCGGTACTCATCGGCCGGCCACGAACTCGGCGAAACGAGCCTTGCCCACTTCGTCCAGGACGACCTGGAGGGTCGCGAACTCCTCGCCGTCGGTCTGGCCCACCACTTCGCCTTCCCGGTGCACGGCGGCCAGGACGTCGCCCCGGGCCCACGGCACCACAAGCTCGACGACCCGGTCCGCGCCGCGGAGCCGGTCGCCGACCACACGCAGGAACTCGTCGATCCCCTCGCCCGTGCGGGCCGACAAAAGCACCGACCCGTCGATCCGGTGGGCCAGCGCCTTGGCCGCGTCCGGGGCCCGATCGGCCTTGTTCACGACCACCAGCTCCGGCACGTCGCCGGCCCCGATCTCCTCCAGCACCGTGCGCACCGCCGCCATCTGGCCCTCGGCGTGCTCCGCCGAGCCGTCGACCACATGGACGAGGAGGTCGGCCAGGCGCACCGAGGCCAGCGTCGTGCGGAACGCCTCGACGAGCTGGTGGGGCAGCTTGCGCACGAAGCCCACCGTGTCGGTCACCAGCACGGTCTCACCCCCGGGGAGGGCGAACTGCCGGGTGCGGGGGTCCAGGGTGACGAAGAGGCGGTTGGCGGCCGGCACCCCGGCGTCGGTGAGCGCGTTGAGGAGGGTGGACTTGCCGGCATTGGTGTACCCGACCAGAGCGAGCTCACGGTGGCGACCGCGGGCCCGGCCGCGACGCTGCAGCGCGCGCGTCCGGTCGACCTCCCGCAGGTCGGCCTCGAGGCGGTGCATCCGCCGCACCAATCGCCGCCGGTCCACTTCGAGCTGCGTCTCACCCGGGCCGCGGGTGCCGATCCCACCGGCCTGCTGGCTCAGACCGCCCCCCCGCCCCCGCAACCGGGGCAGGCGGTAGCGCAGCAGTGCCAGCTCGACCTGGGCCTTGCCCTCGGGACTCCGCGCGTTCTGGGCGAAGATGTCGAGGATCACCGCCGTGCGATCGATGGCGGTGCGCCCGAACACCTTCTCGAGGTTTCTCTGCTGGGCCGGGCTCAGCTCCTCGTCGAAGACGACGGTGTCGGCGTCGAGCGTCCGGCTCAGCGCGGCGATCTCCTCGGCCTTGCCCCGCCCGATGAAGGTCGCCGGCTCGGGCGAGTCCCGCCGCTGGACGACGCGCCCCACGACGTCGGCCCCGGCGCTGTCCACCAGCTGGGCCAGCTCGTCGAGCGCTTCGTCGACTGCTTCGGGTGAGAGCCCCGGGAAGATCACCCCGACGAGGATGATGCGCTCACGGAAGGACCGGTCAATGAGGGTCCCCGGCAACACGGTGGTCACGACAGCAGGCCCGGGTGGATGTCGATGTCCGCCACCTTGCGCACCGGACCGGCCAGGTACGCCGGATCGCCGGGCCGCGTTCCCAGGGTGACCTCGAGCGTCCCCCCGGGATTGTGCACCCGTACCGGGCCGTCCGGGTCCACGACCCCCCAGCTCCGGGCTGCTGCAGCCGCCGCCACGCTGCCGGTCCCACAGGCCAGGGTCTCACCGGCCCCTCGTTCCCACACGCGCAGGTCGAGGGACCTTCCTGCACGGTCGCCGGCCAGACAGATCCACTCCACGTTGATCCCGCCTTCGAACGACGACTGCAGCTGTGGCCCGAGCACCGAAACCTCGACGGTGGCCACCTCGGGGCCGAGGAGGACGAGGTGCGGATTGCCCACATCCGCCGTGCGGGCCTTGCGGTCATCGAAGTCCTGCGGCTGATCGGGCCCCAGCGTCACCGGCCCCATGTCCACACTGGCCCTGGCCCAGCCGGGCGACTCCCCCGCCACGAAGTCGACCGTGCGGATGCCGGCAGCCGTGGCGACCGTGAATCTGGGTGGGGACACCATGCCCCCGTCGACGGCGGCCTGGGCCAGGCAGCGGATGCCGTTGCCGCTCATCTCCGCTGTTCCGCCGTCCGCGTTGCGTAACTCCATGGAGAGATCACAGCCCTGGCGACCGGGGCCGACCCGGATGATCCCGTCGGCCCCGACACCCCGACGTCGATCGCAGAGCAGCCGCACCTGGCCAACCGTCAGGCGGAGGGCGTCGTCGGGATCGAGCACGACGATGAAGTCGTTCCCCGCCCCTTCGTGTTTGCTGCAGCGCACCCCCCCAGTCTCGCAGTTCAGGACCGCGATGCGTGCGCCGCCAGGGTCCGCTCGAGCAGATCGGCGGGACCCACCCCCGCATCGGTCCAGTTGATCCGGGGGTCCCGCCGGAACCACGATGCCTGGCGGCGGGCGAATGACCGGGTCCGGCGCACGGCTTCCTCCACACAGGCGTCCAGGGGAGCGCCCTCCTCGACATGCGCCAGCAACTCGCGATAGCCCAGCGCCTGGCGGGCCGTAGGGGAGATGCCGCCGGGCCGGGCGGCCAGGGCTCTGACCTCGTCCAGCAGGCCCTCCTCCATCCACCGCCCGAACCGCTCGGCGATACGGCGGTCGACCTTCTCGGTGGGAGCGGTCAGGCCCACCATGGTCACCGGGGAGAGCGGATAGGCCTCGAGGCCGGGCCCGAACGTCGAGAATGGCCGCCCCGACCCGAGCGTGACCTCGAGCGCCCGTACGACCCGACGCTGGTTGGAGGGCTCCATCCGTGCCGCCGCCACCGGGTCGAGGACCGCCAATCGGGCGTGGAGCTCGGTCACCTCGGCCCGGCCCTCGCCCAGCTCGGTCTCCAGGGCCTCCCGGATGGCGGGGTAACGGCCGGGGAACCGGAGATCGTCCACGAGTGCGCGCAGGTAGAGCCCGGTGCCCCCCACGAGGAGCGCATGGTGGCCCCGGGCCGCAATCTCCTCCAGGGAGCGGTGGCCGGCGTGCTGGAATTGGCGGACGGTGAATTCGTCGCCGGGATCGACCAGATCGAGCAGATGGTGCGGGACCTCCGCCTGCTGGGCCAGGCTGGGCTTGGACGTCCCGATGTCCATTCCCCGGTAGACGCACATGGAGTCCACCGACACGATCTCGATGTCACCCCGTCGGCGGGCGAGGCCGAACGCGGCCTCGGACTTCCCCGACGCCGTGACGCCGAGGAGGGCGACGACGCTCAAGCGCCGGCCACAGGGATCCGCACCCGGTGGCGCGGCCGGGCCGTCACCTCTTCCAGCCGTCCCGACAGATGGTGTGGATGCCCGGCCGTGATGGCGACCCGGGCCAGGGAGCCCGCCGTGGGTGTCCCGCGCCGTCCCGGCGCCGTCGGCGCGAAGTGGACCAGCTTCCCCTGGCGGGTGCGGCCCGACAGCATGCCCTCGTCCCGCCGGCTCACCCCTTCCACCAGCACTTCCTCGGTCCTCCCGACCCGGTCCTGGTGGCGGGAGAGCGAGGCGCGATCCACCACGGCCTTGAGCCGGTCGAAGCGCTCCGCGATCACCTCGGGCGCGATGAATGCGTCGTGCATGTCGGCGGCCCGGGTTCCCGGTCGGGGCGAGAAGATGAAGGTGTAGGCGCTGTCATAGGAGGCCTCGGCCACCACGGCGAGGGTGTCCTCGAAATCCTTCTGGGTCTCCCCCGGAAAGCCGACGATGACATCGGTGGTGACGCCGAGGTCGTCGATGGCGGCCCGCGCCGCGGCCAGGCGCTCGAGGTAGCGCTCGGCCGTGTAGCCGCGACGCATGGCCGAGAGCACCCGGTTACTGCCCGACTGGAGGGGAAGGTGCAGCTGCTCGCACACCTCGGGCACCGAGGCCATGGCCTCGATCGTCTCCGGCCGCAGGTCCTTGGGGTGCGGACTGGTGAAGCGGATGCGCCCGATCCCCTCGACCGCGCCCACCTGGCGCAACAGGTCGGCGAAGAGGGGCCGGCGCCGGGTGATATCCCTCCCGTAAGAGTTGACGTTCTGGCCCAGCAGGGTCACCTCGGTCACCCCCCGCCGGGCCAGCCCCTCCACCTCGGCCACAATGTCGCGCAGCGGTCGGCTCACTTCGGGACCCCGGACCGCCGGGACGATGCAGAAGGCACACGAGTTGTCGCATCCCATCTGAATGGTGACCCACGCCGTGTACGGCAACTCTCGAATCGCATCGGGAGCCACGAGGTGGTTGGAGATGCTCTCGGGTGTCGGCGCATTGAGGATCTCCATGACCGGGCCCTCGCTCGCGGCCCGCCGCAACAACCCTGGCGCACTGGTCAGGTTGTGCGTCCCGAACACCACGTCGACCCAACCGACCTTCTGCTGGATCAGCTCCCGGTCCTTCTGGGCCAGGCAACCGCCCACCGCGATCTGCAGGCCGGGCTTGGCGTCGACCAGCGCCTTGAGGCTACCCAGTGTGCCGTAGAGCTTCTGGTCGGCGTTCTCCCGGATGCAGCAGGTATTGAGCACGACGACATCGGCCTCGCCCATGTCGTCGGTCTGCCGCATGCCATCGGCCACGAGCATGCCGGCCAGGCGCTCGGAGTCGTGCTCGTTCATCTGGCACCCGAAGGTGCGGATGACGAAGGTCTTGGGCATCCCGTCGAGTCTACGGCTCCCTCCTCGGCCCGGTCCGCCTCCTGACCGGGTATGGCCTCATCGGCCGGCACGTCACCGCCTGGGCTGATCTGGGGACACGACGGCCCAGCCGCACCGGCCGGTGCGGCTTTTCATCCCTACGGAGGATTGCAATTTTTCGGATGCCTCGTATCCTCAACTCTGAGGTCTCGCAGAACTGTGAGCGATATGGCTACGGCAATGAAGGATCCGGCGCGCTCGGGGGAGGCTCGCGCGTCAATTTCCGGTCGGTACGGCCCGGCCGTGCTGGCCGGCCTCTTGGGAACGATCCTCATCAGCGTGGCCGCCACCCTCCCCGGCTCGCCATTCGCCTTCAAGGTCCCGGGGGCCTGGTTTTTCGGGGTGCCGTCGGCGAATCTGGGCGATTCCGTGGCCCAGGCGAGCGGGGGCATGCGCTTCGCCGAGCTCGCCGTCGGATTCGCCGGCATCGTGCTCCTGTGCCGGGCCTGGCTCGCCATCACCAGGAGCGTGACGCGGCGGACCGAAGAGCGGCCGGGGCGGTTGGCGGGAATCCTGGCCCTGTGGTCGGTGCCCCTGCTGGTCGCACCTCCCCTCTTCAGCGACGATATCTACAGCTATGCCGCCCAGGGGGAGATGGTCAGCCGCCACATCAGCCCCTACCTCTATGGGCCCGGCGTGCTGGGAGCGTCGCCTTTCTCATCGCTGGCCCAGGGCGTCTGGATCAACACCCCGTCGCCCTACGGACCGCTCTTCAGCGGTCTCGACGGTCGCATCGTCGAGCTGACGGATCACCGGGTCCTTCTTTCGCTCGTCCTGTTGCGTCTCCTGGCCGTGGTGGGAGTCGTGCTCATGGCCGTCTTCGTGCCGCGGCTGGCCCGGAGCTACGGAAAAGACCCGGCAACCGCCTTCTCGCTCGGAGTGCTCAATCCGCTCGTGCTGCTCTTCCTGGTCGGATCGGGCCACAACGACGCTCTCATGGTCGGGCTGCTCGTGGCCGGGCTCGACGTCGCCCGGCGGGGCCACCCCGCACGGGGCATGGCCGTCTGCGCCCTGGCCGGGGCGATCAAGATCCCGGGCCTGGCGGGGGCGTTCGCCATCGCGTGGACTGGCCCCGGAACGGGCTATTCGCTCCGGCGGCGGGCGCGCCTGCTCGCCGAGGCCGTCGTGATCTCGGCCGCGACGTTCGAGGCGCTCTCCGCCGTCTTCGGCGTGGGCTGGGGCTGGCTGCACACGCTGGGGGCCTCGGACACCGTGAGCAACTGGATCACGCCGGCAGATCTGGTAGCCAAGGTCGTCCCGACGCTTTCCTTGGGCATCGTGCCGGAGGCCGGGTTCTTGACGGTGGAGCACGTGATCGGACCCCTTGTCGCCGCCGTCGTCTGCGTGTGGGCCGTACGGCGCCTTCCCACTCTGGGGTTGCCCCGGACGATGGGAATCTGCCTGTTGGCATTCGTGCTGCTGGGCCCGATCGTGCAGCCCTGGTATCTCCTTTGGGGTGTCGCCGTCCTGGCCACCACCGCGGGGGCCCGCACCTCGGCCGCCATCGCGCTCCTCTCGGTGTCGGTCTCCCTCCTCGGGGTCGTCGGCCTGGGCGAGCTCAGCAGCCAATTCTTCTCGCTGCCCTTGCTCTACCAACTCCTCAGCGTCCTCGTGCTGGCCGCAGCCGTGGTCGCACCGATCCGTCGCGTGGCGCGGGAGGACGGCGCGGCGACGACCATCCCCGTGGCCTCGCGCCGACGATCCCCGGAGTGGCAATTGCAGCATGGGTGAGGTCCCGGAGACCGAGAACTCCCTGATCCGCCGGAACTGGATGGTCATCGCCGGGATCGCCGGCGCCGCACTGGGGGTGCTCGCGCTCCAGGCGTTCCTGCACGCTCACTTCTCGGCAGTGGACGAGTACGACGACGGCGTCTATTTCGGGGCGTCGGTCGAGCTCCTGCACGGCGTCCTGGCGTACCGCGACTTCGCGTTCATTCAGCCGCCCATGATCACCATATGGATGGCGCCCTTTGCGGCACTCTCGCCGTTGACGGGCACCGCGGCCGCCATGGAGGCCGGGCGGTTCTTCGTCGATATCGTCACCGTCGTCAACGTCGTGCTGGTGGGCGCCCTGGTGCGCCGGCGTCCGACCTGGCAGGTCATCGTCGCCACCGCGGTGATGGCGTTCTCGCAGGGGACCATCCTGGCTTCGCAGACCATCCTCCTCGAACCTTTCCTGGTACTGGCCTGCCTGATCGCACTGCTCTTCCTCCTGGAGGGCGACGTCCTCACGCAAACATCGCGTCGACTGTGGTGGTGCGGAATTTTCTTCGGGGTGGCCGGGGCGACCAAAGTCTGGGCCGCCTTACCGTTTCTGGCCGCGTTGATCGTCCTCGCACCTTCGGGTCTCCGGGCGCAGCGCAAGGTCGTCGGAGGGGCGTTCATCGGGTTCGTGGCCTGCTGCGCTCCCTTTCTGATCGCCGCACCCGTGTCCTTTTTCCGACAGGTCGTGGTGACCCAGGCCGTCCGCAGCGCCTCAGGCTTCACGTTCGTGGCGCGGCTGGCGGACCTGACGGAGATTCCCGGCCTCTCGTCGTCGATCCAGCGCCACAGCGACCTCGGTGCCGCTCTGCTCGCCCTCGTGTTGTTGGTGGGGGTCGGCGCCGTGCTGGCCTGCTGGAGGGTAAAGGGGCGCGCGCCCTGGTCTGCCCTGGAGCGCCTCGCCCTGTGGGGTGCGCTCCTCGTCGGCGCCGGCCTCTCGGTCTCGCCCACCTACTACTACCACTACTCCGCCTTCATGGCCCCGTTCGTCGCCCTCGTGGCGAGCTCGGTGGCCGGAAGGGCGAGTGCATGGCGCAACGCCACGCCCGCGGTGCGCTCCATCCTCCGCCCGACGCTGGGACGGGTAGCGACGTCGGCCGCGATGGCGCTGTTGCTCGGAACGATGGTTCTCGTGATCATCGACCTTCCCGTGGCGCCGCAAGTGGGCGATGCGGTGAGCGATGCCATTCCCGGGCATGGATGTGTGCTCTATGTGAATCCGACGCTGGCGCTTCTGGACAACCGTTTCACCTCGGACGTCAGCGGCTGTCCCGACGTCATCGATTGGCAGGGTCAGGAGCGGGTCTTGGACGACGGGATCGCGTCCGCAGCGTCGGACTTCACCAACAGACACCTCCAAGCGGTGATAGGTCACTGGATCGACTCCTCCGACGCCGTGGTGCTCCAGGCCGGCAATCCGGGGCTCGATTCCGCCAATGCGCAGTACCTGCGGACCCACTTCGCCCGCCGGGCGGACGTCCCAAGGGGTCTCAGGATCTTCGTGCGCAAGGGCGTCTGATCTCGGACCCGTGCCATCGCCGCACGCCCGTGCCGGCGGACGCGGGCGTGGGCGGCCCCCGTATGAGTCGGGAACCGCCCACGCGGACGCAATGGCGTCGGGCGCCGGTGGCTCAGCCCGAGGCCGGGGCGGTTGCGGGCGCCTCACCCTGGGTCGGGCTGGACCCTGAACCCGTTCCCATGTCGGTGCAGTGCTTGGTGGACCCCGACGAGGCCGTCGAGCTGCTGGCCGGCGTGGGGCTCGTCGATCCCGATGTGCCACTGGTACCGGTCGTGCCGGTGGTGCCGGTGGTGCCTGCGCTGGTGCTCGTGCTGGTCGTGGTGGCCGCATCGGCGACCAGTGCACCTCCGGCGATCAGACCACTGGTGAGTGCTCCGATGGCAATCACATTTCGGAGACGGAATCTCATGGTTACTGCTCCTTTTGTCGGTGTCACGCACTCCTCTCATTTGGAGGAGCAGGGACACCTTGCGGGACGGAGCTGTGGGTCCGTCCCCACGCGCATCAAGCCGAGATAGGAATCGCCGGCAGTGCAGGGCATGTCTGTGCACGGGCTGTCAGTCGCCCCGGCCCGGGCCGGGCGGAGCTAATTCTCGGGGACGACCGATCGCGAGGGCGCACCGAACGGTTGGTCGATCGGCACCGCGTGGACACGACTCCCCGCCGGATGCCCTTCCACCCCGGGCTCCCCCGGGGCCGAACCGCTCTCCCGCGGGACCGAATCAGTGCCGGTGCGTGCGACCACGCGCAGCACCCCAGGTTCGCCGATCACGCGCACGTGTGCGGTGGCGGCGGCCGGGCTGGGCTCCCGGTCGGGGTCGAGGGCCAGGCTGTCGAGCTGGCGCAGCGCCCTCCGCCGGCGGAGCGGCCCGCCCGGCTCCGCCGCGTGACCCTCCCCCGCCCTGTTGTCGGCAGACCACTTACGTGCGCGCTTCATGTGCCGTATTTTCGCAGAGGCCAGCGGCGCACCCGCGGACCGTCGGTGGGTGACTCAGCCCGCCCGGTTGGCTGAACGCCTCCACGGAGGCGGGCTCGGCAACTCGGCGGCGTCACCAATGACGAGTCCTTGGAGGTCGGCCCGGAGAAGCAGCACCCGCCCGGACAGCCCCGAATCGTCCAGGGCGATCTGTGCTCCGGCACCGACCTTCTCTGCCGACGCTTCGGAAGCGATACCCAACAGTGACGGGCCCGCTCCCGACCAGCACGACGCCAGTGCGCCGGACGCCACCAAGGCCTCGAGCAGTGCGGGCGCCTGGGGGAAGAGCCTCGCCCGGGCATTTTGATGCAGCCGATCGGCAGTGGCCTCCGGAGTCAGCAGCGCGGGGTCGGCCAGTCCGGCCAGCAACAGGCCCATCCGCCCCAGGTTGAACAGCGCATCGTCCCGCGAGAGCGTCTCGGGCAGGACGGCGCGGGCCTCGGCGGTGACCAAGGGCCGATCCGGCACTATGACCACGAAGGCCAGCCCCCTACTCAGTGGCAGGTGGGCGGCGCTGGGTGTGCCATCGACGTCGGCGGCGGCCACCAGTCCACCGAAGACACTCGCAGCCGCATTCTCGGGATGGCCGTCCCACGCGGCGGCAACGGCAAACGGGTCGTCGGCACCGGCGGCCGCCGCCGCGGCTGCAGCCAGCGCGGCGGACGAACCGAGGCCGCGCGAAACCGGGATCTGAGAGCGCACGGTGACGGCGATGCGATCATGGCCGAGAACGGCCCTTGCGACACGTACCGCCAGGTGTGACGCATCGTCGGAGAGTCCCGCGCCCTCTCCCTCGGAGTGCACGCGCAGCGACGGCGCCGGTTCCACCTCCACCTGGACGTAGCAGTCGAGTGCGACGGCCAGTGTGTCGAAGCCCGGCCCTAAATTCGCCGACGAGGCGGGGGCTCGGGCGCGCATCACGTCAGAATAGGCGTTGGAGCACGGTCGGTTTTGGAAGGTCGCCGCGCAGTGCGACCGGGACCACCACCCGTTGGGTGCCGAGCGCTATCACCACCGACCCGATCCGCCGACCCCTCTTGGCCCCGGCGACGATCGTATTTCCGTCGACCAGCACCTGATCTGCGCTCACCCCGGGCCAGCTCAAGACGTGGGCCGTCCTGGCCGCAGTTGCGGCGACGGTGTGGCCCGCCACGCTGACGTGGGCGACGACCTCCCCGGCGCGCACGAGAGGAGTGGCCCCGATAAACGTGCTGGCGTGGTCGGCCAGATTCAACGCGATGAAACCGGCGACCAAGAGCACACTGGGGCCCGTCTGCCCGGTCACGGCGCTGAGGACCAGCGTGGGCTGCCCGTGCACCATCCGCATCACGGCGACCACATCACACCCTCCCGCCGCCGTGGTGAAACCCGACTTGACCCCGATCACCCCTTGGAACCCGAGCCAGGGGGTGTAGGTCGAGATGGTGCCGGCAACCGGCAGGGTCACCGACGACATTTTCACAATGCCGGCAAACGTGGGGTTCTCCATGTCGAGCCCGGCCACCTTCAAGAGGTCACCGGCGGTGGACTGCGAACCTGGGTCGAACCCGCTTGGATCGGCGTAATGGGTGTGGTCCATCCCGAGTTGCGCCGCGGTGCTGTTCATCTTGGCCACGAAGGCAGGGATGCTCCCGGCGTCCCAGCGCGCCAGGGTGTCGGCGAAGTTATTGGCCGAATGGACCAGGAGGCCTTCGAGCAGTTGCCGCTCGGTCAGGACCTCGCCCGCCGTCACCTGCGCGTTGGCCTCGTCCTCCACCGTGTCGTTGTCGAAGTCGTTCACGTCGGTCTGGCTCATGGTGACGGAGGGACCGTTCTGGGCCGGGCCGATCGGATGGTCATGAAGGACGACGTAGGCCGTCATCATCTTCGTGAGGCTGGCGATGGGCACCGGGGTCTCCGGTCCCGAGGTCACGTCGACGCCCACGGAGGGCACGGCGACCGCGGCCTGCCCCGTGGTGGGCCACGGCAGCACCACGGGCGATGACGCCGCGCGGACGGTGGGCGCCACCATGTCCGTGACGGCGGCCACCGGGGTCGGCGCCTCGAGCCGGACCACAGCGACGGCCGCGATCACGAGGACCACCACCACGGCCAGGGCCATCACGACGCGACGTCGGCTCCGTCGTCGGCGCGCGTGGCGCGCCGGCGGGACCGGTGGCGGACGATTGGGGGCTTTCGCGCCATCCGCCGCCTGCTCGAGAGAACCGAGGTGGAACGGCGCCACCATGAGTGGTGCCGGGTCCGGGCTGCTCAACGGTCGTTCAGACCATCGAGCTCATCGACGGTCATCAACACCTGCCGCGCCTTGGAGCCCTCGCTCGGACCCACCACTCCCCGGCGCTCGAGCAGGTCCATCAACCGCCCGGCCCGGGCAAAGCCCACCCTGAGCTTCCTCTGCAACATGGAGGTGGACCCTAACTGGGATCGCACCACCAGGTCCATGGCCGCCGTGAGGTACTCGTCATCGTCGTCATCGACCCCGTCGACCCCGCCGGGGAGTCCCTCCAACACGTTCTCGATGCCGACGACCGGCTCGGTCGTGCCGCCCTGGGCGTGCCAGTGCTCCACCACGTCCTTGACTTCCTTTTCCGACACCCACGGGGCCTGCAGCCGACGCGGCACGTTGGAGGAGGCCGTGAGCAACAGCATGTCCCCCTTGCCGACCAATCGCTCCGCGCCGGCCTGGTCCAGGATGACCCGGCTGTCCGCCAGCGACGAGACCGACAGGGCCATACGGCTAGGAATGTTGGCCTTGATGACGCCGGTGATGACGTCGACGGACGGGCGCTGGGTGGCCAGCACCAGGTGGATGCCCACGGCGCGGGCCATCTGGGCGATGCGCACGACGGAGTCCTCGACGTCGCGGGCGGCCACCATCATCAGGTCGTTGAGCTCGTCGACCACAATGAGGATGAACGGCAGGACCTCCGGTGGCTGCGGCTCGTCGTCGATCTCCTCCTCTCCGTAAACGGCGGGGTGGTCGGAGCCCAGGGCATTTGCGGTCGATTCGGCCATGCGCCTCTTGTCCGATGGCGGCCCGGGAGGGGTGAGCTCCCCGGCTGCCAGGGCGAGGTTGTACCCGGTGATGTCGCGCATCCCGTTCTCGGCCAGCAGGTCGTAGCGCCGCTCCATCTCCTTGACCGCCCACTGGAGGGCGTTGGCGGCCTTCTTGGGGTCGACCACGACCGGGCTGATCAGGTGCTGCAGCCCGTTGTACTGTCCGAGCTCCACCCGCTTGGGGTCGATCAACATGAGCCTGACCTGCTCGGGCGTGCTGCGCATGAGCACCGAAGTGATGATCGAGTTGATGCAGGAGGACTTGCCGGCCCCGGTGGCGCCTGAAATGAGGATGTGGGGCATCTCGGCCAGATTGGCCATGACGGCCCGCCCGGCGATGTCGCGACCCATGGCCACCTCGAGCGGGTGGGTAGCCGCCTTGGCCTCCGGCGAGTCGAGGATGTCCCGCAGCGCCACCAACTGCCGGGTCCGGTTGGGCACCTCGACACCGATGGCCGACTTGCCCGGGATCGGGGCGAGTATCCGCACGTCGGGTGACGCCATCGCATAGGCGATGTCGCGCGAGAGGCTGGTGACCCGGGCCACCTTCACGCCCGCCCCGAGCTCCAGTTCGAAGCGCGTCACCGTGGGTCCCACCGTCTTGCCGAGCAGCGTCGTCGCCACGCCGTGCGCCTCGAGGGCGGCCACCAGTGTCTGCCCGGCGACCTCGAGTTGGCGGAGGTCCTGGCTCAGCTGCTTGGTGGCCGAGAGCAGCGTGATCTTCGGCAGCTGCCATTGGCCGCCCGCCCGCGGTGTGGCGCCCACGACCGCCGGGAGGCTCGCCGGCTCGAGATCCGCCTCGGGCTCGGGTGGCGGGGGCTCCTCGTCCTCGGCCAGCGGTTCGGGCGGCGTCTGCACGACCCTGACCCTTTTGGCCTTGGGAACGGGCTCCTCCTCGAGCTCTTCCTCCTCGTCGTCGTCCTCGTCCTCGTCCTTCAGCACGCCGGCGTTCCACCACGAGGCGAGGGTTGTTCCCACGGCGCCCGCGCCGACGCGGACGCCGTGGCCGAACGTGGCCAAGGAGACACCGGTGGCGATGAGACCCGCCACCACGATCAGCGCGACAAAGAGAATCGCCGCCCCGGCGGAGCCGATGCCGGCACGGAGGGGGTGACCGACCAGCACCCCGATCCAACCGCCCGCGGCGCGTAGGCCCTGCGACTGGTGGAAGGTGGGGTCGCCGTTGGCCAACTCCCCGAGACCACAGAACCCGACCACCCCGAGAAGGGCTCCCAAGCCGGTGCGGAGGGGCTCGGGACGTTCCCGCTCGAGGAGCAGCACGACGGCCGCCCCGACGCTGACCAGCGGGATGATGTAGCGCATCCAGCCGACAAGGTAGGCGAAGCCGGTGTTGACGTGGCGGCCGATGGGCCCCAGCCCGCCGCCCCACAGGGCCAGGGCCAGGAGGACGCTCAGGGTGATCAGGCCAATCGCCCACAGGTCGGCGGCGTGCCGCTCGAAGATCGACGGTTCCGGCGGTGGAGCGGCCGCTCGCTTGCGCGGAGCCTGGTGGGCTCCGCGCGTCGTGGCCCTGCGGGCCGGGGCGCGTGCCGCTCGGCGCTTCGGCGTCATAACCACAGTGGGAATGAGATTACTGCTGCGCCCGGCCATTTCGGGGGACACTCCGGCGCCGGAGAACCAACCACGGCGGCTTGAGAGGCGAACATATGTTCGCTATTCTACTTGAATGGCACTGCGCTGGACCTTGGCAGAGACCGAAGAGGGCGGCACGCTCTTCCCCGACGAGCGGAAGGCCACCCGCCATGTCGGAAAGGGGGCCTATGCCGGGCTGGAGTTTCTCCAGGTCAACGCCCGTTCGATCATCAATGCGGTACCCCCACAGAGTCAGATGCCCTTTCGGTACACCATCAATTGCTATAGGGGTTGCAGTCATGCGTGTGCTTATTGCATCCACGGGGACACCCCGATACTGATGGGCGACGGGACCACCAAGCCGATGGCCCAGGTGCGCGCGGGCGACCTGGTCTACGGCACCGTGCGCCGAGGCGTCTACCGGCGCTATGCCACCACCCGGGTGCTCGACCACTGGTCGACGGTCCGCCGGGCCTACCGGACGACGCTCGAGGACGGCACGCGACTGATCACGAGCGGGGACCACCGGTTCCTCACCGACCGCGGCTGGAAGTTCGTGAGCGGTACCGGCTGCGGCGACGGGCAGAGGCACCACCTCACGGTCAACAACCGGATGCTCGGTACCGGGCGCTTCGCGGCCGGGCCGGACCACGGCCCTGACTACCGGCGCGGCTATCTGTGCGGGATGGTCCGCGACGACGGGTACGCGTACGGGCCCCAGCGGCGTCGAGTCGTCCATCGCTTCCGGTTGGGCTTGGTCGATCATGAGGGTCTGGCCAGGACCGAGGAGTATCTGAGGCTGGCCGGCATCCCGACCAGGGAGCGGGTCTTCCAAGAGGCGACCGCCACCACCGAGCAGATGGACGCCATCGCCACCTCGACCCGCAACGGGGCGGATGCCATTCGGGAACTCGTCCGGTGGACGCCGGTTGTATCCGACGAGTGGGTGAAGGGCTTCCTGGCCGGGATCTTCGACGCCGAGGGCAGCCACGCCCGGGGGATCCTGCGCATCGCCAACACGGACCTGCAGAACCTGGTTCGGGTCACCACCGCCCTGCGCCGGTTCGGCTTCGACTACGCCGTGGAGATGTCCGGACAGGACAACGGCTTGGCGTGTATCAGGATCCGGGGCGGTCTGAGTGAACGGCTGCGGTTCTTCCACACCGTCGACCCCGCCATCTCCCGGAAGCGCTCGATCGACGGCGATGCATTCAAATCGAAGCGAACGCTGAAGGTGGTGGCGGTCGAACCACTCGGCCTGGACCTTCCGTTGTACGACATGACGACCGGCACGGGAGACTTCGTGTCCGACGGCGTGATCAGTCACAACTGCTTCGCCCGGCCGACCCACGAGTACCTCGGCCTCAATGTCGGCGAGGACTTCGAGAAGAAGATTGTGGTCAAGGTCAACGCCGTGGAGCGCCTGCGGGCCGAGTTGCGCTCCCCCAAGTGGAACGGGGAGCACATCGCCATGGGCACCAACACCGATCCGTACCAACACGCCGAGGGCAAGTACCACCTCACCCGGGGCATCATCGAGGTCCTCTCGGAAGCCAGGAATCCCTTCAGCATTCTGACCAAGTCGACCCTCATCCTGCGCGACACCGCAGCACTGGCCGCCGCGGCCACCCGGACCCATGTGGCGGTGAACTTCTCTGTGGGCTGCCTCGACCGTTCCGTGTGGCGACTGACCGAGCCGGGGACTCCCCCACCCGACCAACGCTTGGCGGCGGTGCGGCGTCTCACCGACGCCGGCCTCTCCTGCGGCGTGCTGGTGGCCCCTGTCCTGCCCGGGCTCTCCGACTCCGACGATCAGGTCCGGTCGGTGGTCGAGGCCGCCGCCGCGGCCGGCGCGGTCTCCATCAGCGGGGTGGCGCTCCACCTGCGCGGCAGTGTGCGGGAGCACTACCTCGGGTGGCTCCAGACGGTGCGGCCCGATCTCTACGCGCCAACCAGGGAGCGCTTCCGCGGCGGCGCCTACCAGGCGCAGAGCGAGCGGGACCGGATTGCCGAGCTGGTCCGCGCCACGGCGATGCGGTGCGGCGTCACGGGACGTTCCACCTACACCAAGGCGACGGCGGTGCAGATCACGCCGCCTGACCAGCTCGCCCTGCTGTAGCCGCCGACGCCGCCGCCGGCGACGGATCAGACCATGAGGACGACCGGCACGATCATCGGCCGGCGCCGGGTGCGATCGCCCACAAACTTACCCAGCGCCTTGCGGGCGTGACGGCACAGGACCTCGCTGTCGCGCGCCCCGTCGCGCAGAGCGCTGGTCACGGCTGCGGCGACCACATCGCTCGCCTCGCCCAGGAGTGCCTCCGCCTCGGGCGCATGGACCCAGCCGCGGGTTTCGACGACCGGCGCCTCGCTCAACGTGCCCTGCCGCGGGTCGACCGTGACCACCACCATCACCACGCCCTCTTCCGCCAGCTTCTGCCGGTCGCGCAGCACACCGTGACCGATGTCGCCGACGGTGCCGTCGACGTAGACATACCCGGCGGGTACTTTGCCGTCGCGTTGAATGCCCTTGGCGTTCAGCTGTATCGCATCGCCGTCCTCGCACAGCAGCACCTTCGAGGGCGCGATCCCCATAGAGAGGCCGAGTCGCACATGGTGCACAAGGTGCCGGTACTCCCCGTGCACGGGGACGAAACACTCGGGCTGGGTCACCGACATCAGGGTCCGCAGCTCGCCCTGCCGGGCGTGGCCGCTGACGTGGACGGCCTCCGCTCCGGTGTGGATCACCTCGGCGCCCCGCCGGTAGAGCTCGTCGATCACCCGCCCCACCGACCATTCGTTGCCGGGGATGGGGTGGGCGCTGATGACCACCGTGTCGCCCTCGCCCACCCGGAGCCACTTGTTGTCGCCCGTCGCCATCAACGACAGCGCCGACATCGGCTCGCCCTGGGAACCGGTGGAGATCACGCACATCTGCCCGGGAGGGACGGTGTCGACGTGCTCGATGTCGATTATGGCTCCCTCCGGGATGGTGATGATGCCGAGACGGATACCCAACTCCACGTTCTTGCCCATGGAGCGTCCCAACGTCGCCACCTTGCGGCCGTTGGCGACCGCGGCGTCGATGATCTGTTGCACCCGGTGCATGTGGCTGGCGAAGCAGGCCACGACGATGCGCTTGTCGGTTTGCGAGGCGAAGACGCGGCGCAGGGTGATGCCGACCGAGGACTCGGATTCGGTGAAGCCCGGCTCCTCGGCGTTGGTCGAGTCGGACAGGAGCAACCGGATGCCCTCGGTCTCGGACAGCTCGCCCATGCGCGAGAGGTCGGTGCGGCGCCCGTCGACCGGTTGCAGGTCGAGTTTGAAGTCACCCGAGTGGAGGATGACGCCCTGGGGGGTGTGGAAGGCAATGGCGAACGCGTTGGGCACCGAGTGGGTGACCGGAATGAACTCCACATCGCACGGACCGATGCGCCGGCGCTCCCCGTCCTTGACCGCGATGAAATCCGTGCGGTCGCCGAGGCCGGCCTCATCCACCCGGTTCCGGGCCAGGCCGACGGTGAGCTCGGACCCGTAGATAGGGGCTTGCAGATCGCGCAGGAGATAGGCCAGCCCCCCGGTGTGGTCCTCGTGCCCGTGGGTCAGGACGATGCCGTCGACCCGGTCGGCCCGCTCCCGGAGATAGGTGAACTCGGGCAGGACAAGGTCCACTCCGGGCATGTCGGCGTCGGGGAACATGATGCCGCAGTCGAGGACGATGATGCGGCCGTCGACCTCGATACAGGCGCAGTTGCGGCCGATCTCCCCGAGCCCTCCGAGAAAGACGACACGGACGGGAGACGCCTTGGGGCGTGAGTTCGCTTTGTCAGGCAACCGGCTGGCCCGTTGCTATCGGAGGGCCAAAGGCCGCCAGGATTTTGGCGGCCTGCGCGTCGAGTTCCGGCGACGATGCGCCCATGGGCAGGCGGCACTGTCCGACGCTGTGGCCCATGGCGCGGCAGATCGCCTTGGCGGGCAGAGGGTTCGGGTACTCCTCGCTCGACTGGAAGTCGATGGCGTCGAGCAGTTGGGCGTTGCCGGCGATCGCCCCGGCCAGGTCGCCGCCGAGGAACGACTCGATCACCTGGCCCAGCTGCGGCCCGATCCAGTGCGAGGCGACGCTGATCGCGCCCACCGCCCCGACGGACATGAGCGGCAGGGTCATCACGTCGTCGCCGCTGTAGATCTGAAATCCCGAAGGAGCGCGGGCCGCCAGATGCGCCGTACCGGCTGGGTCGCCCGCGGCGTCCTTGAGCGCCACAATGGCCGGCACGTCATGAGCGAGGCGCAAGAGCGTGGACCCGGCGATACGACGACCGGTGCGGGCGGGAATGTCATAGAGCGTGACGGGCAGACCGCCCGCGGCGTCGGCCACGGCGCTGAAGTGCTCGTACAGGCCGTTCTGCGAAGGCCGGTTGTAGTACGGCGTGACCACCAGCACCCCGTCGACGCCGCACGCCTTGGCCCGGGCCGTCAACTTCACCGAGTGGTCGGTGTCGTTCGACCCGCTGCCGGCGATCACCGGAATGGTGACGGCCGACGCCACGGCGCGCCAGAGGTCGCACTTCTCCTCATCGGAGAGGACCGAGCTCTCGCCGGTGGACCCGCTGAGCACCAGGGCGTCGCTGCCATGGCCCGCCAGCCAGCGGGCGAGCTCTATCGCCGCGTCGACATCGAGGGCGCCCGCGTCGTCGAACGGGGTGACCATGGCGGTGACGACGCGCCCGAAGCGGGCCGGGCCGGACAGGGGACTCATCAGGAGGTCACGCTACCAGTCGCCTCCGGCGGGGTGAGGCCTTCCTGCCCCGCGCCTGACCACCGTGGGCGTCGGCCCTCTATGCCACCTGGCGTTCGGCCGGCGAGCCGTCGGCGAAGGCGTCCTCGTCCTCGGTCGAGTCGGTGAGGTGCTCGAACGCGATGGCGCCCATTTCGGTGAACTTCTGGCGCAGCCAGCCGTCCGCCGCATCGAGCAGGCCGAGCTTCTTGAGGTTGGGCACGATCTTGGAGAACAGGAGGATCTGGAAGTCGTCGCGCTCGGGTGCCTGCATCTGCACCTTTATGACATCGGCCATCGGCACCTCCAGGCGTTCCCAGACCTCCTGCATGATGAGGCGGTCCTTCATGCGGATGGCCGCCTCGAAGGCGAACTCCTGCCGCTCGCGCAACTCCGCCGCGTTGAGCTCCTTGTAGTACTCCTGCAGGCTCAGCACACCGAAGGCCACATGGCGGGCCTCGTCGGCCATCACGTAGCGCAGGAGCTTCTTCAACAACGGCTCCGTGGTCATCGCATGAATGAAGCCGAACGCCGCCAGGGCGAGACCTTCGACCATGATCTGCATGCCGAGGTAGGTCATGTCCCAACGAGAGTCGCCCACGATGTCGTCCAGCAGGAGACCGAGGTGCGCGTTCATCGGGTAGTGGCCGGAGAGCTTGGTATCGAGATACTTGGAGAAGACCTCGACGTGGCGCGCCTCGTCCATCACCTGCGTGGCGGCGTAGTACTTGGCGTCGATCCACGGCACGGTCTCGACTATCTTCGCCGTGCACAACAGTGCGCCCTGCTCACCGTGCATGAACTGTGAGAGGAGCCAGTTCTGGTTCTCGACGCCGAACTTCAACCACTCCTTGTCGCCCCACTTCTCCAGGACAGTGCCCGTGAGATCTACCTGGCCCCATTGCATCATGTCCTGGTTGGCCTCGTTGTTGTTCAGGACGACCTTCTCCTGGTCGACCTCGATCGACCAGTCCAGGTCGGTCTGGCCGTTCCACTGGGCCTTCTTGGCCTTCTCGTAGAGCTTGTCGAGTTGGGGCTTCGCGCCCTTCTCGTAGTCCCAGGTGAACTCGGCCGGGCAGTTGTCGGGAACCTGGTGGTAGCCGTCGACGTCGTAGTGTCCCACGAAGCTCAGCACCGCCTCGAGATCGTTGATGTCGTCGCGCCCGATGATGTCGAGGTTGCTCTTCATCGTGGCGCGCTCGTCGTCGCTGAGGGTGGTCATGGCAGGGCTCCCTTTTTGGCGTTGGTCGACAGATCGGATGGGGTGGAGGCGGAGGTCGTCGGGGCGGACCGCAGGGCGAGAATGCCCGGCAGGACGAAGGCGCGCACCAGGGCGCGGGTGTCCTCGGGGTCGGACAGGTCGGTGCCGGGCGCCGGGTCGGCCAGGTACGCCAGGACGATGCGGACGGCCCATTCGGCCGCCCGCGAGGCCTCGTCGGGCGAGAGCCAGCGGGCGAAGAACGGGGCGGCGAAGTCCCCCGCGGTGAACAGGATCCGGTCCATCTCGGCGAAGATCAACCGGGGCAGGATCACGTCCGGCTCGTGGATCAGCAGGTAGGCCAGCGCACCATGGCCACTGAGACGGCGGGCGGATTCGACCATCCCGGACACCAGCACGTCCTCGAGATCGGTGGCCTCACCCATGACGACGGCCAGCGACGAGAAGAGGCGCGCCACTTCGGTCTCCACCACGGCGGCGACGACGGCGTCCTTGCCGCCGGGGAACGTCCGGTAGAGGGTGGCGCGGGAGAACCCGGCCTCGCGAGCGATGTCATCGACCGTGGTCTTGCCCAACCCCTGGCGGGCGAGACACGCCAGCGCGGCGTCGACGATGCGGACCCGGGTCGACGACCGGTCGTCCGCTCCCAGGTGATGCAGGACCTTGCGCCCCCGCCCGGCCACCTCTGAGCGACGGTTGTCCTCCTTCACGCAAGCCTGGGCCACTATTGAAACAGTATGGCGACTTTTGTCTCAATGTCAACCACGCGTCAGGACCCCGGCGTCGCGAAACCTGCCGTCAGGAGACGTTGACGTGGCCGGGCGCGACGCACAGCACCAAAAGGGCGAGGACGCCGAGCGTGGCGGCGCTGGCGCCTACGCTGACGGCGATCTCTCCCGTCATCTGGCGCAACGTCGAAGCGTACTGATAGGCGAGCGCCAGCACCGCCCCGGTCACGAGGCCGCCGATGTGGGCCTGCCACTCGATGTTGCCGGTGAAGCCGATCACCAGGTTGATCACGATCAGGGCGACTACCGGGCCCATGGGTTTGTGTTGGATGAGGGCCAGCACCACGTAGGCGCCCATGACGCCGAAGATGGCTCCCGAGGCGCCTGCGCTGACCCCGGCGATGGGCGCGATCAGGTACGAGAGCACGTTGCCCCCGATACCGGTCAGTAAGAAGAGTGTCAGGAACCGACTCTTGCCCAGCAGGACCTCGACCGCCGGGCCGACGATGAGGAGGGTGACCATGTTGAAGGCGATGTGGAGGAAGTCGAGGTGGAGAAAGATCGACGTGAAGAGGCGGTAGTACTGGTGCGAGAAGTGGACCCCGTAGGGCCACATACCGAAGCGGTCGATCACGCTGGCCTTGCCGAAGCCGCTGGCCACGAAGATCACGACGCAGACGGCGACCAGCCCGATCACCACCGGGGTGGGGTTGGTCGAGCCGACGATCCCGGTCCGGCTGGAGTTCGACCCGGCGAACGGCCGGATCACCCGCGTCTTCTTGGCTCCGGCGGAGACACAGCTCGGGCACTGCCAACCCACCGGCGCCTGGTGCATGCAGTCGGTGCAGATGGGCTTGTCGCAGTGGCCGCAGACCACAGAGGCGGCACGATCGGGATGGTTCACGCACGGCGGGGCGCTCATCGGATACCGGCCAGGAGCTCCGCCCGGACCAGCCGCGCCACCTGCTCGGGATCGTTGAGATCCCACCGGCCGGGCGAGCCGATGTAGGACAGGACCATACGGGCCAAGAAATCCGCCGCCGCGTCCAGCTCGGCCCCTTCCGCCATGCCGTGACGGACCAGGTAGGGCACCAAGAAGGCGGCAATCAGCTTGTGGGTCTCGTTGGCCTCCACCGTCAGCCGGGGCACGAGGATCTCGGGCTCGGTCTGGAGAACGCGCTGGAGCACCTCGTGGTCGAGGATGGCGTTGTGCGCGAAGACCAGGCCCCGCTCCATGACCTCTTCGAGCGTCTCGGCCTCGTGCACCTCGTCGTAGAGGCGCAGAAAGAAGCGGGCGAACTCCCAACCGACCACGGCGCCGATCAGCTCGTCACGGCCACCCGGGAAGTAGCGGTAGACGGTGGCCCGCGACACGCCCGCTTCCCGGGCGGCGTCCTCGACCGTGGTCTTGGCCAGACCCCAGCGGGCCACACAGTCGTAGGTGGCCTGGAGCAGGCGCTCCCGCACGTCGCTCACCGGGAGTGGGCGCTCACAGGTCGAGGAGGGCTCCGAGACCGACCGTGAGTCCCGGGCGACCGGGCACGGCCCGCACGGCCAGGAGCACACCCGGCATGAACGAGCGGCGATCGTAGGAGTCATGGCGGATGGTCAAGCTCTGACCCAGTGCGCCGAAGATCACCTCTTCGTGGGCGATGAGGCCGGGCAGCCGCACCGAATGGATCCGGATCCCGCCGGGTCCTTCACCGCCCCGGGCCCCGGGGAGAACGAGCTCGGTGGTCGGATCCGCCGGCAGTGGCGGAGAGCCGGCCCGGCTCCGGGCGGCTGCGATCCCCGCAGCGGTCTGCCGGGCCGTCCCCGAAGGAGCGTCCCGCTTGGCGTCATGGTGGAACTCGATCACCTCGACCCCGTCCATGTGGGGGGCGGCAAGCTCACAGAAGCGCATGAGGAGCACCGCGCCGATGGCGAAGTTCGGCGCCACCACCGCATTGGCCGGCGAATCGGCGAAGAGCCGGGCCGCCGCCTCGAGCTCGGCGTCACCCAGGCCGGTCGTGCCCACGACCGCGTGGATGCCCTCCTGGGCGTAGAGGGGGAGGTTGGCGCGCACGGCGTCGGCCACGCTGAAGTCGACCACGACCTCGGCGCCCTGTTCGCGCAGCGCCGCGGCGTCGCGCACCACGGTCAGACCCTCGATGACCTGCCCGTCGTGACCCGGGTCCACGACGACGACAAGCTCGAGGTCTGATGCGGCGGCCACGGCGCGGCAGACCTCACGGCCCATCCGACCGCCGGCACCGACAACACCGACCTTGCGCATGGTGCTGAACCCTAATGGCCGGCCCGTGACGCAACGTGGTCAGCGAAGGCATCCTCGTCGAAGGGGCCGACGGCGCTGAGCGTGCGGGGAGCCTCGACCAGCTCCTGCGCCCGGGCCAGCACCTGGTCACGATCGACCGCCTCAATGCGGGCCAGCACCTCGTCGATCTTCTGCACCTCGCCGTGCAGGAGCATGGCGGCCCCGATGCGGCCCATGCGGGCACCGGAATCCTCACCGGACAGCAGCATCTCGGCCCGCAGGTTCCCCTTGGCCACGGCGAGCTCACGGTCGGTGATCCCGTGCTCGGCGAGCAGCTCGAGCTCACCGGTCACGATGCGCAGCACCTCGTCGACGTTGTCCGGAGCGGTGCCGACGACGACGGCCAGCGACCCGGCATCTTCATAGGTGGCACGTTCGGACCAGACCGAGTAGGCCAAGCCGCGCTCTTCGCGCACCTTTTGGAACAGCCGGCTCGACAGCCCACCGCCCAGGACGTGGTTGAGCACGGCGAGGGCGAAGCGCCGTTCGTCGAAGCGGGACACCGAGCGCACCCCGTAGACGACGTGGGCCTGCTCGGTCGGCCGCCGTACGACGCGCAGCCGCTCGGTGGCGGACCCTGGCGCGCTGCGGGCGGGAGCGATCCCTCCACCTTGGCCGGTGAAGCGCCGTTCGAGGTCGGCCGCCACACCGTCGTGCGTGCAGTCCCCGGCCACCGAGACCACCATATTGGCGGGGCGGTAATGGTGTTCGAAGAAGCGGCGTATGTCCGCCGCGTGCAGCTCCCCCACCGTGGCCTGCGTGCCGAGCGTGTCACGCCCGAGCGCGTGGCCGGGGAAGAGCGAAGACTGCCACTGCTCCGCCACCAGATCCGCCGGCTCGTCGGCGTGCATCAGTATCTCGTCGAGTATGACGGAGCGCTCGGCGTCCACATCGGAGGGACGGAGTGCGGGGTCCCACATGATCTCGCTCAAAATGTCGAGCCCGAGAGGGAGGTGCTCGGACAGCAGCCGCACGTAGAAGGTGGTGTACTCCTTGGTGGTGAAGGCGTTGCAGTCGCCCCCCACCTCGTCGAGCGATTCGGCGATGGCGGCGGCCGAGCGTGTCGGGGTGCCCTTGAAGAGGAGATGCTCGAGGAAGTGCGACGCGCCGGCCAGCTCGTCGGATTCGTCCCGCGAGCCCGAGCCCACCCAGTACGCCACCGCTACCGAGCGGACATCCGCCATGGTCTCGGTGACCAGGCGGATGCCGCTCGGCAGTACGGAGGTTTCGATCAACGGCGACGCGACCGGCCGCGGGGCGGGCGGCGGTCGCCACCACTGCTGCTGCGGCCCTCGGCCTCGACCGCGCCGGGGCCGAGGTCGCCGAGCTCGGACACGAGTTCGGCCTCGAAGGCGTCCTCGAACGAGGGCACCCCGTTGGCGGCCGGAGCTGCCACCGGCGAGGACCCGCTGTCCCGGTTGCGCTCGCCGCGATCACGGTCACGGTCACGATCACGGTCACGATCACGACCGCGGTCGCCGCGGTCCCGGTCGCCCCCTCCCCCACCCGAGTCGCCCGAGGACGCCACCTCGGCTGCGCCTTCGGGCGCCGACGCCAGCGACAGCGAGACCTTGCCCTGCGGGTCGATGTCGTCGACCCTGACCTCGATCGGCTGGCCGAGCGTCAGCACGTCTTCCACGTTGTTGATCCGCTTGCCACCGGCCAGGGGCGAAAGCTTGGAGATGTGGAGGAGGCCGTCACGCCCGGGGAGCACGTTGACGAAGGCGCCGAACTTGGTGATGTTGACCACCTTGCCGGCGTAGACCGCGCCGACGTCGGCGGTCGGTGGGTCGAGGATGAGCGAAATGCGGCGGCGCGCCTCCTCGACGGCGTTGCCGTCCTTGGCGCCGATCGTCACGGTGCCCACCATGCCGTCGTCGTCGACCGCGATGTCAGCGCCGGTCTCCTGCTGCAAGGTGTTGATGACCTTGCCCTTGGGCCCGATGACCTCACCGATCTTGTCGATCGGAATCTCCATGGAGACGATCTTCGGGGCACTGTTGGCCACGTGGTCGCGAGGCTCGGCGATGGCACCGGCCATGACGTCGAGGATCGTGAGCCGGGCCTCCTTGGCCTGCAGGAGCGCCCGGGCCAGCACGTCGGCCGGCAGGCCGGCGATCTTGGTGTCGAGCTGGAGGGCGGTCACCGCGTCGGCCGTACCCGCCACCTTGAAGTCCATGTCACCGAAGGCGTCCTCGGAGCCCAAGATGTCGGTCAGGGTGACGTAGGTGCCCTCGTCGTAGACGAGGCCCATGGCGATGCCCGCCACCGCAGCCTT
>JBEKWB010000046.1:0-36976 GCA_049513455.1 Acidimicrobiales bacterium
ATGGCCCTTCTCCTTGCTCACTTGCCTCCGTGGCCTTGCGGATGGCCAAGGCCACGCAATCGGCGTGTTCAACGTCAAGGTACGGGAGCGCTGGAGTTCCGCCCAGGGCCTTTGGTCCCTAGTCGGATGGATCAAGGCCCGCTCCTCGACCTCCCGCTCAGCGCAGCGCACGCGCCAGGCGTTTCCTCCCGTCGAGGCAATTGGACGCCGTCGACCCCGTTCGGGAGCGATGCTTGCCATCTGGCAAGATGAGGTCCTGCCATTTCGCGATCTGCTGTCCAGGGAATATCCAGTCCACGAGGTCTTCGTGCCCAGTCGCGCCTTGGCCAAACTGGAACCACTTATCGGGATTGAGCGTTATCGGGACCTCATCAGTATCGCCGGAGCGACCCGCGAAAAACTCGAAGGTCGGGCAGTCTGGAACATCAGTTCAACCGCCGAAGGCGGAGGCGTCGCAGAAATGCTCCAGGTGCTCGTTGGTTATACGCTTGACGCCGGATTTGATGTGCATTGGCTAGTCATAAGTGGGGACGCCGAGTTCTTCGCCATAACAAAGCGGATCCATAATCACCTGCACGGAGCCGCCGGCGACGGGGGAGAGCTCGGTGCCAACGAGATGGCCCACTACATGAAGGTTACTGACGCGAACGCCCAGAGCGTGATCAATTTGATCCGACCCGGCGACGTAGTTCTCCTTCACGATCCTCAGACTGCCGGCTTGGCGACAGCGCTCGCGAGCGCTGGAGCGCATGTCGTCTGGCGATGCCACGTGGGGCATGAGCAGAGCAACGAGTGGACCGAGCAAGCATGGTCATTCCTGCAGCATCACCTCACCGCCTGCAACGCGTACATATTTTCAATGCGCGCATACGTCCCTTCGTGGATGGAGGAGTCAACGGTCTGGATCATTCCGCCTTCTATTGACCCTTTCTCCCCGAAAAACGAGGAACTCGACCGTCAGGGAGTGCTACGTACGCTTCGACACATCGGACTCCTCACTGAAGTGCAAGGCGATGCCCCCGCCTCGTTCATCCGGCGGGACGGGACGAGAGGGCTAGTCGAACGGAAGGCCTCGATCGTCTGTACCGATACAACCCCATTTGATTCCGGTGTTCCCTTGGTCGTCCAAGTGTCCCGTTGGGACCGGTTAAAGGACATGGCGGGGGTCATGGAAGGGTTTGCCGCATGTGTCACCGGACGCATCGACGCACAGCTCGCGCTGGTAGGCCCGTCCACGAATGAGGTATCGGATGACCCCGAAGAATCCGCTGAATTTCAGGCATGTCTTTCGGCTTGGAATGCTCTTCCGATAGAGGAACGTCGGCATATCTGCCTGGTTACGCTGCCCATGGAGGACACCGACGAGAACGCCGCCATGGTAAACGCCATTCAGCGGTATGCAACGGTGATTGTTCAGAAGAGCCTCGCCGAGGGTTTCGGTCTTACGGTCACCGAGGCCATGTGGAAGTCCAAGGCCGTGATCGCTTCGGGCGTTGGGGGTATTGCGATCCAGATTGTGCCGGGAACCGGCATACTCCTCGAGAACGCCGCTGACCTCTCTGCATTCGGCCGCACCCTCATCGATCTCCTGGCACATCCTGATGTGATCGCCGACCTCGGTAGGCGGGCCCACCAGCGTGTGCTCGATTCCTTCGTGGGTGACGAGCACCTCAAGCGTTTAGCGTACCTCCTGGACTGGCTTTCCTGACCCACGGCGAGGGCATCCCCCGGACCGTGTCTTTGCCGTGGTGGCGGGTCGGGGGACCATCGGTCCTGGTGGGACGAATGGCCTCGCCACAAGATGTGAAGGCAACAGAAGTTCCACCGAGAGGGAGGTAACCATGAAGGCGCTCGTCTACGAAGGACCAGGCAAGAAGAGTTGGAAGAACGTGCTTGATCCGGTCATACGCGAGGACGGCGACGCCATCGTGCGGGTGGATGCCACCACGATCTGCGGCACAGATCTTCACATCCTCAAAGGCGATGTTCCCGAGACCACTCCGGGTCGGATTCTTGGTCATGAGGCCGTGGGTACGGTGGTCGAGGTCGGCTCCGGGGTCAAGACGCGCCAGGTGGGGGACCGAGTGCTCGTGTCGTGCATCTCGGCGTGTGGACGATGCCGATTTTGCCGGGAAGGCCACTATGGGCAGTGCCTCGGCGGAGGAGGGTGGATCCTCGGGCACCTCATCGACGGAACCCAGGCCGAGTTGGTGCGGGTCCCTTTTGCCGACAGCTCGACCTACCCGGTGCCCGACGGCGCAACTGACGAGGAGATTCTGATGTTGGCCGACATTCTCCCCACCTCCTATGAAGTCGGTGTCCTGAATGGACACGTCCAGCCGGGAGACACCGTCGCCATCGTAGGCGCTGGACCCATTGGTCTTTCCGCGATCTTGGGAGCGAGGTTGTTTTCTCCGAGCCACATCATCGCCATCGACCTGGCCGACGCTCGGCTAGAGGCCTCCAAGGACTTCGGTGCTGACATCACCGTCAACAACGGGAGGGAAGACGCTGTCGCCATCGTGCGTTCCTTAACCGATGGTCTTGGGGCCGACGTCGCCATTGAGGCGGTGGGTGTCCCCCAAAGCTTTGAACTCTGCACCGAGTTGGTGCGACCAGGAGGCCACGTGGCGAATATCGGTGTCCACGGCGAGCCGGCGACGCTTCACCTCGAATCACTCTGGATCCGTGACGTGACGGTGACAACTGGGCTCGTCGACACGTACTCGACGCCTACCCTGCTCCGTCTGGTCGCGTCACGCCAGGTGAACGCCGAACGGTTCGTGAGTCACCATTTCGGTTTCGACCAGGTGCTTGAAGCGTACGACGTCTTCGGCCGGGCTTCGGAGACCGGTGCGCTCAAGGTTGTCATCGCTCGTTGAGCTGACTGTTCAAAGAGGTTGGGAACCCGCGAGGGTGCTTGCTCGACCGACGTTCACACGGGGAGCGAAGACGATGAGGAGAGGACTGGACTTGTCATGACTCGTGAGCATGTCCTATCCGGTCTCGATGCGGCGATGTCGCGGCATTCTGTGGGGGAGTGCGATCAACACTTCAATCCTTAGTCGATCAGTCAGGGTCCCAACGCCGCTAAACGGTGGCGGCTACGACGAATGGTTGGCCGTGGCCGTGGACGGCACGGGGACGTGGGCGATCCTCTCACCGACCACTCTGCCGTCGCGCATCTCAATGATGCGATGGGCATGAGCGGCGACTTCGGAGTCGTGAGTCACCATGACGATCGTCGTCCCGGCCTGGCTGAGGCGCTCGAGCAACTCCAAGAAGCGTCCTGTGGACGTCGAATCGAGACTGCCCGTGGGCTCATCGGCCAGCAGGATTTTCGGGTCGTTGGCGAGGGCCCGGGCGATGGCCACCCGCTGTCGTTCGCCCCCCGACAGCTCCGTGGGCAGGCGGCGTTCACGACCTTCCAAGTCGACCGCCGCCAGGAGCTCACGAGCTCGGTCCCGCCTCTGGTGGGCTGATCGGTGAGTGCCGAGCATAGGCAGCTCGACGTTCAGCAGGGCGGGCAGCTGGGGAAGAAGGTTATGGAACTGGAAGACCAGGCCGACCTCCTCGCGTCGGTAGGCACTCAGGTCACCGAGGCGGGCCAGATCATGCCCGGCCACGACGACGGTACCCGCCGTCGGGGCATCGATGGCCGCCAGGAGGTGGAGCAGCGTGGATTTGCCGCAACCCGAGGGCCCGGTGACGGCCACCATCTCCCCGTAGGCGACACTGAGATCGACGCCGTCCAGGGCCACCACCTGGCCCGGATAGTTACGGGTTGCCCCCGTGACCTCAATGGCCATTTCACGGGGAGCGTCACTCATAACTGAGCGCCTTGAGCGGTGAAAGAAGAGCGGCTCGTGTCGTGGGGTAGAGCGCTCCGACCAAGGTCATCACCAACGCGGTGAAGAGAGCTCGCCAGAATGCACCCTCGGTGAAATTCGGGTGAAGCACACCTTTGAGCGCAGGAAGGTTTTCGAGCACGATGGTAACGACGAAGGAGAGGGCGACGCCGAGGCCGGCACCGATGAGGGCGAGGAGGAGGCTCTCGCCCAGCAAGAGTCCCACCGTCCGTCGGCGGGTCCAGCCCACGGCCCGTAAGAGGCCGAACTCACGTGTCCGTTCGAACAGCGACAAAAGCATGGTGTTGCCGATGATCACGGCGCCGATCAAAATGGCAAGGACAGTGCTGCCGTTCACAGCCGCCTGCAGGTATATCAGGTTCTGGTCCGCTCTCCCGAACTGGGTGGCAGTGCGGATGGTGGTGAGCTCCGGCTCGGCGTAGTCGATGTGCGCAGCAACCTTCTCTACAGACTGCCCCGGGACCACCTTGACAAAGGCCAAGGTGACGATGCCCGGGACTCTGTTGTAGCCCTGAATGGCAGGAAGCGGGAACATGGCACCGGCGTCGCCGAAAGCATTTCCCGTCGAGTAGAGGCCGACAACGGTGTTCCAGGTGCCGTTGGCATTGAAGCGGTCGCCGACGTGGAGTCCCAGGTTGGCCGCGGCTCTCCAGCCCAGCATCACTTGGTGGGCTGCGGTAGACGAATAGACATGTCCGGCGACCACCTTCACGCCGAACGCGGTGAGGTCAGCGGGGTTGATGCCGATCTCTATGAACACGGGATTGTTCGCGTTAATCCGCTCGGTCTCCACCAGGACGCCGACCACGCTCGCAACGCCGGGCGTCCTCCGCAACTGTGCGAGTTGCGATTCATCGATCGTGCTGTCCAAGGTGTCCGAGGCACCCTTTTGAGCCACGGTGAAGTCCGCCTTGCCCACGGACATGATGGCCGCGGCCGACTGTTCGAGTCCGCTGCTGGTCACGTCGAGGGTGACCACCGCCATCACGGCAATAGCCACGGCGAAGGCCAGTCCGATTGAGCGGGCCTTCTTGGACCACAGGTTACGGATGACGAGCCCGAGGAAGCTCACAGCGGTCTACCCTGTGCTCTCGGCCCGCGGGCGGCCCACCAGAAGGGCGGGCCGTGACGAATCGGAGTCACCGACGCCCACCACGACGCAGTGCCCCGGGTGAGCTGTGGACGTCACGGCCGGTCCTTGGTGTGCTCCCGGACTTCGGAGGGATGGACGATGACAATGGGGCAGTGGGCGTGAAGAGCGCATTGCTGACTGACCGACCCGAGGAAAAGACCGGTGAACCCACCGAGTCCGCGCGAACCCACCACGAGGAGGTCGGCTCCCTTGCTTGCGTCAATGAGGTCCTTGGCGGCGGCTCCCTCATGGGTGACCCCTTTGAAAGTGACTCCCGGCGCAATCTCGGCGACATGGGCTGCTGCCTTGTCGAGGGCCTTCTGCAGAGACATCTGGACTTCCTGACGGGAGATGAAGACATACCCCGGGTCGTAGCTGGCGTGCCCCTCCAGGACGGCACCGCATCGGGCTGCCTGCGCCGCGGCCCACTCGAGTGCTCTGTCACCCCCAACCGAACCATCGATCCCCACCACTATCCGGTGAATCGGGGCAGCGTCCCCTGATTCTGCTGCGGTTGTCGTCATCGCCGTTCCTCCTTGCCTTTCGGCTTCCGTTCATGTAGCTGAGGCCTAGGTTCTCGCACAGCTGCGAAGCTCACTGTGCCAAAGAACCAGCTGACCGGGTAGGGCCGGAGGTCCCCAGCCGAACGGGAATATCGCTACCACCTGCCCCTCCCAATCGACCCACCCGGTTATAGCGAGTCGAGGACCATTGGCCCTAGCACTTCCAAGGATGGGGAGCCAGCCTAGAAAGATGACTCCTTTCGTCCTGTTCTTTCGCCGAACCCACTAGGACCAACAAATCAATGGAAGAGATCACTCGAGGCGAACACCCGAGGGCGACCGCGTGAGTGAGATCGCATCCGGGTGGACTTCCGGCCACCGGAGCGTCGACGCAGGGTCCATGGCCACTGAAGTCATAGAAACACACGTGTCGATCCTGTTCTTCGTCGGTGAGCGCGTGTACAAGCTGCGGAAGCCCGTGAACTTCGGATTTCTCGACTTCACGGGGAGACAAGCTCGTCAAGAGGACTGCGCGCGGGAGGTGACTCTCAACCGCCGTCTCGCACCGGACGTGTACATTGGTGTCGCCGACGTGCTGATCGAGGGCGAAGCTGTGGATCACATGGTCGTCATGCGACGTATGCCGAAGGACCGTCGATTGGCTGCACTCGCTCGGCGCGGTGATGACCTGGGAGTTTGGCTGATGCAAGTCGCCCAGACCATCGTCGCCTTTCATCGACGGGCCGAGCGGTCGCCCGAGATCTCAGCGGCCGCAACGGGAGCGGCTATTAGGGCTGCGTGGGATGCCAATGCGTCCGAATCGGCGCTGTTCCTCAACTCGATCCTCGACGCCGAACTTGACAGTGAGCTCCAGGAGTTGGCGGAACGCTGGCTCAGTGGCCGTGATCGGTTGTTCGATGCGCGTATCGCATCGGGAAAAGTGTGCGACGGGCACGGCGACCTACAGGCGGAAGACATCTTCTGCCTCGACGATGGCGTCAGAATTCTTGACTGCGTGGAGTTCTCAGATCGGTTGCGATTCGGTGATGTCTGTGCCGACGTAGCGTTTCTGGCCATGGACCTTGAACGTCTCGGGCGATTGGAGGCGGCGAGACAGTTCCTGGACGAGTACCGGAAGCTGGCGGACGACCCGTTTCCCGAATCTCTTCTCCACTATTACGTGGCACTCCGTGCGTATGTGCGGGCCAAGGTGGCATGTCTACGTGTCGAGCAGGGCGATGAAGCTTCCCGCGCCCAGGCTCGAAAGTTGCACCAGCTCGCCTTGGACCATCTTCGCCAGGCGCAGGTTACGGTTGTCCTTATCGGGGGGCTTCCCGGCTCGGGAAAGTCAACGATCGCGACCGGAGTGGCGCGTATCCTGGGATGGAGGCTCATCAGTTCGGATGTGGTGCGGCAAGAGATATTTCGAAGGCAGGATGAGACCCCGGTATACGGCACCGGGCGGTACGCCCCAGAGGCCACCGGTGCGGTGTATACCGAGCTTCTCACGCGGGCAGAAAATCTCCTGGCGGGCGGAGAGTCGGTGATTCTCGACGCTTCGTGGATCGATTCCGCCTGGCGTGAAAAGGCCCGTGTGATGGCGTCTGCGTCCGGGAGCCACGTAGTTGAGTTGTGTTGTTGCGTCCATCCCGACATGGCGCAGGAGCGCATTGTGCGACGGCACGCGGTGGGCCGCGATCCGTCGGAGGCGACGCCCGAGGTACGGCGGTACATGAGCCAGGCCATGGAACCGTGGCCGTCGAGCATCGTTATCGATACCACCGAGGCTACTGCGGAGGAATCGATCGGAGAGATTGCTGGCGTTCTAGGCCGCAGGGTCCAAGGGACTAACGGCCCTAGTAGGGACCTTATTACCGGACCATCGTAGCTCTATGCCGTGCATTGTCGCGCCGTCTATGTTCGACTGTGCAGTTGACCACGAGTCAGGGAGGAACACATGAGCAATCCGACCGATATGACAGACGCCTCAAGCGCGGGGCCATCGGCCTGGGAACGCGGGCTCTACGCCCATCTGACCAGTCACGTAGAAGCGGAGCGCGACTTGTTGCAAGAGTACAGATCAGCCGCACAGACGAGTCCGTCAAAGGCCTTGCGTTACCTCGTAAACCTGCTCATCGAGGACGAGATCCGCCATCACCGAATCTTCATGGAGCTGGCGGAAACTCTCAAGAACGACGCGCTGCTCAAAGATACCGAACCCTCCATTCCCTATATCGACTTCGATCGGACATCCAATCGAGATGCGGTTATCGATCTCACCGACCAGCTTCTACAAAGGGAGCAGGCGGATGCCCAGGAACTAAAGCGTTTGCGGCATGAACTCCGTGAGGTCAAGGACACGTCGCTGTGGGGCCTGCTGGTGGACATGATGGAGCGCGATACCCAAAAGCACATTGCAATCCTCCGCTTTGCGAAGAAACACGCGGGACGACGGAAGCGCTAGCGACGGCCGAAGGTCCTGAGCTGCAGTGATCGTCTCGCTCATCGAGGAGCTACAGACTTCACCCGGTCCCGGGCTGTTGGGGCCGGGTGAAGTCGCGTGTTGACTCATGAAGTGCGCAAGGCCCGAAGGCACCAGATGCGTCCAGGGCGACCACTGCAACGAGGCCCAAACCCGCCACACGCTGGAGCGAAGGGGATCGGTAAGGGTTAGCGAAACGAGTGGTCGGTAGTGGAGTGCAGGAGTTCCCCTGCGATCGGCGTGGTTATGGCTCCAAGTTCGAGTACCAGCCAGACCGTCAGGTCGTCGTATGTGATGATTCCCGCGATCTCGGTGTCCTCGAGGACGGGCAACCGCCGAACGCCGGCGTCCCGCAGGACCTTGATGGCCTCGAAGACGTCGGCCGATCCTTGAATCACTGTCGGTTGCTTCGACATGATGGTGGCGATATGGGCATCCAGAGATTGTCCGGTGCCGACCGCGCGGAGCACGATGTCCCGGTCTGTGACGATTCCCAATAGTTCGCCACCGCTCACCACGAGAAGAGATCCCACACCGTGGTGCCCCATGAGCCGGGCCGCCTCCTCCAGCGTGCATTCGGGTGGGACGGTGATCGGTGCCTTTCGTAGACATTCCCTCACCAACATGGTCAACTCACTCCTTTAGTCCTGGTCTACTTCTGATTCATGGATTATGACCCGACCGGTTATTTCGCCGGGCCTTATGGCAACGAGAGAATGTCGCGATCCACCGGCCCACGCCTGTAGGTCGAGCGAGGACAGTCGTTGACACTCATCCGGATCTTCGATGCGGCGTCCCCGGCCCGACACGAGGACGCTCCACCCCTCGGACAAGGATTCGTCGACTCGATCAACCTCAAAAGCCACAACGGCCTGCGTGGCTATGGCCGCCGCCTTGGATTCGTTGGTGCTGAAGACGATCTCACCTTCGGTGAACTCGAAGTTCACGGGCAATGCAGCTGGTCCCCGGCTCGCCGAGTAGACGATCCGTCCGACCCCACCGACCGCCAGGTGTGCCTCGCATTGCTGTCTGGTCAGTACCTCCAAGACCGGATGGCGTCCGGCCCTCCCGTGGCCTGGTGGGCGGCCCACCTCTCCACCCAGGAGGTCGAGAGGCGTGGTCTTGAGCGCGAGTGCTATCAATTGGAGGGTGCCCGCACTGAGGGTGGCTTGGGGGTTTGTTTCGAAATAATGCAGGTACACGGGATCGACTCCTGCCCGTGCTGCCAGGTCTTCCACGCTCATGCCCAGCTCGGTGCGCCGATGGGTGATGCGACGCGCCAGATCGCCGGCAAGGGAGGGAGTCGGACTCTCCTGTCCCACGGCACCGTCGGTCTTCTTTCCCCCTGGGCCATTGGGTTGTTGATGTGTCATGACTTAACTGTGACGTCCTGGGTCCCCGACTATTAGGGCCAGAGGTCCTCAGCTTTTACTGGACTCGTTCGCCTCCGAGGCGGATTCGAGCTTAGCCCCGATCGCGTAGAGCAGGTGACGCCGTTCGCGCAGAGACCGCCTGAAGACTGGGTTGTCCGTCGCTGCAATTTCCGAGCTCAGATCCCCCAGAATCTGGGTCAGCACCCGGTGAAGTTCTTCTGCCTGTTCGTCGTCGATGCTGAGTTCCATCGTGTATTTCCTTTCGTGTCTGTTCTCATATAATGGTGCCCTTATGGATCAGATGGGCGGTGATTCCTGGTCGAGACCGATGGATCGGCCGCTGATCGTTTCGGGCCGTAAGGAGAACACCCGGACTCCCGGATACATCACAATCGGGTGGGGGATGTTGCGACCGAGGCGAGCTATCTCATCATAGGTCTTGAGGGTGGCATGTCCTTCTACCAGAACGCTCCATCCTTTCCTCCCATAGGGTTCGGCGTCGTCGATTTCAAAGGTGACGTTCGCTCCGTTAAGGTGGTGGGCGGCGAAGCCCGGTCCAAGCCTGATCAGTATCGTGTCGTCGTAGTACGAGAAGTTGACCGGTATGAGGTAGGGCGACCCCTCCCGTGCTATGGCGAGGCGACCCGTTCGTCCCGATGCACCCGCCGATGCCAGCAATCTTTTGCATTCGTCTTCGCTCAGCAGTTCGGAGCCGCGTTGGTCATAGGTCATTGTGCGCTCGCCAGTCGGTGTCCAGGCGTAGGAGGTCGGAGTCTCGGGGATCATTGAGGAGAAGGCTCGAGAATGGGAGCGGCAGTAGCTGTGTCATTCCCTCCATGGTGAGGCGACCGCTGGCTGCCTGAACAGGGCCGAGGGTCCCTAATGGGAGGTCGGAGGTCGGAGGTCCCGTTCCGGCCTCATCCAGGCGATCGGCGATCAGCCTCGTGAGTGGCGCCGGGCAAGAGTTGCCGCCAATGGACCTTCGGCCCTACTCCCAGATGGGGATCGTGCGTAGCGTTCATCGGATGCCGTGCATTTCGCCGATCAGGATGGAGGCAAGAGGACGTTGACCACAGATCCAAGCGGAGGCTCTACGAGGAGATGACGGAGCGCGTACTTTCTGCCATCGCACAAGTCTTGCCCGACGACGGTCATCATTATTTTACGAAGGTTGACATTCGTCGCGGCTGGGGGGATGTTCTCAACGTCCAACTCTATACCACGATGCCCCGCACCGAGGATGGGCGAGGACTCGGAGAGAAGCTCCGAGACGCCATCGACGAAGTCCTGCGAGATGAACGACATTTCGTTGAAATTGTCTGGGGTGCCAGCGGCTAAGCATCATGGCGAGGAAGGTCGACTGGACGGGTGACCTTCGGCCCTAGGGAATCCTTGGTCAAGGCGCGATCTTGGAGGAGAAGGCTCTTCGAAGAAAGGTCCGCAATGAGAGCAGCCGTCGTACATCAATTCAACGAGCCGTTGCGTATCGAGGATGTGCCCAACCCAGAAAATGGAGGTGGATGCCCGGCTTGTCTTCGACTTCCATTGACGGCAGGCTTCCGGAGTGCGACCTGAGGGATTCTGTGGCTGACCTCAACTACCCGAGTGAGCTGGAGCGTGACGTCGTGAGCGACGGCGATCTTCATTATCACGTCCGACCCATCCGTCCCGACGATGCCCCTCGGTTGGTGGCCTTTCACCATCACCTGCTGCCACGCTCGGTCTTCTTGCGTTTTTTCTCATTTCATCCGGAACTGTCGCCCAAGGAGGTCGAACATTTCACCTGTGTCGACTATGTGAACCGACTCGCCCTCGTGGCCGAATCCGAAGATCGTCTGATCGCGGTGGGTCGCTATGACAGTGCGCCGGGAGACACTGAAGCCGAGGTTGCGTTCGTCGTCTCCGATGAGTTTCAGCATCACGGGATTGGTGCATTACTGCTTGATGAATTGGCGCGGGCCGCCAGGGTAAGAGGTATCACCTCGTTTCGAGCCGAGACGCTTTGTGAGAATCGCACGATGCTTGACGTCTTCCATCACTCTGGGTTTCCCGTCACTTCGAGTGTTGAGTACGGAACGGTGACCCTCCGCTTTCCCATAGAGCCAACGGACGCCTACCGAGCGGCGCTGGGCGACCGCGAAGCCTCGCGTCGACGGCTGGGCCGGAGACAGGCAACTATTCGTGTCGCGGGAGAAACGTGAAGCTTATTGTCGCCGGTCCCACTGGCACCACCCAGCACGACGGTGGGACGTTTCACCCCGAACAACAGGCGCGGATCTTTTCCGTGATGGATGGAATACGTGCGCTCGGACTCGAGGACGAGGTGGTGTACCCGCCCACGCCAAAAGCGGAGCTGGGTGACCTCATCCGCGTACACTCAGTCGCCTATCTCGCAGAGCTCGAAGCATTCTGTGCCAGGGGTGGAGGAGACATCGACCCGGATACCTTTGCTCGACCGGACTCGTGGAACGCGGCGAGGCGTGCGGCGGGGGCGGGATTGGCGGCGATTGCAGCCTTGGAAGACGCCGGCGAGGGCGTGGGGTTCGTCCCGACCCGCCCGCCCGGACACCATGCCGAGCGTGACAGGGCAATGGGGTTTTGTCTTCTCAACAACGTGGCGGTCGCCGCCGCCTCTTTGACCGCGCGGGGCCAGAAGGTGCTGATCGTGGATTGGGACGTCCACCATGGCAACGGAACCCAGTCCATCTTCTGGGATGATCCCGATGTCCTCTACGTCTCAACCCATCAGTTCCCGTTTTTTCCTGGAACCGGGAGTGCAAAGGAGATCGGAGGACCGGCGGCACCGGGACTCACGGTCAATATTCCTCTCCCCGCGGGGGCAACCGGCGACGTTGTTCGAGCCGCAATCGATCACGTGGCGCGACCGACCATCGAGGAATTCTCCCCCGATTGGGTACTGGTCTCGTGTGGTTTTGACGCGCACCTCGCAGATCCGCTGGGAGACTTCGCACTATCCAGCGGGGACTTTGCCGAACTGGCCCGGATGGTGAATGAGTTCACCCCTCGTCCGGGGCGGTTGGCCTTGTTCCTGGAAGGCGGCTACAACCAAATAGCCCTACAGTTGTCGGTGACCGACACGCTTGGAGCGCTACTCGATCTCCCTGCTCATCCCTCTGCGCCGACCTACGGAGGTCCGGGTATGAACGAAGTTCGCCTCGCCGTATCAGATCGCCATCGAGCGATTGAGGCAGTGCAGACAACGGTGTCGAGCGTGGAGGGTGGCGGATGAATACGTCGCCGACCGTCGTCGTGGGATATGACGGCTCAGTGGATTCCACGACCGCACTGCGCTGGGCTTCTCAATTGACCAGGGCAATCGGAGGCCGACTCCGGATTGTGCACGCAGTTGGTCTCCTGGAGCATGCCGGACTACTGGCCGATCACGTCACAGTGCACCGCGAGACTGCACTGGGTATTGCCGCCGGGGCGGGCGCAGACCCAGAACGGATCGAGTGGTCCGTGGTCGACGGTGACCCATGCTCAGCGCTGCTCCGAATGACCATGCCGCCCGAATCAGCCGATCTCTTGGTGGTGGGCTCTCGCGGGTCAGGTGCGCACGAGGGTTTACTCCTTGGGAGCACGAGCCTTGAGCTTGCGGAACGCTCGGTGATTCCGGTGACGATTGTGCCCCGGGAGCGTGAAGCCCTGGATTCCTCCCCGCCCGTCTGAATATGACGCGTGCGAGGAATCGCGCACCCAGGCATGCGAGCTCAGCGGACAAGTACCACCGAGCAGGAGGCGTGTCGCATGCAATAGTGACCGACGGAACCGACCAGCAATTCCTCGAATCCGCCCATTCCTCGCGAACCCACCACCAAGAGCTCGGCCCCCTTGCTTGCCGTCACGAGCGCCGGACCCGGCGGTTGTTCAATCGCCTCACCACGGACGACGACGTCAGGCGCCACTTCGGCGACGTGGCTGATTGCCTCGTCCACCAAAGAGCGAGCCTTGTCCCGGACTTCATCGACGGTGGTGGTGAAGGCATAGCCGATGGCCATGGGGAACATCCAGGCCGAGACAATGTGGAGTAGGGCGCCGGTCTGCTGCGCTTGGGTGACAGCCCAATCAAGCGCACCCGCGCTTTCGCTGGAGCCGTCTATCCCAACCACGATGCGGTGTTGCGAAGCTGACGGCGAGAGCGCAGCCTCATCATTCCCCGTCGATAACGAGGCATCGGTGTTCATACAGCGGCTCGGTGTATCAGGACTGGACAGTGGGCGTTGGTGGCGCAGTACTCGCTGACCGAGCCGATCAGCATGCCGACGAACTCCCCGTGTCCCCGACTGCCGACCACGAGGAGATCGGCACCCTTGGAAGCCTCGATCAGGAGCGGAGCGGGATGGCCTTGCAGCAACCGCGTCGTGATCTCGAGGTCGGGGTACTTGCCGCGCAGGCCATCTGCCGCCTTCGAGAGTATTTCAGGCATGCCCTCCGAGGGTTCGTAGCCCTCTGGGAGATACATGGTCCAACCGAATGTCGTCGGCCAGTCCCACGTCATGATAATTTCCAGGGTCGCATGCGTCAGATGGGCCTGCCGGCCTGCCCAGTCGACAGCGTCGATAGACGCAGGAGAACCGTCGATCCCGACGACGATCCTTCCCGGACTGGTTTGGGTGTCCAGAGTCATGGTGGTTCTCCTTTTCAGAGTTATCGTTGGAGTGAGCCGTCGTAAATCGTGGTGCCCGCCTTCCCGGCGAGCAGTTCCGCCGCGTCCTCCAGATGGCCAATGACTGCCACCTTATGAGTGGCGCGCACGAAACGACACGCCGCAGCCACTTTGGGCCCCATTGAGCCCGATGGAAACGCCAGTCGATCCAGCTCATCGGCGCTCACGCGGTCGATCGACCGGGCATTTGGCTTCCCGTAGTCCAGTTCGACCGCCGGCACATCAGTCAGGAGGAGAAGTGCGTCGGCCCCGAGGCTCTCCGCCAGGAGCGCAGTCGTCGAGTCCTTGTCTACGACCGCTTCGACGCCCCGTAGCTGGCCGTCGGGCGTTCGTCGGACCGGTACCCCTCCACCTCCAGCACAGATCACGATCGCACCGTCGGCCAGGAGGACCTTGATGGTCGCCAGCTCGATTATCCCGTGCGGTTCGGGTGAGGCCACCACCCGCCTCCAACCGGGACCATCGGGGCGAACCTGCCATCCCCACCGGGCCGCCAACTTCTGGGCTTCTTCCTCGTCATAGACCGGCCCCACGATCTTCGTGGGATTTTCAAAGGCAGGGTCGTCGGCTACGACCAGCGTCTGGGTAATGAGGCCGACGATCTGCTGCCCCGGCAGTGCGTTCTCGAGGGCTTGGAGGAGGAGATAGCCGATCACCCCCTGCGTTTCGGCCACCAGGGCATCGAATGGGTATGGAGGGGGGAGGCTCGGATCGCGGGCGCTCTCCAGGGCCAACAGGCCCACCTGAGGACCATCGCCGTGCGTGATGACGAGGTCATGGTCGCGGGCGAGCGGGGCGAGCGCATCGACCGCCGCGATGACATACTTTTGTTGCAACTCGGCGAAGGGAGCCTTTCCCCGTTCTAAGAACGCGTTTCCTCCCAGGGCGACGACGACCCTCATCGAGGCCTCGCCTTGGATTGGCCAAGCGTTGCCACCATGACCGCCTTGATGGTGTGGAGTCGGTTCTCGGCCTGATCAAAGACGACGGATGCCGGTGATTCGAAGACCTCGTCGGTCACCTCGAGGGCGGAGAGGTGGAACTTCTCGTAGACCATCTTTCCGATTTCGGTATCAGGGTTGTGGATGGCCGGAAGGCAGTGCATGAACCGCGCCGCCGGATTCTTCGTCATGTCCATGACCGACTTATTGACCTGATAGGGGACGAGCTCTTCGATTCGGGCCGCCCACGCTTCCGTTGGTTCTCCCATCGACACCCACACGTCCGTGTAGACGAAATCGACCCCTTCGACCGCGGCGGCGACGTCGTCGGTGACCGTCAACCAGGCGCCAGATGTCTTCGCCAAGTTCTGTGCGATGTCTTGGACCTCAGCACTTGGCCAGAGCAGCTCGGGGGCGCAGATGCGCACATCGAGGCCCAGGAGGGCTCCGGTCACGAGAAGGGAGTTGGCGGTGTTGTTGCGGGCGTCACCCAAATAGGCGTAGGAGACGGATTCGAGCGGCTTGGCGGCTTGGTCGCGCATGGTCAACATGTCCGCCAGCATCTGTGTCGGGTGCCACTGATCGGTGAGCCCGTTCCAGACCGGGACGCCGGAGAACTCGGCCAAGGTCTCTACGTCTTGTTGTGAGAATCCACGGAATTCGATGCCGTCGTACATGCGCCCGAGCACGCGGGCGGTGTCCTTGACGGTCTCCTTCTTGCCGAGTTGCGTCTCACCCGGACCGAGGTAGCTCACGTGGGCTCCCTGATCATGGGCGGCCACTTCGAAGGCTGAACGTGTCCTGGTCGACGTCTTCTCAAAAATCAGAGCGATATTCCGCCCACTGAGCGCCTGGCGCTCTCGACCGGTGCGTTTTTCGGTCCGCAGCTGATCCGCCAGGTCGATGAGCGAGACGAATTCGTCTTTGGTGAAGTCGATCTCTTTGAGGAAGCTGCGTCCGCTGAGATTCATCATCTATCCTTCCGAAGGGTTGGAAAGTTCTCTTACGCTGGGTCGCGCGTGATGGGGCAGGTCATACAACGGGGACCACCACGTCCCCGACCGAGTTCCTCGCCGGCGATGGTGACAACCTCGATACCGTTCCTGCGCAACATGGTGTTGGTAGCGACGTTGCGTTCGTATCCCATCACGACACCGGGGGCGACGGCCAGGTAGTTCGTTCCGTCGTCCCACTGCTCTCGCTCGGCGGCCCGAATGTCCTCGTCGGTGGCGAGAACCTTGACCTCGTCGACCTCGAGCACCTCGGCCAGTGTGCTCCAGAGGTTCTGGTTGCGCGTCACGGTGAGGGTCGATGGTGTCTCGCCGGCCGTGAGGGTCCAACTGCGTAAGTGCCGGTCGAAGAACGGGTAGAGCACAAAGGTGGCGACGTCGACCATCGACATCACGGTGTCGAGGTGCATGAAGGCATGGCTGTGTGGCAGTTCGATGGCGATGACCACTTTGGCCTGGCCGCTCGCGAACAGCGACTGGGCCACCATCTCCACGGCCATCGGCGACGTCCGCTCGCCCATACCGATGAGCACGGCATCGTGGCCGATGACGTGGACGTCGCCGCCCTCGAGGGTGGCGGGCTGGTGCGGCTGGTCACCGTCGCCGTAGTAGACGGTGTACTTGGCGTCGAACATCGGATGGAACCCGTAGATGGCGCGGGTATGCAGCGTTTCGCGCTGACGTGCCGGCTTGGCCATCGGGTTGATGGTGACTCCGTTATAGATCCAACATGAGTTGTCACGCTGAAAGAGGTGGTTCGGAAGAGGAGTTAGCACGAAGTCGTCGGCCCGTAGCATGTTCCACTTGAGACTGTGGGCGCCTTTAGGGTGTAGGTCTGCTTTGAGCACACCGCCGACGAGATACTCCGCCAGCGCGTTCCCGTCGAGTTCTTCGAAGAGAGCCCGCACAGGTCCGACCAGTGATGGCCCCAGGTTTTCCGGTGTGCAGAGCCGGTCGAGGATGAATGCTCGCCCAGCGGGCACCTCGAGGGTTTCAGCCAGCAACTGTCCGTAGTAGTGCACCTCCACCCCCTTGTCCCGGAGCGCCTGGGCGAAGGCATCGTGCTCTTCCCTCGCCTTCTTGGCCCACATGACGTCGTCGAAGAGCAGCTCGCCGATGTTGTCCGGAGTGAGCCGGGAGAGCTCGAGCCCTGGTCGGTGGATAATGGCTCTGCGAAGCTGACCGACTTCTGAATCAACTCGAAATGTCATTGGATACCCCTGTTTGCAGTTTTCGATGACGATTTCGTTACCGGAGTTCGCTTCACTCCGACCCGACCAGCTCGGCGGCCGCTGCCTCCGTGGTGAAGTCTGTCGGTTCGACGGCCTCGCCGAGCCGCTGACGACGGGCGTTCAAGAAGGCGTAGAGGACCAGGCCGACCAGAATGACGACGAGCGCCTGGTAGACGACCTGGTACCCGGAGGCGAACGTGACCCACATGGAGAAGAGCACGCTGATGCCGGCGACCATGAGATCCCGGGCCAAGGCCCAGCCGTTGACCCGCCGCCGCCGTGAGACCAAGTAGGTGAGCTGGGCGATCGCCGACATGAAGTAGGGGATGGCCACGGTGACCACGGTGAGGTCGACCAGGTAGGTGAAGACGGTCAACCCCGCCTTGGTGTTGTACGCCCACAGCATGAGGAGCGAAGGCAATGCGGTCCCGACCAGAATGCCGAACCAGGCGGTGCCCTTGCGGTCGGCCCAGGCGAAGGGCCGCGGGAACAGGTCGTCCTGGGCGATAGCCCGCGACGTCTCGGTGACGATGAGGGTCCAGCCATTGAGGGCTCCGATGCCCGAGACCACGGCGATGGCGGCGATGAACTTTCCGGCCCAGGGGGTACCCGGGAAGATGGTCTGGAATGCGTTGACGAAGGGTGAGCCGGTGCCCACGAGCGTGTGGTGTGCCACCAGGCCCATCACGGCCGCTGTGACCAGCACGTAGAGGAGGGCGCTCGCCGCCGTGCCGATCACCGAGGCCCGCATCACGTTGCGCCGCGGGTCCCTGACCCGCTTGGCCGTGATCGCCGCCGCCTCGACCCCGATGAAGGAGAAAAGCGCCACCCCAGCGGCGATCCCGATGCCGCTGTAGAGGCTCCCGCCAGTGGCGTTGAAGGGGCCGAACTTGGCCGAGGTCACGAAGAACCACCCGACGACGCCGACGAAGAGGAGAGGGAGGAACTTGAGGATGACGGTGATGTTCTGGAACCAGGCCATCTGGCGAACGCCCACCAGGTTGATGACGGCCGGAACCCACAGCCCGACCATGGCGATGCCCCAGTTCTCCATGCCCGAGTTGTGGGCCCACCCGAAGAGGGCGTCGACATAGAACACCCAGGACGAGACGATGGCCGCGTTGCCGGCCCACGCCTGGACCCAGTAGCACCATCCGACGAGGTAGCCGGCGAAGTCACCGAACTCGTGGCGCGAGTAGGCGTACAGGCCGCCGTCACTGTTAGGAACACGCTTGGTGAGCTGTCCGAACAGCACGGCCAAGAGCATTGCCCCTATTGCGATAACGGCGAGGACGACAATGCCCATGGTGCCGGCGCCCGCCAGCACCGCCGGCATGGTGAAGACCCCGGTCCCGACGATGCTGCCAATGACCAGCCCCGTGGCCGATGTCAAGCCCAAGGAATGGGCCTTCTTCTCGTTGCGCTCCGACATTGGCCGATCTGGTGGTCCCGAGTGACCTGCAGCGGATGGCCGATCCGTGATGAGCGTCATCAAACTCTCCCTTCGGGCAGCGAGCGAGGAGCCCGGTGCTCACTGTGTCCAGGCACGTGTCGTGTCCTTGACTAGACGGTAAGGACGATCGCCAGGAGTAAGTAGGGCCATTGGTCCTCGCAAGGGAGGCAATGGTCCCTAACATCTCGAGCCCGCTCCCCGGCAGGAGGACTATCGACGTGGACTGCGTGGCATGACAGTGACGTCCGATACTCGTTACCGATTCGCGGACGGTCGATTGCGGTTACCCGTCCCGTCAGACAGGCCCTAGTAGGGCCTCTCGTTCTGGTTCCAGCCCAGCGGCGATGAACTCGGATCCCCTCTCAGTGAGCAGGGACGCCTCGAGAACCCTCCGGAGCGTGGCCGGATCCCCCATGAGAGATTGGGCACAAAACCCCAGGTCACCAGGGATGACTGCTCTGCTGGCAGTGAAATCTTCGTGATCGAGAGCGTCAAAAGTCCGAACAAAAATCAAAAGGAGTGCCCCCGGATTTGGCACGTTCTGGGACGCTGAGATGGGAAGGTAGCCGCCGAGATGGGAAGGTAGCCGCCGAGATGGGAAGATAGGGAAATGACGCTCCGTGTGTTTCTTCTTGACGACCATGAAGTGGTCCGAAGCGGCCTGCGTGGGTTGCTCGAGGCTGGGGACGATATCAAGGTTGTCGGCGAGGCGGGAACCGTGGCCGACGCACTAGCCCGCATACCGCCGACGAAGCCCAACGTGGCCGTCCTCGACGTGCGGCTGCCCGACGGCAGCGGCATCGAGGTCTGCCGGGAGATCCGGTCCCGCTGGCCTGAGATCGCCTGCCTGATGCTTACGTCGTACGCCGATGACGAAGCGCTCTTTGCGGCGATCATGGCGGGCGCGGCCGGTTATCTGCTGAAGAGGGTCGGAAGCACGGACTTGGTCGACGCGGTTCGACGGGCCGGCGCAGGAGAGTCCCTACTTGATCCCTCCCTCACACAACGCGTCCTCGAGCGCCTTCGTACAGGTCCTAGCGAAGACCAACGACTCGCGAGCTTGACACCGCAGGAGCGCCGGATACTCGAACTTATTACCGAAGGTCGTACCAATCGCCAGATTGCCGACGCAATGATCCTGGCCGAGAAGACGGTGAAGAATTACATCTCGAACCTTCTGGCCAAGCTCGGCGTGGAGCGTCGCACGCAAGCCGCCACCTTCGCGGCGCGCCTCGACGAACGATCAGCGCAAGCAGCCCGGATCGACGGCACCGGAACCTGACTGACGCTCACGAATACTCCTAGGTGGAGTTCGCCTGTTGGCCGAGTTCGTCCAATGCGATACCGCGTGAGCTCAGTTCCCGCTCAAGCTCGATTCGGCGTCGCTGCGGCTGATCGAAGGAGGTCGAGTCACAGAAGATACCAACAGATCTGGCGAGATCGATGAGGGCGAGATCGTAGGCCACCTGGTTGGCTAGTGCCGTTGAACCCCAGTCCGAACTCCTATCCGACGAAGCGATCGAGCCCAGGTATCGGCGACACTCGAGCAACACGACCAGCGCATCCCCGGTGGCCAACCGGGCATCGGGTTGTGGCCGTTCGCGGAGCGCAGCCTCGAGGATGTAGGTGTACATGGACATGACCCCTCCACGGTGGTCGCCAGCCGAGAGGATCGATAGAGCCATTGGTCCCTTGGCTCAAAAAAGACAACGCTCAACGATGCCCATTCCGTTAACGGTCAGGCTGGCGGGGACCCTAGTCCTGGATTTTGGGGGACCTTCGGCCCTGGGTGCGCCTGAGAAGAAGGGATCCAATGGTGGAAACGGAACAAGCCGTTCAACTAGAGGAGCCCTTCATGCACCACGTATCTTCTCACCGAGCCGAGCGAACGACCCACCGCTCACAGCGACCTTCCATTAGTCCGTATTTCGTTGAAGACACCGGATTGACCATCGCCGACATTCAGCGGGCGCGCGCAATGACGTTCGATTCAGCTTCCGTTGCCAGCTGACATCGTATTGCAACTGCCGGCTATTCGTAGTGAGGGGTTGACCAAGCGCTACGGCAAGATCGACGCCCTCAAGGACCTGGATCTCGAGGTGCCTAGAGGGGAAGTCCTGGGCTACCTCGGACCCAACGGAGCCGGGAACTGCAGCCCTTCAGCAATCCCCAACCGGAGGTGCTCGGCCCTACCTTCGGCCCGCCTGCCGTGACGGTGGCGGCGGCCATCCTTCTTGCCGGAGTACGGGATGTCGGCGCCAGTAATCTGCCAGATCGTTCCCACGCAGAGGCGCACCGCCCTGCTCTTCGGAACGTCGGACTCACGCTCTTATTCGTCCAAGCGTCCTTGGATGGTTTGGCGCCGTCTGCGCGTTTGGATTGCTGCTGGTGGGTCGGCGAAGGAGGTCGCGCCGTCTCCGGTTCCTCTCCCCGGGCCGTGCAGTACTCAGGCGTCTCGATGGTGGTGGACCAGCGGAACCATCATGATCTTCATTGGCGTCGCGTGCGCCGGTTTGGGAACTCTGGCCTTCACTCGCCGCGATCTGGCTGGCGAGTGAAGGTCGCGACCGGCTCATACCGAGGCGCGGATGTCGCCCCCGGATCCTGCGGTGCCAGCCTCGCCGCTACTGAGGCGACACAAGGTTCTCCACGAGACATTGTGCAGCTTCAGGAATAGATCGAGATCGGCCGCTCCGTAGCTCGACTACCGTGTCGAACCCGGTGGTCTCTTCGACGCGGTGGGTGATGTAGAGGATGCTCTTTCCGGAGGCGGTGGCGAGCATGTCGTGGAGCAGACGCGAAGCAGTGACACGGTCGAGGCCCGCCGTTGGTTCATCGAGGAGCAGGATCGGGGTGTCGGCCAGGAGGGCACGGGCGAGGGCAACGCGCTGGCGCTGGCCGCCCGAGAGTCGTGTACCCATTTCCCCGACTGACGTGTCGAGTCCCTGCGGTAAGGAATCGATCCACGGTCCGAGCTGGGCCGTCTGCGCCGCCGCAACTATTTGCTCCTCCGACGCATCAGGGCGGGCGAGGGCGATGTTGGCGCGGATCGAGGCATTGAAGAGGTGGGTGTCTTGGGAGACCCAGCCAATCAGGCGACGGGTGGTGTCTTGGGACAAAGAACGCAGCGGCGCGCCACCCAGGCTCGCCTCTCCGCCTTCTAGTGACCAGAAACGCAAGAGGGCGTTCACGACGCTGCTCTTGCCGGCTCCGCTCGCACCCGTCAGGGCGACGTGGCTCCCGGCGCCCAGGGACATGCTCAAGCCGTCGAGTACCCAGGGGCCGTCCTGCCCGTAGCGGAGCCTGGCCTCTTCGAGCTCGATGTTCGTGTGGGTGGGAGCAGGAGCAGGGCTGATCGGATCATCCACCGGGGCCGGAAGATCGGCGATGGCCAAGAGTCGATCGGCCGCGGCGGCCTGATGGGCCAGCCGCGAGACGGCCTCGGCCATGGGAATGACTACCTCGAAGCTGGCCAAGGCCACCAGAGGCACGACAGCCAGCATGAACGGGGCGAGTCGATGGGAGCCGACCGATGAAATGGCGAGCAGCAACGTCACGCAAACGGCGGCTCCAGTGAGGCACATCGTGACGGCAGAAATGGCCCCGGCCGTCCATGAGCGGCGGCGAGCGATACCGGTGAGGCTTTCATCGGCCGCCAAAACTTGCCGAATGTAGGCGTCCTCCCGTCCGAAGGCGATCAGGTCCGGTGCGCCTTGGACTAGCTCGACGATGTCTGCGGCCAGCTGGCCATGTAGCGCGGCCTCGGCGCTTCCGAGCCGATGATGACGCGCCCAGGCGATAGTCGAGGTGAGGACGAATGCGGCTGCCAGGCAACCTCCGAGAACGAGTCCGGCGGCGGGCAGGATGATAGTGAGCAAAGCCACGGACGCGGCCGATGAGAGGGCGGCTACCACCAAAGGAGCGACACCCCGAACGTAAAGGTCCTGTAGCGTCTCGACGTCGCCCGTAGCCCGGAACAAGAGGTCCCCACTCCGCCATTGACGGAGTCCGGCGGGACAGAGGGGTTCGACGGCGTCGAAGATCCACGCTCGGAGGCGACCGAGGACCCGCAGCGCCGAGTCATGCGAAAGGAGCCGCTCCCCGTAGCGGAGCGGCCCCCGGCTGAGGGCAAAAATCTGCACTGCCGCCATAAGCACGGTGAGGGTATAGAGAGGAACACGCAGTGCCGCCTTGTCGATGAGGGCGCCCGAACACGCCATCAGTGCCACCGTGCTCATTGCGGCGGCGGAGCCCAATCCGGTACTCAACCAGAAGCGTCCTCGGGGCGGAGCGCCGATCCGCATGATCTCTCTCAACGACGACCACGACGAGCGTGCCTGGGGACCCGACGCACTCATGATCGAGCATCGATCCCTTGGGGAACTGCGACGAGTTGACCGCCGATGAGGGTAAGGGTCCGATCAACCCGACCCAACACTCCGCCCCGGTGTGCGGCCATCACGACAGTCCGGCCCTCGAGCCACGGCGACAGGCTCTGTCGTAGCGACGCCTCGAGGTTGGCGTCGAGATGAGCCGTGGGCTCATCGAGCAGCACCAACGGTGCGTCACGTAAAACGGCACGACCGAGCGCGATCCGCTGTCGTTCACCTGCGCTCAGCGTCAGTCCGCCCTCGCCGACTGGGGTCTCGAGTCCCTTTGGCAACCGGCCGATCAGTTCGGAGAGCCCCGACTGTTCGCATGCACGAAGAAGCAGGCGAGTGTCGGCTCCAGGGTTCCCGACCCGGAGATTGTCGGCGATGGAGCCGCGGAGCAGGTAGGGGTGCTGGGGAACCCAGGCGATCTGCCGTCGCCACTCACTCGTAGGAAGGGTGTCCATATCGACACCGCCGATGCGGAACGTCCCGCGTTGTACGGCGACGAAGCCGAGGAGAAGGGAGAGAAGGGTGGACTTGCCTGAGCCCGACTCACCGGTCACGGCCAGATGCTCGCCGGGAGCGATCACCAGACTCGCGCCGTCGAGGGTGGGGGTCGTGCGCCCGGGGTAACGCACGTACACGTCGGAGAGAGTGATGGAGTGCGAGGCCAGGTTGGGAACAACACCGGCAGCACCATAGGGGGCCGCCCCCCCGGTGCCCGTTGGCTCGTGGTCTTCATCGAGAATGTCGAGAATGCGCTCGGCGGCCGCCTGTCCCTCGGCGCTGGCGTGGAACTCCGCGCCGGCCCGTCTGAGGGGAAGGTACACCTCCGGCGCCAGGACGAGTACGGCGAGCGCAGTGCTCAGGGACACGCTGCCATTGAGCAATCGCAGTCCGAGGAAGAGCGCGACCAGAGCCGTTCCGACCGAGGCCAGTACCTCGAGCGCGAGCGATGAGAGGAACGCGACCCGCAGCGTGTTCATGGTGCTCGCCCGGAACTCCTCATTGGCTCTCACAAGGGTGCGCCGCCCGTCGCGTGTCCGACCGAACGACCGTAGGGTCGCCATGCCCTGCAGCAGGTCGTAGAAGGTGGCGGCCAGCCCGGAGAGTTGCGACCACTGTTCGGCGGCGTGCCGCTTCGCTTCCAGTCCGAGGAGGATCATGAAGATGGGGATGACCGAGACGGTGATGGCAAGAATGAGCAACGACGTCCAGTCGGACCAGCCGATCCAGGCGAGGAGGAGGACCGGTGCCAGACCGGCGAGCACCGCGGTGGGGAGGTATCGGGCGAAGTAGGAATCGAGCGCATCGACGCCCTGAGTGGCCGCCGACGTGAGTTCCCCGGTACGTTCGCCCGCCAACCACGACGGGCCGCGGGCGATGGCCCCGACGAGCAGCTGCCGGCGAAGCGTTGAGGTGACCCGGGCCGAGGTGCGGTGTGCCGCCAGCTCTCCCAGCCACGCGAGCAGCGCCCGACCAGCGAAGGCGCCCGCGAGTCCCGCAATGAGAGGTTCCGCCTGGCGCATACCACCGTGCCCGACCACGACATGTTGGATGATGCGACCGAGCAAGGTGGCCTGAATCACCACGCAGACGGTCGATCCCATGCCGACAGCAACCGCGATGGCCAGGTACCGCCGGGTGACCGCGACCCGGCGCGCCAGGCGGGGGTTGATGAGCCCCCGGGTCCGATCGCCGCTCCGTAGAACGGACTGGGTGGTCGTGATCGCTCCGACCGTGGTCAGGGGGTCCTGCCTTCGACATTCGCCATGGTGTCCTCGCCCGGCGTGGTGACGACATCGGAAGACTGCCGGGGTCGCCGGACCCGGGCGCGGAATACCCAGTACGACCAGCCCTGGTAGACGAGCACGAGGGGGGTGAAGATAAGGGCCACAATGGTCATGACCTTGAGTGTGTAGGGGGCCGAGGACGCGTTGGCGATGGTGAGGTCATAGGTCTTGGAGATGCTGGAGACCATGACCCGCGGGTAGAGGTTCAAGAAGAGCGTGGCGGTCAGCCCGATGATGCCGACCGCGGTGGCCACGAAGGCCCAACCCTCGAGCTTCTCCCGCAGCAGCCATCCGACGACGGCAATAGCGGCAATGCTCAGCACCGGGACGAACGGAGGCACGAGTCCGGTGTCGTGCATGGTGTGGGCGTTCTCGTAGGTCCAAACCAAGAAGGCGAGCAGGGCGGCGGTCGCGGCGGGCGCGAGGATCTTGGCCGCCTGCGAGGCGCGGGCGTGGATGTCATCGGTGGTCTTGAGTGAGGCGAAGACCGCACCATGGAGGGCGAAGAGGAGCAGTGTGGTGACTCCTCCAAGGAGCGCATAGGGGTTGAGGAGGTTGAAAAAAGAACCCAGGTAGGACTCGTGCGGCCCGATGGGAACGCCCCGCAGCATGTTGGCGAAGGCCACACCCCACAACAGCGCAGGAATGACACTTCCCCAGAAGATCGCCTGGTCCCAGGCTGCTCGCCAGGCGGGGAAGGCGCGCTTGGCCCGGAACTCGAACGCCACTCCTCGAAAGATGAGGGCGGCCAAAATCAAGAAGAGGGGAAGGTAAAAGCCACTGAACAGAGTGGCGTACCAGTTCGGGAATGCGGCGAACGTGGCGCCACCCGCGGTGAGAAGCCACACTTCGTTGCCGTCCCATACCGGCCCGATGGTATTGATCAGGACACGCCGGTCGAGATCATTTCGCCCCAGTATCGGCAACAACATGCCGACACCGAAGTCGAAGCCCTCCAGAACGAAGTACACCGACCAAAGAACACCGATGACGATGAACCAGAAGATCTCGAGTCCGCTATAAGCCGGGGCGTTACTCGCGAGCAGGGTGTACACGGATTCTCCTCGGGCTCAGTAGATGAGAGCGGGCACGCGGTCCCCGCCTTCGGACTCTTGGGCTTCGCCTTCACCGTGCTCATCGGCCTCGTCGGCCTCGTCGGCACTGGAGCGGGCGAATTTTGCCATCAGGCCGAAGTCGATGGCGGCCAGCAGGCTGTAGATCGCAGTGAAGCCGACCAACGTGGCCACGACGTAGCCGGTGCCCACGTGGGAGACCGCTTGCGAGGTCTTCAGTAATCCGAAGACGACCCATGGTTGGCGCCCCATTTCCGTGAATATCCACCCGGTGGTGTTGGCTACGAACGGCAGAACAATGGCGAAGACCGATATCCGGAGGAACCACACCGAGCGCTCCAGGCGTCGACGTCGCATGAGCCACAGGCCGATCGCCATCATCACGAACATCAAGATCCCGCAGCCGACCATGATCCGGAAGGTCCAGTAGGTGACCCACAGGATGGGCTTGTAGTTGCCCGGACCGTACTTGGCGGCCTCCTTCGCCTGGATCTGATTGATGCCCTGGACCGAACCATCCCACGTGTTGTCGGCTAGGACCGAAAGCATGTGAGGCAGACGGATCTGGAAGATGGGCGTGCCGGAAAGGTTCCCGATGGTGAGCAGGCTGAAGCTGGCGCCGCTCTGCGTGTTGTAGATGGCCTCGGCCGCCGCCATTTTCATTGGCTGCTGCTTCTCCATGAGGCGAGCCTGGTTGTCACCGAAGAACATCGTGGCCACGATGGCGATCGAACCGATGACCATCGCCAGCTGGGCCGACGTGGCGAAGACCGGATGCGGCGAGATGCCCTCCCGGCGATCCCTCAGGAGGTGCCACGCGCTGACACCCAGTACGAGCATCGTGGTCGTGATCACCGCGGCGGAGACGACATGGAGGAAGGAGCTGATGAGCGTGCTGTTGGTCATGACGGCCCAGAAGTTGGTCATCACCGCCCGGTTACCCTCCACCTTGTACCCCACGGGGTGCTGCATCCAGGCGTTGGCGGCCAAAATGAAGTACGCCGAGAGAGCGGTGGCCACGCTGACGATCCAGATGGCAGCAAGGTGGATACGGGCCGAGACGCGATCCTTGCCGAAGATCCATATCCCGAGGAATGTCGACTCCAAGAAGAAGGCCAGTAAGGCCTCGATGGCGAGGGGGGCTCCGAATACGCTGCCGACATAGCGCGAATAGGCGGCCCAGTTCATTCCGAACTGGAACTCCTGAACAATTCCGGTGACCACTCCGATGGCGAAGTTGATCAGGAACAGTCGACGCCAAAAGAGCGTCATCTTCGACCACTTCTCGTACTTCTCCGGGTCGCGACGGTTCCGGTAGGCGGTCGTCTGCATGATGGCCAGCAGGAGGGCGAGGCCGATGGTGAGGGGCACGAATATGAAGTGGAAGATCGTCGTGATGGCGAACTGCCAACGGGAGAGGTCCAGCGTCATCCTCGTGTCCCTCGCGTCATGAAGGAGGAGAAACTCGCATAGAGCGCCAAGGGTTCCTGGCTATGGACCAGGATCGAGAACAGTTCGATCATCGACACGACTCCAGTTGGGTGACCTCCGACGTCGAGCACGACAAGATGGCGAATTCCAATCCTCATCATCAAAGCGGCCGCCTCCGCGACCGTCGTGTCGAGGGGGGTCCAGTAGGGATTGCTGCTCGCGACGATCGCCACGCTCTCGTTTGCTGACCTTTTCTGCGCCCACGCCACTGCCAAATCCCGCTCGGTCACCACGCGTAAAGGTGGCTCGTCGAGCACGACACACGAAATGTCGCGGTTCAGCATCGTCTTTGCGACGAACTCCAAACTGTCCGACTCGGACACGATCGTGAGGGGCCTCAGATCCAGGAACCCAAGGGTCGTGCTGAGACCGTGCGCTCGATACTCGCTCATCTTCGCCATGGTGGAGGTGGTGCTGCCTGACGGATAGGGCCGTTCGGCCCTCACTCGCGCCGGCCTGCGAAGGCCTCGATCGCCCGGACGGGTGCTCCCTCACACTGCGCCCAGGGACCAATGGCCCTAGGCCAGCTCGAGACTCCGCCTTAATTTTCTCTAGGGACCGGGCTCTCGACAGATTTCTGGAGGACTCATGTTCATCAACGCCGGTGACACGGCCTGGATGCTGGTGGCAACTGCGCTGGTGTTCTTCATGATGCCCGGCCTGGCTCTGTTCTACGGCGGTCTGGTCGGTGAGAAGAACGTGATCGCCACCATGGCCCAGTCCCTGGTCGCAATCGGTATCGTTTCGGTGCTCTGGATCGTCGTCGGGTACTCATTGGCGTTCGGACCCGATCACGGGGGAATCGTCGGCGGCTTCCAGTACTTCATGCTGCGCGGGATCGGGAGCAAGCCATCGGGTTTCGCGCCCCATATCCCTCCACTCCTTTTCATGGCCTTCCAGATGATGTTCGCCGTCATCACCCCTGCCCTCATCGCCGGAGCCTTCGTCGAGCGCATGCGCTTTCGGGGTTACCTCATGTTCATCGCCCTGTGGTCCCTGCTCGTGTATTGCCCGTTTGCCCACTGGGTCTGGGGAGGCGGATTCTTGGGTGCTGGGGGTCTGCACGCGGTGGACTTCGCCGGGGGATCGGTGGTCCATGAGCTGGCTGGCGCCTCCGCCCTGGCTGCCGCCATCTATGTCGGACGACGGCGCAAGCTCGACCGACCGCACAATGTCCCGCTGGTCCTGTTGGGTGCGGGAATCTTGTGGTTCGGCTGGTTCGGTTTCAACGCCGGCAGCGCCGGGGGCGCCAACTCGGTCGCCGTGGCCGCCCTGGTCAACACGCAGATCGGTGCCTGCGCCGGGATGCTGGCCTGGATGACGATCGAATGGACCCGCCGGCGCAAGCCGTCGGGAGTCGGGATCGCGTCGGGAGCTGTGGCCGCGTTGGCCGCCATCACGCCCGCGTCGGGCTATGTCCCCACCTGGGCGGCGCTCGTCATCGGGGGCGCCGCCGGGCTGCTCTGCTACGGAGCGGTTCAGCTCAAGCCTCGTCTGCGTTATGACGACGCTCTCGATGTGGTCGGCGTCCATGCGGTCGGGGGATTCATCGGGGTGGTGCTGACCGGAGTCTTCGCCAGCCTCGCCGTCAACGCCTTGGGTGCATCGGGCGGATTGCTGCAGTTCGGCCGTCAGTCGGTATTAGCCGTAGCCGGACTCGTCTTCCCCTTCGTCATGACGCTGGCCATCTTGTGGATCACCGACAAGACGGTGGGACTGCGCGTGAGCGGAGCCGAAGAGATAACTGGGCTGGACTTGGGCGAACATGCCGAATCCGCCTACGAATGGCCGTGGGAGACAATCCAACGCGATGATCGGGAACCCACGACTGAGTGCGAGGTCGACGCCGTCTTGAGCGCAGGTCAAGAATCGTTGATCCGTTGACCTCACCTACACCCCCAACTGCGTCCGAAAGAGGTACCTATGTCGAGACGAGCAATGCGAGTGACGGCTTCCGATGAGCAACGATGGGCCGAGATCGACGCGCAAGTGGCGCCCCTGTTCGGGTACTGGGTGGATGTGATCCTGTCGGGGCATGACACGAAAGACCGAGTATCACTACCACCGACGCTCGCGATACAACATTCGGAGTCGCCGGCGTAGTAGCGGTGATCTATTGCAGTTCTGCCCTCAGGCCGGGATGGTGGAACACGACTATCTCGGCACCCTCACGGTCCACCCTCGTCGACACAAGCTGCCAACCGTCGCGCTCTCGCTCAGCCACAAGGTCGTCGGTCGATCCGCTGCTGGCCTCGTTGATCGGCACCATGACCATTCCGTAGCGTTCCGCCACAGCTATGACGCTAATGGCCTCATGACTTCTTGGCCACCGGCACTTCCTCTTTCGCGATTGCGCAATGCGTGATGAAAGTGTGACGCTCCCGTGACGATCAAGAGCCGCTTCGTGTCACCGAGAACCTGTCGCAAAACACTTCCGAAATGTGCTTCACATTAGGTGGCCTTTCGGCTCCAACTCCTTGCGAATCCGGCCAACGGCAATTCGTCCCTCACCCACCCACCGACGCCAAAGTAGGACCGCAGCGCCCGCTCGGCCTCAGTGAAGCACTCGTTGGCGGTCTGCGGCGGGTATACCTCTCGGTAGTACTCATGGGGACGTTTCGTGCCTGGGACCGCCGGGTCACCATCGAAGATGCTCAGAGTCCAAGACCCCACTTTATTGCTGTCAGAGGGGGGAAGGGTGAGCCCAGCAGTCCTTGCTGACAGCACCGATCTGCTTACGACCGGATCCAGAAGGTCATTCTTTGAAACGAGGAGTGACACCGACGTAACCCCCACTGGTTAGGAATCGAGCGTCTCTCTCACTCGATCAGGGTTGCAAAGATACCCCCTAACTCCGGGCCAAAACAGGCACCTCCAGAAACTTCCCGCATCCCGCCCAAAGGCACGTCCCGGCCCACCCAACCCATCGGTGGTGTATCCCGATCTCCAACGCGGATCAATCCGGCGGAGAAGGTCTCACCCCATCGGGTGGCCACAAGCTCACCCCGTCGTCGAGCGGGACCTGAAGCGCGTCAAGGATCGAGGCCAGGGCCGCGTAGCAACCCGGGATGGCGAGTAACTCCAGGTAAGCCGTATCGGTCCCCGCGGCGTCTCGTGCCGCGCCCAGCACCTCGCTTGACGCAACACCGCAGGTGACAATCTCATCGACAACAGCGAGCACAGCGCGCTCTCTCGAGGCGAGGTCATGCGCGCTCGGTCCGGAGCGAATGGCGACAATCTCATCGTCGGTCAGCCCGATGCGCAACGAGATCCCGTAATGCGATGCCCACTCGTACGCCGAACTGCGAAGCCAGGCGGCGCGCATGATTGCCATCTCGCGGAGGCGGGGGTCAAGGGTGCCGTCGAGGACTACCACCTGCACCAGCCGCGCGAAGACATCGGCGACAGGGGGATGGTGCAGCAGGACGCGGAAGACATTCGGGTTGGCGAGTACCGTCGGGATCCCAGCGGAGGTCGCGCGGGCTACAGCCTCGTCCCGGGAAAGTGGCGCAAACAAGGGTCGGCCGTCGGTCATCGTCACGAACCGTACTACCGAGCCGATCGCCGCCTTATGGCAAACCCACGTGAACCTCTTGGCTAGCTTCCGAGCAGCGAGTGCCCCATCTTCAGCCACGGTGGAAGACCGCCCTTGGTTACGTGCCTGCGAACAGTGCAGAATACGGGATCGTTTGAATCGGAGGCGCAGGATATGGCACGTGTGAATTCAGTGGAACTGCCCGGAGTCGACATCGCCACACTCGACCAGGGGACCAAGGTCAACATCGGTGTAGCAGGCATCTTGGCCCAGCGTCCGGTCATGGCGGAGTGCCTTGGTGCGTTCTCCGATGCCGTAATCCACAGCGGGACCCTCCCACGCCGGCTGGTGGAGTTGATCCGCCTCAGGATCGCTTTCCACAATCAGTGCCGGAGCTGCATGGCCATTCGCTACCGGGAGGCCCTTGAGGACGGGGTCACCGATGATCTGGTCTGTTCGCTTGAAAAGCCACAAGAGGCGCCGGACCTCACGCCTGCCGAACGGGCAGCCCTCCGCTTTGCCGATCTGTTCGCCACGAACCACCTCGCCATTGACGACAGCGTCTACGACGACCTGAGGCAGTACTACACGGAGGGTGAACTGGTCGAGATCGGTCTGAACTGCGCGCTCGACGTGGGGATTGGCCGGCTTGCCGCCACGTGGCACGTCACCGACGACCTCTCGGACGACATTCGCAATGCCGACGGTAAAATCCTGACTCCTTGGGGCCGGCCTCAGCTCATCGTTTCCTGAGTCGTCCGTAGCCAAAGGGCCGTTGAGGACCCTGCACTGCTCATCCGGCAGCTGACCGGCGAGTTGGGCGGAGACGATTTAGGACGGAGTCGGAAGTTCATCAGCGGTTTTCTTCGACCGGTTACCAAGCTGCGGGTAGCCGTGGAGAATTCTCGGAGCAGCCGGAATTCCGAATCGCACCCTTCGGCTGGCCGACCCCGCGCTCAAATGGCGGCTATCTGGGCCTGCTGCGCTGCGGTCAGCTGGATGACGTTCTTGGGGTTGCAGTTCCAGATGGACTGCGTGGGACCAGTGAGCTTCTTGTCGTAGAGGATCCCCTTGGGGGGTTCTCGTTGGAGAGCGTCAACTTGGCAATGGGCGCCTCAATGCCCCCGGCGTCCCAGTTCGTCGTGGCGGCGGCGTGGTTCAGCACGCAGGTCACAGTGAGGGCGGCGCCGCAGGCCGTGGCCGCCTTGGCCCACAGGAGCCATGATTCGGCCGATATCTCGTCATCGAAGTCGATGCTGTCGCCCTTGGAGTACTTGTGCATGGTCGTGACGAGCTCTTCGGTCGAGGGGTTCTGCGAGGCCAGTGAGAGTGGCCACCACTGCGTCTCGACGTAGACCGGGGGCAGGCTGGGGTTGGCGAGCACGGCTTGCTCCGTCGGGGAGTCGGCGAACTGGGTCCCCAATATGACGAAGGCGGGGTGATAGCCGGCCGTCGTCATCGCGTCAGCGAAGGGGGGGAAGTTGGCCGTGTCGGCCGGCCACAGGGCCGTGTCCCCCTTTGCCTGGTACTGCTCGACGTAGGGCGCCCAGTCCTCCACCGAAGTCGGGGGCAACAAGAAGGCGTTGACCTTCCAGCCCTGCGCCTCGGCAGCGAACTCGTCCTTCGTTTCGGGCTGGACGTCGGAGGGGGTGTCGTCCGAACCCATGCCGGCCACCTTGACCGCCTTCGGGTAGGCCTTGGTCAGAGCCCCGAACCACCCCGCGGTAACCGAGTCCGTGTTGGCGCCACCCGGGTCGACCTGGAGGGTGGCCATCGCCGCCGCGCTCGAGGGGACGTAGGCGCTGATCTGTCCCAGCCCGCACTTCTCACGGATCGGCACGCCTGCCGCGTCGATGGCGTAACCCCCGCCCACCGCCATGAAGTCACTCTGGCAGGACGATGTCATTTGCGACGCGACGTTGAACAGCGCGGCGTCCCGGTTGTCCAGGACGATCTTGCGCCCGTTGATCCCCCCGGCGGCGTTGCACCAGTCCGCGAAGGCGGTGGCCTGCTGGGTGAACTCCACCTCGAGGCCCGGGACGATGGTGTTGGAAGCGTCGTTTTCGACCGCGATGTTGATGGTCTTGGCGCCCACACCGCGCACCGAGGAGGCACCGCCGGGTCCCGGTTCGCATATTTTGCCGACTCCCGGCCAGACGCCGCTCGAACTAGACGCCGACGTCGCCGCTCCCGCGGTCGTCGACGAGAGTGCGATGGACGTCCCGGCGACAATTACTGCCGCCATTGCCAGCGGCAGCACCGACTTTTGAAGCGTACGCAATCCCTTGCAGATCATCCTCACACCCTCCCCTTGCGATCAGATCATTCAACCATCACCCCAACCGAAGCGGGAGCGCAGCGGACAGAATAGGCGAAGGCCAGCCAAAATGCTTGGGCACCGATTGTCAGCTGTATCGATAGTCGACGGCGGTGGTCTCTCGACGAATGGCGACGATGACTGCGTGCCAGCGGTCGAGTACCTGACTCACGGTTGCCGCGGTGTCGATTTGGGGGAAGGCTTTCGGCCTGAAGGCGTTCTTGCTCTTCCATGAGGCGCTTGAACTCTTGTCGCGCGCCGTCCTTCGTATTGGCACTGACGGTCCTGCGCTTCGGTTGGCCCAGGTCATTGGTGACGACGATGGAGCCGAACCATCGGCCATCGGAGGCCCGTTGATAATTCGACCTTTCGCCGTTCATTCGTCTGCCGGCCCATGAGCGTTCGTCCCCGTCCGTAGAAGGTCGCCGGCGTTGCGTACATCGCTGTGTACATTCAACGCCGGGGGACTAAGAGAGTCCCGGGCCATATACCATCTGACCTGCGATTTTGTGTGGTGGAGGCGATGGGACTCGAACCCACGAACCTCCTGACTGCCAGTGAGATTTTGGGGGTACGTGGCAGTTCATTCCAGGTCGCTACAGGCGCTCTACCAGGGATTTTAGTTCAGGGCGGTTCAGAGCAGTCCGGGGAAATCTGCCCCCGTTGCTTACATCGTTGCTTACATTTTCGGACCATCAAACGGAGTATCAGGTCCTCGACGGACTGGAATCGCTGAACGCTAACGGGTTTCAGAGGCAGGCAACCCGTGCTACTCGTGGAGGTGAGGGCGTTGACACTGCTCGCCCTCCAGTCACAAATCAATTCTGGCGGTTTCTCGTATCGAGTTATAGCCAATCCGGGTATAGTGTTTGGCATGGGTGAGACGAGTGTTGCGACGAAGGTTCGCCGCCGGGTTCTTGCTTCGCGGGAGCGTTTCTGGCGCCCCGACGACTTCGAGGGGTCTTCGGAAGCAGTCACCAAGGCTCTCTCTCGGCTTGTTGCCTCTGGTGATATCCGCCGGGTTCGGAGGGGCCTGTACTGGCGAGGAGCTACGTCTCGTCTTGGGATGGCTCCGCCTCCCGTGGATCGATTGGCCGATGAGCTGGTTGGGATGCCCGGTAGCGGTCCCGCCGGGTGGAGCGCAGCGCTCGCCTTGGGGCTCTCGACCCAGGTTCCTCGTTACGACACGATCGCCGTGCCAAGCCGTGTGCCGAGTCATCCGGGACCAGTTCATCTGGTGAGTCGTGCGGCGAGCACGAGGCGTCGCGACGAGCGACTCCGACCATCGGAAGTGGCTGTTCTTGAAGTGTTCCGGGATTGGGATGCTCTGGTCGAGATCCCGAAGGCGGATGCCATCGACCGGCTCAAGAACTTCGCGGAGAGTGGGGTGATCCGTGTCGATCGACTCGTTCGGGCTTCGGCGTCCGAACCTCCACGGGTCCGTGAACAACTCCGCCAGTTTCTCGGCGCTATCGGTCGAGCCGAGGACGCCGAGGCAGTTCGGCCAGCCCGCAGCGAGTCCCTTCGCCAGGGCGTCGCAATGGCTGTGTCGGCATGATTGTATTTCGAGACTCCGGCGAATTTGGCCCTGCTCTTCGCTCGACGGCCGAGGGCTTGGGCATTCCCGCGGCGGCGGTGGAAAAGGACTACTGGATCAGCGAGATTCTCAGGGCGTTTTCCCGGGACTTCGGCCGTGATTTTGTCTTCAAGGGTGGCACAAGTTTGTCCAAGGCCCATCGGATAGTCGAACGATTCTCCGAAGACGTCGACGTACTCGTCATACCGGGAGGCCGCGGCCGAGGTGCGGTTGACAAACTCATGAAGGCAATGGGCGCCCTCGGGGCGAAAACGACTGGCGGTGAAGCGCACCGGTACGGCGACGCCGAATCCGGAAAACACCGTGCCTACGAGATCAGCTATCCGGCCATCAACATCCCCGCCCGTCCTCTCTCGGCGACTGTTCGTCTAGAGATGGGAGTTCGGGGAGGCCCTTACCCCTTTGAAGAGGTAGCAGTGTCATGCTTGCTGGGGGACGCGCTGCTCGGTGCGGGTTCAGACCTCGACGAGTTCGCGGATCTATCTCACTTCACCGTGGCCGTACTCCATCCGGGACGCACGCTCATTGAGAAACTCGCCCTCGTCCATGGCCTCGCCCAACGACTGGCCGATGACCCGCTGGCCGAACTTGATGATCGGACCGGTCGTCACTTCTACGACATCTATCAGCTCTTGGGCAATGACAGTGTCGTTAGGTTGCTCACCGATCGGGCCGAATTTGACTCGATTCTTGCGAACGCCGAGGAGATCACTCGAGCCAACTTCGCTGGCGATGACTCCGAAGTACGTCCAGTGGATGGCTTTGCCACCAGCGGAGCCTTTGCATTGGACGGCGCGGTCTCGATTCGGCTTCGGACCGCGTTCGAAACCTCGATGCCAATCATGTACTTCGGTGCATCGGAGCTACCCACCTGGGAGCAGATCTGTGCCCGAGTGGCAGAGAAGAGCGAGCTTCTTTAGCGCAACCACCTACGGTCGTATGCGCACTCTGCTCGGGTGGGGCCCCAAAGGCTAGGCCGAGTTCTCCAACCGGGCCACGTACTCTTCGACCGATGCCCGAATGACGAGCCGCCGCCTTCCTATCTTTACGGATCGCAGTTCGCCGCCAAGAACCAGACGATAGGTGACGGTCCTGCCTATTCCGAGCAACAGCGCAGCGTCTTCCACGCTGATGGTAACGGGCGGCCCGACTTGAAGGGTCTCACTCATGACGGGAACGCTCGTCGTTGCACCAGGACAAATTCAGCCTGTTGGTCTCGCAGCTGTCGGCGGCTTATCAACGACGATGGCACATCGGGGGGCATGAGCCTCTCGCTCTTTCCTCGGTCCGTTCGGGCCGTCAGTATCAGGGCGGACACGGGCCACCATCGCCCTCCCATGATCTGAATGATGATTCCCACAAGTGCTGATCTCGGGCCACACTCATCTTGCGCAACTCCTCATCCCGGCGACTCAGACGCCAGAGCAGAGAAAGCCGTCATGGTGATCGAAGGCCGGCGACCATCGGCTGGTACGCCCGGCACCGCACCCCAGCGACCTCCAAAACCAACCTCCTGAGAAGCCCCCATGGGACATGTAGGGCGTTGCGGGCCCGGACAGCCAGCTCAACCCCTGCGGGGAGCTACCGACAGGTAGGTGAGGCACACGTCCCACGCGCCGGACCGGGACCACCGGCGCTTCACGGCGTCAAGTCGCCGGCTCGGCTCGCAAGAACTTCTGGCGGTTTCGTGATCGTTGAAGTTCGCCCTACGGGCTCATCCGCCAGAAGTTCTTGCTCGGCCCCATGGGCTTCCCTCTCCGGAACTTGACCCCGCTGCGCTGCCGGTGGGAGTCGCCGTTCATCGAACGACGCAGCGGCGTCGTTCGCAAGGAACGAGGCCAAGAGCATAAGGAGCAAACCATGAGCAACACCACCACCATCTGCGGGAACCTGACCCGGGAGCCCGAGATCCGCTACACCAAAGAGGGCCAGGCCACGACCCAACTCGGCGTGGCCGTCAACCGGCGCTGGCAGGACAAGACCAGCGGCGAGTGGCAAGAGGCCACGTCGTTCTTCGACGTCGTGTGCTGGCGCGACCTGGCCGAGAACGTGGCCCTGAGCCTCTCCAAGGGGACGCGGGTCGTCGTGACCGGTCGCATCGAGCAGCGCAGCTGG
>JBEKWB010000047.1:0-38328 GCA_049513455.1 Acidimicrobiales bacterium
CCTTCGCGCGCACGCCGCCCGGGAAGATGAACTGCTCGGCGACTACCAGGCATTGTGCGAGGAGCTTCCCACACCATCAATGCGGTATCTGGCGCGCCTGATCCTGGCCGATGAGCAACGCCATCAGATGATCTTCGGTGATCTGGCCGAGACGGTGTTCGCGACTGACGACCTGAAGGCTCGCGGCATGCCCATTCTCCAAGGCGGCCACGTTAGCGACAATGCGGTGCGCCAACGCACCGTCACCATGCTCGAGACGCTCATCACCCGAGAGGACGACGAACGCCTGGAACTCGCGGCACTGCGCAGCACGCTTGAACCAAGCAAGGAGTCCGAACTCTGGAACGTCCTTCTCGCTCTTGTGGCACACGACACCGAACGACACATCTCCTGGCTCGAGTTCATGCGCGACCGGATGCTCTGAACTCAACCCCACCCTCGTCGTTCTGAGGTTCCTTGAACCCCTCCCTCAGATACCACTCGGGTAAGTCTCCGGCGGCTCTCCTTTATCCCAGAGCGACGTCCGCTCCAGCGGCTCGAGGGCTCTGGTGTGATCGAGGTGGATCACGGCGTCGAACTGCTCGCCCAGACGGGCATAAAAGTAGTGACTGCCACGTTCGGTCTGCGGCCGGTAGATCACGCCAATCGCCCGTTCTAGACGGGGGGCGTTCAGGACAGCATGTACAGCCGGCAGCGCCGTATCCAGCCAGAAATCTTTGCCATCATTCTGGTGAAGAAACGCTTCATGGCTGTCAGGGGAAGCGGCGCGGACTCGCTTGCGCTCGGCGGGTCCACCCCACTCGCTCGCTGCGGTAACCGTGCCGTCATATGTGGTGAAGCCGATCAGCACCGACTCGTTGCCGTAGCGTTGACGGGCCAGCTGCCCCACGTTGAGTTCGCCCCGCTGACCCATCTCGGTGGACCTGGCGTCGCCGACGTGTGAGTTGTGCTCCCACACGATGATTTTGGCGCGGGGATGCTGGCGGTCGAGATGCTCAATAAGCGCATCGAGCGTGCCGGCCATGTGCCGGTCTCGGAGGTTCCACGATGACACCTCGGCACGGTACATCTGTTGGTAGTACTCCTCGGCATTGCGCACCAGACGAGCGTTCTGCTCGGCGAAGAAGAACTCATCGTCAGCAACCCAGCCGTCACGCCGGAGATAGGCGTCAGCTTTTCGGCGCAGCTCGATGAGTTGGGCCACGACCTCGTTCTCGCAAGGGATCGCGCCGGCGTAGGCCAGCGCATAACCGTATTGTTGTCCTTCGGCACCCACGTGATCGAAGCAGGAGTAGCGCGCTCGGGCCCGCTTGGCCTCCTCCGGATCGACGTGGTCCAGGTAGTCCACGACGGCTTCGATCGACGCCCGGAGGCTGTAGAGGTCCAGCCCGTAGAAGCGGGCCTTGGTGATGGCATTGACATGGGCATCGTTGCGGGCCCGGAGCCATTCGACGAACGTCAGAACATCGCGGTTTCGCCACATCCAAGCAGGGAACCTTCGAAAGTCCGACAATGCAGCATTGGCATTTTGGTCATCGGACAGCCCCATCACGTAGCGGTTGACCCGGTAGGCGTCGGGCCAATCAGCTTCGACCGCTACTGCGGTGAATCCACGCTCATCGATCAGACGGCGGGTGATGCGGGCTCGCTCCCGGTAAAACTCGTGCGTGCCGTGCGACGCCTCACCGATCAATACGAAACGCCGGTCGCCTATGAGATCGAGTAAGGAGTCGTAGTCCGTGTTCTCACCAGTGATGGGATGCCCGTACCCGCTCATTGCTGACTTGGTCGTCGTGGGAACTGTCAACGCACTGCCACCTCGCAATCAACCGGCCCGCTCATAGGGCTCAACGCTGGCGTCGGAGCCTGGGAAAAAGAGGGTGTCGTGGTCACTGTCTTCCCAGCGCACCACATACGGCGAACCACCGTCGGGGCCGCGCACCTCGATCACCTGGCAGTCGCGCTCACGTTCACCGACGTGGTGACCCTTGATCACGATGCGATCACCTACCTTGGCGTGCATGTGAATCTCCCTTCGTTCACTTGCGATCTTGATCCCGAGGCGAGCACCTCAACAGGGTCGAAGGTCCCTAGCAGGATGCAGGGCGGCGTGGTGTTTTGGCAGTGCAGATTCTCGGCGAGGAACGGGGACCATCGGCCCTAGCCCCCCCCCACGCTCACGGGAGAGGCTGGCAGCAGTCCACAAGGAGGTGGCCGTGACGTTTCGTGACCGGGTCGACGCTGGTCGCCGGTTGGCCGTAGAGCTTGAACGGCGCCATCTCGAGAATGAGGACATTGTGGTGCTCGGACTGCCGAGGGGCGGGGTACCCGTCGCCTTTGAGGTGGCCCACGCGCTGGCCAAGCCGCTGGACGTCATCATGGTGCGCAAGCTTGGCGTGCCGTTCCAGCCTGAGTTTGCCATGGGCGCGATCGGTGAGGGCGGAGTGCGCATCCTCAATCGGGAGGCGCTGCAGTTGGCTCAGGTCACGGGGACCGAGTTCGCCGCGGTGGAAGGACGTGAACGGGCCGAGCTCGAGCGCCGAAGTCGCCGCTACCGAGGCGACCGTCCTCCTATTGCTCTCGTGGGGCGCACCGCAGTGGTGGTGGACGACGGCATAGCCACCGGCTCGACTGCCCGTGCGGCCTGTCAGGTTGCCCGGGCCCTGGGCGCAGCCCGGGTGGTGATGGCGGCACCGGTTGCATCACGATCCTCTCTTGCCGAGCTGGCCAAAAGCTGCGATGAAGTGGTGTGCCTCGAAGCTCCCGAGCCCTTCTACGCCGTCGGCGAGTGGTACCGTGACTTCTCCCCCACCTCTGACGCCGAGGTGGAGGCTCTCCTCCAACGAGCGGCCCGGGGTCTCGCCGCATCACCCGCGGTGGCGAGCATCGGCGACGATCCGCCGGTTCGAGATGAAGAGGTCGAAATCCATGTCGGGACGGTTCGTCTCGCCGGACATTTCACGGTGCCCGAAGTCCTGCGCGGGATGGTCGTCTTCGCCCACGGCAGTGGGAGCAGCCGCCACAGCCCACGGAATCGCTTCGTCGCCTCGACTCTCAACGGGGCCGGGCTGGGCACCCTCCTATTTGATCTCCTGAGTCCCGACGAGGAGATTGATCGCGCGCAAGTGTTCGATATCCCCCTGCTCGCCGCCCGGTTGACCACAGTCACCAAGTGGCTCAAGGCGCAGCCCGAATCGATCGGATCAAAGATCGGCTATTTCGGGGCGAGTACCGGAGCGGCAGCGGCCCTGTGGGCGGCCGCTCAACCCAGCGCGAACGTTGGCGCCATCGTCTCGCGCGGGGGACGCCCCGACCTGGCCTTCCCAGTGCTGGCGCAGGTGAGGGCACCGACGTTGCTGATCGTAGGGGGACACGACGAGGAGGTACTCACGCTGAATCAAAAGGCCCTGGGGCCACTTGGGCGCGAGAGCCGCCTCACGGTCATTCCCGGCGTCACGCATCTCTTCGAAGAGCCCGGAGCCCTCGAGGAGGTAGCGAGCCTGGCAAGCGAGTGGTTCCTCCGCCACTTGGCTCCAGCGCTCCAGCAACGGTGATCTCGGTGCGATGGCGTGGATCAACGCTCCGCAACGAGAGCATCGCCAGATTACAGGACTTCGATTGCGACGATCCATTGAGTCGCGGGCAAGAAGGCGCAATGACGGAAGCCATGGTTGAATTTTCTGCGCCCAGGGACCTCTGGCCCTGGTGACCACGCCTAGCTCGCCTAATGCTGAAGAAGAAAGGAACGGTGATGACAATGGCACTTGTGAAGCACGACAGATCCAGGCATGAGGTCACCCCGAGGCGACTGGACTTCTTCGATCGCTTATTCGACGACTGGCCCGAAATGTTCCGGCGCCCGGTGGTCTTGTGGCCCGAGCGGGGGTTCGAGTCCATGGGGGTTGAGGAGTTCACCGAAGACGGGACCCTCGTCGTACGCGTCGAGCTCGCGGGCATTGACCCGGACAAAGACGTTGAAGTCTCAGTCGAGGACGATGTGCTCCATATCTCTGCTGAGCGCCGTGAAGAGGAAAAGACTGAGGAGCGCAACTACGTTCATCAGGAATTCCGTTACGGGTCGTTTCACCGCGATCTGCCGCTTCCGAGGGGAACTGCCCAAGCCGACGTGAAGGCCAGCTACAAGGATGGAATCCTTGAGGTGCGCGTCCCGGCTCCGGCCGAGGAATCGGCACCTGCCTCGGTCAAGATCCCGATCGACAAGGGCTGATCGGGGTTTCACGGTGCCCGGGACTGCCTCGCTACTCCCCCCGGCCTGGCAGTCCCGGGCACTTCGGACGAACGAAGCTGAGATGGGGTCGCCTCGTTTCCACTCAAGGGGATGGCCTGTGCGGACTATCCGTACACCCAGACCTCGGTACCGAGCGGAATCACGTTGTCGGCCCAGATCCAGTTGATCGCTTCATTGCTCACGCGCACGCAGCCGTGTGAGACGGGGTGGGCAGGCACGCTGGAGTCTCCATGGATGGCGAAGCCACTGTCGAAGAACTTCGGCCGCCAGAGTTGGCCGAGCGGGTCGGTGACCAGCCCGTCAACCTGTCGATACACGTGGAAGATACCAACCGGTGTCGTGCCTATCGCCCTTGTCCCATCCTCGACGTAGCTGTACCCGCCGCCCGTGGAGGTGTTCAGTACTGCCGTCAGGCGCCCGTTATCGACGATCATGAGCAGATCGTCGGCGAGGTCGACCTCTACGACGTAGCCGGATGTACTCCGTGGGTGCGGCACGACCCCCTGGGCGAGCGCGACCGACGTATCGGGACCTACGATGCCGTCTCGCGAGATCCCGGCCGCCTTTTGGAGCGCGTAGACCGCCTGCTCCGTGCTGTCGCCGAAGGTTCCGTCCGGGGTCCCTAGTCAGTACCCAAGGGCACTCAGGCGACGTTGGAGCGCCAAGACTGCAGGACCGCTGTCGCCCGGACCAAGCAGGGTGGTGGCCTGTTGTGTTGGTGCGGTCGTCGTTGTCGTCGGTTGCAGAGGTGCCGACGTCGTCGTGCTCGTCCAGGGAGGCGAACAACCCTCTGTCGTCACCGACGACCAACGAGCCGTGGACGACGATGGGCGCACCGCGGCCGACCCGCAGGCGGCCATCAGCACAATGCCAACGCCGAGCACCACAACGGTCGTCGCCCGCTTCCGGGCGGAGGGTCCCATGGCCGCATCCACTTCTCGTTCGTGCCCGGTCACTGGGGTGCTGTGATACCCAACGCCCTCAGGCCGGGGGGCCCGAGGCGAGGGTAACTGACGCCGTGTGCGACTGGCCCGAGGGGTCTTGCCACCCGAGTTGGATGGTCTGGCCGGGGCGGAGTGCCTGGACGATGGTCGTGAGGTCAGTCGGGCTGGTGACGCTTTGGCCGTTCACTGTGGCAATCACGTCGCCTGGTGCCAGTCCCGCGGCTTGCGCCGGGGTCCCCGACGAGACTCCTTCTACGACCGCACCAGTGGAGCCTCTACCCGGGAAGGCTCCGACCAGTATCCCGAGAAAGGCGGTGGCCCCGATGTGCACCGTGTCGGAAGCTTCGCCATGTGTGATCTCCGTGGCGACCGTCCGAGCCCGGTTGATCGGGATGGCGTAGCCCTGGGTAGCGCCTCCGCTGAACAGGTACGAGGTCGATGCCGCCGTGTTCATGCCAATCACCCGGTCGGCGGCGTCCACCAGGGCTCCCCCCGAGTCGCCAGCCTGGAGCGGTGCGTTCGTCTCGATCAATCCGGTCAGCTGCTCGGAAGCACCGCCGCCCTCGTCGACGGCGGTGATCGACTGGTTGAGGGCGGTGACCTTGCCGCGGGCGACGCTCGGCGTGCCCCCGCTGCCGCCGGCGTTGCCGAGCGCGGTGACCGCGTTCCCCACCCGCTCCGCCGCAGAGTTGCCAAGCGGGACCGTGGCCAGGCCAGATGCTCCGTGCAACTGCAAAACGGCGACATCGGCGGACAGGTCGTATCCGACCACACTCGCCGAGTACGTCCTGTGGTTCCCGACGTCGGTGACGCTGATCGTCGTGGCCCCGTCGATCACATGGTTGTTGGTGAGCACCGTCCCCGAGGCGGTGAGCACCATGGCGGTCCCGGCCGCCGCCTCGTCCTCGTAGCCGAGGGTGGTGTTCACATCGACCAGGCCCGGGTCGACCTTCGACGCCGCCAGGGCGCTCGACGAAGCTTTCGACTTGGCCACGGGCGCCTTGGACGGACCCGAACCCCGCAGGGCATAGCCGATCCCGATCCCGCCCCCTGCGGCGGCCAGGATCACGATGATGACCAGGGCCACGATCGGAGCACGGCCTGCTCGTCGGGGCGGCGGTGGCGGAGGAGGGGGCGGCGTCACCCACCACCCGGCGGCGGGCACTCCCCCGTCGCCGTTTCCCTCGTGGTCGTCGCCTTGAGGCGGGCCGAAGGGAGAGCGCTGAGGTGTCGTCTGGCCGGCAGGAGTCCCGCCGTGCTCTACCGTCTCACGCGGACCAATGACGTCGGCCACCGTCTTCTAGGCCGAATGAGCTTGATCGTCGCCCGGGGACGCTCCTAGCTCGCCCCGCTCACCTCGAATGTGGGAAATCGCACTCGGGGCCATCATGGCGTCGTAGTGATCAACCCGTGATCGGCTTTCGTCGGTAGCCCGACGCTCGAAAGTCGCCGCACGCCTAACGGCTTCCTCCAGCTCGTCCTGGGTCCGCAGCACGTTGACAAACAAACGAGGTTGCACCGGGATCAGCTCGACCGCAGTTTCGAGGTGTCGATGCACTCGGGTGAAGAACAACCACACGAGCACCACGGCCACGGCGCCGGCGATCAGCGCCAACGGGATGAGACCTTCCACTTCGGACTCCCTTCGTGGGCCCACCTCTGTTCGCCGAGATCCAGGTCGACGCCGTAGCCCTCCATCGCAAGTGTGGGAGGTGGGCTCGGGATCCAATAGGGGCAAAGGTCCTTAGGGCGTTACCCAACAGGCAGATCTCGCCGCTCGAAGCTGGCTCGACCTGGCTGCTCAACTCCGCCCGCAATGGTCCCCGAGGGCGGCACCATCGTCCCGAGCAGATCCCGGAAGGACGTTCGGCCCTATTGCTACCACGGAGCAGAGCGCATCGTGGTGCTCAAGGCAGTCGGAGGACGCCCCGTGATGCGAGAGACCACATCGCTGGAGCCTTCGCCAGGGTGAACGGGCGATTGAAAGGAATCTGGACCGCAGACGAGGCGCGACATGTCCACAAGATCCAGATGACACCCTTGCCCCGCTGGGAACCATCCAGCTTCAAGTCGCTACTGTCGGCGGCTCTCTCAACAGGGCTGGCAACGAAGAGTTGGCGGAGATTCGACTGAGCATCTAAAGGCGCAAGCCGAGAGAGGAACCCGCATGGGCGGCAATGGTTCGTGCATGGCCCGCCACCTCGAGGAAACTGGACAGGGCACGACCGCTCTCGGCGCATCGCCCACTTCGTTGCATTCGGCGCCGACAGAGATCAGCCGCCCTATCTCGGAGAGAGGCGATGCTGGACTGTCGCGAAATGGGAGTGTGGCGCGGTGAGACGCTGGGAAAGCTACGACAACTGCATTTGTACTGAGCGGCGGCGGCAACCTCGGAGCCATTCAGGTAGGTATGCTCCGCGCCCTGTTTCACTCGGTACCGATGCGCCAGGTGGTCGAGTCCTTCCTGACCTACCGCCACATCGAAAATGCGCCGGTCGATCTCGCCGTCGTCGCCACCGATCTGGCGACAGGGAAACCGGTTGTCCTCGACTCAGGTGATGTCACGACCGCGCTCCACTCCAAGAAGCGATCTCCTTGGGAGCGCGCACATCTTTATCCTCCCGACGGCGCCCTTGCAGGTCGAACGGCTGCTTGCCCAAAAATGGTGGCCAGGAGTGACTGAGGGTTCAGAGCACATTTCGGTGCAGATCGTTCCGCCACCGACCGTGCACATACCGCTCGGTGACCTTCGCCGCTCCGCTCAATTGGTCGAGCTCGGCTTCACCAATGCGCTCGTCTGGCTCCAACCTCGACTGGGCACCTCAGCACCGACCGCCCCACCAGAGAGAACAACTCCATGTGATTTGGCCCGCGGAAGAGCGCTGTTGTGATGATCGACTCAGGACGACTGGATCGGATGAACAGGAGATGGTCATGGAGCTGAGCGTCGTTCCGATCGAGATGCCCGACGACCTCAGTGTGATCGTCGGTCAGGCCCACTTCATCAAGACCATTGAAGACGTCCATGAGGTCATGGCCGGAGCAGGCATGCATCTGCGCTTCGGGATCGCCTTTTGCGAAGCGTCGGGACCGTGCCTCATCCGCTGCTCGGGCAATGCGAGAGATCTCGTCGATTTGGCCGCCCGTAACGCCGAGGCGATCGGAGCGGGACACTCATTCATCATCTTCTTGAGAGATGGCTTCCCGATCAACGTGTTGAACGCGCTCAAGCAAGTGCCGGAGGTCTGCACGATCTTTTGTGCCACGTCCAACCCGCTCGAGGTGATCGTGGCGCAAAGTGACCTCGGACGAGGGATCCTCGGAATCATCGATGGGCTGCCACCGGCGGGGATCGAGGCGGAAGCCGACAAAGCCGATCGAAAGGAGCTGCTGCGGAAGATGGGGTACAAGCTCTGAGCGAGAGGGGCCTCAGGCTGAGCGGGCGATCACCGGCCGCGGGCCTGAGTGCGGACGCCGCGGCGTGGAGGAAGGCGGAAGTGCAGTGGTAGAGGTCACCTTACTGAGTCGGTCACCGAGTGTCGGCGGGCTCTCCAAGGGGTCACGCGTGCCCGTTCGCATCCGCTGCACGCACGAGGGCATGAGCAGAACGCGTGACCGGGAGCAGCATGACGGGCAACGTGGACGCCCGCAACACTTCGCGGACCACCTGGGCCCGTCCGGCTGAGCTGTCCTGAGACCAGCTCAGCACGATCAGATCGGCGCCGTGCTCTGCTGACACTTCGGCCACGCGTTCAGCCACCGGGCCCAGTCGGAGCTCGATGTGGGTGGCCCGGGAATGGTGGCGCATCAGAAACTCCTTTCCCAAGATCTCCAGATCGCGAAAAGGACGGTCCAACATCGTCGGCAAGGTGGCCTCGGTGAACACGTGCAGAACGATGAGCTCGGCACCGGCCACCAAAAGCGGACGCAGTTGCTCGCGCACCGGTCGAGACGACGCCTCGGCGCCTTCAAGGGGCACCAGGATGCGGCGGATCGAAATGGGGGCCGCAACTTCGGGGGGCACGAGCACCACCGGCTTGTCGAGGTGCTCAATGATGTGTGCGGCCGTACGTCCGATGGGTCGACGACCCCCGCTGGTGGCGCGAGCGCCTATAACGGCGACAATCACATCGGGGGCCCCGAGCGCTTCTAAGAGGGTAGGCTTCAGCGATCCCTCGAGGACTCGGAACGGCACCATGGCCCGCGCCGCCAACGATTTCAGTGTGTCGACGGACTCCAGAGCATTGCGGCGGACATGGACGGAGGTCACATCGGTCCCGGTCAATCGACCAATTTGGATCGCCGTCTCGAGCACCACTTCGGCGGAGGGTGTGGCGTCCAGGGCAGCGAGAACGACGCTCATCGTCTTTCGACTTCGGAGTGCATAGGCGGTCGGAGCCTCTGCAGCGTCATAAGTCCATCGTTGACCTTGACGATTCGTCCGGCTAGGGCCGATGGTCACCACAGGGGAAGGATCATCGGGACGTTCGGCCCTGCCAAGCGGTGGCGTGCGGGCCTAGCGTCACCCTCGAGGTGATCACAGTGACCAACGAAGAGGTATTGGCCGAAGCGGTCCGAGCGTGGGTGGATCAGGCGCGCCCCGGCGATCGGGGCGCGGCCGAACGGGCGACCCTCGTGGCGCTGAACTGTTATTGGGAGGGGGGCACGGTGAGTGAGGCCTGCCGACAGGCGAGTGGCTTTGTCCAGAGCTGGAGCAACCACCCCGCACACATGAGCCCAGTTCACGACGTAGTGCTCCGGCTTGTTTCGTGATCGGCAATCGCAGCGGAGATGGACGGGCTAACCGCCCGGAGATCTGAGTGGGACTTGTTCTCGCATATGGATCGCAACCCGATGGCGCAGTCCTCCTATAGGGGCGTGGGGGACCTTTGGCCCTAACGACACCGAAGGAGCCGACGCATGATGACCACGGACCGTTGATGGTGATGATGCCATTGACTCGAGTCGAGAGGTGCCCAACATCATGACCAGTAACCAATTGCAAATGGACGTGCAAGAGGAACTCAAGTGGGACCCAATGGTCGACGCGCGCCACATCGCCGTCACCGCACACGATGGGGCGGTGACCCTCAACGGGTATGTGCCGACGTATTTTGACAGGATGCGCGCGGTCACCGCGGCCGAACATGTCCACGGGGTCAAGGCAGTCGCCGATGAACTCGAGGTGCATCTGCACGAGGGACATGCCAAGGAGGATTCCGATATCGCGGACTCCGTCGTCCACGTTCTGGAATGGAACAGCGCGCTGTCGGATCAAGACATCAAGGCCACCGTCTCCAGCGGACGTGTCACGCTGAACGGAGAGGTTGACTGGAACTACCAACGTGACGAGGCCGAGCGAGCGGTGAACAGCCTTTTGGGCGTCACGTCGGTCACCAACGGCATCACGGTGAGACCTCGAGTGGCCGCAGCCAAGGTGGAGAAGCAGATCACCAATGCCCTGGCCCGTCACGCGGCGCTCGATGCCCGCCAAATTCACGTCACCATGTCTGGCAGCAAGGCTGTGCTCAGTGGTCACGTCCACTCCTTCGACGAGGCTCGCATCGTGAAGAATGCCGCCTGGTCCGCACCCGGAATCTCGGCCGTCGACGATCATCTTCTGGCTATCCATCCCTAGGGAGACCTTCGCTCCGCCGAGGGTCGACTCTCTTCTTCTTTCAACGCCACGGCCCTTGGCGGCCTTATCGCCCTCCTGTTCGCCATAGGACCAATGGCCCTGTGCACATTCGAGTCGTTCTCCTAACTTGAGTGGCGCGACTACTATCAGAAAAGGAGCAATCCGTGGCGAACCAATGGGGTCCCTTGGCGGGACTGACCGGTGATTGGGAGAGCGATCGCGGCGGTCTGGATACCGCGTACTCCCACTCTCTGGGCAAGGTGCTTGAGACTCCTTACCAGGAGAAATGTACGTTCAAGCCGTTCGGCCCAGTCGACAATGGCGACCAACATCTCTATGGGCTCGACTACAAAACCGCCATGTGGCGCGGCGATGAAGAAAACCCCTTCCACACCGAAGTCGGCTACTGGCTATGGGACAGCGCGAGCGGGGAAGTCATTCGCGCGTTCGTGGTACCCCGGGGCATCACAGTGTTGGCTGGTGGCATCGCCCTACATGACGCGAGCGAATTCACGCTGCGAGCGGCAAAGGACGAACCTCTCTACACGATCGGCGAGAACCAGTATTTGGCCAAGAATGCCAGTTCGTTGCGCTACGAGGTGACCATTGCCGTCAATGAAACGAGCTGGTCCTACCAAGAGACCACGATCTTGCGCATGAAGGAGTTCGCCGAGCCGTTTGCTCATACCGACCACAACACCCTCCGGCGAGTGGGATAGGGCCGCCAGATCCCGAGCCAGGGTCGGCGGTGACCCCAACCCATAGAAGATCCGCTCATCTCGTTCCGGGCAGGATCTGTGCGCGGTCTGGATCGCCAACTTGTCACCGAAGGAGTCGCCGGCCATGACCGAATGGGTACCCACCGAAAATCCACCAACACTTAGTGCCGCGATCCGTAGCCGGCACTCTGAGCGGGTTCCTTTCGATCCACAGCGCCCCGTGGTTGAAGCTCACATCCAGGCGATCCTCGAAGCCGCACGATGGGCCCCGACGGCGCACAACATGCAGAACTTCGAGATCATCGTCGTCGATGACCCTTCGGTCCTGGCCGCGTTAGGTCGAGTGCACGGCGGTACGTCGGAGGAGTTCATCCGCGAAAACTACGCCCAGCTCTCCTTTAGCGAAGAGGAGCTCATTCGCAAGGGCACCGGGCTCCTTGCGACCATGTTCCCGCCCTCTTGGCAAGAGCCCAACGGCACACCCGATGTAGTAACTGATATTGCACACGGATTCCTCGACGCCACCATGCGTTCCTGTCCGACAGTAATGATCGTCGTGTTCGACACGCGCAAGCGGGCCCCGGCATCGAAGGGGGACTTTCTCGGGGTAATGAGCCTGGGATGCGTGATGCAGAACATGTGGCTGACGGCAACAGTATTGGGCGTCAGCATGCAGATCATGAGTGTCTTCAGCGCCGAACACGTCGAAGGGGAACTCCACGAGATCCTGTCGATTCCCTCCTCTATGAGCATTGCATTCGCATGCCGATTGGGCTATCCCTTGGAAGAACCGGGACGCTACCTGCGCGTTCGTCGAGAGATCCAGAGGTACACCCACCGAAACGCGTATGTCCCCAACGACGAGCAATGAGCCGGAACCCCCCGATTAGTCGATGACGACAGATCCGGCGGGCGGGCGGATTGCAGGCTGCTCGGACGGACAATCCGACGGAGCCATTACAACCGCTCGCGCTGAGCAAGCAGTCGGCCGTCCAGGCTCTGAAAAGTGTGTCCGTGACCCGGCCGATCCGGGCGGTGGCCGGTCCGCTGGCATGGTCTTTCACAGAGGAGGACTTGCATCGGTCAAGATAATGAACGAATATTCAGTTTATGAAAGGAGGCCACGAGAGCAGCACCGCGGCCTACATGGCGCTGTTCCGTGCGGTCGAGTCGGCCCGACCTGAGGAGGGCCGCCTGTTCACCGATCCCCTGGCCAAATCCCTCCTCCCGACTTCGCTCCGGCTCGTGGCGGACCTCGCCGGACTTCCCGTGATCGGTCGGGCCGTGCCGGCCATCCTCGACCTGGGCTGGCCCCGCACCCGCAGCTCAGGAGTCGTCCGCACTCGCCTGATCGACACGATGGTGCAGGAGGCGCTCAACGATGGGGCGGCGCAACTGGTCCTTCTCGGAGCCGGCTACGACAGTCGTGCCTACAGGCTGCCGCTCGCACGGGAGGTCACCGTATTCGAGGTCGACCACCCCGCCACGCAACGTGCCAAGCGAGCGCGACTCGGTGTGTCGGGCACCTCGGTCGCCCACGTTCGCTTCGTGGGCGTCGACTTCGAGCTCGAAAACATCGCTGATCGGCTCGCCGACGCCGGGTTCGACGAGCGGGCTCGGTCGATCCTGGTGTGGGAGGGCGTAATCTCCTATCTGAGCGAGTCGGCCGTTGACGACAACTTTGAGCTCCTCTCAAGGATCTGCTCGGTGGGCAGTCGGTTGATCTTCACGTACGTCGACGGCCGCGCCCTCGACGGTTCCGTCGAGTTCGAGGAAGCAAGACGCTGGAAGGGTTGGGTCCGGCTCAATGGTGAACCGTTCGTCTTCGGTTTCCACCCCGACCGGCTGGAGTCCTACCTCGCCGAACGCGGCTTCCGCCTCGACTCCGATCGCTCGACGGCCGAGGTCGCCCGCGATTACAGGAGAGAGCTCGGACGCATCGAACAGGGTTCTGATCTCTACCGGGTGGCCGAAGTCACCAGGGCGAACCAATGCCCAGGGTGACCGACGCTCATCGCGAATCTCGGCGCCGCCAGATCCTCGATGCGTCGGTTGAGTGCTTCGCCCGTGAGGGATTCCATCGCTCTTCGATGGCGCAGATCATCGCCGAGGCGGGGGTGAGCGCTGGAACGATCTACCTTTACTTCACCAGCAAAGAGGAGATCGTCGAGGCGATCGCCGAGGAACGCCACGCTCTGGAGTCCGCGTTGGCATCGGCGGCGCTTGCCAACCCGGACACCGCTCAGGCCCTCCACGACTTGGCCGCAGGCTACCTCGACTGGCTCTCCGATCCGCTCGAGCAGAAGCGCCGGCGCGTGACCGTGCAGGTGTGGGCCGAAGCCCTCCGCAGCGAGCGGGTGGCGTCCATCGTTCGGGACGGGGTCGGCCAGCGCCACCAGGTCGCCGACTTCGTGCGGGAGCGCCAACAGCGGGGGGAACTCATCCCGAGCGTCGATGCTGATGCGCTCTCTCGGGCCATGCTCTCGCTCATCCTCGGGTTCGTCCTCCAGCAGGCATGGGACCCTACGTTGGATGTCGCCGGCTACCGCACGGTGCTCGACGCGATGATCGATCAGTTTCTCGTAGTCGATCGGCGCAAGAGTTCACCGGACCAGCGTCGTCAACCGAGTCACCCGGCCCGGAGGCGGAAAGACGCCATCTGAGGATGGGAATCGGCGCCCACCGGTGGCTCAGCAGCTTCCCCATCGTGTGCGGCCACGGTCACCGCTGAAGCGCCTCTTCGCATATACGCTCGTCGACTCTCGAACGCACGGGTTTTGACAGCCGCGCTACTCGATCATACGACGCCGGAAGAAATGTGCGGCAGCCGGTGCCGCGACCGCCAAGATCACCAGCGACCAGATCAACGAAGCCTCTATCGAGTGTTGCATCGGCCAGGCCCGGATATTCCCCGCAGGATTGGGGTCGCCCCACAGCGATCGCGCCGCTGCACACACAGCACTGACCGGATTCCAATCTGCGACGGCCTGTAGCCACCCCGGCATGTGTTGGGTCGGCACCATGGCGTTGGAAACAAAGGCCAGGGGAAACAGAACAATGAACCCGAACGACGCCGCCGACTCCGGGCTTTTTGAGTTCAGTCCCACGCACGCAGCGATCCAAGTGAGCGAATACGAGAACAGCAGCACGAGGAGGAAGCCGCCCACGATCGAGGGAAGGCTGGCCTCAGCCCTCCAACCGACTACCAGGCCCGCCACGCCAACAATGAGAGCGCACAGGCACGAGGTGAGCAGGTCGGCTGCCGTGCGCCCGACCAAGACGGCCGAACGCCACATGGCAAGGGTGCGGAATCGATCGATCATTCCCTCGTGCAGGTCGGTGCTGAGACCCACCGCTGTCCCCATCGTCGACGTCACCAAGTTCAGCGCCAGGATTCCGGCTAGCAGATAGTCCACGTAGCGTCCGCCACCAGGGAGCGCTATGGCGCCGCCGAATAGGTAGACGAAGAGGACCGTGAACATCACCGGCTGGATCGTCACGTCTGACAGCTGCATCGGCTCGCGGGAGATGTGGATGAGGTTCCGCCGCGTCATCGCCCAGGTATCCGACAGGGCTCCGAATACGCTGCTCCCGGATCGCGGCCTGTTCGCAGTGGGATATGACACGACCGATGTCGTCATGGCCGAGCCTCCTCGAGCTGCTGTCGCCCATCGCCCTGACCGCGCGGTGCCGACGCATGGGCCGTCTCCACGACGCCTTCTTCGGCGACATCACTCTGGCGACTGCCATCGGCGCCACCTTGCGGTTCATCCTCCTCGATGTGCCCTCCGGTGAGCGAGAAGAAGACATCGTCCAGAGATGGTTGACGTACCTCGATGTTGTCCACCAGCACCCCCGCTGCATCGAGGGCCCGCACCACCGCGGTTGCTAGGCCGCTCGATGCGTCCACGCCGGCGCTTAACCGCCTACCGTTGTCGCTCACGTGGACCCGACCCGCCACGAGCGGCGTGATCGCCTCCACCGCCCTCGGATGTGGCGCCGTGAGCGTGACGTGCAGGCGGGCAGAGCAGCTCGCCTGCTTCAGCTCGATAGGCGTCCCGTCGGCGATCACTCGCCCGCGGTCGACGACCACGATCCTGTGCGCCAAGGCGTCCGCCTCGTCGAGGTACTGGGTCGTCAGTAGCACCGTGACCCCCTCAACCAGAAGCTCGCGGATTGCGTCCCAGACGTGTTGGCGACTGGTCGGATCCAGGCCTGTTGTCGGCTCGTCCAAGAAGAGTACCGGCGGGCGCGTCATGAGGGACGCTGCGAGGTCGAGGCGGCGCCGCATCCCGCCCGAGTAGCCCTTCAGCACGCGGTCAGCGGCCTCGGTCAACTCGAACTGTTCCAACAGCTCGGTCGCCCGGGTCCGCGATGCCACCCGTCCCAAGTCGGACAGCTCCCCTACCAATGTCAGGTTCTGGCGGCCCGTCAACAACGGGTCCAAGGTCGCGTCCTGGGCGGCTACTCCGATGCAGCGGCGCACCTCAGCGGGGTGTTTGACCACGTCGATACCTGCAACGGAGGCTCGGCCGCTATCAGGATGGGCCAACGTCGTGAGAATCCGCACCGCCGTCGTTTTACCGGCACCATTGGGACCGAGCAGACCCAGGATCGTCCCCTTTTCCACGGAGAAACCCACCCCCGCCAAGGCCTCGGTCTCGCCGTAGCGCTTCGTCAGGCCCTCGGCCTCGATCATCAGCTCTGCGCCCATCAACGTCCTTCGCTGTCGTGCGGGAGGCACTCGTTGTTGAGGACAACTCGGCAACCAAAAGTGACGTACACACGGGCGGCCGTCACGTCATCAACGCTGACAGTGAAAGTTCAACGTCGACAGGGCCGAACGTCCCTAGAGACAAATCGGCGATCTGCGCTCCCTAATGACCCGCCGAGAGCTGGCCCGGCGCTACCCCCCGTTGACGATCCGTGTCGGGCAACTGCGCCATAGCGCTTGGTGAGGCGAAGCGCCTCGATCCTCTGACCGCCATGGTCGTCCTCAGGCTTCCTGATGGTGGGGATGGACCCGCACGACTACGTCACCGAGCAACGTGTGACCCTCGATGCGGAGAACGCGGGTGCGCTCTGTCTCAGGGACCGATGGTGCGTCGTTGTTGAGATGATCGTTATCCGGCCGCCCCATGAGTTCTACGCGTGTTCCGGGAGCAACGAGCACGTCGACGTCACGTCCGATCGCGTATGCCTTGAGGTACACCTCGGTAGGCATGCTCTTGGGGCCCGACAAGTCCACGGTCACGTCGCCGAGAATGGAGAGGGCGACGAGCTCGCCCTCCACATCCCAGTTTTTCGCTCGCTTGCCCTTGTGGAACCACCCTCCTTCGAAGAAGGGCTCGGCGCCGATGAGCCAGCGTCGGTTCGTGGCTGGCGTCACCACTCTGCTCTCTCTAGTCGGTGGTTCCATGGAGCATCTCTTCCAACGCAGCTAACATTGCTTGAGTCTATCAACGATTATGCTAGGGCGCATGCCGCCGAAGAAACGCGAAGTCGAGGAGATGGTGGCCGCGCTCTTCACGCTCAACGCCGGACTCGACCGCGCCCGGCGACAGAGAAAAGGGGCCGGCACCCTAAGCCTGCTCCAGGTGATCGGCGATCACGAAGCGATCCGACCCTCAGAGATTGCAGATCTTCAAGGAGTCCACCCGTCATTGGTGACACGCCAGGTGCGAGAACTCGAAGACGCGGGACTTGTCGACGTCGCCGCCGATCCGGCTGACCGCCGATCCTGCCTGGTAATACTGACCGCGGCGGGATCCGAGGAACGTCGCCGCCTCGCTGAGTTCGGACTCAAGCGGTTCGCCCTGTTCGTAAGAGACTGGGACTCCGACGACATTCGCACATTGACCGAACTCCTCTGGAAGCTCCGAATGTCAATGGCTGCTGTATCGGAGCGAGAACAGCAAGCTCCCCGCGGGGGTCGTCGCTGGTCCTCGTGACACCCGAGCAAGTGCCGGGTAGGTAGCCCGAGCGTGCCTGATTCGATCCGGTCGCATGTGTGCGCCGTGCCCAGAAAGGGCGCACGTAACGCGCGCGCCGGAGTCGGACGCGCAATCCAGCGGTACCTCGTGTCAGCCTCTGGCCAGATGTCGGTTCCAGCAGCGGTGCGTCATCGGTGGCATCTCGACCAAGGTGGTCCCGTCGATGTGATCGATCTCGGCTTCGGTGTGCTTACCGTTCCTGCCGGTAAAGCACAGCGACTCTTAGGCGACCCTCTCAGCCGTGAGGATCATGCGGCGTACGTCAAGTCCCTTGCCGACGACCCAGACCTCGCGACCACGTGAGTCAGGTCGTCATCGATGACCATCTGTTGCGTGACTGTCCTCGCCGGCGAACAGGGACGCCGCCTGGCTCGGCTTGTCGACACGAACGAACTAGCTACCACGAACCTCTCTTACGTGCGGCTGTGCAAGAGCGTCATCGCGGCACGTGGCGACAAGTTGACCGGGGGGTGGGCGGCGGATCGTCGGCGGGAGCTTGGCCGACGCCTTTTGGATCTGCCCGCTTCAATCCTCATCTTGCCGATGCGCCTGATTGGCTATCGGATGGGTGAGCTAGCCGAAGGCCAGAGGGTGTCGACCCTGGGAGCGGAAGCAGTGGCGGCGGCCGAGCAGCTTGGAGCACCTCTGTGTGTTTGGGAAGGTGACGACCGCCCCGGCATCCGGGAGGCAGCGAGCGCGACGGGCATCAGATACCAAACCATTCCTTTGTAGAGCGGTGACCTGGGTCTGAGACGCACTCGTCGGGTCGAACAGTGACGACTGGCCGGTGCAGGGCGAGCCTCATCGGCAGATGGCGGATCGAGGAGACGGATGTCTGGGACCGTGATGCCCTCGATCTGGTCGGACCTGCGTTCATCGAATTCGGCCGGGACAACACCGGGAGTTTCGGCTTCATCGCCGTCAGGGGCTGGATGGATTGTCGGGAAACCGATATCGACGAGTGCCCCGCCGTGGAATTCACGTGGGATGGCAACGATGAATGCGATCATGCCAGCGGACGAGGATGGGCGGCTAGCCTGTTACAGACGAACGCGATGTAAATGGTCGCAGGCGAGCGATCCTTACCCGAAGGGGACAGTCACCGGGCCGGGAATCGGTCGGTAGACCGCAAAGAAGTCACGGTCATCGGGGACGAGGTAGCGGTCGGGCGACTGATTCGGGTTGGGCCCAACCATCGTGGGGTTGAGGCCCGGGGGGTTGTACGTGATGAGCGTGTGCCATTCAGGGTTGATGTCGAACTCCATTGCCCGCACCGCTCCGACGTGCTGAAGGATCTGCGCGATGCTGACCACTGTCTGATAATTCGCGGCAACGTAAATGAGGTTGCCGCGAGCATCGATGCCAACGCCAGTGCGCCAAACTCGGGTAACGCCGCCGAGCGTGTATCCCCACTGCGGGCTCTCCGGATTAGTGTCCAACGTGGGATTCAGCTGACTGTTCCAGACGATCGGAGCCAGGCTCTGTCGGGCCCATGCGACGCCCGGGCCTGGGTTCGGTCCCCCGCTCCAATCCACGATGTCGACGCGACCATCCGTATATCCAATGAGCGTCGCGTTGCCGTCCTTCAGCGGCTCGTTCGTTTGGCCGTTATCGGCTGACCCGTTGTCGCCGTCGACATAGGTGAAGCCGCCGTTGAAGGTCGCAAGGAGACGAGAACGCTGGCTGTATGGGACCATCGTGGGCCCGCGCACGGCTGCATTCGGCGGCTCATAGCGGCCTGGGTAATACCCGAGCTCGGTACGTGTGTGGTCGAACCAGGCGACGTAGGCCACGATCTGTGGGTAGTTGGGGTCGGGACGATACGTCGTTACCAAAACGGGTGCAGCACCATCGATCGATGGTCCGGTCGGCTGCCAGACCCCCTCGCCGGGAAGCGGGTTGGAGAAAATCGGAGTGATCGCCGGCGGCCATGGTGTCGGCGCTGGGGCCGTGGTGTGCTTTACCCCCACCTTCGGCAGGCTCTTCAGCTGCGGCCCGCCCTTCTTGGGCGCTTGGTTGCTGTAGTAAACCTGCTCTACGTGGTCGGCGACCCAGTTGCCTATGCCGAAGGGGACGTTGTACCTCACCCATTCAACGCTATCCACTTTCCATGAGAGGCTCGTGGGCCGCAGCATCCAGACCGAATAGGAAACGGTCGCCCATAACAGCACGACGACGAGCGGTGCCACGATCAATGCGCGCACGAGTTTGCCCCGGCGAGTGAGTCTCCGCCTCCGCTTTCGTCTCCGCGCAGGGTCGCGGACTTGCACTTGGATATCTGGATCCTCAGAAGATGTCACCAGATCGGGTGAAGGGCCGGATACGGAAGTGTGGTCGGCGAATTGGCGGTCGGGTTGACGGTCGGGCGCCACTCCTGAAGCCTAGCAGTCGCCTTTCGATGCCCCTTAGAGCCATTCCTGCGCCTATGGGATGATTCGGTGTCGGATCGTCACCCTTTCGACGGAGTCGACGGTCGTGAACCCACCGGCTCCCCGCGGTCTCAGCTCGATCCCGGTCGCCGTCGATGCCAGTCGCGAGCTGCTGCTTCGTAGGTTGGCCTCTGGATCAGAACTCGGTCAGGGAATGCCTACAAGTGAACGAAGGTGTCGAGGGACGTCGGGAGGGCTACGCGTCACCTCTCATTCCGTGAAGAGAGGAGCCGCTGGTGATCCACCACTTCGGTGAATGGATTGGCCAGCGTGTGGGTGGGTGCCCAGGCCAGGTCTGCTCAAAACTTCCGGCTGACGTCCTCTCGGACTGTCCTTCGTACGATGCGTCGGCCTGACTTCTGCCGGAAAGGTGATCTTGGGCAGATGGAGCTGACCGAGCCGGTCCATGATCGAATCGTGATCCTCCCCCGTAGGGCCGGAATCCATCCCGAGGCGAACCGCGTCGACGTGATCGTCATTAGTTGGACCGGTCTGGACAGCCGTGGCACGCAAGGCCAGACGCACCGCTTCTATCCGACCAGGGTCCTTCGAATGGCACGCTGAGGACCAACCTCACCAAAATCGGCCAGGCCGGTCAGGTCGAGGCGACCCGGGCCGGGCACACGTCGGTCAGCTTCACGCTCGACCGCTACGGACACCTCTTCCCGGGCTCCGAACAACGGCTGAACGACGCCCTCGCTCTGCTCGCCGACGGGGCGTCCGATGATGCTGTCGACGTCGACGGCGAACCCGCGGATGCGCCGAGCGGACCCGAAAGTGAGTTACGTGCGCGCCAAAACCCGATTTCGATCGCGCACGTAGCGCGCACGCCGGAGTCGGACACCGTGTCCGACCAAGAGTCGCACCCCCCTGACCAGGGAAAAGAGGGTGGACCTTGGGGGACACACTACGAACCGACAGCTCGTTGTGGAAGGTTCCCCAATAGGCCTCCTCGAGCGCCCGTGACCAGGGGTGATGGTCATGATGGCGTTCCCACTCGATGGGATGCTCGAGGCCATGTCCCAGCGCTGACGGTTTGGACGTACACTGGACGTACGAACAAAGAGCGGAGGTTGATCAAATGGAAACTGAATCACGACGCCGGAGCCGCCGGATGGATCTCCGAACGACGCCCCAAGAGCGTGACCTCATCGACCGCGCCGTCGCCGCCAGCGACACCGACCTCACCGACTTCGTGATCACACAGGCCTGCATCGCGGCCCAGCGAGTGCTGGCCGATCGCGACGTGTTCGAACTCGATGACACAGCTATCGCCGCGTGGGAGTCGCTCAACTCTCGTCCGCCGCGCGATCTGGCCGGGCTCCGGCGCCTGATCCAACGCCCTTCGCCTTTCACCGAGTGAGCGGTGGATACAAGGCCCCCGAACAGCTAGCCGCCCAACATGACCTGAGTAGCTTTCGATGCCGGTCACGCGAACAGACTGAGTGGTTACAGCGCTATTCCCGCCAATCGGCAAGCTCGCGAACGACTCGTGTTTTCGTCGTGACCGAACAGGAGAGCACGCGGGTCGTCGCTTACTACGCCTGGTGCATGGCCCAGATCCGTCCCGGTGCAGCACCTCAGCGTCTCCTTCAGGGTGCCGGTCGCTATCCCCAACCCGTGGCGTTGCTCGCCCGGCTCGGGGTCGATGTCGACCACGAGCGTCGCGGGCTCGGCATCGGGCTTCTCCAAGACGTCTTCGCTCGACTACTCGACTTGTCCGCCGACATTGGATGTCGAGGTCTGCTCGTCCACGCCGAATCGAGCGAGGCCCGCGGCTTCTACCTCCATCTGATCCCCGAGTTCGAGCCGAGCCCTACTGACGACTTGCACCTCGTGCTTCTCATGAAAGACATCCGGCGCTCTCTACGACTCTGATGGTCGTACTTGGTCACAGCCCGGGCTCAACACCGGTTCGCGCAACCGAAATTTGTGGACCTTGGGGGACACATGAGCTCGCCGCTTGTGATCAGGAACTTCGAGGTCGCCAGCCTCAAGCTGCTGCGCGCACCTGCTGGCCCGAGGTGACATCAAACGCATGCATGAGGTTCCGACCTGTGCGATCAGCACGAGCTCCCGGGAGGCCTGCCACGCCGGCCATGAGGAACCGCCGCTGCTAGGGCGAGCCAACGTAGGGTGCCAATCGGACACTGATCGGCAGGTGGCGGGGCAGCGGTGCACGGTCAAAGAAGCAGCGTTTGCGCTGACGCATCAGCTTCTCACCGTCGCGCTGCCAGTCGAAGCTCTTGCGGCCAAGCACTCGCCGCAGCACCTCAGTGGCACGAGTTGGATCCCGATCGGCCATCCGCCGGAAGGGAAGCGGTGAGACGCTGTCGTCGTCGAGGTAGTCGATGACCCGCTGGCGGTAGTGCCGTTGATCGAGCAGGGCCGGCTCGGCGAAGGCCCGTTCAAACTCGCCGAAGCCCCCAAAGAACGCCAGCCCTTAAAGCAGGCGGGAAGTCGATTTCGGCCAGGGGACGGTTGGCGACGCTGTCGATCTTCTGCGCCGCCGGCCAAACGCCACCAAGATGATCGTCGCAGGGCGCGCCCGCACGGCATCGAAGCCGATGACGGGCTCCGTGAATGGGTGGACTACGGCGACGCTCGGATGTCAGGCGGCGCCCCCTACGGGTGGATCGAAAGAACTGAGGAGAGCTGGCTCGATGAGGACAACGATCACCCGCAGCCCGAAGAACAATTCATCGATCCGGCGTTCTGACCTCTCCACGGCTGGCGTCGATGAAGGTGTTCCGACCATTGGACTGGTCGTCCCCGGATCGGAGACCGACCGCATGTTTGGACGAGTCGGGTCAGCTCGGCTGTCACTTTCTTCCGGAACGTCTACCGAGTGGGTCGGAACTCTCACTGCTGGTCGAGCCGCGAAATTGCGCTATTGCGGCGAGCGCCTGGTCGGCCTGGTGTCGGTCGCCGACAGACGAGTCGTGGCCAGGAAGCCGGCCTCGTCGCTGTGGACGACGAAGGTACCGTCGCGCCGCAGACACGGGCGGCTCAGTCCGAGATCAGCTGCCGTCTGGAGCAAGGCAGCGGCATTGACAACAATCTGGGGGGCGGGGTCAAGGACTCCTACATCAACGTCCGGGCGCCAACCCGCCGTCGACGGATGTTCGAGATGGCAGGCGATGAGTCATCGACCTTCTGCGAAGAGGTCACTCCGGAGTACGCCGCAGACCGGCTTCATGCTGCCATGGCGGAACTCGAGTGCCCTCAGTTGCCCACAGCTCCGAAGCGTCACCATGAGCCGAGCGCTATTGCACTCACGGGTGCGGCTCATGCACGGCTCCCTTTCTTGACTTCACACCGCGGTCTCGACACTTGTCGCATTAGCGGATGCACTCGACCTACGCATCACTGCATCGCGTCGAGGAGGGTGAGCCGGAGCTCCTCCTCGTAGACGGCGACGCCCGCGGTTCTCATGGCTGGACCGAGGGCGGGGTCCCAATCGGTGTTCGGCACCGCCGACTCGAGAGGGACCCGCTGCCGCTTGACTGCGATCGCTTCGCCATACGCGCCCGCCGTCATCAGCCAGGGAACCGTGCCGGCACGTTCGGTCATCCACGCGGTGATGCCGAGCCCCGTGGTGTCGAAGTCCGCGTGCTGCCGGCAGGTCGAACCTCCCGCGCTCAATTGGCGAATCAAGGTGACCACGGCCACGGTCGGCCGACCCGAGCTGCAGATGATGGGGGGTCCCGTCCACTTTTCCGCCGCGGCATGGCTGAGCAACGAGGGGTTCTCCACAACGTAGGTCACCTCCGACGCGTGGAGCGGAGCCAGCGGCCAACGCCGGAGTTGGGAAAGCGTGACCACGGTCGGTTCACTCGTATCGGCACAGCGGCGGAGCCAGTCGGCCAGGACGTCGCCGGCGGATGGCCGGAGACCCAGGACGGTCACGGCCGAAGAGAGCGGATCGGGAACAACTCCGACCCGCTCCCACAGTTGCCGCACCGCTTCGGCATCCCGTGGTCTCGGTTGGCCGAGCCCGATAGAAAGGGCGTCGAGTACCAGTCCCTCCACGAGACTTCCCCTGTCGAGAGCGTGGGGGTCAGCGAGCCGATCGTCGGCGAACGCTGCCAGCGAGGTCGGCACCTGTACCGGCAGTCCCCGAAGCACGGCCAGTGCCTGGCCCATCCGGTGTCGGTAGGCGGCCTCGCCGTCGGCCCCGCCCCGGATACCGGCCTGGTGGAGCAGGTCCATCCAACGAGCCATCCCTTCGGCGCGGGCCAGGAGAGGCACCCCCGCCGCCTGCTCGGCACACCAGGCCCACAGTTGGGCGCGCCGTTTACGCTGCTCGTCGCGTTCGGCCCGCCGGTCCGCGAGTGGGCCGGCTATCACTTCGACGGCCTGGCGCAACTCCTCGCCGCTGGTCAGGGAAAGGGCACCAAGCAGGGTGTGCAGGGCCATCCGGACGGTCGGCCCCGGCAGGCGATCGCGTCCGAGCAAGTCGGCCACCGACGCGCGCTGGTCATCGTCCAGCCCGTGCACGGTGATCCGGGTCACCGAGGGACCATCCTCGAGGCGGCGAGCAAGTTCGGCCACCAGGGGAGCCAGCCCGGTCGCCTGCAGGCGGGTGGCCGCCAATGCCACCTGGTTCACGCGGCCGATGGGTCAATCACCCGGCGGTGGCCGTCCCAGGTGAACCGGGTCGAGACCAGCGGCTCATCGCCATGGGGCGGGTGGAGGTGGTGAATGGCAATACCGCTGAGAGTGGCGTACTGGCACCACTCGTGGTCGCTCGTGAACACTGCGTCGAGATCCCACGCGGTGAACGTCCCGAACAGCATGGCCCGGTTGGCCGCGTCGACGCCGGCGAAGAGCTCGTCGAGGAGGATCAGGCGGGGGCACTCCAAGGGCCGCCCGTCCTCGTCGGCGTAGTGGGCGGCGATGGACGCCAGCATGGGCAGATGGAGGGCGATTGAACGCTCCCCGGTGGACAAGCGCTGCAGTCGCTTCGGTGTCGCCGGCTGCCATCCCTCCCAGTCCTGGTGGGTGATCTGCAAGGTGAACCGGTGCCAGGCCCGGTAGTCGAGGGACTCGCGGAGACGAGCCTCCCACGGCGCGTGCTGCTCCAGTTCGGCCCGGGCCTGGTCCACCCTGGCCCGCACGAACTCCTGGAGAGCCCGACGCTCCTCGTCAGTCACCCGGTCCTTCAAGAGCAGGGACCGCGCCGACTTCACCGCAGCCGGCTGATCGGGATCCACCTCCCAGGACAAGCGGACGCCTACCCCAGCCGCCGCAGTCCTGATCCGACCGAGCTGGTCATTGATCCCGGCGACCAGGCGGTTTGCCTGCCGGATGCGGTTGGCCAGCGATCGCCGGATGCTGCCGGCCAGGGTCTGCTCGAAGAGCCGCTCCTCCTCGGCGGCGAGATCTGCCCGTCCCTCGGCAAGGTCGCGCTCCAGAGTCCCCTGCAACTCGCGCACGGGACGCCGGACACCGTTGACGCCGGCCCGCAGGATCCACCAGTCGTGTTCCCCGATGTCGCGCGCCAGGTCAACATGCCCGGTCAGCACGGTCCGGGCCTCGTAGAGGCGATCGTCGACCTGGCTCGACGCCTTCTGCCTGGATGCCTCGTCACTGGCCACGCCGTCGAGCACGGTAGCCACCTCGCGGGCCGCAGCCAGCACGGCGGTCAATCCATCGAGTGCGCCCTCCCGACCGACCCCGGCCTCGGCGAGCAGTCCCTCGGCGTCGGCGGCGTTGAAGCGCCGGTGGGCGGTTTCCCGTTGCGCAAAAGCGGCGACGCGGGCCTCTTCGGCCTGGGCCAGGCTGGTCTGGAGCGTGCCGATGCGACGGCCCAGTTCCAGGCGGGAGTTCTGCAACCCCTTCTGCTCCTCCTTTTTCTGGCGGGCTTCGGCCTGCAGCCCGTCGATCTCCGCCAGCACCGCCCGGTGCTCGACGCCGGCGGTGGCCTCGAGGGTGTTCAGCCTGATGCGGGCATCCTGAGCCTGGCGGCGGGACCGCTCCTGCGTCGCCTCGGCGTCTCCGCGCAACCTGACGGCGTCCGCGTGGGCCCGGGTGCGGTCGGCCAGGGTCTGGTCGGCCCGGGCCCGCTCGTGACTGCGCCGCGCCCAGACGTGCAGCGCCCGCTCGAGGCGCTGTAGCTCATCGTCAATCCTCTCCAGTTCTTCAGGCGTGTTGGGCAGCCCATGCTCGGCCGCCACCGCCGTCAGCAGGCGCACCGCCTCGCGCACCGCCTCCTCCGCGGCCCGGAGGCGGCCCCGGCTCGCCTCGACCCGCGACTCGGCGTCGATCACCCGCTGCTGCGCGCGCTCCGTGGCGCGGGCTGCGTCCTGCAACGGCTCGGCGCTCGGTACGGACCCGAGGTCAGCGTCGGCGGCCGCGCGCTCACGGTCGAGCTCGTCCCGGGTGCGATCCAAGCGGGCCGCGGTCTCGGCTACTTCGGCTAGTGCGTCGGCGACCTCGGCCAGGCGTTGCAGGCGCCGGCGTTCCCGAGCCTCTGCTCCGAGGAGGGCGGCCGGGCTGACCGGAGCCTGACCGACCGCGCTGCCGAGCCGGAATGAGCCATCCGTTCCCATGAGCACCTCAGCGGACCCACGGTCCCCCGGCTCTGCCGTGCTCCACCCGTGGCGGTCCCCGGCCGGGTCGGCGTGCGTACCCACCGCGATGGAGGCAAGGACCGCCTGCACCACATCGGGTGCCACCGCGGCGCCGGGCAGAGCGACCAGCAGGTCGGCCAGGGTCCGGCCCCCGGTCGGCCGTGCGGTCAGGATCAGGTCCTCGGTGGAGAGGTCGATACTTCCGTCGGGAGAAAGCCAGGCATCGAGGAAGCCGGCAGCACCGAGCGCCGCTTCCACGCCGTCGATCTCTGTCGGGTCGGCCCCATCGGCCACCTCCACCAGGCGCCAAAGCGGGGCCCCGCCACGACCTTCGCGACCACCCCTCCAGCGCGGTGCCTCGGGTTCGGCTGTCACCCCCTCCTCAAGATCGGCCTTCTCGGCCAGCAAATCGTCCCGCTGGTTCTCCACCTGCTGGCGCAGTTGCTCGAGGTCGCGGCGGGCAACGGCATAACCGGACTCGATTTCGGTGCGGAGACGGCCGACTGCGGTGTCGACGGCGTCGGGCCCGTAGGGAGGTTGGCCGAGCTGCGCCAGCACCCGCTCGGGGCCAAGGGCGCGGGAGGAACGGGCCCAGGATCCGACATCGACATTGAACACGCTCAGCGCGAGATGCAGAGCCCGCTCGGCCTCACGGCGGCCGTCGAGCGCCCCGTCGAGAGCGGCCCGATCCGTTGCAACCTGCTCCTCTTCGAAACCCCGCCGCTGCACGGCATCGGCGTGTTGCCCGATGACCACACGAACCGCACGCGCCTGCTGGCGCCTGCCCGATACCCAGGCCAACCCGAATGACTGGGCCGAGTCGGTGTCGGCCGCGGCCAGCATTTCGCTGCGTAGCTCCTCCGCACCCAGGCCTGAAGCGACCTGGTGGACTTCGTCAAGGGCCAACGTCAGGTTGTTCGTCGCCGCGTCGCACTGCTCCTGGGCCTGTTGCAACTCGCCAGCTCGCAGGTTCTGCTCATCGGTCCGCGCGTCCGCCGCGAGGCTGTCTCTTTCCGCGCGCTCGCGCAGCTGGCGCTCCTCGTCACGGAGATGGTCCAGCTCGGCACCCTTCTGGTACGCCTTGCTGGCGTGCCGGGTCTCGATCTCCACTTCTATGTCGCCGAGCCGCTCCTCAATGCCTCGGAGCCGGTCGGCGGCCTGCCGGTCACTGGCCGATGCCTCACTGAGCGCGGCGCCGGCCTCCCTCTCCGCCCGGGTCACCGCATCACGCCGCGACTCCGCTTCGCGTACCTGGGCGGCCACACCGGCCACAATGGTCCGAGCGTAGCCCCGTTGCCGTTTGGCCAACTCGGTGATCGCGGCCAATTCCTTCTCGAGCTTGTGTAGCTCCTGTTTCCTCCGATCGAGACGCTCGAACCCCTCGGCTACGGCAGCCAATTCGTGCTCGTCAATCGGCGGCAGGGCCTCGGTGAGCACACCGGAAAGCTTGGCCAGATCCAAATTGTCCGAGAGCTTCTCCTTGCGCAGGGCCAGCAGGGCGGTGATCACCGAGGCGTAGCGGTCTTCGCTGAATCCGGGGAAGAGGCGCTCACGGATGGCATTGCGGTGATCGACGGCCGAGCCGTGCACCTGCCCGTGGTCACCGATGGCCAACTTGAGGGCTTTGCCCGACAGGGGCTCGCGTACCTCGTCAATCAAATGGAGATCGGTTCCCACCATCTGAGAGGTGGTGAAGAAGGTGGCCTCAATCTTCCGCGAGGCAGAGGAAGCCCGCAGCCGGGCCCCGACGGTGAAGACCTCGCCGATCCCCCGCCGGAACTCCACCCAGGCGAAGCCTGTGCGACTAGCGTCGTCGCCCCCGCCCATGACTCGTTCGTACAGGCCTCCCCGCGACTTGGCCGACGAGGTCAGGCGGGAAGGGGAGGCGTCCCCGTCGAGCAGGAAGGGCAGCAGCAGTTCGAGGGCCATGGACTTTCCTGAACCGTTGGGCCCGCGCAGCAAGAGCCGGCCCTGGTGGAAGGTGAACGTCTCGTCCGTGTAGCGCCACAGCGCGACCAGCCCGGCTCGCGTCGGTGTCCACCGGCTCGGGAGGTCGGGCGAGAGGGACAAGGGAGTCGCCGCAACTTCAGAACTTCCGGTCATGCATCCTCCTCGAAAAGGCTCGGTAGTGAAGGGGCGGTTATCGGCTCACCGATCCGGTAGCGCGCCAGCACAGGACGGCCGACCACCGATCCGTCCTCTTCCCGGCGGACCAGACCGAAGGAGACGAGAATGTCGACGGCCTCCTCCAAAAGGAGGGCCGGACCGCCTTCCTCGCGGTAGGCGCGTGCCCACCCCGGGTGATCGGCCAGGACCTCGTTGACGGTGCGGCGCAGGGCAGTGGAGGACAGTGCACCGACGGTGCGCCGCGCGCCGGCGCTCTTGGTCACCAACCGGTCGATCAACAGCAGGGCCAGCTGGTAGGTGTTGCCCTGCGGGGACGGGAACTGCAGATCGGTGGCGATGGCCTCGGGGTCGACGGCGATGACGCCCTCCGCTCGCTCTTCCAGTTCAAATCCTGCTTCGGCCAACCGGTCCCGGAGCCAGCGGCGTCCCGACGGGTGGGCCAGGTAGTCCTGCTCGGCCGGGCTGAGATCCTCGAGCAGTGTCACGGGATCGTCGAGGACCCGGCGAGCCAGGCCGTGACGGGTCCACAGCAGTCGCTGATCATCGGAGGCGGCGCCAGGGTCGCGGACCGCCTCGCCGTAACGGGGCTCGGCCAGGAGGGCCTCCCTGGCCTCGCCGAGACTGACGGTGTCAGCCAGGCGGCTTGGAGGGTTGGAGCTGGCCAGAAGCCGGTGAAGGCGCGCCGTGTCGGCGGTGAGGATGGCGTTCCCCCGTTCATCGTCGACGAACGCGTCGAGGGAACCTGCTGTGGCCCGCACGACTCCCCACTGCCCAAGGGCGAGCAGGGAATCGACAAAGGCCGTCCTATCCACGCGCCGGCTGGTGTCGAACTGGGCATCGGGGGGGATGGCCTGGGCCAGCAGGCCGATGGTGGTCACCGGTCGCCGCGCCAGCTCCGCGCAAATGAGGCAGAGGAGCTGGAAACGACGCCGGTCGAACGGTCCCTTGCTGCCGCGCAGGCGCCGCAGGGGACGGGTCGGGTCGGGGTGGGCCGAACGCTTGGCCAGGCGGGCGAAGCCCGCACCGATGTCGACGGTGAGCTGCCACCCACAGGTGGTCTCGAACCAGGTCGCCAACCATTCATGATGCCGGACGACCAGACCGAAGCGATCCGGGTCGGCGTCCACATTGAGGATCGGCGAGGCCAGCAGTTCCCGAACTGCTCGGGACCGCTCCTCGGCGTGATGCTCCGCCAGCGAGGTATCAGGCACTGGCGGCCTCCACCGGGTCGGTTACCGGGTCGGTTCCTGCGTCGCTGACGGTTGTGAGACCAACAGCAGGCGACGACGAGGCATGGGCGGAGGGCGCAAAGGCGATGGAGACCCCGAAGTCAGGGCAGCCGAACGTGCCGTTGTCGGTTTGCAGGCTGGTGAGCCCATTGCCGATCGGCGGCCACAAGATGACCTCGAACGAGCCGTCGATGGACAGGGCGCGCCGGGTCCCGTCCTCCGCCCTTGGTGCCTCGAGCCCGGTAGCCAGCAGTTCGAGCAGCTCACCGAAGACGCGGACCGGAAGACCGGCGAACGACGAGATCGGCACCCGGCCGCTAGTGGTGAGCGACACCCGGATCCCGTCGAGTTCGGCTAGCGACTCGGCCTGTAGCCGCTGGCGCAAAGTCCGGGTCTGCCGAGGATCGTCGACCCGCCTCGGCCGACCCCGCACCGCCAATGAGCCACTGGTGCGCAGGGCCGGCGCCACGTCGACCGGATCAGCCTCCGCCCACCCCAGCGTTGGGGCTCGTTGCTGCCCGTCGAGAGGGAGGAGATGGGCATGACGGGCCGGCCACAGCCCGAACGCGGCGGCGAAGAGCTGATGGGCCTCGGCGTCGCCGGGTGCGGCGGCGAACCACCCGGCCAGCCGCCTGAAGTCGTTGGCCACCGAGGCCGAACGGCGCTTGTTGTCCCACCGGCGTTCGAGTACCCGCAACAGCTCAATAATGGCGCTGCGGGCGATGTCGAGCAGGCCCTCAATCCGCGGGGTGGCACCGTCATCCGGCGCGAACCACGCACGCAGGGCCTGCCAATGTTGCAAGCGCTTCTCCAACCAGGATGGGGCCGGGTCGCCGCCGGCGACCGGCGCCAGGTTGGCGCCACGCAGTGCCCGGTCGAACAGGTCGGCCACCCCGGCGTCAGCCAACCGTTCGATGGCGGCCGCCAATCGGTGCTGCGGCCCCTCCACGCCATCCACGTACTCCTTGAGATACGAGACGGTCTTGCTCTTGACGTCGGCGAAGACCGATTCGTCGGCTGCCTCTTCGCGCAGTAGGCGCTGCAGGTGGCCATTGAACTGCCGCACACTGGCCAACAGGGCAGCGTGATGCCCCTCCACTTCGGCCAGCCGAAGGTGGATGCGGGCATGGAGGGCGTCTGTGGACGGCTGGGCCAGCATGTCGGCCAGGTCGTTGAGACCGTCCCCGATGGCGTCCAGCACGGCGGGCTGCAGCCCGACAGCGTGCCGCAGACTCTCGAGTGCGTGGAGGAGGCCGCTGATCCCGGCCTCGCCTCTCGGGGTGAGCGACCACTGCAGGTTCTTCCGCTCGAACTCCTCGGGCGTGCTGTAGAAGGCGCCGTGGTCCTGGGTTGCTTCCAGCAGTCCCCACCCGGTCAAGGCGGAGAGGGCTCTGGTCAGGACGTCGTCGTCCACCGGGTCGCCCCAGTCCACATTGCGCAGTGCCGCTCTGACCTGGTCGAGGTTCAGGGCGGGAGCCAGGATCGCAGACTGATCGAAGCCGGTCATCAGCGCGATGTGGAGATCACGCAGCTCGGTGGTCGTGAACCGGAACAGATCCGGGTCAGCGTCCCGCCATGGACGATGCTGGCTCATGGGCAGAACCATAGATGGGTGCTGTCACAAGTGGCAGCACCCATCTATCGCGATCACCACGTCGAGGGCTCAGATCTCGTTGAGCACGGAGAGCTCTTTTTCGGTGTGGAATCGGAAGTTACCGACCAGCTCGCGCACAAAGCAGCCGAAGCTGCCCATCAGCCGGCTGCAAAAGAGGTCGGGTTGGCAGCCAACCTTCGTCCACCTGGACCGCGGTTCGCGCACCCTTCCGGTTGTTATCGCGAAGATGCAGGTCAACAACTCGGTGGGCGCTGCGGGACTCGAACCCACGACCTCAGCCGTGTGAATCCGTCCTGGGTGCTTTCGCTGACCTGGGGATACCAACGAAATCCCAGTTCAGACGGCAATTGACCTCACCGCTGGGCTGGATCGCGCACGTAGCGCGCACGCCAAGAGGGCGAAGAGGGCCAAGAGAACCACTGGCCGATGGCCAGAGGGTGTCGACCCTGGGAGCGGAGGCGGCGGCGGCCGAACACCCTGGAGCATCCCTTTGTGTTTGGGAAGGTGACGACGGCCCCGGCATCCGGGAGGCGGCGAGCGCGACGGGCATCAGATACCAAACCATTTCTTTGTAGAACGGTGACCGGGTCTGAGCCGGTGCGCATCGTGATATCATGATGTCATGGCAAAGCAGACCACCGTTCGACTCCCCGAGGATTTGGCGGAGGAGGCTGAGGCGGTTGCTCGCGTGAACGGCACCAGTGTCAATGCGCTCATTATCGAGTCGCTCACTGCGGAAATCGCCCGAGTGCGCGCTGACAAAGAGTTCACGACCCGGCTGAGCAAGATTCTCGCGCGCGACAAGGAGTTGCTCGACCGTCTCGCTCGGTGACGAGATTCATCACACTTCCCGAGTTCTGGTGGCTCGCAGAACAGGTCACCGGAATCAATGCGGAGGTCTTAGCAAAATCCGGCGGTCACAACCTGGCGGACTCTGCTCTTCATGCGCCTCAAGCCAGCTTCGGTGATCAAGAGTTCTATCCAGATTTGATCGACAAAGCGGCTGTGCTGGCATGCCACGTGGCGTGGAACCATCCACTCCCCGACGGAAACAAAAGGGTGAGTTGGGCATGTCTCGTCGCATTTCTGGACCTCAACGGTGTCGTGTGGGATCCCGACCCACCCGACGTAGACGAGGCGGAATCAGCGGTCATCGCAATGGCCGCACGCGAGATCGACGAAGCCTGGATGGCTCAGTGGTTGCGGGAACGCACTCGTCGGGTCCAACAGTGACGACTGGCAAGCGCAGGGCGAGCCTCATCGGCAGGTGGCGGATCGAAGAGACGGATGTCTGGGACCGGGACGCCCTGGATTTGGTCGGACCAGCGTTCATCGAATTCGGCCGGGACAACACGGGGAAGTTTCGGATTCATTGCCGTGAGGGGCTGGATGGATTGTCGGCAAACCGTTATCGACGAGTGCCCTGCCGTGGAGTTCACATGGGATGGCAACGATGAATGCGATCATGCCAGCGGACGAGGATGGGCAGCTCTCCAATCTGATGGCTCTTTGCGCGGCCATATCTATTTTCACATGAGCGAAGACTCCGGATTCCAGGCTTCGAGAGAGTGACCGAGGTGTCACGAGTCCGGCGTTATACAGGTAATCGTGATGGACCGGAGGACCCGTCAGCTTCCAGCTTATTGGTACGGGAGGGACGCATAAGACCTTGACTACACGGCAGCCGTGACTGGTCAAGTGGGAGTCTTACTCCCTACGCCGCCCGCGCCGCGCCGGATCGCTCGCCAGTCCTCCCCCCGCTTCTCGACCACCTCTCTGGACCCACCCCCGCAGGCTCGTGGCCACGGGACGTTCGGCCCTACCGGGCTCGGGCGATCTACCGCAACGTTTTGAGGAGGCGCCTCTGGCGAGGCGGTCGATGGATCGGAGATGACACGCGATGGCTCGTCCGCAGAAGTCCACCAATAGTCACGACGTCATGGGTCGCCCCCGACATCGACTTTTTGGCGTCTTCGACGACCCGAGAGTCGGGCAGGATGCGATCGAGAAGCTCGGCGCCGACCTCCATGTTGGCGAAGACGACATTTGGGTTCTCTACGGCGAGGAGGGTCTCCAAAGGCTCGACGTCTCGGGCGGGATGGAGGGCCTCAGGGGAAGGATCGTACGCGTAGTGGAGCTCGCCATGAGCAGCGACATCGGATACCTCCAGACTCTGGAGCGTGCCCTCGAATCCGGTGGCCTGGTGGTCTCGATTCCGGTCGCCAACGCCGACGCCGCAGAGAGCCTGGCGGACCTTCTCAGTGCAACCTCCGGCCACTCGTTCGCCTACTTCTCCAATTGGGAGTTCCAGCCGGTGAGAGGTCGTCTCGCGTAATCTAGCCAGAAGTGTCGAAGTGTCCCCCCTCTCGGCGTTCGGGGACAGTATTCGTGTCCACATGGTCACTCGGGCCGGGGCTTGATGGAGTAGGGAGTCACGCCGTTCTTTACGCACCAGCGTTCGTAGCCCTCTCGGCTGACTGGTACGTCATTTCGGGTCCTAATCGGGACGCCAATGGCTTCGGATGCGTAGCGGAAATACGTGTGGCGGAGCCAGAACCGACCCACGATGAACACGAACGGTGGGACGAGCATCAGATAGGCGACGGTTTCGATTGCGCTGTTCCGAACTGACGCAGCAATCAAGCCGACAGCAACCAGCAGAAGCATTGAGAGCCCGAAACAGATCATCGTTACAGTGATCCGGTAGCGCGCAAGGGCGGCCTTTTCTCCGATTATTGGGGGTGTCCCGCTCGACGACCGCAGTCCGATCTGGGAAGAGTCCAAGTAAGCCTCGCCCGGCTTTGGGTGTATCCAACTTTCCCGCCACGTCAAGATTGAATCATGAAACTTCCCACTAGCCCGAAAGTGCCGTACGTGGGCAGGTTACATGGGTGATATCGGGCTACCTGAGGACGTAAGAAATGCCGTGCCGCCAATCAGACGCGGCGACTGTGTTTGGTACGTGACCATCACGGTGATCGACGGAACCAAGAGTCCCGTCGACCCTGCCGCAGGAGGCCGGCGCATCGGCATGTTCCGAGAGCAAGCGGCCACGACGTGGCCGTGCGGCAGCGCTTTTCCGGGCTGGTGCGCGTCGACACGATCACGACCAGTGGTGATCGAAGATCACCACTGGAGGCGGCGGGAGACGGCAGAGGCGGTACGCCGGCGCCGGGTCCCGCCGCCGTCCAACTGGTTCATCGTCGGTTCGCCGATTGTTCGATGATGGGAATCGGTCGGGCTCCTTGACTGGGTAGAGCAACTCCTCACAGCTCGTCGGAGCCGGCTTGGCCGGCGTCAACGGGGTCGATGGTGTCAACCCAGCGAAGCGCGAGTGTCGGAGGGGCGAGCGCCAGCCCGGCGATTTCGTCTCGAATCGCCCAATTCTCCGAAGAAATCTGTGGATAACTCGATGACCGTTGGCCCACGTTGGTACTCGCCATTGTCCGCTGGTGTCCGTACGTGCGCGCTGTTTGCCCATCTGACCTGGGACGATGCTTGACAGGGCGCCGAACGGGGTCCATGGTGCTCGGTCATGAATCCTCCCGTGATCGACGAAGCGGACATGTTGATGGTGCGAGCCGTCGGGCGGCGGCTGCAGAAGAATCAGTTCGACGAGTTCACGGCGCAGGGGCGCCGCTGCGGCTGGTGTCGCCACCCGGTGCGCTTGCGAGGCGTCGTGTTGACCGGCGATGGGAACGGCCGACGGCTGGCCTTCTCGACCGGGAGTTTTCCCGACGGCGTGTTGCTCAAAGCATGCGGCACGCGACGCGAGACTCGATGCCCGTCGTGCGCCTCCGTCTACCGAGGTGACGCCCGACACCTCGTGCGGGCCGGACTCATCGGCGGCAAGGGAATCGACGAGTCCGTCACCGCACGACCCGCCGTCCTGCTGACGTTGACTGCCCCCAGTTTCGGACTTGTCCACTCGGCCAAGCCGGGTGGAGCTTGTCGCCCCTCCTCCCCCACCGCACGATGCCCTCATGGTCAGCCGCTGTCGTGCTTCCGTCGCCATGCCGACCACGAAAGCATTGTGGGTTCGCCGCTTTGCGTCGACTGCTACGACTACGAAGGCGCCGTCCTCCACAACGCGTGCACTGCGGAGCTGTGGCGCCGCACCACGATCTATCTCATGCGGCACCTCGCCAGTGCGCTCGGGCGCACGCAGGCCGAGACCAAGACGCTCGTGAAGCTTTCGTTCTGTCGGGTCGCCGAGTACCAGCGGCGTGGTGTCGTCCACCTGCACGCCGTCATCCGGGCCGACGGCATCAACGGGGCGATGCCGCCGCTCAGCGTCGAGCAGTTGGCACGAGCATCGTTGTCCGCCGCTCGTGCCGTGAGCGTGGCCCACGCCTCCGGCATCGCTCGGTGGGGTAACCAGGTAGACGTCCAGGTGCTCGACCGCACAGACGGGCAGTGGGCCCAGAAGGTGGCTCAGTACGTGGCCACAGTACGCCACCAAGAGCTCCGCCGAGAGCGGCGCCCTCGACTGCCGCATCACGTCGGAGGAGGACCTCTCCCGTCGGGCGCTCAATCCGCACGTGCGAACGATGGCCGAGCTGGCGTGGTCGCTTGGCGCCGACGAGAGGTTCGCACATCTCCACTTGCGACGCCACGCCCACAGCCTCGGCTACGGCGGGCACTTCTTGTCCAAGTCCCGCCGCTATTCGACCAGCTTCCGTGCGCTGAAGGCGGACCGGGTGGCCTGGCGCAGCCAGCAGCGACATGGTGTCGCAACCACCGACCATTCTGTAGAGGCGCGGTGGCGTGCCGTCGGGATCGGCTGGGCCAGTCCGGGTGAGGCCTTGTTCGCCGGCTTCCAACAGCGGCAGCGGGCAACCGAGATCAGATTGGCCAACGAGGAGTGGTACGGGAGAGCGTGATGGGTCGACGACAGTTCGGGTCGGTGCGGAGGCTTCCCTCCGGGAGATGGCAGGCCAGCTACTGGCACGCCGGGCGACGACACATCGCCGAGGTCACACTCATGACGAAGGCCGATGCCAACGCCTACCTGGCGGCGGCCGAGACCCAGATCCGTCGGGGCGCCTGGATCGACCCCTGGGCGGCTCGCACGCGCTTTGCCGACTGGGCCGAGGAGTGGAGGGCGAGCATCGTCGACCTCCGGCCGTCGACCAAGGCCCGCGACCTCGGGTACCTCGAGCGTTACGTGCTGCCCCGATTCGGCGAGCTCGAACTGGGACAGATCGACCACATGGCGATCAGGGCCTGGGTGGCCGAGCTCAGTGCGTCGGGACTTGCCCCGGCTACGACCACGAAGGCGGCGCAGCTCCTCGGCAAAATCATGAAGTCCGCTGTGCAGGCCGGGTTGTTGCTCAAGTCGCCCGGCGACGGCGTACGGCTCCCGCGCATCGAGCGGGTGGAGATGCGCTTCCTCGATGCCAGCGAGGTCCGGGCGTTGGCCGCTGCCATCGATCCCCGCTACAAGGCGGCCGTGCTCCTGGCCGCCTACGGCGGGTTGCGGGCCGGTGAGCTCTTCGGGCTGCGGGCCAAGCGGGTCGACCCGTTGCGGCGCACCGTCACCATTGCCGAGACATTGGTCGACGTCGGCCATCCGTAATTCGGGCCGCCCAAGACCCGGGCCGGGCATCGCACCATCCCGCTCCCCCGGGTCGCCGCCGACCCGCTGGCCGAGCATCTCGCCGCCTATGGACGCAAGCCCGACGATCTCGTCTTCACCGCCCCCGAAGGAGGTCCGGTGCAACTCAATGTCTGGCGGCGACGGTTCTGGGCCCCCGCCGTCCGTGGGGCCGGTCTCGATCACCTCCGACCGCACGACCTCCGGCATACCGCCGTGGCGCTGTGGAAAATGAGCAATGTTGCAGCTTTTGCAACATTCCACACGGTTCGCGATGAAGTCCCACCTGGGGATATGGATTTGAGCGACAACGTAGCCGTGCGATCATCGCGCGACGAGGCCCTGGTGGGAGGCGGCATCGACCGCCGCTGACGATCCCGATGCAACATTGATGCATCAGGACGCGTTGCACGCGAGTGCACGATGTTGCGTTCGGTGTCATAGCCGAAGAGGCGGACAACATGGGCAGACCACCGGACTCCGCTGCTTTGGTGCTGGTCGATGCGACTACCCCGTTGCGCCTCGAGCCGGCGTCAACGCCAGGTTGGCCGCTGTGTGCTCCCATGGGCCATCTCGCAGCCCAGGTGCCCACCGCTGTCCTCGCTGACCTACTGAGCAGCCGCCCAATCACCGCCGGCTGGGTTCAAGGCGTCCGAGGGGCTCGTCCACCCACCACTCAGAACTCGTCAAAGCGCCCGTCGCGAACCATGCGGAATAGCTCACTGCCAAAGAGTCCCCAAAGGCCTATTCCACACAAACCGAACAATGCTCATTACCAGTATCGCTGCCGGCGCCAACCCCAAAGAGGCTGCGACCAGGGCCGGACACACGCCGGTCAGTTTCACGCTCGACCGCTACGGACACCTGTTCCCGGGCTCCGAACAACGGCTGAACGATGCCCTCGATCTGCTGGCCGACGGGGCGTCCGATTCTGCTGTCGACGTCGACGACGAAACCGAGAAAGGACCGAGCGGACCCGACGGTGAGTTACGTGCGCGCCAAAACCCGATTTCGATCGCGCACGTAGCGCGCACGCCGGAGTCGGACACGATGTCCGATGAGAACCCGCAAGCCCCTGACCAGGGAAAAGAGGGTGGGCGCTGCGGGACTCGAACCCACGACCTCAGCCGTGTGAAGGCTGCGCTCTAACCAGCTGAGCTAAGCGCCCTTTCGGGTGAACTTCCTGTGCCGCGGCCAATCGGGAGCAGCACAGC